>VBMV01000050.1 GCA_005878835.1 Gammaproteobacteria bacterium | reverse complement strand
GCAAGCTCCTGGACGAGGGGCAGGCGGGGGATAACGTGGGGGTGCTGCTGCGGGGCACCAAGCGCGAGGAAGTCGAGCGCGGTCAGGTGCTGGCCAAGCCCGGCAGCATCACCCCGCACACGCACTTTGAGTGCGAGGTGTACGTGCTGGCCAAGGAGGAGGGCGGGCGGCATACGCCGTTTTTCAAGGGCTACCGGCCGCAGTTTTATTTTCGCACCACGGACGTGACCGGCACGATCGAGCTGCCCGCGGGGGTGGAGATGGTGATGCCCGGGGACAACATCAAGATGACGATCGAGCTGATCAGCCCGATCGCCATGGAGGATGGGCTGCGTTTTGCGATCCGCGAGGGCGGCAAGACCGTCGGCGCAGGCGTCGTGACCAAGATCCTGAAGTAGGACACAATGGCCAATCAGAACATCCGTATCCGCCTGAAGGCGTTCGACCATCGCCTGATCGACTCTTCCGCGCGCGAGATCGTCGAGACCGCCAAGCGCACCGGAGCCACAGTCAAGGGACCGGTACCGCTGCCAACCAAGATGGAGCGCTTCACGGTGCTCGTCTCCCCGCACGCCGACAAGGACGCCCGCGATCAGTTCGAGCTGCGCACACACAAGCGCCTCATGGACATCATGAACCCCACCGACAAGACGGTGGACGCCCTCATGAAACTCGAGCTTCCGGCGGGCGTGGACGTGCAGATCAAGCTGAATTAGAAGTCGCGCCCCAGGCGGGCCTTTGCGGCCGGCCCGGACGATCCGCCCTGAACCGGCGGCAGACTGAACAGGTCCCCGACCCAGGGCTTCGAGTTGCGATAGCTCTCGAGCCGCTCCTCCATCAGGCTGGTATTCCAATGCAGTTCCTTTGCGCGTTTGACGGCCGTCCACTGCTTGGTGCCGGCTGACGAGAATTTCCCGTTGACGGCGTCGGCGGCGGCAAGTGCCTCGAACATCTGCGGGTCGGACTGGATCGGGTCCTTGCTCAATTTGTTCGCCACGGCTAGTGCGGTGGCCGGGTCGCGGATTTGCTCCAGCGGGGAGGCCGCCATCAGTGCGGTCACGTGCTTTCTGACATAGAAGCTGTCCGCCTGTGCGGCCTGCTCGAGGAGTGAGCGAGCCTCGGCCACTTGTTCGGCAGAGTGCTGTCCCGACAGCAGGTCAGTTGCGAGAGCGAGCTGCGCCGCGCCCTCGCCCGCGGCTGCGGCTGCGCGCAACCAGGTGAGCTTCTTGCTGACCGCGCTGCACCTTCCGGCACTCATGAAGCGGTTCGCCGCCCAGTATTGCGCCTGACGCTGTCCACCCTGCGCGGCCGAAACGAGCAGTGCATGAGCCTGCGTCCGTGGAATTCCCAGCGAAGGGTCGAGCGTGGCGGCAAGCCCTATCTGATACTGGGCACCGGGGTCTCCGGTGAGGGCCGTCTCGCGGATGCGCTTCAGGGCTCCCACATCCCACAGAACTCCTCCGCCCTCCATGTTGAATGCGGTCTTGACGGTTTCCTTTGCCTCGACCGGCAGCCCGCCCTGCTCGGCGGGCTCAAACCGGGCGTGCAGCCATTGCTCGACGGCCGCAGCCGAGAATTCAGCACCTGGGACTGACATCAGAACCTCCGGGTCACGCGCAACACCGTCGATTCCGATGGTCAGCTGCACGATCACGAAGCCGTTCTGATGCGCGTACCGGGCGTCGGACGGGTAGTGCCCCGGAGGCGCCTGAAGGACACGCGGAGGGGTGAGATCCTTGCAATGTTCGCGAAACTCCGGCACCGGCAGTACGCTCTTGAGCAGACCGTCCCGGCCGTAGCGGCTGACAATGTCATCCGCGATCCTGCGCTGCTCGTCCGTGAGCTTCGAACGCATATCGGCAAGTTTCTCCGGGGTGAGACGCTGGCTGCCGTTCTCCGCAGCCGCCGTCAGCCAACCCACGGCGGTCGGGAGATCCTTCGGACCGCCCTGGCCCTGCATCGCCATCGTGCCGAGGTTGAACTGCGAGGCGACGTCGCCGAGCTCGGCGAGCACCAGGAACTCCGAACGGGCTGCCTCGTAGTGGCCGGCGTTGAATTCCTTCATTGCCGCCGGGAAGTCGGCGTGCGCGCCCGATCCCAGGAGGGTACCGAGCAGCGCCAGCGCGTACCTTGGACCCTGTCGGTGCATGGAATTCTCTGCCCCTGAGCTGCGCGCGCTTCTTCCGTCACGGTTGCAGGTGAGTGTAACGCGAGGGAGTGGCCGTCATGGTTGGTATGCTTCCTGACCCGGCAACCCTGAGGTTGATTGAAGGCTCGGGCGCGCCTATACTGCGCGCCCTTTTGGCCCCCGGGACTCCCCGCGGGCGGTCGCGTAAGCGGCGTCGGGCGAGGTTGGAGCCGGCCCTTCAGGGCTTGGGCTCCAAGACCACTCGAGATGAGCGCAGCCTCAGCGGCTTCGAGCGCGAAATCTCCTGTTGTGTCAATGACTTAGCCAGACGCCAGCGTGCCTCGGGCGCCCGGCGGTGCGCTTGAGGCCGTGAGAGGAAGAGATGGCTATCGGACTCGTCGGCCGCAAGGCCGGCATGACGCGCGTGTTTACCGACGCCGGCGAGACAGTGCCGGTCACGGTAATCGAGGTTTTGCCAAACCGCGTCACGCAGGTCAAGGCGCAGGACAAGGACGGGTACCGCGCCGTGCAGGTCACCTACGGCATGCGCCGCCCGCAGCTGTATTCCAAGGCCGTGGCGGGCCACTACGCACGTGCGAATGTTGCTCCGGGCAAGGCGCTGGTGGAGTTCCGACTCACCGGCGCCGACAAGACCGAGCTCAAAGCCGGGGCCGAGATCAAGGCCGACCTCTTCAAGGAAGGCGAAGCGGTGGATGTCACCGGCACGACCATCGGCAAGGGCTTCGCGGGCACGATGAAACGTCACAACTTCGCCGGCGGTATGGCGTCGCACGGCAACTCGCTGTCGCATCGCGCACCCGGGTCCATCGGCCAGCGCCAGACTCCGGGCCGCGTGTTCAAGGGCCGGCGCATGTCCGGTCACATGGGCGTCGTACGGCGCACCACCGAGAACCTGCGCGTGGTGCAGGTCGACCTGGAGCGCAACCTGCTCCTGATCCGCGGCGCGGTACCGGGAGCCGAGGGCGGGCAGGTGATCGTGCGCCCGTCGCTGAAGGCGGCGCGCCGCGCGACCCGCAAGATCGTGACGCCGACCAAGACGGGAGCCGCACCGTCGAAAGACCCGGCCAAGGCGGGAAAGAAATAAGCCATGCAACTGAAGTTGGTCAATGGCTCGGGCGCGCTGCAGGTGTCGGAAGCCGCCTTCGGGACCAAGTTCAACGAGGCGCTGGTCCACCAGGTGATCACCGCGTATCAGGCCGCGGGGCGCGCCGGTACCAAGGCACAGAAGTCGCGTGCCGAAGTGCGCGGCGGCGGCCGCAAGCCCTACGCGCAGAAGGGCACGGGGCAGGCGCGCGCCGGCTCCAACCGCTCGCCGATCTGGGTCGGCGGCGGCAAGACCTTCGCCGCCAAGCCGCGCGACTTCACGCAGAAGGTGAATCGCAAGATGTACCGCGGCGCGATCCGCTCGATGCTCTCGGAACTGGCGCGCACCGAGCGCCTCCTGGTTACCGACGGCATCCAGCTGGCGGCGCCGAAGACCAGGCTGCTCGCACAGCAGCTCAAGGCCTGGGAGCTCCCCTCGGTGCTGATCGTGGTCGAGGCGAGCGATGAGAAGCTCGTCCTCGCCGCGCGCAACCTGCCGCACGTCGAGGTCATCGAGGTCCCGGCGCTCAATCCGTTGTCGCTCGCAGCCTACGACAAGGTGCTGATGACGGTGGGCGCGGTGAAGCTGATCGAGGAGCGCCTGCAGTGATTCCGGGGGCCATGATATGAACCGCGAGCAGCTGATGAGCATTCTGATCGCCCCGCACGTCACCGAGAAGACCTCGCTCGCGATGCAGAACCACAACCAGTACACCTTCCGTGTGCGCCGGGATGCGACCAAGACCGATATCCGTAAAGCGGTCGAGCTCATGTTCGACGTCAAGGTGGCGGGCGTGCAGGTCGTCAACGAGCCGGGCAAGGTGCGCCGCTTCGGCAAGATCGCCGGCCGCACCCAGGACTGGAAGAAGGCGTACGTGAGCCTGGTCAGCGGGCAGACGATCGACTACGAAGCCCGCGCCAAGGCCTGACAGGACCCCGCATATGGCCCTCATCAAGTACAAGCCCAGAACGCCCGGCACGCGCGCGGTGGTGAAGATCGACCGCTCGCACCTGCACAAGGGCGGACCGCACCTGCCATTGACCGCGGCGCAGAGCAAGACCGGCGCGCGCAACCACTTCGGCCGCATCACCACGCGCCACCACGGCGGTGGCTCGCGGCAGAAGTACCGCGTCATCGACTTCAAGCGCGACAAGGACGGCATCTCCGGGGTGGTGGAGCGCGTGGAGTACGATCCGAACCGCACCAGCCACATCGCGCTCATCCGCTACGCCGACGGCGAACGGCGCTACATCCTCGCGCCCAAGGGCGTGAAGGCGGGCGATGAAGTGCGCTCCGGCGCCGACGCCCCGATCAAGTCGGGCAACGCCATGACGCTGCGGCACGTTCCGGTCGGCTCGATCATCCACAACGTCGAGATGAAGCCCGGGCGCGGCGGGCAGCTGGCGCGCAGCGCCGGCAGTTCCGTGTCCTTCACTTCGCGCGAGGGCATCTATGCATACCTGCGCCTCAAGTCCGGCGAGACCCGCAAGGTGCACATCGACTGCCGCGCCACCATCGGTGAAGTGGGGAACGACGAGCACAACCTGCGCAGCTACGGCAAGGCCGGCGCCAAGCGCTGGAAGGGCATACGCCCGACGGTGCGCGGGCTGGCCATGAACCCGGTCGATCACCCGCACGGTGGCGGCGAGGGCAAGTCCGGCCAGGGCAACCCGCACCCGGTGTCGCCGTGGGGCCAGAACGCCAAGGGACTGAAGACCCGTCACAACAAGCGCACCGACAACATGATCGTCCAGCGCCGCCAGAACCGCATCCGCTGATTGGGAGCGCCACATGCCACGTTCGTTGAAGAAGGGCCCGTTCGTTGATCTGCACCTGGCCAGGAAGGTGCAGGTGGCTTCCGCGAGGAACGACCGCAAGCCGATCAAGACCTGGTCGCGCCGCTCCACCGTGGTGCCCGAGATGGTGGGTCTGACCATCGCCGTGCACAACGGCCGCCAGCACGTTCCGGTGCTGATCACGGAGAACATGGTGGGACACAAGCTGGGCGAGTTCGCCCCGACGCGCACCTTCAAGGCGCACTCGGGGGATCGCAAGGTGGAGGCTGCCGCCCCCGCCACCTGAGGCGGCCGCAGAAACACGATGCAAGTGACCTCCAAGCTGCGCTACGCGCGCATTTCCCCGCAGAAGTGCCGGCTGGTCGCCGAGGTGGTGCGGGGCAAGCCGGTCGGCAATGCGATCGCGACGCTGCGCTACATGCCGAAGAAGGGCGCGCGGCTGGTGCGCAAGGTACTCGAGTCCGCGGTCGCCAACGCCGAGCACAATCACGGCGCCGACATCGACGAGCTGAAAGTGGCGCTCATCCACGTGGACGCGGCCCCGCAGCTCAAGCGGTTCGCCGCCCGCGCCAAGGGGCGTGGCGCACGCGTCATCAAGCGCAACAGTCACATCACCGTCGGCGTCAGCGACGGCAAGAAGGATTAACCCATGGGTCAGAAGGTCAATCCGTTGGGGATACGGCTGGGGATCACCCGCGACTGGACCTCGCGCTGGTATGCCGGCAAGCGACAGTTCCCGGTGCACGTGAATACCGACTTCCGGGTGCGCGAGTTCCTCAAGCGCAGGCTCGCCGAGGCCTCGGTGAGCCGTATTCTGATCGAACGCGCCGCCAAGAAGGTCAACATCACCATCCAGACCGCGCGTCCCGGCATCGTCATCGGCAAGAAGGGCGAGGACATCGAGAAGCTGCGCCAGGAGACTGCGGCGCTCCTCGGCATGCCGATGAATGACGTGCGCCTGAACATCGCCGAGATCAGAAAGCCCGAGCTCGATGCGCAACTGGTCGGCGACAGCATCGCGCAGCAGATCGAGAAGCGCGTGATGTTCCGCCGCGCCATGAAGCGCGCGGTCATGAGCACCATGCGCAGCGGCGCGCTGGGCGTGAAGGTGCGCGTCTCCGGACGCCTCAACGGCTCGGAAATCGCCCGCACCGAGTGGTATCGCGAGGGGCGCATTCCGCTACACACCTTCCGCGCCGACATCGATTACGGTCTGTCGGAAGCGCACACCACCTACGGCGTCATCGGCGTCAAGGTGTGGATATTCAAGGGCGAGGTGTTCGACAAGAGCGAGCTCGCGCAGCAGGCGGCCGAAGGCGAGGCCGCCGCCGCGCCGAGCACGCCGCTGGCCCCCGCCGCGCCGCCGCCGGTAACGCCGCCGGCGCCCGAAGTCGCGCCACGGTCTGACCTGATGGCTTGAGAGAATGCTGCAGCCCAAACGCACCAAGTATCGCAAGCAGTTCAAGGGCCGCAACGCGGGCCTGGCACAGCGCGGCAGCAACGTGTCCTTCGGCGAGTTCGGCCTGAAGGCGACCAGCCGCGCGCGCATGACCGCGCGCGAGATCGAGGCGGCGCGCCGTGCCATGGCGCGCTACGTGAAACGCGGCGGACAGATCTGGATCCGCGTGTTTCCGGACGTCCCGATCAGCAAGAAGCCGCTCGAGGTCCGCATGGGCAGCGGCAAGGGCAACATCGAGTACTACGTAGCCCGCGTGCAGCCCGGCAAGGTGTTGTTCGAGATGGAGGGTGTGGACGAGGTGACGGCCCGCGAGGCGTTCCGGCTCGCAGGCTCGAAGCTGTCGGTGTCCACCTCATTCGTGAAACGGCAGGTTCGCTAGATGGAAGCCAAGGAGCTACGCAGCAAATCCCCGGCCGAGCTCGCCGATGAGCTCGTCAAGCTGCGCAAGGAGCAGTTTGCCCTGCGAATGCAGCGCGCCACCGGGCAGGCGCCCAAGCCCGATCAGTTCGGCAAAGTGCGGCGCAACATCGCGCGCCTGAAGACCGTGCAGCGCGAGACGCAGGCGGCAAGCCGCGGAGGCAAGCAGACGTGAGCGCACGAAAGGCCAAAGTGCCGGAAACCCAGGTGCAGGAAACGCAGGCGCAGGAAGGCCAGGTGCAGGAAGCCCGGGTGCAGGAAACGCAGGCGCAGGAAGCCCAGGTGCAGGAAGCCCAGGTGCAGGATCCCGGGGCGCAGCAGCGCCGGCCCCCGGAAGCGAAGGGTGCACGCACGCTGACCGGGCGCGTGGTGAGTGACAAGATGCACAAGACGATCGCCGTCGAGATCGAGCGGCTGGTGAAGCATCCGACCTACGGCAAGTACATCCGCCGTACGACCAAGCTACTCGCGCACGACGAGAGCGGCACCTCGAAGGAGGGCGACGTGGTGACCATCACCCCGTGCCGCCCCATGTCGCGGCGCAAGTCGTGGCGGCTGCTCGAGGTCGTGGAAAAGGCCGTGCGGCGCTGAAAGCGCTCGAGACGGGCGAAGGCAGGTTCCAATCATGATCCAGATGCGCACAATGCTGAATGCCGCTGACAACAGCGGCGCGCGCACCCTGATGTGCATCAAGGTGCTGGGCGGCACGCGCCGCCGTTACGCCAACGTGGGCGACGTCATCAAGGTGAGCGTCAAGGACGCTATTCCACGTGGCAAGGTCAAGAAGGGCGAGGTGTACGACGCGGTGGTGGTGCGCACCACGCGCGGCGTGCGCCGTCCGGATGGCTCGCTGATCCGCTTCGACGGCAACGCGGCGGTGCTGCTTACCAACAAGCTCGAGCCCATCGGCACCCGCATCTTCGGCCCGGTGACGCGCGAGCTGCGCAACCAGCAGTTCATGAAGATCATCTCCCTGGCCCCCGAAGTGCTGTGATGAAGAAGATCCGCAAGGGCGATCAGGTGGTGGTGCGGTCGGGGCGTAACAAGGGCCGGCGCGGCGCGGTGATCCAGGTGCTCGGCGACGGCCGCGTGGTGGTGGAGAGCGTGAACATGGTGAAGAAGCACCAGAAGCCCAACCCGCAGGCTGGCAAGCAGGGCGGCATCATCGAGAAGGAGATGCCGCTGCCGCTGTCGAAGGTTGCCATCTGGAACCCGGGTGCCAAGAAGGGTGATCGCATCGGGATCAAGACGCTCGCCGACGGCAAGCGCGTGCGGTTCTTCAAGTCGAACGGAGAGATGCTCGATGTCTGAAGTCGTTGCAGGCAAGGAAGGCGAAAAACAACGGGGCAAGCAGAAGCCGGCCGGCAAGCAGAAGCCGGCCGACAAGCAGGCTGACACGGCCGCCGGCAAGCAGCCTGACGCGAAGGCCGAGCGCGCGGCTCCCCGGCGGCCATCCGGCCCGGCGCGGCTGCACCAGTACTACCGCGAGCAGGTCGTTCCGCGCCTGCGCGCGGAGCTGAAGCTCGACAACGTGATGCAGGTGCCGCGCATCCGCAAGATCACGGTCAACATGGGCGTGGGCGAGGCGGTCGCCGACAAGAAGGTGATGGACGCAGCTCTCGCCGATCTCACCAAGATCACCGGGCAGAAGCCGCTGATCACCAAGTCGCGCAAGGCGATCGCGTCGTTCAAGCTCCGCGCCGGGTTGGCCGTGGGCGCCAAGGTGACGCTGCGCGGGACTCGCATGTACGAGTTCCTCGACCGCCTCATCAACATTGCGATGCCGCGCATCCGCGACTTCCGCGGCGTGTCGCCGCGCGCCTTCGACGGCCAGGGCAACTACACGCTGGGCGTGAAGGAGCAGATCATTTTCCCCGAAATCCAGTACGACCAGGTCGATCAGGTCCGGGGCATGGACATCACCATCACTACGACGGCAAGAGATGACCGTCACGGCCGAGCGTTGCTCGAGGCATTCAGCTTCCCGTTTCGGAAGTAACAGGAACCCAAAAGTCTATGGCGAAGACGAGCATGGTCGAGCGCGAGAAGCGTCGCGCCGGGATCGTGAAAAAGTACGCAGCGAAGCGCGCCAAGCTCAAGGAGCTGATCCGCAGCCCCAACAGCTCGCCCGAGCAGCGCGTGGCCGCACAGGCGCAGCTGCAGACGCAACCGCGCGATGCCAGTGCCTCGCGGCAGCGCAACCGTTGCGCCATCACCGGCCGCTCGCGCGGCGTGTACCGCAAGTTCGGCCTCTCGAGGGTGAAGATCCGCGAGGTCGCCAGTCGTGGTGAGATTCCCGGTCTCGCCAAGGCGAGCTGGTGAGGGGCGCCGCATGAGCATGACCGACCCCATTGCCGATCTGTTGACGCGCATCCGCAACGGCCAGACCGCGGGCAAGAGCGAAGTGCAGCTCGCGTCCTCGCGCCTGAAGACCGCCATCGTCAAGGTGCTGAAGGACGAGGGCTACATCGCCGACTTCCGCCTCGACGCCGACGCCGGCAAGCCGCGGCTCACCATCGGGCTGAAATATTTCGAAGGCCGGCCGGTGATCGATCGCCTGGAGCGCGTCAGCCGCCCCGGGCTGCGCATCTACCGCGGCAAGGATCAGCTGCCGAAGGTCCTGGGCGGCATGGGCACGGTGATCGTCTCCACGCCCAAGGGTGTGATGACCGACAAGCAGGCGCGCTCGATCGGACAGGGGGGCGAGGTCCTGTGCATCGTCGCCTGACAGCCGCGCCCTGACTCAAGAGCAGCCATCATGTCGAGAATCGCCAAAGCTCCGGTCGACTTGCCTGCGGGTGTGACCGCGACCATCGCCGCGGACGCGGTGACCATCAAGGGCGCCAAGGGCTCGCTCAGCCTGTCGCTCACCAGCGGCGTATCGGTGGTGCAGACGGAGAAGAAACTGCAGATCAGCTACTCGGAGGCGGAACTGGCGCGCACGCGCGCCGGCGCCACCCGCGCACACCTCGCCAACATGGTGCGCGGCGTCACGCGCGGCTACGAGAAGAAGCTCGAGCTGGTGGGCGTGGGCTTTCGTGCCCAGGTGCAGGGCAAGAACCTGAACCTGACACTCGGCTTCTCGCATCCGGTGAACGTCGCGATCCCGGAAGGGATCAACATCGAGACTCCGAGCCAGACCGAGATCGTGGTGAAGGGCATCGACCGGCAGAAAGTCGGCCAGGTGGCCGCCGAGATCCGCGGCATTCGTCCGCCCGAGCCCTACAAGGGCAAGGGCGTGCGCTACGCGAACGAGCAGATTACCCTGAAAGAGGGCAAGAAGAAGTGATCATCACCAAGAAGCAGCGCCGGCTGCGACGCGCCGTCAAGGCGCGCGCGCACATCCGCGCTCTGGCGATGGCGCGTCTCAGCGTGCACCGTACGCCGCGGCACATTTACGCGCAGGTCACGGACCCGGTGGGCGCGAAGGTCATTGCCGTGGCCTCCACCTTGCAGGAAGCGGTGCGCCAGGGCCTGAAGAATACCGGCAACGTCGAGGCCGCCAAGGCGGTGGGACGGGCGATCGCCACGCGAGCCAAGGCCGCGGGGGTGAGCAAGGTCGCCTTCGACCGCTCCGGCTTCCAGTTCCACGGGCGCGTGAAGGCGCTCGCGGATGCGGCCCGCGAGGCGGGTCTCGAGTTCTAGGCAGGTAACACACACATGGCGAGACCAGAAAAGGGCCAGTCGGCGGACGAGTTCGTAGAGAAACTCGTCGCCGTCAATCGCACCGCGAAGGTCGTCAAAGGCGGCCGGCAGTTCGGCTTCACCGCGCTCACCGTGGTGGGCGATGGGACCGGCCGCGTGGGCTATGGCTTCGGCAAGGCGCGTGAGGTTCCGGTCGCGATTTCCAAGGCGATGACCGCCGCGCGCAAGAACCTCATCAACGTCGCGCTGCGAAACGATTCGCTGCATTACGCGGTCACAGGAACGCATGGAGCCACGCGCGTGTACATGCAGCCGGCCTCCGACGGCACCGGCGTCATCGCCGGCGGCGGCATGCGCGCGGTGCTCGAGTGCGCCGGCGTGCGCAACGTGCTCGCCAAGAGCTACGGTTCGCGCAACCCGATCAACGTCGTGCGCGCCACCATGAACGCGCTGGCGAAAATCCGCTCGCCGGAGGAAATCGCGGCGAAGCGCGGCAAGAGCCTCGAAGAGATCACGGGCTGACGGTCATGGCGGACAAACAACTGAAAGTGACGCTGGTGAAGAGCCTGCACGGGCAGCTGAAGAGCATCGCGGCGTCGGCGCGCGGCCTGGGGCTGCGCCGCATTCACCAGAGCGTGTCGGTGGCGGACACGCGTGAGAACCGCGGCATGATTGGCGCCGCCGTGCACCTGCTGCGGGTCGAGAAAGGCGCTTAAGCGTATGCGACTCAACACACTCAGGCCCGCCCCCGGAAGCAAGCGCCCGCGCCTGCGCGTGGGCCGCGGCGCTTCCGCCGGCCAGGGCAAGACCTGCGGCCGCGGCACCAAGGGCCAGCGCGCGCGCAAGGGCGGCTACCACAAGGTAGGCTTCGAGGGCGGCCAGATGCCCCTGCAGCGGCGCATGCCGAAGGTCGGCTTCCGTTCCGCCATGAAGAGAAGCCGCGCCGAGGTACGGCTCTCCGAGCTCGCCAAGGTCGAAGGCGCTCTGGTGGATCTGCAAGCGCTGCTGAAAGCGGGTGTCGTGCCTTCGGGCACCGAGCGCGCCAAGGTGGTGCTCTCGGGTGCGCTTGCCAGGGCGGTGACGCTCAAGGGCGTGGCGGTGACCAAGGGCGCGCGCGCGGCGATCGAAGCCGCCGGCGGCAAGATCGAGGCCTGAAGAGCTACCCATCAGGACAGGCATGGCGAACACCAGCATCAGCAATCCGGCCGCCGCGTTCAGCGAAGCTGCCCGTTTCGGGGAGATTCGCAGCCGTTTCTTTTTCCTCATCGGCGCGCTGGTGGTCTACCGCATCGGCACCTTCATTCCCGTGCCGGGCGTGAATCCGGCGGAAGTGGCGCGCTTCTTCGGCGACCGCTCCAACACCATCCTCGGAATCGTGAACATGTTCTCGGGCGGCGCGCTGTCGCGCCTGTCGATCTTCGCCATGGGCGTCATGCCGTACATTTCCGCCTCCATCATCATCCAGATGATGTCGATGGTGGTGCCGACGCTCATGGAGCTGCGCAAGGAGGGCGAATCGGGCCGGCGCAAGATCACGCAGTACACGCGCTATGGCACGGTGGTGCTCGCGCTGGTGCAGTCCTTCGCCGCCGCCGGCGCGCTCGCCAAGGGCGGCATGACGCTCGTCACCGGCTGGTCGTTCCTGTTCACCGCGACCATCACCATGACCACCGGGACCATGTTTCTCATGTGGCTCGGTGAGCAGATCACCGAGCGCGGCATCGGCAACGGCATCTCGATGATCATCCTGTCCGGCATCGTCGCGGGGCTGCCGGGGGCGGTCGGCAACACCGCCGAAGCCGTGAGCAACGGCGAAATGCAGGGCCCGTTCGCGTTGCTGCTCATCATCCTGGTGCTCGCCACCACCGCGTTCGTGGTGTTCATGGAGCGCGCCCAGCGGCGCATCCCGGTCGATTACGCCAAACGCCAGGTCGGGCGACGCATGTACGCCGGCCAGAGCAGCCACCTGCCGTTCAAGATCAACATGTCGGGCGTGATCCCGCCGATCTTCGCTTCGAGCCTGTTGCTGTTCCCGGCGACCCTGGCCAGCTTTTTCGGCACCAATGCCGAGGGGCCGGTGTCGACCTTCATGCAGAACGTCGCCGCCGCGCTTGGCTACGGTCAGCCGCTGCACTTGGTGATCTACGCGCTGCTGATCGTGTTCTTCTGCTTCTTCTACACGGCGCTGGTGTTCAACGCGCGCGACACCGCCGACAACCTCAAGAAGTCGGGGGCCTTCGTGCGCGGCATCCGTCCCGGACAGCAGACGGCGGAGTACATCGACCACGTGCTCACGCGGCTGACTCTGTGGGGTGCGCTGTACGTGACCGCGGTGTGCCTGTTACCCGAGATCCTGATTTCCTCGCAGGGCGTGCCGTTTCATTTCGGCGGCACTTCGCTCCTCATCGTGGTGGTGGTGGTGATGGATTTCATGTCGCAGCTGAATGCGCACATGATGTCGCATCACTACCCGGGACTTCTCAAGAAGGCGAACCTGCTCGGCTACGGCCGCAGTGGCTCGGGTGGCCAATCATGAAAGTGCGGCCGTCGGTCAAGAAGATCTGCAAGAACTGCAAGATCGTGCGCCGCCGGCGCGTCGTGTACGTCATCTGCACGGACCCGCGGCACAAGCAGCGTCAGGGTTGAGGTGAGGCACACATGGCACGCATAGCTGGTATCAACATCCCGATGAACAAGCACGTGTGGGTCGGGCTCACGCACATCTACGGCGTGGGCCGATCGCGCGCGCGCACCGCCTGCATGGCCGCGGGCGTCAACCCCGCCACCAAGGTGAAGGATCTCACCGAGGCGGAGGTCAACGCAATCCGCTCGCAGATCGCCAGGTTCGCGGTCGAGGGCGACCTGCGCCGCGAGGTGTCGATGAACATCAAACGGCTGATGGACTTGGGCAGCCACCGCGGCATCCGTCATCGACGCGGACTGCCGGTGCGCGGCCAGCGCACGCGTACCAACGCGCGCACCCGCAAGGGCCCGCGCAAGCAGGCGGTCAAGCTGAACGCACCTCCCGGAAAGGCATAACGAATGGCTGAGCAGCAGAAACCCCAACAGGGCGAGAAACCCCAACAGGGCGAGAAACCCCAACAGGCTGGAGCCGCGCCGGCGGCGGCTGCGGCGCCCAAGAAGCCGAAGAAGGCGCGCAAGAACGTGCTCGATGCGATCGCGCACGTGCATGCCTCCTTCAACAACACGATCATCACCATCACCGATCGCCAGGGCAACACGCTTTCCTGGGCGACCTCCGGGGGCTGCGGCTTCCGTGGCTCGCGCAAGAGCACTCCGTTCGCGGCGCAGGTGGCGGCCGAGAAGGCCGGTGTCGCCGCCCAGGAGCACGGCGTGAAGAACGTGGAAGTGCGCGTGGGCGGTCCGGGACCGGGACGCGAATCGGCGGTGCGCGCGCTCAACAACTGCGGACTGAAGATCACCAGCATCGCGGACGTGACACCCATCCCGCACAATGGCTGCCGTCCCCCCAAGAAGCGCAGGGTCTAGAGGCTGAACGAGGACAATATGGCGCGTTACGTTGGTCCCACATGCAAGCTCGCCCGCCGCGAGGGCACGGATCTGTTCCTGAAGAGCGGCGTCAAGCCGCTGGAAAACAAGTGCAAGCTCAGCGTGCCGCCGGGGGGCATCAAGGGTGAGCGCCGCACGCGCTTGTCCGACTACGGCCTGCAGCTGCGCGAGAAGCAGAAACTGCGCCGCATGTACGGGGTGCTCGAGCGGCAGTTCGGCAACTACTACCACAAAGCCGCCCGCCGGAGCGGCGCCACCGGCGAGAACCTGCTGAAGCTCCTCGAGTGTCGCCTCGACAACGTGGTGTACCGCATGGGCTTCGCGGCCACGCGCGCCGAGGCGCGCCAGCTGGTGAGCCACAAGGCGATCGCCGTGAACGACAAGCCGGTCACCATCGCCTCATTCCAGGTGAAGGCCGGGGACATCGTCCAGGTGCGCGAGAGATCGCGCAAGCAGCTGCGCATCCAGAGCGCGCTGAACGTCGCGCAGCAGGTCGGCCTGCCCGAGTGGGTCGAGGTGAACGACAAGGAGTTCCGTGGCCTGTTCAAGTCGGCGCCGGGCCGGGATGACGTCCTGCCCGACATCAATGAGAACCTGGTCGTCGAGCTGTATTCGAAGTAATCGCGTCCACTTGCAACGGGTGCCTGCCGCACCCATGTAAGAGGACCCCACTTTCCGTTTGCGCCGGTCGTGAGTGAGCCGGCAAGGTGAGACTGCAATGCAGGGTTCTGTAAGCGAGTTCCTGAGACCCCGGGTGGTGAAGGTGCAGCCGGTGGCCCCGCGCCAGGCGCGCGTGGTGATCGAGCCGTTCGAGCGCGGCTTCGGCCATACGCTCGGCAACGCGCTGCGCCGCGTGCTGCTGTCCTCGATGCCCGGCAGCGCCATCACCGAGGTCGAGATCGACGGCGTGCTCCATGAATACACCAGCATCGAGGGTGTGCAGGAGGACGTCGTCGACGTTCTCCTGAACCTCAAGACCGTGGCGCTGCGCATGCACTCGCGCGACAGTGCCGAGCTGCGCCTTCATAAGAAAGGCCCGGGCCCGGTGACCGCGGGCGACATTCAGACCGACCATGACATCGAGGTCGTGAATCCCGAGCTGGTGATCGCCAACCTCACCAAGGCCGGCGAACTGTCCATGACGCTGCGCGTCGAGCGCGGCCGCGGCTACCGACCGGCGGCCGCGCGCGTCGCCTTCGAGGAGCAGACGCGACCGATCGGCCGCCTGCAGCTCGATGCGTCCTTCTCGCCGGTGCGGCGCGTGACCTACTCGGTCGATGCGGCGCGCGTTGAACAGCGCACCGACCTCGACAAGCTGGTCATCGACATCGAGACCAACGGCACCATCGACGCCGAAGAGGCGATCCGTCGCGCCGGCAGCATCCTCAAGGACCAGCTGTCGGTGTTCGTCGATCTGCAGGGCGAGGAGGAGGCCTCCACCAAGGTCTCGGAAATGCAGTTCGACCCGATCCTGCTGCGTCCGGTGGACGAATTGGAGCTCACGGTGCGCAGCGCGAACTGCCTGAAGGCCGAGAACATCCACTACATCGGCGATCTGGTGCAGCGCACGGAGGTGGAGCTGCTGCGCACGCCGAACCTGGGCAAGAAGTCGCTGACCGAGATCAAGGAAGTGCTGCAAAGCCACGGACTGATGCTCGGTATGCGCCTGGACGGCTGGCCGCCCGCGGGGCTCAAGCACGACGAAGAGCGCGACGTCATCTGAGTTGATTCGGGGGCGCGCGCTGCTCCAAGCGCGCGGCTCGCCGTCCCGAGAGCGAAGGGTTAGCCATGCGTCACCATCTTTCCGGCCGTCAGCTGTCGCGCAACAGCGCGCACCGCCACGCGCTGATGCGCAACATGTCGGTTTCGCTGCTGCGGCACGAGACCATCCGCACCACGCTGCCGAAGGCGAAGGAGCTGCGCCGGGTCGTCGAGCCGCTGATCACGCTCGCCAAGAACGATGGCGACGCCAACCGCCGCAGGGCGTTCGCACGTCTGCGCGATGCGCAGATCGTCGAGAAGCTGTTCGCCGATCTGGGGCCGCGCTTCAAGGCGCGCCCGGGCGGCTACACGCGCATCCTGCGCATGCTCCCGCGTCCCGGGGATTCCGCTCCCATGGCGCTGATGCAGCTGGTGGAGGGGCCCGCTCCGGTGGCGCCCGAGGAGCCGGCCGGGGAAGCCAAGCAGACCACCCGGCGGGCGAAGCCGAAACCGAAGGCAAAGTCGAAGTCTGAAGCGAAGACTGAAGGCAAGAAAAAAGCCAAGACTAAAGCCGCGCCTGCCAAAGCGCCGAAGAAACGCACCCGCAAGAAGAAGGCCGCCGACGCCTGAGGTTTTAGAGGGGGTCCGTCATGAGTCTCGCTTCAGAATTCAAGGAATTCGCGATGAAGGGCAGCGTCATCGACCTGGCGGTCGGCGTCGTGATTGGCGGCGCCTTCGGCAAGATCGTAGCCTCCCTGGTCGGGGACGTGATCATGCCGGCGCTGTCGCCGATACTGGGCAGCGTCAACTTCACCGACCTGGCGGTGCGGATTGCCACCAACGCCGCGGGCAAGCCGGTGCTGCTCAAGTACGGTGCATTCCTGCAGACGATTTTCGAGTTCGTCGTGATCGCCGCGTCGATCTTCATCGTGATCAAGGCGATCAACCGGCTCAAGCGGCCGGTGCCGAACACGCCACCTCCGGCACCTGCCCGGACCGAGTCATTGTTGCAGGAAATAAGGGATCTGCTGGCAAAACGTTAGACGGATGTTGCACACAAGATTCAATCTGACCCTCCTTGTGACTGAAGTGAGCGGAACGCCTCCCGGGTGAGGTTCTCGCAGCCCTCGCGGGTGACGGCCAGGTCATCCTCGATGCGGATCCCGCCGAACTTCGAGAGCGCCTCGACCCGCGGCCAGTTGATGCAGCGGCCGCGAGCATCCGCGCGCGCGGCATCGAGCAGCTGCTCGATGAAATAGATCCCCGGCTCCAGGGTCACCACGAACCCCTCCTCGAGCACGCGCGTGAGCCGCAGGTTAGGGTGGCCGTCGGGGCGCGGGATGTCGCCGCTCTCGGGCGAGCGCATGAACCCGCCGACGTCATGCACCTCGAGCCCGAGCAGGTGCCCGATGCCGTGCGGCAGGAACACGCTCGTGACCGCCCTCGCCACCGCCTCGTCGGCGCTGCAGCGGGTGATGTCCGCCTCGCGCAGCAGTTCCCCGGTGAGCCGGTGGGCGTCGAGGTGTACGTCGCGCCAGTCGACGCCGGCGCGCACACCGGCGCACAGCGCCAGCTGCATCTGCTCCAGGCGGTCGATGAGCGCCGCGAAACCCGCGTCCTCGTAGGAGTGAGTGCGGGTGATGTCGCTCGCGTAGCCGGCGAACTCCGCACCGGCGTCGATGAGGAGCGAGTGCCGCTCGCACGGCGGGTGCTTCTCCAGCACCTGGTAGTGCAGCACGGCGCCGCCCTCGTTCAGCGCGATGATGGGGTTGTAGGGCAGCTCCTGTTCGCGCTGCCCACAGGCTGCGAGGAAGGCCAGCTCGATTTCGAGCTCGGAGGCACCCGCTCTGAAGGCACGCTCGGCGGCGCGGTGCCCGCGGGCGCCGAGGCGGCTGGCCTCGCGCAGGCACGCCAGCTCATAGGGCGTCTTGACGGCACGCGCGTAGTCCAGTCGGCGCATCAGCTGCCGCGGGTTGATGGCGCCGATACCCCAGCTGGTCAGCTCCGGAAGGGCATCCCCGATGTAAGCCGCGCGTGAGAGGTCGGCAGGCAGCTGCGCCCGCGCGCCCGCGCGGTCGATGGCGGTGCGCACCTGGAAGTGACGGGTCCAGTAGGCCCGCGGCAGGTCCGCGGGCTTGTGCCAGTAGTCCTGCGCCCGGTGGATGATCAGACGCGGCACCGCTCCGGGTTCGAACCATACGAAGCACTCCGCGGCGTCCTGCAGCGGGACCCACACCTTGAAGGGGGCGTTCGCCTCGAACGGGTAGGTCCGGTCGTCTTCGAAGACGTCCAGGAGCGATCCGGAATGCACCAGCAGGCCCGCGTAGCCGGAGGCCGTCAGCGCGCGGGCCGAACGCTCACACACCGCCTCCAGATGCGCGCCAAACGTGCCTTCGAGCGTGGCTTCGCGCTCGGGCGTCGATTCAACGCTGGACATCATTCCATCCCCCGCGTCCGGGTGATTCAAGCTGTCTGCCGGCCCCGACAGTGACGCCATCGTCCCGGTTTCCAATCGTACCGGGACTTCTATAGAATTTGCGCTCCGCGGCCCAGGAACGGGCGCGGGAACGACCGCGAGCGGTCGTGGTCTTTTTAACACAACTCTTGCTTCTCTCGGGGTACCGATCGATGAAAACCAAACTTGCTCTTAGCGCAATCGTTGCGGCGCTGATGCTGACGGCCTGCGCGAAGCAGGAATCCGCAGGCACAGACCAGGCGGCAAATCCTCCTGCTCCGGCAGCTCCGGCCGCCTCCTCCGACACGTCCACACCGGGGGCTGCCGGACAGGCTGCTGCTCCCGGTGCCGCCGGCTCGGCTGCGCCGGCTGCGGAAGGCTCCAAGCCGGCTGAAGGCGCTGCCGCTCCGGCCACGCCGCCGGCTGACACGACGGCGCCGCCGAAGCAGTAAGTCTCGCGCTTACGGCCTCAAGCCACGGCTCGGACGGTTCGCACGCGCGAGCTGTCCGGGCCGTTTCGCTTTATGACTCCGGCGACTGTCAGCGTGCGCGATGCCCGGGCGGCACCCGCCGACCGGCTGTGGATCCAGAGCGTCTACCGTGATTACCTGGATGACCTCAATCGCGGCACCGGGCTGTTCCCCAAACTCGGTGAGGTGGGACACCGCGAGCCGGACCTGATCGCACACTGGTTCGGCGATCCGAACACCTTTCCGCTGGTGATCGTGAAGGACAGCGAGCCGGTGGGTTTTGCGCGCGTGGTGCGCATCGCAGCCACGGCCGCGCCAGCGCGCATCGAGTACCGCATGGCGGAGTTTTTCGTGGCGCGCGCACGGCGCCGGCTGGGTATCGGCCAGACCGCCGTGCAACTGATCCTGAGTCGCTTCGCGGGGCGCTGGGAGATCACCGAGTACCTGCGCAATGCCGACGCCGTGAGCTTCTGGCGCCGCGTGGTCTCGCGCTACACCCGCGGCAGCTACCAGGAGCGCATCGTCAACGACGAGGTGCACCAGGTGTTTGATTCCGGGAGCGCGCGCCCGGCGTAGGGTGCTGCGCGCAGGCACCGCAGCCGGCGCCGAGCCCCGACAGCACGCGCTGCCGCGCCGCCGTCAGCCAGCGCACCGTGCGCGCACCGGGCATGGCGGCCAGCGCATCGAGGCAACGCAGGCGCAGGCGCGCCGACAGCAGCCGCCAGGCGCTGAACAGTGCGCAGGCCGTGACCAGCACCGCCACCAACACTTCCTGCAGCACGGCGTTCATGCCGGGGTGCCCAGGACCGCGCCGCCTCCGAGCATCAGCGCCGCGCGGTAGGTGAGGAACGCGCCCGCATACGCGAGCGCGAACAGATACAGCGCCATGTACAGCGGATAGCGCCAGGAGTTGGTTTCGCGCTTCACGACCGCGAGCGTCGACAGGCATTGCGGCGCGAACACGTACCAGGCGAGCAGCGACAGTCCGGTGGCCATGCTCCAGCCGTGCGCGATCAGCGGACTCAGCGCCCCGGCGACGTCGCTCGCCCCGGACATGGCATACACGGTGCCGAGTGCGCTCACGGCCACCTCGCGCGCCGCCAGCCCCGGCACCAGCGCGATCGAGATTTGCCAGTTGAAGCCGATGGGCGCGAACAGCCACTCGAGCCCGCGGCCGAGGAGCCCCGCGACGCTGTACTGGATGGCAGGGCCGGGCGCGCCCGCGGGCGGCGCAGGGAAGCTCGCCAGGAACCACAGCACCACCATCAGCGTGAGGATGATGGTGCCGACGCGCGTCAGGAAAATGCGTGTGCGCTCCCACAGGCCGAGTGCCAGGTTCTGCAGGTGCGGCCAGCGGTACTCGGGCAGCTCCAGCAGCAGTGGCCGGTACTCGCCGCGCATCATGGTGCGCTTCAGCACGAAGGCCACCGCCAGAGCGCTCGTGACGCCGGCCAGGTACAGGGCAAACAGCACCAGCCCGCGCAGGTTGAAAATGCCGATGGTGCGCTGCGGAATGAACGCGCCGATGAGCAGTGCGTACACCGGCAGGCGCGCCGAGCAGGTCATGAGGGGCGCGATCATGATGGTCGCGAGGCGGTCGCGCGAGGAGGGGATGGTGCGCGCGGCCATGATGCCGGGAATGGCGCACGCAAAGCTCGACAGCAGCGGAATGAAGGCGCGGCCCGAGAGCCCCACCCGTCCCATCAGCCGATCCAGCATGAACGCAGCACGCGGCAGATAGCCGGAATCCTCCAGGGCGAGGATGAACAGGAACAGGATGAGAATCTGCGGCAGGAACACCAGCACACTGCCGGTGCCGGCGACCACGCCATCGAGCAACAGGCCGCGCAGCGGTCCCGGCGGCAGCACGTCGCTCAGCCAGGCGTTCATCCCCTGGACGCCGGTGTTGATGATGTTCTGCGGTGCCTTGGCCCAGCTGAACACCGCCTGGAACATGAGGAACAGCACGATCCCGAGCAGCCCCGGTCCCGCGATGGGATTGAGCACCACCGCATCGAGCCGCGAGAGCACCGCGAGGCGCGCGGGAACGCGATAGCCGGCCTCGTGCAACACGCGGCGCACTTCGCGCTGGGTGGCTTCGATCTCGGCGGCGCTCGCCAGCGGCAGCGGCGCGATGCGCTCCTGGGCGCGCGCCGCCGTTTCAGCAGCGCAACCGTACGCGTCGATGACCTCCGCCAGCGCGCGCTCGCCGCCGGAGCGCACCGCGACGGTCGGCACCACCGGCACACCGAGCGCACGCTCGAGCGCCGCGCGGTCGAGCGTATAGCCGCGCTGCGTGGCGAGGTCGCTCATGTTGAGGGCGACGATCATGGGCCTGCCCAAGCGCTTCAGCTCCAGGACCAGGCGCAGGTTGAGGCGCAGGTTGGTCGCGTCGACCACGCACACCAGCAGGTCGGGCGCGGGCTCGGTCGCGTGCCGGCCGAGCACGACGTCGCGGGCGATGGCCTCATCGAGTGTCGTCGGCTCGAGGCTGTAGGCGCCGGGCAGGTCGATGACGCGGAAGATACGGCCGCTGCGCGGACCGATCAGTCGGCCTTCCTTGCGTTCGACCGTGACGCCCGGGTAATTGGCCACCTTCTGGCGGCTGCCCGTCAGACGGTTGAAGAGCGCAGTCTTGCCGCAGTTGGGGACGCCGATGAGCGAGAGGGTGAGTTGCGGCGCGGCCAACGCCGCGGCCGCGGGGGCGTTCATCGCTGCAGCTCGACCCCATTTGCTGCGCCGGCTACTTGCGCTTGGGGTGGGGCGCCGGATTCGGAGTGGTGCAACTCGACCCTCTCGCTGGAGCCGCCAAGGGTCTCATGGGGTGGTGCGTTGGTTCCGGAGTGCTGCAGCTCGACCCACACGCTCTGCGCCTCGCGCCGGCGCAGCGCCAGCGTCGTGTTACCGACGCGCACCACGAACGGATCACGCCCGGGGCGCGCCTCGGCGAGGATTTCGACCTGCTCGCCGTTCACGAAGCCGAACTCGAGCAGCCGGCGCTCCAGTGCCGACAGGGGCGACGCGATCGAGCCGACGCCCACCACCCGGGCGGTGGTGCCGGGAGGCAGGGCGGCGAGGCTCACGAAGCCCGGCTCGAGAGCGAAGCCCTCGGGTGCGACGACGGCGTCCATGCAAGTGATTATGGATGAGAACGGTTCGCATTTGCAATCGCATTAGCATCTGGGATGTCAGACGCAATATAATCAAGCACTTATGGCAGAGCCGCGCTCCGGAGCCAGCAGCGGCCGCAGGTATTTGCCGGTCCAGGAGGCCTCGCCGGCCGCGATGTCTTCGGGTGTTCCCGTGGCGACGATCTCGCCGCCGCCTTCACCGCCCTCCGGACCCAGGTCTATCACCCAGTCGGCGGTCTTGATGACATCGAGGTTGTGCTCGATCACCACCACGGTGTTGCCCTCGTCGCGCAGGCGGTGCAGGACATGCAGCAACTGCTCGACGTCGTGGAAATGCAGCCCGGTGGTGGGCTCGTCCAGGATGTAGAGGGTCTTGCCGGTGGCACGCTTGGCGAGCTCGCGCGACAGCTTCACGCGCTGCGCCTCACCGCCCGAGAGCGTGGTGGCATTCTGCCCGAGGCGCACGTACGACAGGCCGACGTCGGTGAGCGTCTGGAGCTTCCCGGCCGCGGCCGGCACGTTCTGGAAGAAGCGCGCGGCATCCTCGACGGTCATGTCGAGCACTTCGTGGATGTTCTTGCCGCGGTAGCGGATCTCGAGCGTCTCGCGGTTATAACGCTTGCCGCCGCACACGTCACACGGCACGTACACGTCCGGCAGGAAGTGCATTTCCACGCGGATCACGCCGTCACCCTGGCAGGCCTCGCAGCGTCCGCCCTTGACGTTGAAGCTGAAACGGCCGGAATCGTAGCCGCGGGCGCGGGCCTCGGGCACGGCGGCGAACAACTCGCGCAGCGGCGCGAACAGCCCGGTGTAGGTCGCAGGGTTGGAGCGCGGCGTGCGCCCGATCGGACTCTGGTCGATGTCGATGACGCGGTCGATCTGCTCCAGGCCCTCGATGCGCTCGCAGGGCGCGGCTTCGACGCGCGCGCCGTTCAGGCGCGCGGCGGTGTGGCCGAACAGCGTATCGACGATGAGCGTCGACTTGCCCGAGCCGGAGACTCCGGTGACGCAGGTGAACAGACCCAGCGGGATCTGCGTGCTCACCTGCGCGAGGTTGTTGCCGCGCGCGCCGACGATGCGGATCTGCCGCGCCAGGTCCGGGCGGATACGTGAGCCGGGCACTGCGATGCGGCGTCGGCCCGCGAGGTACTGGCCGGTGACCGAGGCGGGGTTGGCGGCGATGTCGCGCGGTGTGCCCTGCGCCACCAGGTGTCCGCCATGCGCGCCCGCGCCCGGCCCCAGGTCCACGACATGGTCGGCCTCCCGGATCGCCTCCTCGTCGTGCTCGACCACGATCACGGTGTTGCCGAGGTCGCGCAGCTGCTTGAGCGTCGCCAGGAGCCGGCGGTTGTCGCGCTGGTGCAGGCCGATCGAGGGCTCATCGAGGATGTACATGACGCCGGTGAGCCCGGATCCGACCTGGCTGGCAAGGCGGATGCGCTGCGATTCCCCGCCCGAGAGCGTCTCGGCGCTGCGATCGAGCGTCAGATAGTCGAGGCCCACGTCGCTGAGGAAGCGCAGGCGCTCCACCATGCCCTTGACGATCTTCCCCGCCACCTCCCCGCGCCAGCCGGCGAGGGCGAGCTGACCCAGGAACTCGAGCGCCCGTCCGACCGTGAGAGAGGTAAGCTCCGGCAGAGTGCGCCCGCCGACGAACACGAAGCGCGCCGCGCGGTTCAGGCGCGTGCCCTGGCACTCCGGGCACGGGCGCACTCCCAGGTAGCGCGCCAGCTCCTCGCGCACCATCGGTGACTCGGTCTCGCGATAGCGTCGCGTCAGGTTCGGCAGGATCCCCTCGAACGGGTGACGCTTGCGCGACCGGCGTCCGGCTTCCTCACGGTAGCTGAATTCGATCGCCTCCGTGCCGCTGCCGTGCAGCAGCACGTGGCGCACGTGCTCCGGCAGCTCCGTCCAGGGCGTCTCGATGTCGAAGCCGTAGTGCTTGGCTAACGACTGGATCAGGTGGAAATAATGATCATTGCGCCGGTCCCAGCCGCGCACCGCGCCGCCGGCCAGCGACAGATGCGGATGCAGCACGACGCGCTGCGGATCGAAGAATTCCTGCACTCCGAGCCCATCGCAGCTCGGGCAGGCCCCGGTTGGGTTGTTGAACGAGAACAGCTTCGGCTCGAGCGGCGGCACGCTGTAGCCGCACACCGGGCAGGCGTGCCGGCTGGAAAACACCAGCTCTTGCTGCGCCGCCCCGGCCTGGCCATCCTGGAGAAACGCGAGCCGCGCGAGCCCGCCCGACAGGCGCAGGGCGGTCTCGAACGATTCCGCCAGGCGCTGCGCGGCATCGGGCCTGATGCGCATGCGGTCGACCACCGCCTCGATGGTGTGTTTCTTCTTGCCGTCGAGCTGCGGCAGCGCCTCCATCTCGTGGATACGCCCGTCGATGCGCACGCGCACGAAACCCTGTGCGGCGAGATCCTCCAGGAGCTCCTGCTGCTCGCCCTTGCGCTCGCTTACCACCGGGGCGAGCAGCACCGCAGCCAGGCCCTCCGGCAGCCGCAGCGCCTGGTCGACCATCTGGCTCACGGTCTGGGCGGCGAGATCGATGCCGTGGTCGGGACAGCGCGGAGTGCCGGCGCGCGCGTAGAGCAGGCGCAGGTAGTCGTAGATCTCGGTGACCGTGCCCACGGTCGAGCGCGGGTTGTGGGAGCTCGCCTTCTGCTCGATGGCGATCGCCGGCGAGAGGCCCTCGATGCTGTCGACGTCCGGCTTGTCCATGGTCGAGAGGAACTGCCGCGCATAGGCGGAGAGCGACTCGACGTAGCGCCGCTGGCCTTCGGCGTAGAGCGTGTCGAAGGTGAGCGAGGACTTCCCCGAGCCCGACAGGCCCGTCACCACGATCAGCCGCTCGCGCGGCAGATCGAGGCTCAGGTTCTTGAGGTTGTGGGTGCGCGCTCCGCGCACGCGAATCTGCTGCATTGAACCCTCTATCCTACGCGCTGGCGCGACTTGAGACCCAAAGCAGGGCAGGACGAGAGTTGGGGCCGGGGCCGGCGGGCTCAAGGCGGCAGTCAGGCTCGAGGCGGCGAGCAGGCTCGAGGCCTCTGGCGGCTCAGCCGGGGCGGGAGCCCCCCAGGGCGTGGTAGACCAGCTGCGCCGTGACGATGTCCTCCACGGCAAGCCCCAACGACTTGAAGACGGTGGTCGCGCCCTGCGCCGGGCGTCGCAGGTTCGCGAACACCTCGCCGGCTTCGGCAAAGATCGGCGCGCCGGAGAGGATCACATCACCGGATTCCCTCAGCGCCCCCTCGCGCGAGTCGACGATCAACGTGCTCCCGAGCATGACGTCGTCGTCGAGCTCACGCCAGTCGGGGCGAGGCGCACCGACGGCATTGACGTGCGCGCCAGGCTTGAGCCACGCGCCCTTGAGAACCGGCTCGCGGGCGCTGGTCGCGACCACGATGACGTCCGCCCCGCGCACGGCGGCTTCGGCATCCAGCGCTCGGGCGCCGGTGTCGGCGGCGAAGCGCTGCGCGTGCGCCGGCGTCGGGCTCCAGACCCGCACCTCCTCGAAGCGGCGCACGTGCCGCAGGGCTTCGAGGTGAGCGCGTGCCTGTACGCCGCTGCCGATGAGCGCAAGCACCCTCGCCTCCCCGGGGGCGAGATGGCGCGTGACCGCGGCCGACACGGCGGCGGTGCGCATCTCGGTGATGAGACGGCCGTCGAGGAAGGCGAGCGGACGGCCGGTGGCGGATTCGAAGAGCGCAATGCTCGCCATGTGCGTTGGCACTTCCGTGCCCGCGTTCTTCGGGTAAAAGGAGACCAGCTTCGCGCCCATGGCCTCCTGCGTCGCCGCGGGCATCACGCCGAGGTAGCGCTGCCCCGGCTCGAGCGTGAGTACGCTGCGCACGGGCTGGATCACCTCGCCGGCCGAGAAGGCCGCGAGCGCCCGCTCCATCGCCGGGATGAGCTCCTCGAAGGTGAGCACGCGGGCGATGTCCGCCTCGGAGAAACTTCGGGTCACGCTCATACTCTATCGGTTTGCCACCAAATGCGGTTCACCAGGCCCCGCGCGGCTCCTCTAGAATAGCGGTCGCAAAGACACCCGCGGGCGCTGGCTGCGACCCGCGCCATCCATCAGCTCAATTCCAAGGAACTCACCATGGCGCGTGGCATCAATAAAGTCATTCTCATCGGCAACCTGGGCGCCGACCCCGAGACCCGCGCCGTGCCCTCGGGCACGACCGTGGCGAACCTGCGCATCGCGACCAGCGAGAGCTGGCGCGACAAGCAGACCGGTGAGCAGCAGGAGCGCACCGAATGGCACCGCGTGGCCTTCTTCGGGCGCCTGGCGGAAGTCGCCGGCGAGTACCTGCGCAAGGGCTCGCAGGTCTACATCGAGGGCAGCCTGCGCACACGCAAGTGGCAGGACAAGCAGGGGAACGAGCGCTACTCGACCGAGATCATCGGTAGCGACCTGCAGATGCTCGGGAGCCGGGGCGGCGGCGGGGCCGTGAGCGCGCCGGGCGCCGGCGCGGCGGCGAGCGGGGGTGCGGGCGCGAGCGCGGGTGGGGGCGCGGGCGCTGGCGCCTCGCCCGACTCCGAGGAGTCCGGGGGCGGTGCCGGTCGCGGGGAGGATTTCGACGACGATATTCCGTTCTAGCGCGCCCGTCTGGTACGCGTAAGTCTCTGGGCATACTCGAGTTTTCTGCATCGGGCGCGGCCTGCGGCCGTGCACGGGCGCGCGCCGGCGGAGCCCTTGCGAAGGTCCCCGTAGGGTAGAATTTCCTCTGCACGCCCATGCCCCGCCGCTACTTCATCAAGACCTTCGGCTGCCAGATGAACGAGTACGACTCCGCCCGGATGGCGGACGTGCTGCGCGCCGGCGCGGATCTGGTGGCCACCGACGACCCGCTCGAGGCGGACCTGCTGCTCATGAATACCTGCTCGGTGCGCGAGAAGGCGCAGGAGAAGGTGTTCTCGCTGCTCGGGGAGTGGCGGCTTCTGAAGGCGCGCCGGCCGCAGGTGATCATCGGTGTCGGCGGCTGCGTGGCGAGCCAGGAAGGCGCCGGCATCACCGAGCGCGCGCCGTTCGTGGACCTGGTGTTCGGTCCGCAGACCCTGCACCGCCTGCCGCAGATGCTCGATGAGCTGCGCCGCACGGGTAAGCCGGTCGTGGATGTGAGCTTCCCGGAGATCGAAAAATTCGATCGCCTGCCGGCGCCGCGGGCCGAAGGCGCGCGGGCCTTCGTGTCCATCATGGAGGGCTGCAGCAAGTACTGCAGTTTCTGCATCGTGCCGTACACGCGCGGCGAGGAAGTGAGCCGCTGCTTCGATTCGGTGCTCGAGGAGGTGGGGCAACTCGCGGCCCAGGGCGTCGCCGAGGTCACACTGCTCGGTCAGAACGTCAATGCCTACTGCGGAGCGATGGCCGACGGCGCGCGGGTGGATCTCGCCACGCTCATCCACCATGTCGCGGGCGTGCCGGGCATCGAACGCATCCGCTTCACCACCTCCCACCCGCTCGAGTTCAACGACAGCCTGATCGAGGCGTTCGCCAGTGTCGGCAAGCTCGCCGACCACCTGCACCTGCCGGTGCAGAGCGGCTCGGACCGGGTGCTCTCGCTCATGAAGCGCGGCTACACCGCGCTCGAATTCAAGGAAAAGGTGCGCAAGCTGCGCGCGGTGCGGCCCGCCATCGCGATTTCCTCGGACTTCATCGTCGGCTTCCCCGGCGAGAGCGAGCGCGATTTCGCGGCGACACTGGCGCTGGCGCGCGAGGTGGGCTTCGACCAGTCCTTCAGCTTCCTCTATAGCCGCCGGCCGGGCACGCCGGCGGCTGCGCTCCCGGACGAGACCGAGCCGGCCGTCAAGCAGCAGCGCCTGGCGCGCCTGCAGGCGCAGCTCGAGTCCCAGGCGCGCGCCATCAGCGAATCGATGGTCGGCACGCGCCAACGCGTGCTGATCGAGCGGCCGGCGAAGAAGAACGCGCGCGAGCTGGCCGGCCGCACCGCCAACAACCGCTGGGTGAACCTTGCCGGACCCGCCACCCTCATCGGCCGCTTCGTCGACGTGATCGTCACCGAGGCGCACCCGCATAGCCTGCGCGGGCGCCTGGCGGACGCGCCCGGCAATGCGCATGCGCTCACCGTCGCCGCGCCCGCCGTCGCGGTCGGCGCCTGAACGCCAGTGGCTGCCTCACCGCCCGAACCGCAGCGGCAATTCGCCCTCGGTCCATCGGATAATGCGCGGCTCGCGAATCTGTGCGGGCCGCTGGATGAGAATCTGCGTCTGCTGGAGACGCGTCTTGACGTGCACATTCGTCGCCGCGGCGGGACCTTCCGCGTGAGCGGCGCCCAGGCCGAGAGCGCGGAAGGACTGCTGCGCGAGCTCTTCGCCCTCACCAAGAGTGATGAGGTCACCCCCGAGCGCGTGCATCTCGCCCTGCGCGAGCGCGAGTCCGGCCTGCCGCCGCCGGATGCGCAACCGGGCGAGCACGGCGTGAGCGTGCCGCGCGGCGGCATACGCGCGCGCGGCGCCCACCAGCGCGATTACCTCGACCACATCCGCACGCGCGATCTGACCTTCGGCGTAGGCCCCGCCGGCACCGGCAAGACCTATCTCGCGGTCGCGTGCGCGGTGGAGGCGCTGCAGGCGGATCGGGTGCGCAGGCTGATCCTGGTGCGGCCGGCGGTGGAGGCCGGCGAACGCCTCGGGTTTCTCCCCGGGGACATGACGCAGAAGGTCGATCCGTACCTGCGCCCGATGTACGACGCGCTGTACGAAATGATGGGCTTCGATCGCGTGGCGCGCTTCATGGAGCGCAACGTCATCGAGGTGGCGCCGCTCGCCTTCATGCGCGGCCGCTCGCTCAACGATTCCTTCATCATCCTCGACGAGGCCCAGAACACCACCATCGAGCAGATGAAGATGTTCCTGACGCGCATCGGCTTCGGCTCCAAGGCGGTCGTGACCGGCGACATCACCCAGACCGATCTGCCCGCCGGCCGGCAGTCGGGCCTCTCTCACGTGGTCGAGGTGCTGCGCGCGGTGCCGGGCGTCGCATTCACGTTCTTCGACGCCCAGGACGTGGTGCGCCATCCGCTGGTGCAGCGCATCGTGCAGGCGTACGAAGCGCGCGGGGGCTCCTCATGAGGCCGGCGCGGCGCCGGCGCGAGCCCCGTGCCGCAGCGCGACACGGGCGGCGCGGCGTGCGGGTGCAGCTACAGCGGCGCGTGCGCAGCTGGTCGCCGACGCGGCGAGAGCTTGCGCGCTGGGCAAACGTGGCGGCAGGCGGGGCGGTGAGCGGGCGCGAGCTCGGGGTGTGCATCGTGGGGGCGCCCGAGAGCCGCCGGCTCAATGCACGCTTCCGCGGCCGTGATGCGCCGACCAACGTGCTGTCCTTCGCTTCCGTCGCGCTGCCGCGCGCGCCGGCCCGCGGGGCGCGCGTCCTCGGGGAGCTGGTGATCTGCCCGCGCGTGCTGCGCGCCGAGGCGCGCGCGCAGGACAAGAGCCTGAAGGCGCACTGGGCGCACCTGGTGGTGCACGGCACGCTGCACCTGCTGGGCTACGACCACGAGCGCGCCGCGGATGCGCGGCGCATGGAGCGGCGCGAGATCGCGCTGCTCAAGCGCCTGGGATTCGCCAATCCCTACCGGAGCAGTTAGCCGATGCCGAAGGATCTGAACTCCACCGGCCGCTGGCTGATGAAGCGCCTCGCGCAGGGACTGGCGCCCGAGCTGCAGGACCGCAAGGATCTGCTGGCGGTGCTGCGCGAGGCCGGCGAGCGCGGGCTCGTCGACGGCGATGCCCTCACCATGCTCGAGGGGGTGCTCGAGGTCGGCGACCTGCAGGTGCGCGACATCATGGTGCCGCGCGCGCAGATGGTGTTCGTGCGGCGCGATGAGCCGGCTGCGCGCATCCTGCCGGTGGTGGTGGAGTCGGGTCACTCGCGTTTCCCGGTGATGGACGAGGATCGCGACGACATCGTCGGGATCCTGCTGGCGAAGGACCTGCTGCGTCTCACCACCGCCTCGGCACGCGAGCGCTTCGACATCCGCGAGTACATGCGTCCGGCGGTGTTCGTGCCCGAGTCCAAGCGTCTCAACGTGCTGCTGAAGGAGTTCCGCCGCAACCGCAACCACATGGCGATCGTGGTCGACGAGTACGGCGGCGTGTCCGGACTGTGCACCATCGAGGACGTCATCGAGCAGATCGTCGGCGAGATCGACGACGAGTTCGACGTCGAGGACGACCAGAACATCCGCCGCGACGCGGAAGCGCAGTTCACGGTGCGCGGTGTCACCCGCATTGCGGAGTTCAACGAGTATTTCGGCGCGCGGCTCTCGGAGGCCGAGGGCGTCGACACCGTCGCCGGCCTGCTCATGAAGGAGCTCGGCCGGCTGCCGCGGCGCGGCGAGAGCGCGAGCATCGGCGGCTTCGAGTTCCGGGTGCTGCGCGCCGACCGGCGCCGCATCGATGCGCTGCGCGTGGTGGCGCCGCGCGACGTGCTGCCGCCGGACGAGCGGGCCGCGGGCGCGTAGCTCCTGGCCGCCATGAGCGACTCGCCGGACGCCGCCGTCACGACGCCGGCGCAAGAGCACTACCGCCTGCCGTCGCCGCCGTCCGCGGCGCTGCGGGCGGGGCTGGCGGTTGCCGCCGGGGCGGCGCTCGCCGCCGCGTTTGCGCCGCTCAATCTGTGGCCGCTGGCGGTGCTGTGTCCGGCGGTGCTCCTGTGGCTGTGGCAGGACGCCACGCCCGGCGAGGCGGCGCGGCTCGGGTTCTGCTTCAACTGCGCCACCTTCGCCGCCGGCACCTACTGGCTGTACGCCAGCATCCACGTCCACGGCCCGGCGCCCGTGTGGCTCGCCCTGTTCCTGCTGCTGGGGCTGGTGCTGGTCATGGGCCTGTATCAGGCGGCGCTCGGGTACGCGGTGGCGCGCTGGCTGCCGCCGAGCGGCGCGGTGCGCTGGCTGGCCGCGCTGCCGGCGAGCTGGCTCCTCATCGAGTGGTGGCGCGGCTGGTTCCTGTCGGGGTTTGCCTGGCTGTCGCTCGGCTACTCCCAGACCGACACCTGGCTCGCCGGTTTCGCCCCGGTGGTGGGCGTCTACGGCATCAGTGCGCTGCTGCTGGTGAGCGCAGGCGCACTGGTCGCCCTCGCCTGTGGCGCCCGGCGAATCCGCATCCTCGCCGCCATCCTGCTCATCGTTCCGTGGGCTCTCGGGGCGGCGCTGCACGGGCACTCCTGGACCCAGGCCGCCGGGGCGCCGGTATCGGTGGCCGTGGTACAGGCGGCGATACCGCAGGACGAGAAGTGGCTCGAGAGCAACCGCGACACGACGCTCGAGGCCTACCGGACGCTCACCGAGAAGGCACTCGGCACGCAGCTCATCGTGTGGCCGGAGTCCGCGCCCGCCGACGTCGCCAACGACCTCGTCCCCTACCTCAGCCACCTGTACAGCGAGGCCTACACCCATGGCTCGGCGCTGGTGCTGGGCGTCCTGCGCGCGCAAGGCGGCGCAGCCGACAACGCCGCGCCGCGCTACTTCAACTCGGTGCTCGCCCTCGATCAGGAGGTGAGCTGGTACGACAAGCATCACCTCGTGCCGTTCGCGGAAATCTTTCCCGTGCCGCGCTTCGTGCGCTCGTGGATGCGCCTGATGAGCCTGCCGTATTCGGACTTCACGCCCGGGGCCGCGGACCAGCCGCCCCTGCCCGCGGCGCACCTGCGGCTCGGCGCCACGGTGTGCTACGAGGACGCCTACGGCAGCTCCATGCTGCGGGTGTTACCCGCCGCCGACGCCCTGGTCAACGTCACCAACGACGCCTGGTTCGGCCACTCGAGCGCCCGGCACCAGCACTTCCAGATCGCGCGCATGCGCGCGCTGGAGGAGGGCCGCTTCCTGGTGCGTGCCGCCAATGACGGCATTTCGGCCGTGATCGGTCCGCATGGCGAAGTGATCGCGCGCGCCCCGGAATTCCGACCCTGGGTGCTGGTCTCAAGGATCGTGCCTCTCAGGGGCCTGCCGCCCTACGCGCATGTTGGGAACTGGCTGGTCATGAGCCTGGCCGCGCTGGCGCTGGCGTACGGGCTGTGGGTGCGGAATGATAGGGGCCGGCGCAGCGCGGCCAGGCCGGCCGTTCGTGACTGAAGCTGGAAGTGTCCCCATGAACCCCAAGTTCGAGTCGACTCTCACTCCGCCCCTGAAGCGCATGATCGCGCTGTGCGCCATCGCAGTGGCCCTGGCGGCCTGTTCGCGCGACCTGAGCGCCCAGTCCACGCGCGCCGCTGCGCCCACGGCGGCGGCGCCCGCCGCCGCGCAGGCCCCGGGCTCCCCGTCCGCCCCGGCAGCGGAGCCCGTGCTGCGGGGGCTGCCGGACTTCTCGCAGCTGGTGGACCGCTACGGGCCTGCGGTCGTGAACGTGGAGGTCGTGGAGAAGGCGCAGCCCGCGGCCGGGGGCCCGCCGGGACTGTCGCCCAACGATCCGTTCTATGATTTCTTCCGCCGCTTCGGCGTTCCCGGCCCCGAGCAGGGGCCGCGCGCCCACCAGCCGCCGGCGCGCGGCGCGGGCTCCGGATTCATCGTCAACTCCGACGGCTACATCCTCACCAACACGCACGTGGTGGCCAACGCGGATGAGGTGACGGTGCGCCTCACCGACCGGCGCGAGTTCCCCGCCAAGGTCATCGGCGCCGACGAGCGCACCGACGTGGCGGTAATCAAGATCAGCGCCACCAACCTGCCCATCGTGAAGCTCGGCGATCCCTCGCGCATCAAGCCAGGGCAGTGGGTGCTCGCGATCGGCTCGCCCTTCGGCTTCGAGAACAGCGCCACCGCGGGCATCATCAGCGCCACCTCGCGCTCGGTGCCGGGCGAGAACTACGTGCCGTTCATCCAGACCGACGTGGCGGTGAATCCCGGCAACTCGGGCGGACCGCTGTTCAACATGGCAGGCGAGGTGATCGGCATCAACTCGCAGATCTTCAGCCGCACCGGCGGCTTCATGGGCGTCTCGTTCGCCATTCCGATCGACGTGGCGCGCAACGTCGAGGAGCAGCTGATCAAGACCGGCCACGTGGTCCGCGGCCGCATCGGCGTGACCATCCAGGACGTCAACGCGCAGCTCGCCGAGTCCTTCGGACTCGAGCGGCCGCACGGCGCACTGGTGTCCTCGGTGGAGAAGGACGGCCCGGCGGCCCACGCGGGAATCGCCGCGGGGGATGTCATCCTCGGTGTCGGCGGGCACGCGATCGAGCGCTACGGCGAGCTCTCCGGTGCCATCGCCGCGATGCGGCCGGGCTCGGATGCCACCCTGTCGGTGTGGCGCAACGGCAAGGAGCAGAGCATCAACGTCAGGGTTGCGGAACTGAAGGAGCAGCCACAGCTCACCGCGCGAGCGGGCAAGCCCGCGGGCCACGGCGGCGATCGGGCGAGCGCGCTGGGACTGACCGTGCGGCCGCTCGCGCCGCAGGAGAAGGAGCAGGCGAACACGCAGGGGAGTCTGGTGGTCGAGGAGGTCTCGGGCCCCGCCCAGGCTGCCGAAGTCCAGCCGGGCGACATCATTCTGGGCATCAACGGCAGGCGCGTGCACTCGGTGAAGGAGCTGCAGGATGCGGCCAAATCCGCGGGCAAGAGCGTGGCGCTGCTGATCCAGCGCGAGGACGCCCAGATCTTCGTACCGCTGCGCCTGCCGTAACAACGATGCAAGAGAGCTACGATCCCGCGGCCGTCGAGCGCGCCGCGCAGCAGTATTGGGACGAGCGGCGCGCCTTCGAGGTGCGTGAGGATGCGACGCGGCCGAAGTTCTACTGCCTGTCGATGCTGCCGTATCCGTCCGGGCGCCTGCACATGGGCCACGTGCGCAACTACACCATCGGAGATGTGCTGGCGCGTTACCTGCGCATGCAGGGATACAACGTGCTGCAGCCCATGGGCTGGGATGCGTTCGGCCTGCCGGCCGAGAACGCGGCGATCAGCAATGGCGTGCCACCGGCGCGCTGGACCCGCGAGAACATTTCCCACATGCGCGCACAGCTCAAGTCCCTCGGCTTCGCCATCGACTGGCGCCGCGAGCTCGCCACTTGCGACCCGGACTACTACCGCTGGAACCAGTGGTTGTTCCTGCGCATGCTCGAGCGGGGCATCGCCTACCGCAAGACCGGCGTCGTGAACTGGGATCCGGTCGATCAGACCGTGCTCGCCAACGAGCAGGTGATCGACGGCCGCGGCTGGCGCACCGGGGCGCCGGTGGAGAAGCGCGAGATCCCCATGTACTACCTGGCGATCACGCGCTACGCGCAGGAGCTGCTCGAGGCGCTCGATACCCTCGGCGACTGGCCCGAGCGCGTGCGCGTGATGCAGGCGAACTGGATCGGCAGGAGCGAGGGGTGCGACATCGCCTTTCCCTACGCCCCCGATACGGTCCGGGCCACAGGCGGCGCGGGGGCGCTGAAGGTGTTCACCACGCGCGCCGATACACTCTTCGGCGCGACCTTCATGGCGATCGCCGCCGAGCATCCGGTGGCGCTCGCCGCCGCGCGGCACGACCCGGCGCTCGCCGCGTTCATCGACGAGTGCCGTCGTGGCGGCGTGACGGAGGCCGCGCTCGCGACGCAGGAGAAGAAGGGCCGGCCGACCGGGCTGCACGTGCTTCACCCCCTGAGCGGCGCGCCGCTCGAGATCTGGGTCGCCAACTACGTGCTCATGGCCTACGGCGAGGGCGCGGTCATGGGCGTGCCGGCGCACGATGAGCGGGATTTCGAGTTCGCGCTGCGCAACGCCCTGCCGGTGGTCACCGTGGTGCGCTCCGGCAGCGGCGCCTACCAGGAGGTGCGCGCGCCCTGGATCCCGGCCTACGCGGAAGTCGGCATCACGGTGAACTCGGCGCAATTCTCGGGCCTGACGTTCCAGGCAGCGGTGGATGCCATCGCCGCGGCGCTCGAACAGAAGGGCCTCGGCAGCAAGCGCGTGCAGTACCGCCTGCGCGACTGGGGCATTTCCCGGCAGCGCTACTGGGGCTGCCCGATTCCGATCATCCACTGCGGCGCGTGCGGCGCGGTGCCGGTGCCGGACGAGCAGTTGCCGGTGGTGCTGCCCGAGGACCTGGTGCCGGATGGCGGCGGCAATCCGCTCGCCAGGTGTGCGGCGTTCTACGAGTGCGGCTGCCCGAAGTGCGGTCAGCCGGCCAGGCGCGAAACCGACACCATGGACACCTTCGTCGACTCGTCCTGGTACTTCATGCGCTACGCGTGCCCGGGCGCCCCCGCCATGGTGGACGCGCGCGTGGACTACTGGCTGCCGGTGGATCAGTACATCGGCGGCATCGAGCACGCCATCCTGCACCTGTTGTATGCGCGCTTCTGGACCAAGGTGATGCGCGACTTGCATCTGCTCGGCTTCGGCGAGCCGTTCACGCGGCTCCTCACCCAGGGCATGGTGCTGAACCACATCTATTCATACCAGGCCGCCGGCGAACGCAAGCGCTACTTCAACCCCGCCGAGGTGGACACCCGCCGCGGGCCCGACGGCACCGAGGTGCACGAGGTGCTGACCGCCGACCTCGGCACCGTGCCCGTCACGCACGAGGGCCTGGGGAAGATGTCGAAGTCCGAGGGTAACGGGGTCGACCCCGAAGGCCTGATCGAGCGGTTTGGCGCCGACACCGCCCGGTTGTTCATGATGTTCGCCTCGCCCCCGGAGCAGACGCTGGAATGGTCCGACGAAGGGGTTCAGGGCGCCTCGCGCTTCATCCGCCGGCTGTGGCATGCGGTGTACGAGCACGTTGCGGCGGGCCCGGCAGCGGCGCTGAAGGCGAGCGCGCTGACGGGCGCGCAGCGCGAGCTGCGGCGCACCGCGCACCAGGCACTCGCCAAGGCCACCGACGACATCGGCCGGCGCCGCAATTTCAACACCGCGATCGCCGCCATCATGGAACTGCTGAATGCCCTCGGGCGCTTCGGCGACCCGAGTGCCCAAGGGCGCGCCGTGCGCCAGGAGGCGCTGCGGATCGCGGTCCTGGTGCTCGCGCCCATCACCCCGCACGTGTGTCACGCGCTGTGGCAGGCGCTGGGGTCGACGAGCGCGCTGGTGGACGAGCGCTGGCCGGCGCCGGATGCGGCGGCGCTGGCGCAGGAAAGCTACGAGATCGTCGTGCAGGTGAACGGCAAGCTGCGCGGGCGCATCAGCGTCGCGGTGGACGCCGATGAGGCCGCGGTGCGTGCCGCGGCGCTGGCAGACGCCCAGGTGCGCAGGTTCCTGGCCGACAAGCCGGTGAGGCGCGTGATCGTGGTGCCCGGCAAACTGGTCAACGTGGTCATCTGATGAGGCGGCGCATGCACGTGCCGGGCGCGGCCGCCGCGGCGCTGCTGCTCGGCGCGTGCGGCTTTCATCTGCAAGGCCGCGCACCCCTGCCGGACCCGGTGAAGACCCCGTATCTGGAGGTGCCGGACCGGCAGAGCGATTTCGTGCAGAGCCTGCGTCGCGCGCTGTTGTCGAACGGGGCGCACCTGGCGCGCGAGAAGGGCCAGGCATCCGCTGTCGTGAGCATCGTCAAGGACAATCTCACGCGGCGCGTGGTGTCGGTGTCGGCCACCAACCAGCCCAAGCAGTATGAAGTGACCTACACGGTCGGCTTCTCGGTCACCGCCGGGGACAAGGAGCTGTTGCCGCAGCAGGAGGTCTCCGCTACGCGCACCTACAGCTTCGACGAGCGTCTGCTGCTCGCCAAGGGGCACGAGGACGACGTGCTGCGCGCGGACATGGCGCGCGATCTCGCCGACATGGTCATGCGGCGGCTGTCGAGTCTGTGACGCGAAGGCCCACGCGCCCGCCCCCCGTGACCACAGCTCCCGCGGTGCTCCTGCTGAACGCCACCGATCGCGTGGCCCTGGCGCTGCTGCTCGCCCGCTACGGGGCGCACCTCACGCTGGTCGCGCCCGGGGAAGGCATACCGGGATCCTACTGGGGTCACAGCGAGGCGGGCCTCAAGGGCGAGCGGCTGTACGCGCGGCTCGACACCCCGGTGCACTCGCTGCTGCACGAGGCGAGCCACTACATCTGCATGACTGCCGAGCGGCGCGCGGGCCTCGACCGGGATGCCGGCGGGAGCGATCTCGAGGAGTCGGCGGTGTGCTATCTGCAGGTGCTGCTTGCCGGGCAGCTGCCCGGTGTCGGCCGGGAGCGCATGTTCTGCGACATGGACCAATGGGGCTACAGCTTCCGCCTCGGCAGCACGCGCGCGTGGTTCGCGCAGGATGCAACCGATGCGCGTGACTGGCTGTGGCGGCACGGCCTCATCGACGCCGCCGGCCGGGTGACCGGGGCGGTGCGCAACTCAGCCTCAGCGGAACCTGCAGGGTAGCCGTCCCAGGGGAGGCAGGCAACTGCTGCTGCTTATGCGCAACGGCCGGCACCCGTCCCCCGCGCGTTGGTTCGCCACCCGCCACCCTCGCGGGTGGTTCTACGATGTAATAATGAGCCGGCAGCCTGCCCACAGGGCCAGGCTGTGGGTCACCCGCACGCCCCTCACCGCATGAGGCCTTTTGAAGCTCACCTCCGACTCGCTCGCCACTCACCTCGGGGAACGGCTGTTGCCGGCATATCTCGTCTCCGGCGACGAACCGCTGCTCGCGGCGGAAGCCGCCGACGCGGTACGGGCGCGGGCTCGCGGCGCGGGCTTCACGCAGCGCGAGGTGCACTTCATCGAGCGTGCCGCCGACTGGGACGAGGTGCGTGCCTCCGCCGCCAACCTGTCGCTGTTCGCTGCACGCCGCGTGATGGAGATCCGCCTGGCGAGCGGCAGGCCCGGCACGGCGGGCAACGCCGCTCTCATCGCACTGCTCGAGGCGCGCGATCCTGACACCCTGTTCCTCATTCTGACGCCACGCCTCGATCGCGACGCGCAGGGTGCCGACTGGGTGCGCTCGGTCGAGGCGCACGGCGCCTGGGTGCAGATCTGGCCGGTCGACAGCCACCGGCTGGTGGCGTGGCTCAAGGGCCGCTGCCGCCGGCTGAAGCTCGACGCGAGCGATGAGGCGCTCGAGCTTCTGGCGGCGCGCACCGAGGGGAACCTGCTCGCGGCCCACCAGGAGCTCACCCAGCTCGCGCTGCTGGCGCCCGAGGGCAAGGTGACGCCCGACACCGTACTCGCCGGTGTCGCCGACAGCGCGCGCTTTGATGTCTTCGGGCTGGGCGAGGCGGTACTCAAGGGCGAAGCCGCGCGGGCGCTGCGCGTGCTGACGGGCCTGCGCGCCGAGGGCACGGAGCCGACTCTGGTGCTGTGGGCGCTGAGCCGCGCGCTGCGCGACGTATGGAGCGCTCGCGGCGGCGACCGCCCGCCCGCCTCGCAGCAGCGCCACCGAGCCGCGCTCGAGCAAGCGCTGCGGCGCGCGTCGCGACTGCCGTTCGCGGCGCTCGCGCGGCGTGCGGCGCGCGTCGATCGCACGATCAAGGGCCGTGTCGTGGGCGATGCGTGGGACCAGCTGGCGCTGCTGGCGGCCGACATCTGCGGGCAACCGCCCGCCTCGGGGCTCAGGCGCGCGCGGGCGATGTAAGCGATGCAACCCATCGGCGTCTTCGGCGGCACCTTCGACCCGATTCACTGTGGCCATCTGCGCACGGCGTTCGAGCTGTGGCAGGAGCTGCGGCTCGCCGAAGTGCGCTTCCTGCCCACCGGCAGCCCGCCGCATCGCGCCCAGCTGTACGCGAGCCCGGAGCGGCGCCTGCAGATGGTCCGGGCGGCGGTGGCGGATCAGCCGAGCTTCGTGGTCGATGACCGCGAAGTGCGCCGCAGCGGTGTGTCCTATTCGGTGGACACGCTGACGGAGCTGCGCCGGGAATATCCGGAGCGCTCGCTGTGTCTGCTGCTCGGGATGGATGCGTTTCTCGGCTTGCCCAACTGGCACCGCTGGCGCGAGCTCCTGGCGCTGGCGCATATCGTGGTGGCTCACCGCCCGGGGTGGCGGGCGCCCACCACCGGTCCGCTCGGCGAGGTCATGGTCGATCACGGCACCGGCACGATCCGCGTGCTGCACGAGAGACCTTCCGGGTGCGTGTACGTGCACGCGGTGACCCAGCTGGAGATTTCCTCGACCGAGCTGCGCACCCTCATCATCGCCGGCCGCGACCCGCGCTACCTCGTTCCCGACGAGGTGAGGCAGATCATCCTGGAGACGAGGTGCTATGCTGCACAGCAAGAGCCGGATGGCCGCTGAGGGATGGTTTCAGGAGAACTCACTTAAGCACATGATCACCCGCACACGCCTGCGCCCCAAGGAGGAGCGCGCCTCGCCGTTGCAGACCCTCGTCACGGCCGCGCTCGATGATATGAAGGCTGTGAATGTCAGGGTGCTGGATGTGCGGGGCCTGACCGATATTGTCGACACGATGGTGATCGCGAGCGGCAATTCCGACCGCCACGTGCGCTCGATCGCCGAGCGCGTGGTGGAGAAGGCCAAGGCGGCGGGCTGCCGGCCGCTCGGGACCGAGGGCGCCCGCGACGGGGAATGGGTGCTCGTGGACCTGCAGGACATCCTGGTGCACGTGATGCTGCCGCGGGTGCGCGAGTTCTATGGTCTCGAGCGCCTCTGGGACAGCGGTCCGCTCGAGGCCGCGGTCCTGCCCCCGGCGATTTCCCGTGCGGCCGCACGGCGGCGGCGAATCTCGCGGTAGGTAAGGACCGATGCGCGTGCGCGTGATCGCCGTGGGCACGCGCCCGCCCGCCTGGGCGCGCAGCGCCTGCGAAGACTACCTGGCCCGGCTCCCATCCCGCCTCGCCACATCGCTGGTTGAGATCGAGCCCGGCGCGCGCAGTGCCGGCGGCACGGCGCACAACGCGATCGCGGCCGAGGGCCAGCGCCTGCTTGGCGCCGTGCGCCCCGGCGATCATGTGACGGTCCTCGATGAGCGCGGTACGCAGCTCTCGACGCGCGAGCTCGCGGCCTGGCTGCAGGAGCGCATGCAGCAGGGCGAGGATCTGGCGTTCCTGATCGGCGGCCCCGACGGCCTCGCCCCGCAGGTGCTGGCGCGCGGCAACTTCACCCTGTCGCTGTCACGGCTGACACTGCCGCACGCGCTGGTGCGCGTACTGCTCGCCGAGCAGCTGTACCGGGCGCACAGCATACTGACGCACCACCCCTATCACCGCGACTGATGAAAGTGCACGACCCTGCACCGCTCGTGTGTCTCGCCTCGGCCTCCGCGCGGCGCCGCGAGCTGCTGGCGCAGATCGGCGTGCCGCACGTGGTGAGCGCGGCGCACCTCGACGAGGCGCTGCGCTGCGGGGAACGCGCGGCAGATTACGTGGTGCGCATGGCCCGCGCCAAGGCGCTCGCCGTGCGTGAGCGCGGCGTGAGGCTGCCGGTGCTCGCCGCCGACACCACCGTGGTGCTCGATGAGATCGTGTGCGGCAAGCCTGCCGACGAGGCTGAGAGTCTCGCCATGCTCGAGCGCCTCTCCGGGCGCACGCACCAGGTGCTCACCGCCGTGGCGCTTGCGGCTCACGGCGCGGTGAGCTTGCGCCTGAGCGCGAGCGAGGTGCGCTTCCGCACCCTCAGTCGCGCCGAATGCAGCGCCTACTGGCACACGGGCGAGCCGCGTGACAAGGCCGGTGGGTACGCGGTCCAGGGGCGCGCCGCGGTGTTCATCGAGCACCTGAGCGGCAGCTACTCGGGAGTGATGGGTCTGCCGCTGTTCGAGACGGCGGAGCTGCTGCGTGAGGCGGGGGTGCCGTACTGGCGGCACGGCGCACGTGCGGGAGCGTAAGCGGTGAGCGTGGAGATCCTGGTCAACATCGCGCCGCGCGAGACCCGCGCCGCCATACTCGAGAACGGCGTGCTGCAGGAGATTCACATCGAGCGCGCCAGCCGCCGCGGACTGGTGAGCAGCCTGTACAAAGGGCGAGTGTCGCGCGTGCTGCCCGGCATGCAGGCGGCGTTCGTGGAAATCGGCCTGGAGCGCACCGCATTCCTGCACGCTGCCGACATCGCCGGCGCGCCTTCGGAGGACGACGGCGCGAGTGCGCCGCTGGCGAGCCCGCCGGCGGTGGAGGATATCCGGCGGCTGGTGAACTGCGGTGACGACATCCTGGTGCAGGTGATCAAGGACCCCATCGGCACCAAGGGTGCGCGGCTCACCACCTTCATTGCCCTGCCGTCGCGCTATCTGGTGTACCTGCCGCGCGGTGAGTCGATCGGGGTGTCGGCGCGCATCGAGGAGGAGGCCGAACGCACGCGACTGAAGACCGTGCTGGCGCAGCTGTTGACCCCCGGCGCGAGCGGCGGGTACATCGTGCGCACGGCCGCACAGGGGGCCTCTGCCGAGGCCCTGCGCGAGGACATGGCCTATCTCGCCAAGCTGTGGGATCACGTGCGCGCGCGTGCCGGCGAGGTGCCCCCCGGCTCGGTGGTCCACGAGGACCTGCCGCTGTGCCTGCGGGTGCTGCGCGATGAGCTCGGCCGCGGCGTGAGCCGCGTGCTGGTCGATTCGCCGCGCGAGCACGAGCGTATGCAACAGTTCGCCGCCGCCTTCATGCCCGAGGCGGCGCCGGTCATCGAACTGTACGCCGGCGCGCGCCCGATACTCGACCTGAACGGCGTCGAGGAGGAGATCGCCAAGGCGCTCGACCGCAAGGTGCCGCTGAAGTCCGGCGGCCACCTGGTGATCGACCAGACCGAGGCGATGACCACCATCGACGTGAACACCGGTGCCTATGTGGGTCATCGCAATCTCGAGGAGACCATCTTCCGCACCAACCTCGAGGCGGCGGTGAGCATCGCGCGGCAACTGCGGCTGCGCAATCTCGGCGGCATCATCATCATCGACTTCATCGACATGCGCGATGAGCCGCACCGGCGCGCCGTGCTGAGCGCCCTCGAGCGGGCGCTGTCCGGTGATCGCGCCCAGACGCACATCGTGAGCCTCTCGCCGCTCGGGCTCGTGGAAATGACCCGCAAGCGCACCCGCGAGAGCCTGGAACATCTGCTGTGTCAGCCGTGTCCAAGCTGCGTGGGGCGCGGTTTCATCCGCACGCCGGAAACGGTGTGCAACGAGATTTTTCGGGAAATTGTGCGACAGAGCCGACAGTTTGCCAGTCGTGAGCTGCTGATACTCGCTCACCAGGACGTCGTGGATCGCCTCCTGGACGAGGAGTCCGCCACTCTCGGGGAGCTCGAGGCGCAGGTCGGTCGTCCGATCCGCCTGCAGGTCGAGGCCCTCTACGGCGCTGATCACTACGACGTCGTACTCGTCTAAAGGCACAAGAGTGCGTGTAACGCCAGCAGAGCCTGCTGCCGGGCCGGTTGCCCCTGCCGCCGCAGGCGCGGCGTGCCCGGCGCGCGCCGGGCTGCGCTCGGCGGCCTGGGTGCTCGGCGGCGCCACCATCCTGGGTGCGGTGGTGTTGATCGCCTGGGAGCTGGCCGCCGCGCGCGTGCCGCAGCACCGCGCCGCGCTCGAGGAGTTGATCCGCCAGCAGACCGGACTCAACGTGAGCTTCAGCGAGCTTTCCGTGCGCTGGGGTTGGTACGGTCCTGAAGCCGTGTTTCACAGTGTCGCGCTCGGTGAGCCCGGCGGGCCCGGGGCGCTGCTGCGTGCGCCGCAGCTCATCGTCGGACTGGACGCCTGGCGCATGGTGCGCAGCGGCCGGCTCGAGGCCGGGCGCATCACGCTGGTGAACCCCGACATCGATCTCGGGGCCGGCACAGGTCTGGCCGGCGCGCGTGCCGGCGTCGCCGGGCACGAGCCGCTGCCGAGCGCCGGCGCACGGTTGTTGTCGCGCTGGCGGGACGGGCGCATCGACATCCAGGGTGGCACGCTGCGCTGGCCCCTCAGCGGGGCGCCGCTCCCCCTCACGCTGAGCGTCACGCACGCACAGCTGCGGCACCGGGCTTCGGCGTGGACTGCGGACGCGCTGGTGCTGCTGCCCGCAAGTCTCGGTGCCAGCGCGCACCTCGCCTTGGCCGTGACCGGCGATCCCGCACGGCCGGCCGGCTCGAGCGGCACCCTCAGTTTCGAAGGCCGCATGCTCGAGTTCGCCGGCTGGCGGGCGCTCAGCGAATATCCGCCCTGGCAGCGCTACCTGCCGCAAGCGGGCCGGGGCAACCTCGAGCTGCACACCGAATTCGCGCAGGGACGCCTCCTCGTCGCCGACGGCACGGTGCTGGCGCAGGCGCTCCAGTGGAGGGCGCCGGTCGCCGGCGCCGCGGCGCTCACCGTCGGGCGGCTGAGCGGTGCGTGGCGGCTAGCGCGGCTCGGCGGGCACTGGCGCCTCGAGGCGCACGCGCTCGAGATCGGCGCGCCCGCATCTGCGCCCGCGACCCTGAGCGTCGACGCCGCCACCGACGCCGCCTGGGCGCACGGCACGCTGCAATCCGCGCCGCTTCCCGTGGTCGCCGCCATCGCGCGCTGGTATGCCCCGCAGCTGCCGCTCGCGCAGGTGGCCTTGAGCGGCGCGGTGCGCGAGCTGGCGTTCGACTGGAATGCGGGCCGCCCCGGGGGCGTACGTCTGCGAACTTCCGCACAACTGGAAAACGTCACGCTCGCAACGCCCTCGCGCGACATGGTGCTCACCGGACTGACCGGGCACGTAGCGGGAGCCGACGCGCGCCTGGTGGCCGATCTGCAGGCGCACGCGGCGCAGCTCACCCTGGCGCGCGAGGAGCCCCTCGTGCTCGACAATGTTGCGATCGGCGCGCGCCTCGCCATCGCCGCCGACGGCGGCGGCTGGCAGGTGAGCACCGATGACCTCGAGGTCCGGCGCGCGCAGCTGAGTGTTGCCGCCAGCGGCGCGATCGGCGCCGCGGCCGCCGGCCGGCAGCCGCAGATCAACGCGCACGTCGCTGTCCGGGACGCCGACGTGGCGTTGCTCGCCCGGCTGCTGGGCGCCCGCGCGCTGGCCGCGTTCGGCGCCCCTGCCGCCCAGCTCACCGCCGGGCGCATCGCGAGCGCGGATCTCGAGTGGCGCGGACCGCTCACTGCGGCCCAACCGCCCTGGAGCCGCGGCGGCACCGAGTTCCGGGGCGCTGTGGGGCTGCGCGACGCGACCCTGGCAGGCTCCGATCCCTGGCCCGATACGCAGCATCTGGATGCGCGCATCGAGTGGCACGGCCCGCGCATGCATGCGACGATCGACGGCGGGCAGGTCGGGACGTTCCAACTGGTCGCGGCGAGTGCCGAGTGGGACGCGCGCGGTCGCGCCATGCATCTCGCCGGGCGCGTCACCGGCAGCGCGCAGCAGGCGCTGGCGTGGCTGCGTCAACACCCGCAGCTCAGCGCCTACGCCCCCGGGCTGCAGGATGTCGATGTGCGCGGTGACACGCTGCTCGATGTCGACATGCTGGTTCGCCAGCCGCGCGTACGTACGCGCGTCACGGCGGTGCTCGATGGCGCGCAGCTGCATGCGGTGGCGGGCCTGCCGCCGATCGATGCGCTACGCGGCACGCTCGCCTTTGCGGCCGGCCACCTGCAGCCCTCGACCCTGACCGGGCAGTGGCTGGGCGGTCCGGTCAGCCTCGGCGTCGCGGAGCGGCGCGACCCCGACGTCACCGCACTGGTGATTTCCGGGCGCGGTCTGGTGGACGTGCGGCAGGCGGTGCTGGCGGCCGGAGCGAGCGACGATGCCCAGCTCGCGGGCAGCGCCGAATGGAGCGCGCTGCTCAGTTTCCTGCCGGCGGCGGATGCGGGCAGTGCGCGCTGGCGCGTGCGCGCCGATTCGAACCTGATCGGCGTCAGTAGCCGCCTGCCCGAGCCCTTTGCCAAGGCGCAGGGCGCGCTGCTGCCGCTGCACGTCGAAGTACAGGCCGGTGCCGACGCCGGGCAGTTGCGACTGAGCCTCGGCGAGCGGCTGCACGCCTGGGCGGCGCTCAGCCGCAGCGGTGAGCTGTGGCGCATCGAGCGCGGCGCGGTTCGTCTCGCCTCCACGGCACCGACGCCGCCCGCGGAGCCGGGGCTGTGGCTGGAAGGTCACGTCAACCGCCTCGACCTGCCGGCGTATCTGGCGCTGTGGCGGCAGATCGGCCGGGATGCGGCGCTGCCGGCGGTGAGCGCGCGGCTGACGACCTCCCAGCTCATCGCCGGGGAGCGCAGCTACCCGGAGGTGAGCCTCACGGGGCAGGCAAGCCGCGCGGGCGGACAGCTGCAGCTGCAGTCCGCGGACTTCTCCGGCACGGTGCGCTGGCCGGCGGTGGTGAGCGGCGCACATCCGGCGCTGGTGCAGCTTGCCAGGCTCAACCTGGCGCAACCCGGCGACGCCGCACTCGGGGCAGCAATGCTGGCGGCGCTCGCGCCTGCCGCCCAACTCTCCATCGAGAATCTGCAGTGGCAGGGCCATTCCCTCGGCAGGTTCGACGCGCTGCTCGCAGCCCAGGCGGACGCGCTCGAGGTGAGCGAGTTGCACCTGGCCGGCGACAACGAGGACACGCGCGGCACGCTGCAGTGCCGGGATGGCGTGTGCCGCCTGCAGTTCAGCCTCGAGAGCCGCAATGCCGCGGCCACGCTGTCCGCCTTCGGCTTCCGGCCGGAGCTCGACGCGAGCCACGGGCGGCTGCAGGGCGAGTTGCAATGGCCGCAGCAGGCGCCCAGCTCCCTTGCAACCCTCGACGGACGCCTCCATATGCAGCTCGAGCAGGGTGTCACGCGCGCGGCGGGGGCGCCTTCCGCGGGCGTTCCTTTCGCGCTGCTGGTCGTGCCGGCGCTGACCAAAGGAATGAGCCCCGGGCTGAGCTTCTCGAGCCTGACGGCGGACTTCGTGCTGCACGACGGGCAGGCGACGACCTCTGACCTGCACTTCGACGGTGACGCGGAGATCCTGGTGCGCGGGCGCACCGGTCTGCTGGCGCAGGACTACGATGAGCAGGCTTGGATCCTGCGTGGCGAGGAGCGTCTGCCGGCTGCCGTGCGCCGCCTCGGCCCGACGCCCAGGGTTGCGGCAGCGTGGCTGTCCATGCGCGAGTTGTTCAACGGCTCGACCGCGGATCGCTCGCGTGCCGCGCTGCGTTTGCGCGGCACCTGGGTTGAGCCGATCGTGACGCCTGCGGAATGAGGTGACGGATGAAGGTGGCCGCAATTCAGATGACGTCCGGGCCCGAGGTGCCGGCGAACCTCGAGCAGGCGCGCGCGCTGCTCGAGGATGCGGCGGGCCGCGGCGCACGACTCGCGGCGCTGCCGGAGAATTTCTCCTTCATGGGCCTGAAGGACGCCGACAAGCGCGCCGTGGCGGAAGCGGACGGGAGCGGGGCGGTGCAGGATTTCCTGGCAGCGAGCGCGCGGCGCCTGCGACTGTGGATCGTGGGCGGCACGATACCGCTGCGCGGCGCCGCCGACGGGCGCGTGGCGGCCGCCTCGCTGGTATACGACAGCGACGGGCGGCGCGTCGCCCGCTACGACAAGATCCACCTGTTCGATGTCGACATTCCCGGGCGCGCCGAGAGCTACCGGGAGTCGGCGCACGTCGCTCCCGGCACGAGTGCCGCGGTAATTGACACGCCGGCCGGCCGGCTGGGGCTGTCGGTATGCTACGACGTGAGGTTTCCGGAGCTGTACCGGCACCTGAGCGCGGCCGGCGCGCAACTACTGGCGGTGCCCTCGGCGTTCACCAGCCCCACCGGGCGGGCGCACTGGGAGACCCTGGTGCGCGCCCGGGCCATCGAGAACCTCTGTTACGTCGTGGCGCCGGCGCAGTCCGGCTTCCATCCCAATGGACGCGAGACTTACGGCGACAGCATGATCGTGGATTATTGGGGACGAGTCCTGCAGCGCGTGCCGCGCGGCCGCGGCTGCGCGGTGGCGGAGGTGGATCTGGCGCAGCAGACGGGCGTGCGCGAGAGCTTCCCGGCGCTGCTGCACCGCGTCCTGGTGGACGCAAATACACCTTCGTGAGTGAGGCGCCCATGAGTGATTCCCCGCCTGGCGACCCGCTGAAGCTGGCCCGCGACCTCATCCTGCGGCCGAGCGGTCTCGATGATGGGCGCCTCGACCGGGTGTTCGGGGAGGTGCTCGCGCACTCGGTGGATTTCGCCGATCTGTACTTCCAGCTCGCGCACCAGGAGTCCTGGTCGCTCGAGGACGGCATGGTCAAGGACGGCAGCGCCAGCATCGAGCAGGGGGTTGGCGTGCGGGCGCTCGCCGGAGAGAAGACCGGATTCGCCTACTCGGACGAGATCGTGCTGCCGGCGCTGGAGGAGGCCTCGCGTGCCGCGCGTGCCATCGCGTCGCATGGCGGCGAGCGGCGCGTCAGTGCCTGGCGGGCGAAAACCGGGCATCGGCTGTATCTGCCGGCGGACCCCGCGGCCGCGCTCGCCACCCCGGACAAGATCGCCTGGCTCGAACGTGTCGATCGCGAGGCGCGGCGCATCGATCCGCGCGTCGTGCACGTCACCGCCAGCGTGGTCGCCGTGCACGAAGTGGTGCTCATCGCCACCAGCGACGGGGAGCTGGCCGCGGACGTGCGTCCGCTGGTGCGTTTCAACGTCTCGGTGCTGGTGGAGCAGGGCGGCCGGCGTGAACAGGGCTACGCCGGCGCCGGCGGCCGCTATTCGCTCGCCGAGCTCGTCGCAGGCGAGCGGCCGCTCGCCCTGGCGCGTGAAGCCGTCCGCCAGGCGCTCGTCAATCTCGAGGCGCGGCCGGCACCGGCCGGCACCATGACGGTGGTGCTGGGTCCGGGCTGGCCGGGGATCCTGCTGCACGAGGCGATCGGGCATGGGCTGGAAGGTGACTTCAACCGCAAGGGCACCTCCGCATTCGCCGGCCGCATCGGCGAGCAGGTGGCGGCGCCCGAGTGCACGGTGGTCGATGACGGCACGCTCGCCGCGCGCCGCGGCTCACTCAACATCGACGACGAGGGCACGCCGACCCAGTGCACCACCCTGATCGAGAACGGGGTGCTGCGCGGCTACATGCAGGACCGGTTGAACGCCCGGCTGATGGGCGCGCACCCGACCGGCAACGGCCGACGCGAGTCTTTCGCGCACATGACCCTGCCGCGCATGACCAACACCTACATGCGGCCCGGGCCGCATGCACCCGAGGAAATCATCCGCTCGGTGCAGCGCGGCATTTACGCGGTCAATTTCGGCGGCGGGCAGGTGGATATCACCTCCGGCAAGTTCGTGTTCTCGGCCAGCGAGGCGTATGCCATCGAGAACGGCCGTGTGGGTGCGCCGCTGAAGGGCGCGACCCTGATCGGCAACGGTCCGGACGTGCTGACGCGCGTCTCGATGGTCGGCAACGACCTGAGGCTCGACGACGGTGTTGGGACCTGCGGCAAGGACGGACAGAGCGTGCCGGTCGGCGTCGGTCAGCCGACGCTGAGGATCGAAGGACTCACGGTCGGCGGTACCGCTTGAGGGCGTACCTACTGTCGCCGCGCGGAGTCACGTACCCGGTACACACTTACCGCGACATAATCGGATCCATGACGAAGCTGTGATTTTCCACACACCCGTTCGGGTCGCGAGTCCGTAACGTGCATCGGGCGAGTGCAACCCACGTAGCACGTAAAGGAATGTCCGATGTACGCCGACGACGCCACTCTCGAGTCCCCGAAGCTCAACCTGCCCGCGGAGCTGCTGGCGGAAGTCAGCCGACGCGCCGCAGTGCCTCAGGGGGACTTTCGCGTCGACGGCTGGAAACCCTCCCTGCTCGAGCGGCTCGTCGAGCTCTTCGGCCTCGGCTGACGCGAATGTGATCGCGGCGGTTCCAACTTCGGGGCCGCTCGCGATACGATGGGTGGCATGCCACAGCACAGCCACCGCTTCTCTCATCCCGTTTACGAGAGTCTGCCGTGGTTTTACATAACCTGCGGCGTCCTGGCGCTCATCGCCAGCTACCTGCTCGCCTCGCGCGGCGGGTTGAGTCTGCTCACCGGCCTGCTCGGTCTGGTGACCCTGGTCGGCGGGATGGTCGTGCTGCTGCGGCGGCGCGATTACCGCCAGCTGCGCTCCCAGTATGCGAACCCGGATTCGCTCGGCGAAGAAAAGCCGCGCTAACGGCTACTTGAGGGGCGCCGGCTCCTGCACTGTCGGCACCTGGCCGGCCTTCGACGTCGGCTGCAGCGTGGGCACCGTGCGCTGCGCGGACGGGTGTGCCGGCGCTTCGCCCTCGGCGTCGAGGTGCGGCACCGTCTCGCTGAAACTTCCGCGGCCACGCGCCGCGCGCTCATCCACGTAAATCAGCTCGTGCTTGCCGATCAGCACGACGTCGCCGTCGTTGAGGTGATGGCGGCGGACGCGGTTGGATTTCACGTAAATCCCGTTGGTGCTGTTGAGGTCCTCGATCACGCAGGAATGCGCCGTGGTGATCACCTGGCAGTGATGACGGCTGATGAAGCGACTGTCGATCTGCACGTCGTTGTCGGGAATGCGCCCGATGATGACCCGGCCGATGCGCAGGGTGATTTCCTGCACCGTGCGCCCGTCGGTCGCCACCAGCAGACGGCCCATGGCGGCGCCCGGCTCGGGAGTCGCGGCAGGCGCCGCGCCGGGCGCCGCACCGGGCGCCGCGCCGGGCGCCGCACCGGGCACCGCGCCGGGCGCCGCGCCGCCGGCCTCGGGGGGCTGCGGCTGGGGGCGCGCGGAGTACTCGACCCACTGCAGCTCGCGCACCGCGCTGATGATGTCCGCGCGCGTGACCGTGCTGCGATCCGAAGTGTAGGCGGCCATCATGGCGGTATCGCACAGCGTATTGATCAGTCGCGGTACGCCGCCGCAGTAGCGAAACACCTCGGCGAAGGTATCGGCGGCGAAAATCTCGCGGTCCCCGGCTCCGGCGACGTCCAGCCGGTGCTGAATGTAGCTGCGCGTTTCCACTTCCGACAGCGTATGCAGGTGGAAGCGCAGCCGCACGCGCTGCATGAGCTGGGCGAGCTCGGGCGCGTCGAGCTTGTCGTTGAGCTCGGGCTGTCCTGCGAGAATGATCCGCAGCACCTTGTCCTTGGTGGTCTCCACGCCCGACAGCAGGCGGATTTCCTCCAGCACGCGCATGGTGAGGTTCTGTGCCTCATCGACGATCAGCAGCACCTTGCGCCCGGCGGCGTACTGCTCGACCAGGAAGTTGTTGACCGTGCTGATGAGCTCGGCCTTGCGCATCTTGAAGGGCGAGAAGCCGAACTGCACCAGCACCGCCTGCAGGAAGTCGATGGCCGACACCTGCGTCTGGTTGATCTGCGCCACCACCACGTCCGCCGGCACTTCCTTGAGGAAGGATTCGATCAGCGTGGTCTTGCCCGAACCGATCTCCCCGGTGATCACCACGAAGCCGTCGGTGAACCAGATGGTCGATTCCATGTACGCCTTGGCGCGGGCGTGCTGCTTCGACAGGTACAGGAACTGGGGGTCCGGGCTCAGCCGGAACGGCAACTCCTTGAGCTTGAAGGGTTCCAGATACATGCTTGTTGGCTCGCAGCCGATGTTACGGGATGCGAACGCCGACGGCCAAATCCTTGAGCAGGCGTCGCGCGCGAGCGTCACGCCGGGCGGGGGTCGGCTCGACGACGGTGCAGTGACCCACCTTGCGCCCGGGGCGCCCCTCCTTGCCGTAGTCGTGCAGGTGCACCCCTGCCAGCGCCAGCAGGGTTGCGCGTGGGGGCATCTGCCCGATGAGATTGATCATGGCGCTGTGCCCGAGCGCTCGCGTGGCGCCGAGCGGCAGGTCGAGGATGGCGCGCAGGTGATTCTCGAACTGACTGGTGGCGGCGCCCTCGATGGTCCAGTGTCCGGAGTTGTGCACGCGCGGCGCCATCTCGTTGGCGATGAGCCCGCCGCGGCGCACGAAGAACTCGATGGTCAGGATGCCGGTGTAACGAAAGTGCGCCAGCACGCGCGTGAGATAGCGCGCGGCCAGACGCTGCCAGCGCGGCGGGCCGAAAGGCGCGCAGGTGAGTCGCAGGACACCAGCGCCGTGGACGTTGCCGCACAGCGGATAGACCGCGAGCTGGCCGCTGACGCTGCGCGCCCCGATGATCGACGCCTCGCAATCAAACGGGATCCACTCCTCGTACAGCAGCGGCGCCGCGCCCAGGGCGCTCCAGGCCCGCCGGGCGTCCGCGGCCGTGCGGATCACGGCCTGACCCTTGCCGTCGTAGCCGAACCGGCGCGTCTTGAGGACACCGGGCAGGCCGATGGCGGCGATGGCGCGTGTCAGCTGCGCGCGTGAGCTCACGGCGCGCCAGCGGGTGGTGGGGATCCCGAGGCGCTCGAACAGTCGTTTCTCGGCCACCCGGTCCTGGCCGGCGGCGAGCGCCGCGATCGGCGGACAGATACGCGCGCCGTGCAGGCGCGCCACGGCGCGCAGGCTCGCAACCGACACGTTCTCCCAGTCGAAGGTCAGGACCTCACAGCGCCGCGCGAGACGGCCGAGGAGCGCGTGGTCGGTGAAGGCGCCCTGCAGCAGGGGGGCGACCCGGCCCGCGGGCGCCTGCCGCGAGGGGTCCAGACACAGGAAGTCGAGCCCGAGCGGATAGCCCGCCAAAGCGAGCATGCGGCCGAGCTGGCCGGCGCCCACGATGCCGACCGTCATGTGCGCGGCGTCGCGCGCGGATCCGGGTTGCCGAGCACGCCGGCGGTCTGGCGTTCGCGATAGGCTTCCAGCGCCGTGGCGATGGCGGGGTGGCGGTTGGCGAGGATCGCTGCCGCACACAGCGCGGCGTTGGTCGCCCCCGCTGCGCCGATCGCGAACGTCGCCACCGGCACGCCGGCCGGCATCTGCACGATGGACAGCAGTGAATCCAGTCCCCCCAGGGACTTCGACTGCACCGGTACGCCGAGCACCGGCAGGATCGTCTTGGCGGCGGTCATGCCGGGCAGGTGCGCGGCACCGCCGGCGCCGGCGATCAGCACCTCGAGTCCCCGCTCGCGCGCCCCGGAGGCGTATTCGAACAGCAGGTCGGGGGTACGGTGCGCGGACACGACGCGCACCTCGTAGGGGATCGCGAGCTTGTCCAACGCCTCCGCGGCGGACTGCAGCGTCTGCCAGTCGGACGATGAGCCCATGATGATGCCGACGAGCGGTTTCATCACGGCATTGTATCGAACAATGTGCGCAGCGCGCGAAACAGCTCTCTGGCGGCCGCGCCGGCGCCGGCGCTGCGGCGGCGTTCAGTCTGGGCGGCGCTGACACGCCGGGCCCATTGAGCTCGATCGAGATCCGGTCGCCAGCGCGCCAGCTCCGCCAGGGCCGTGGGCCCTTCAGCGATCAGCCGCTCGCGCCAGGCGCTGACGCGCTTGAAACGCTCGCTCTCGCGCGCGGCACGTTCGCTGTGGGCGGCGAGCGCGGCGCGGATCGGCTCCACGTCCACCGCGCGCATCAGCTTGCCGATGTACTGGCGCTGGCGCGCCGCCCCCGCGCGGCTGGTGATGTGGCGCGCCGCGCGGATCGCCTCCCCCAGAGCCTCCGGCAGCTGCAGCGCCTCGAGCTCCGCCTCGCGCAGGCGCACCAGCGCCTCGCCCAGGTCCTGGGCGGCGTGAGCCGCGCGCTTGCGCGCGCTCTTGCTGGGAGGTCGCGGGGTCTCGTCGGCATCTTCGCGGTCGTGCGGTGCGGCGGTCACGGGCGGCTCGTTGCTGCGCTCACCGCTGCGGTGCCAGGCGGTGAGCTACAATTTAAGCCTAACGCTCACGCGAATCACGCACCATGCAACCACCGCCCGCATCCGAGGCAACCCGGCAACTCGCCGACGTCGCCAGTCTCGTGCTCGAGGAAGCGCGCCGCCGGGGCGCGTCGCAGTGCGAAGCCGACGCCTCGCTCGCCCAGGGGCTGTCGGTGAGCGTGCGGCTGCGCGAGGTCGACACGCTCGAGTATCAGCGCGACCGCGGCCTCGGAGTGACCGTCTACTTCGGGCAGCGCAAGGGCTCGGCGAGCACCGCGGACCTGGCGGCTGCCGCGGTGCGCGAGACGGTGGAAAAGGCCTGTGCGATCGCCCGTTACACCGCCGAGGATCCGTATGCCGGGCTGGTGGACCCCGGCGCGCTGGCCCGCGAGATCCCCGATCTCGATCTCGATCACGCCTGGGACCTCACCCCGGAGCGCGCGATCGAGCTGGCGCGCGAATGTGAGGCCGCGGGCCTGGGTGTAGACCCGCGCATCACCAACTCCGAGGGCGCCTCCGTGAGCAGTCAGCGCCACACCGGTGTCTACGGCAACTCGCTCGGCTTTCTCGCCGGCTACTCGGCCAGCAGCCATTCGGTCAGCTGCTCGCTCGTCGCACAGGCCGGCGATGACATGCAGCGCGACTACTGGTTCACCATCGCGCGCGACCCGGCGGAGCTGGAAACCGTCGCCGGCGTCGGCCGCACCGCAGGTGTACGCGCTGTGGCGCGGCTCGGTGCGCGCCGCCTCAGCACCCGCAAGGTCCCGGTGGCCTTCACGCCCGACATGGCGCGCGGCCTGTTCAGACACTTCGTCGGCGCGATCAGCGGCACCAGCCAGTACCGCAAGTCCTCGTTCCTGCTGAACGCGGCCGGGGAGCAGATCTTTCCGGCGTTCCTGCAGATGCACGAGCGGCCCCACATCCGCAAAGGCCTCGCCAGCAGCCCGTTCGACCAGGAGGGCGCCGCCACGCGCGATCGCGAGCTGGTGCGCGACGGGGTGCTCAGCGGCTACGTGCTCAGCAGCTATTCCGCGCGGCGCCTGGGGCTGACCACCACCGGCAACGCCGGGGGCATTCACAACCTCATCGTGAGCAGCGCGCAGGGAGCGCTGGATGCGGCGGGGTTCCTCCAGCGCCTGGACACCGGGCTCCTGGTGACCGAGTTGATGGGACAGGGCGTGAACGGCGTGACCGGGGACTACTCGCGCGGCGCGAGCGGTTTCTGGGTGGAGCGTGGCGCCATCGCGTACCCGGTGCACGAGATCACCATCGCCGGGAACCTGAGGCCCATGTACCGGCACATCGTGGCGCTGGGCGACGATCGTGACGTGCGCGGCGGCATCCGCACCGGCTCGCTGCTGCTCAGCGAGATGACGATTGCCGGGGAGTGAGCTGCAGCGCCGGCCGCGCGGCTTCATCGACCAGGTCGCGTAGCGTGAGCTCGCCGCAGCGATGGCGGCGCGCGTCCTCGACACCCGCCAGCAGCCGGTCGACCGCAGGGATGGGCAGGTTGCGGGGCGCGACGTGGCCGCTGCCGCCATGGCGCGCGATGTCGAGTATCTCGTACACGCTGATGCGCCCGAGGTCGCGCGCCGGGACCAGCTCGTCGTAGTCGGTGACGATCAGCAGCCCCGCGCGCTCGAGCGTCGCGGCCATCTGCGCCACCGCGATGCCGGGCAGGCCCAGCTCGGTGGCGAGGCGATTCACGCTCCAGCGCCCTCCGCCTGCGATATGCGTGCGGCCCACGAAGTACATCAGCTTCAGCGCCAGCTGCTCGAGCTCCACGCTCGAGAGCCGCAGCTGCTGCAGCCCGAGGCGCAGGTAGGTGGGGTTCTGCACGTAGAACGACAGTCGCGCACCAGCGAGCAGGATCAGCCAGCCGAAATACGTCCACAGCAGCGCCGCCACCACGACCGCGAATCCGGCGTACACGAGGGTGAGGCGCGTGGAGTACACGACGAACGCGGTGAACATCTTGCCGACCGCGGCCCACAGGATGCCGCCCACCAGCGCCCCGATGAGAGCCGCGCGCCACTGCACGCGCGTGTTGGGAATCATCATGTAGAGCGCGGTGAAAAACGCCGTGACCATCACGTAAGGCGCCAGAGCGATACCCGTGCCGCGCAGGCGCTGCAGCAGCGGCAGGTGCACCACCTCCTGCACCGGCGCGCTCGCGAGCGCCGCGTGCGACAGGCCCACGAAGCCCACGAGCAGCACCGGGCCGGCGATGAGCAGGCTCGTGTACTCGGCGAGCCGCCGCGCGAGGCTGCGCGGCTGGTCCACGTGCCACAGGAAGTTGAAGCTGTCCTCGACCTTCTTGATGGTGCCGAGCAGCGTCCAGGCGAGCAGCGCCAGGCCCAGCGACCCCACCACGCCGCTGCTGACGTGGCTGGCGAACTGCAGCACGCGCGCGGTGAGCTCCTGCGCCGCCGCACCGCCCACCGGGCGGAAGAGCTCGTAGACGATCGGCTCCAGGTCGCGGCGCCCGCCGAAGATCTTGAGTACGGCGAAACTGAAGGCGAGCAGCGGGATGAGCGACAGCAGCGTCGTGTACACCAGACTCATGGCACGCAGGTTGATCTCCCCGCGCGCCAGGTCACGCACCACCGCATACGGGTAGCGCAGCACACGCAGGCCTCCCCCGAGCATGCCGGCGCGCACCGAGGCCGGCCCGAAGAAGCACCACTCGAGAAAGCCCCAGATGCGCATCCACATGCCTTGAGGATACAGTGCTCACCGCCTTTAAGGTGCGGTGCCCCATGACGGCAATTTCAGGATTTGCACAGCGGCTCGTGTGCCTGACCGAGGAGACGACCGAGACGCTGTATCGGCTCGGCGAGGAGTGGCGCATCGTCGGTATCTCGGGCTTCACCGTGCGCCCGCCACGCGCGCGCCGCGAAAAGCCGCGGGTCTCCGCTTTCACCAGTGCCCGTACCGACCGCATCGTGGCGCTGCAGCCCGATCTGGTGTTGGGGTTCTCCGATCTGCAGGCCGACATCGCCGCCGAACTGGTGCGTGCCGGCCTCGAGGTGCACGTCTTCAATCACCGCAGCGTGGCGGACATCCTGCGCATGATCCGCACGCTCGGCGGCATGATCGGCTGCGAGGGCAAGGCGCAGGCGCTGGTGGATGAGCTGAGCGCGGGACTGGCGCAGGTGCGCGTGCGGGCGGGGGCCCTGGCGCGCCGTCCGCGCGTGTATTTCGAGGAATGGGACGATCCCATGATCAGCGGCATCCAGTGGGTGTCCGAGCTCATCGAGCTTGCCGGGGGCGAGGAGTGCTTCCCCGAGCTCGCGCGCGAGGGGCTGGGGCGCAACCGCATCATCGCCGATCCGCTGGAAGTGCCGCGCCGCGCTCCCGACATCGTGCTCGGCTCGTGGTGCGGCAAGAAGTTCCAGCCGCAGCGCCTGGCTGCGCGGCCCGGCTGGGACGCCATCCCCGCGGTGCGCGACGGTTACGTGCGCGAGATCAAGTCATCACTCATCCTGCAGCCGGGGCCCGCGGCGCTGACCGATGGCGTGCGCGCGATCCAGGGCATCATCGAGGAGTGGGCGCGACGCGCCTAACTCATGCCGCGGCGCTCGCGGATCAGCTCGTAGGCTTCGATGATCTGCTGCGTGCGCTGCTTGGCGTGCGCCATCATCGACTCCGGCAAGCCGTTGGCCTTGAGCTTGTCGGGATGATGGCGGTGCAGCTGCCGGCGGTAGGCCTTGACGACCGCCTGATCGCTCGCGCCCGCGCTGGTCTCGAGCACGCGATAGGCCTCCTCGAGCGAGCGGTCGCGTGCCGGGGCGCCGGCGCCACGCGCCTCACCCGGGCGAGGGCCGCCGCGCTGGATGCGCAACACCGCCTCGACGTGCGCCAGCTCGAGGGGCGAGATCCCCAGTGCGGCGGCGATCCGAGTGACCAGAGGCCGCACCGGGCCTTCCAGACCGTTGCCGGCGAGCGCCGCGCGCACCTGGATCTCGAGGAACACGCGCAGCAGGTCCGGCCGCCCGCGGCAGGCGCGTCTGAGGGCGGCGAGCTCGCCGCCGAGGTCGAATGCCGGGAGCTTGCCGGCGCTGAAGCAGGCGATCGCCTCGCGCACCTGCGGGCCATCGAGGCGCAGCTCGCCCATGACGGCGCGCGCGGCGGAGATTTCCAGCTCCGACACGCGGCCGTCGGCCTTGGCGAGACAGCCCATGACACGGAAGGTGGCGCGGAAGAAGCGCTCGCCGATCGCGGCGACGTCCTCGCCTGCGAACGGCCCCGCCTGCAGCTCCTCGCCGTGCTCATCGAACTGATGCCCGAGCAGCACGCCGAGCGCGGCCCCGATCGGACCGAGCGCGACCGCACCCAGCAGCCCGCCGGTGAGTTTGCCGATCCATTTCACGGGTCGTTATAGTACCAATGCATGCCGGCCCCCGTCGTTTACCGCACCGAGCTCAGCGGCCTTGCCCGCATCCACGAGGGCAAGGTGCGCGACATCTACGCACTCGATGACGACGCGATGCTCATCGTGACCACCGACCGGCTGTCGGCTTTCGACGTGGTGCTGCCCGATCCGATTCCCGACAAGGGGCGGGTGCTGAACGGCATCTCCAATTTCTGGTTCGCGCGCACCCGGCACCTGGTGCCCAATCACCTCACGGGCCGGGAGCCGGCGGAGGTGGTCAGGGACGAGCGGGAACGCGCCCTGCTGGCCGGACGGGCGGTGATCGTGCGGCGCCTGCAGGCGCTGCCCATCGAGGCGGTGGTGCGCGGCTATCTCATCGGCTCGGGCTGGAAGGACTACCAGGCGAGCGGGCGCGTGTGCGGCATCGCCCTGCCTCGGGACCTCGAGCTGGCCGGACGCCTGCCGCAGCCGCTGTTCACGCCGGCGACCAAGGCGCACATCGGCGCTCACGATGAGAACATCAGTTTCGAGGAAGTCGCCGCGCTCATCGGGGCGGAGCTTGCCGCCGCGGTACGCGACACTGCGCTGGCACTGTACGGGTTCGCGGCCGAGCACGCGCGCAGCCGCGGCATCCTCATCGCCGACACCAAGTTCGAATTCGGCCTCGACAGCCAAGGCAGACTCACGCTCATCGACGAGGTGCTGACGCCGGACTCCTCGCGCTTCTGGCCCGCGGACAGCTATCGCGCGGGCGTGAGCCCGCCGAGCTTCGACAAGCAGTTCGTACGCGACTACCTGGAGACGCTCGACTGGAACAAGCAGGCGCCGGGACCGAAACTGCCGCCCGAGATCATCGCACGCACCAGCGACAAGTACCGCGAGGCGCTCGCGCGCCTGACCGGCTGAAGGAGGTTTACACTGTGGTCATGGTGCCCGCGTGGATCGCCCCGTCGATTCTGTCCGCCGATTTCGCCCGGCTCGGAGCGGAGGTCGATGCGGTGCTTGAGGCCGGCGCCGATCTCATTCACTTCGACGTGATGGACAACCACTACGTGCCGAACCTCACCGTCGGTCCGATGGTGTGCGAGGCGCTGCGCCGGCACGGCGTCGAGGCGCCGATCGACGTGCACCTGATGGTCCGCCCGGTCGATCGCATCGTGCCGGACTTCGCCGCCGCCGGCGCCACGTTCATCACCTTTCACCCGGAGGCCTCGGAGCACGTCGATCGCACCATCGGCCTGATCCGCGAGCACGGCTGCCGGGCGGGACTGGTGTTCAATCCCGCCACGCCGCTCGACTATCTCGACTACACGCTCGAGCTGCTCGACATGGTTCTCATCATGTCGGTGAATCCCGGCTTTGCCGGTCAGCAGTTCATTCCGAACGCCTTGCGCAAACTCGCCGCGGCGCGCGCCCGCATCGACAGCGCCGGCCGCGCGGTGCGCCTCGAGGTCGATGGCGGGATCAAGACCGACAACATCCGTTCCGCGGCGCAGGCCGGAGCGGACACGTTCGTCGCCGGATCGGCGATCTTCGGCAGTCGCGACTACGCGCAGACTATCCGGGAGATGCGGCGCCAGATCGCCACGTGAGGCGCTGGGGTGCTCGGGCGGTGCGGGGTGCGGCGCTTAAGGGGATGAGCCGCGGGTTGCGCGCTACTCGGGCTCGTCCTCGTCGTCATCATCATCCTCATCGTCGTCGAGGTCGAGCTGGCTCGTGGCCTTGGTGGCGGCCGCCACCGCCGGCTTCGCGGGCACGATGACCGGGCGGGTCTTCATCTTCGGCCGGGCGTTGAAGACCACGATGGTCTTGCCGGTGGCGCGCAACAGGCCCTGCTCCTCCAGCACCTTGAGCACCCGGCCCGCCATCTCGCGCGAGCAGCCGACCAGGCGCGAGAGTTCCTGACGGCTGACCTTGATCTGCATGCCTTCCGGGTGCGTCATGGCGTCCGGTTCGCCGCACAGATCCATGATGGCGTGAGCCACGCGGCCGGTCACGTCGACGAAGGCGAGATCGCCCAGCTTGCGGTTGGTGCGGTCGAGGCGCGTGGCCAGTTGTGTGGCGAGCTCAAACACCAGCCCCGGGCTCTCCGCGGCGATCTGCCGGAAGCGCGGGTAAGTCATCTCCGCGAGCTCGCACTGGTTGCGCGTGCGGACCCAGGCGCTGCGTGTCGGCTGTTCGTAGAACAGGCCCATCTCGCCGAAAAACTGCCCGCGGTTGAGGTAGGCCAGCACCATTTCGTTGCCTTCCTCGTCCTCGATCATCACTTCCACCGAACCGCTGATGATGTAGTAGAGGACGTCCGGCAGGTCGCCGGCGTGAATGACGACGGTCTTGGAGGGGACCGCGCGGATGCGACAGTAACTCAGGAACCGGTTGATCGCCGGAATCTCGCTTAAGGGCTTGATGTTCTCTTCCATACCGGCTCCCGGGAGATATACGACCTTCAAAGACTCATCAAACCCAGTAGGCAGTGCCTGTCATGACACGGGCCGTGTACCGCATGAGCGCGCACACCGGTGCGGGCAGGGGGGCGCCGCCGGCAGTCGCGGCCGCCGCGCCATGCGCGATCTCCTCCGCCCTCATGGTCTGCAGTATCGCACGGCTGCGCGCGTCGCCTGCCGGGAGTCTGCCGAGGTGAGCATCGAGGTGCCCCTCGACCTGACGCTCGGTCTCGGCCACGAACCCGAGGCTGGCTCGATCCCCGAGCAGTGCGGCGGCGGCGCCGATGGCGAAGGATCCGGCGTACCAGAGCGGATTGAGGAGACTCGGCCGCGCGGCGAGCTCGTGCAGGCGCGTCTCACACCACGCGAGATGATCGGATTCGGAGCGCGCCGCGGCCGTCAGCATGTCGCGTGTCGCGGCGGAGCGGGCGACGAAGGCCTGGCCGTGATAGAGGGCCTGGGCGGCGAGCTCCCCGGCGTGGTTGACGCGCATGAGGGCCGCGCTGGCACGGCGTTCCGCAGCCGGCAGGCCGGGCGCCGGGTCCGAACCGCCCGGGACGGGCCGGGATGTCCTGGCCGGCGCAAAGACCGAGCGCAGTCCACGGTCAAGGGCGGCGATGGCACAGTCGAGAGGGCGACCGGACTCCATAATCTGCGTCCTCTATTATAGGGGAATCCGGACTGGCAGACCCTCGGCGGGGCACCGCTTAGGCCCCTCAGGGGCCGCTTCCCCGCGCCTTTGCATTGGCGCACCTGCTTGAGTACACTTCCCCGCCTTTTTTCGGCCCCGGCCGTCCCAGGGTTCTCCCCGACGGCGGCGCACCGCCACGAGTGACCTATGAAGACCGTATTTGCCAGGCCCGCTACCGTCCGGGGCGATTGGTTCGTCGTCGACGCCAGCGACAAGACGCTCGGGCGGCTGGCCTCGCAGATCGCTCATCGCCTCAAGGGCAAGCACAAGGCTGACTACAGCCCGCACGTGGACATGGGCGACCACATCGTGGTGGTCAATGCGCAGAAGATCCGTGTCACCGGGCGCAAGCTCTCCGACAAGATCTACTACCACCATACCGGCCATATCGGCGGCATAAAGTCGATCGCTCTGGAGAAGCTTCTCAGCGAGCACCCCGAGCGCGTGATCGAGTTCGCGGTCAAGGGCATGTTGCCGAAGAACCCGCTCGGCCGGCGCATGTTCAGGAAGCTGCACGTGTTTGCAGGCGGCGAGCATCCCCACAAGGCGCAGCAGCCGAAGCCGCTCGAGATTCAATAGGACCGTACATGCCAGCGACCCAGCAGAATCACTACGGAACCGGGCGTCGCAAGACTGCGACGGCGCGCGTGTACCTGAAGCCCGGCAGCGGGCGCATCACGGTGAACGACCGTTCGCTCGAAGAGTTCTTCGGCCGCGAGACCGGCCGAATGATCGTGCGCCAGCCGCTCGAGGCGGTGAAGCTGGTCAGCAGTTTCGATATCGCCGTCAAGGTCGACGGCGGCGGCATCACCGGCCAGGCGGGCGCGATCCGTCACGGCATCACCCGCGCGCTGATCGAGTACGACGAGAGCCTGCGCAAGCCGCTGCGCGCCGCGGGCTTCGTGACGCGCGATGCGCGTGAAGTCGAGCGCAAGAAGGTCGGACGCCGCAAGGCTCGCCGCGGTCCGCAGTACTCGAAGCGTTAAGCCCGGGGGCTTGCGCTTCGGCACACGGAGCTGCGCGCTCGCCCGCCCGGATTTGTATCCCGCCCTCCTGGGGGATCGTCTAGTGGTAGGACAACGGACTCTGACTCCGTTTACCTAGGTTCGAATCCTAGTCCCCCAGCCAAACGAAGAGGGCCCGTCAAGGTGACGGGCCCTTTTGCGTTTGCTAGCGGGTCTGCACGCCCTGTGCGGTGCCGACCAGCAGCACGTCCGCGGGGCGGGCCGCGAACAGTCCGACGGTCACCACGCCCGTAATCTGGTTGAGCTCACGCTCGAGCGCGACCGGATCGGCGATGCTGAGATCGTGTACGTCGAGGATGTAGTTGCCGTTGTCGGTGACGAACCCCTGGCGCCAAAGCGGTCGGCCGCCGCGCGCGGTGAGCTGCCGGGCGACCAGCGTGCGCGCCATGGGGATGACCTCGATCGGCAACGGGAAGCGGCCGAGCGTGGTGACCATCTTGGTGTCGTCGATGATGCACACGAAGCGCTGCGCGGCCGCGGCGAGGATCTTCTCGCGGGTGAGGGCGCCGCCGCCGCCCTTGATCAGATGCCGGGCGGCAGTCGCCTCATCGGCGCCGTCGACGTAGAGGGCGAGGTCGGGGAGCTCGTTCAGATCGACGACCGCCAGACCTGCGGCGCGCAGCCGTGCGGTGCTCGCCTGCGAGCTGGACACGGCGCTGCGCACACGACCGGGATTGGCGGCGAGGGCATCGATGAACAGGTTCACCGTGGAGCCGGTGCCGACGCCGATCGTGACGCCGCTCGCCACCAGTTCCAGCGCCGCCAGCGCCGCGCGCTGCTTGTTTGCTTCAGCATCCGTCGCCATCAAGGCCCCCGTGCGGGAGTGACTTCCAGAAACGACTGTGCCCGCGTCAGCAGCGGGCACAGTCTTCGAATACGACTCGGCGGTCACTTTCGCGACCGCCGAGTTAAGGCCTATTTCTTCTTGGCAGCTTTCTTCTTGGCCTTCTTCTTTGCCTTCGCCATGTTGGCTCTCCAATTTGACGGGTTAGTCCGGGGTCCGAGTATATACACGCGAATCGAAATTACAAGCGAGCACACGGTGGAGTGTGGTAAGGCGAGCCGCGCGTGACGACTCACGAACCGCGCGCGGCGCTCTCGCGAGTCACTCGAGCGAGAGGATGAACTTCCAGTGCGCCGCTTCCACCGGCGTGATCGACAGTCGATTCCCGGGGCGCAACAGCGCCATGCCCTTGAGCTCCTTGCCGGCATGCGCTCGCAGCTCTTCGAGCGCGATGGTACGCGCGAGGCGGCGCTTCAACTGCACGTCCACCATGAACCAGCGCGGATTGCCCGGATCGCTGTCGCGATCGTAGTGGTGGTGCTTGCGATCGAAGGCGGTGGGATCGGGGTAGCCCTGCTTCACGATCTGCATGACGGCGACGATGCCCGGCAGCGCGCAGCTGGAATGGTAGAGAAACGCCTGATCCCCCCGGCGCACCTCATCCCGCAGCATGTTGCGCGCCTGAAAGTTGCGCACGCCGTCCCACGCGGTGGTGCTGCGCGGGGCGGCGGCGAGATGCTCGAGGCCGAAGGTGCCGGGCTCGGTCTTCATCAGCCAGTAGCGCATCGGATGATCCCCTCTTCGGTCACCACCGCATCCATCAGCACATCGTGGGCCGCGGCCGTGATGTGCTCGAGCTGCTGGAAGCCATAGGCGAGGCCCACCAGGCGCGGCGCGTACCAGGCGCTGCGCCAGCGCCGGAAGGCGAACGCGCGGTCATAATACCCACCGCCGGTTCCGAGGCGCACGCCGCGCCGATCGAACCCCACCAGCGGCAGGAACACCACGTCCAGCCAGCGCGCGCCGATCGTGGCCGCCGTTGCGGGCTCGCCAATCCCCAGGCGGTTGGGCCGCAACGGGCCGCGCATTTCCACGAACCGCATGGCGCGCGAAGCACGCCGCCGGTCGATGCGCGGCAGGTAGAGACGGCAGCCGCGCTCCTGCGCCAGCGCGATGAGCGGGGCCGTGTCGAGCTCATCGGGCAGTGCGGCATACACCGCGATGCGCCAGTGTGAGCGCAGCGGCAGGGCCCGGTCGACGTTGCGCGCCACGAGGAGCGAGGCGCGTTGGCGCTCGCGCGCCGGCACGCTGCGGCGCCGGGCCACGAGGCTCGCCCGCAGTTGTCTGCGGGCGCCCCCTGGTGAGGATTCAGGTAGCGCCACCCGCATGTGCCGGTGCGGACCGTTGCTCTCGAACCAGAGCAACAAGTGGGACGAGCTGCGGCAGGTAAGGCTTTCCGCTCAAAGGCGGACTTGCACAGCGCTGCGCGCAAGCCGGAAGTCCCGAGGGTGTTTCAATTAGGGTCCGAGGTAACCCGGCCCACTTGTCGAACACCGCAGGCGACGCCACGAGCACTCTACACCAAGGATAGGTGGCGCGCCCAAGCTGAACGGCGGGCCGCGGCCTGCGTCACAGCTCGAGTTGCTGGCCCTTGCCGAGCACGCCTTCGACGCGCTCGCGCAGCGCGCGCACCCGGCCGCCCACACCGCTGTCGACCCGTGACTCGCGATCCTTCACCCGCAGGTACTCGTGCGCCAGATTGAGCGCGGCCATGACGGCGATGCGGTCCAGGCCCACGACCTTGCCGCTGTCGCGGATCTCACGCATGCGCGCATTGAGGAACTCGGCGGCATCCAGCAGCGCAGAACGCTCCTCGTAGGGGCAGGCGACCACGTATTCCTTCTCCATGATGCGGACACTCACCCGCGCCTGATCCTGGTGGCTCATGCGCCGTGCTCCAGGGTCTTCAAGCGGCCGATCATGGCCTCCACGCGCGTGCGCACCTGCTCGTTCTTGTGCACCAGCGCGGCGCGCTCCCCGGCGAGCGACTCGTGCCGCGCCCGCAGCGCGCGATTCTCCTCCTTCAGGTGCTCGAGGCTCGTGATCAGCTCTTCGATGCGTTTGGTGAGCCGGGTGAGCTCGAGATCGAGTTGTGTTTTTGTCATGTCGCTCATGGCGCGGACTATAGAGCCGCGCTCTTCGTACGGTCAATTATAATGAGCCGTGCGCGCATGAATCAGCCCGACTACACCCACATCCAGCAACTGCTGACGCAGGCGCGCTCGCACGCCGACGCGGCCGAGGCGCACGGCACGCTGGCCGGTTGCCTGTGTGGCGCGGGCGGCTACCGCTTCGAGGACTGGCTGCGCGAGATCCTGCCCGAGGGGCGCGCGGAGCCAGCCGTGGCTGCCAGCCTGCGCGCACTGTATGCGGCGACTGCCGACGCCCTGCTGCAGCCTGACATGGAGTTCGAACTGCTGCTGCCGGAGGACGGACAATCGATCGATACACGCACCGCGGCGCTGGCCCAGTGGTGCCAGGGATTTCTCTACGGCCTGGGCGCCGGTGCCATCCCGGACGCGAGCGAGCTGCCGGGGGAGGTTGGGGAGATCGTGCGCGACTTCGCCGAGATCACGCGCGCCGGGGTCGACGCCGGCCAGGAGGAGGAGTCGAACGAGGGCGCCTACGCGGAGCTGGTGGAATTCGTGCGGGTGGGCGTCCAGCTGCTGTTCGAGGAGCTGGCCGCCGCCCGCCGGCCGCCGGCGCCGTCCGCGGCGCCCCTGCACTGAAGGGCGCAGCTCATGGCAAGAGACGAGTTTGCGCGCCGCCGCCGCCAGTTGATGCGCCTGATGGGACGCGACTCCATTGCCGTCCTGCCCGCAGCCCCGGTGCGGCACCGGAACAGCGACGTCGAGTATCCGTACCGCCAGGACAGCGACTTTCACTACCTCACCGGCTTCGGCGAGCCTGAAGCGGTGGCGGTACTCGTGCCCGGCCGGCCGCAGGCCGAGTACATCCTGTTCGTGCGCGAGCGTGATCCGACCCGCGAGACCTGGGATGGGCGCCGCGCGGGCCCCGCCGGCGCCGCGCGGGACTACGGAGCGGACGATGCCTTCCCCATCACCGATATCGACGAGATCCTGCCCGGCTTGCTGGAGAACCGCACCCGCGTGTTCTACACCATGGGGGCATACGCGGATTTCGACCAGCGCGTGCTCGGCTGGGTCAATGCTCTGCGCACCCAGGCGCGCAACGGGCGCCACCCGCCGCAGGAGTTCGTGGCGCTCGATCACGTGCTGCACGACATGCGGCTCTACAAGTCGCGGCACGAGCTCGCGCTGCTGCGCGCTTGCGCGCGCATCGCCGCGCGGGCACACCAGCGGGCGATGCGCTTCTGCCGCCCCGGCGCCACCGAATACCAGGTGATGGCGGAGCTGCTGCACGAATTCCGGCGCCACAATGCCGACACCGCCTACCACCCGATCGTGGGCGGCGGCCGTAACAGCTGCATTCTGCACTACCGGGAGAACAACCAGCCGCTCGCCGACGGGGATCTGTTGCTGGTGGACGCGGGTTGCGAGCTCGAGTGCTATGCCTCCGACATCACCCGCACCTTCCCGGTCAACGGTCGCTTCACCCCCGAGCAGCGCGCGGTCTACGAAGTGGTGCTGGAGGCCAACCAGGCGGCCATCGCGCGTGCGCGCTGCGGCAACCACTGGAACGAGCCGCATGAGACGGCGGTGCGGGTCATCACCCAGGGACTCGTAAAGCTCGGGCTCCTCAAGGGTCGGGTCGCCGCGCTCATTCGCAGCGGCGCCTACCGGCGCTTCTTCATGCACCGTACGGGTCACTGGCTCGGCCTGGACGTGCACGACGTCGGCGACTACAAGGTAGGCGATGAGTGGCGGGTGCTCGAGCCGGGCATGGTGATGACCATCGAGCCGGGGATCTATCTGCCCGCCGGCGCCCGCGGCGTCCCCAGGCGCTTCCGCAATATCGGCATTCGCATCGAAGACGACGTGGTGGTGACGCGACGCGAAGCGGAGGTGCTCACCGCGCGCGCACCCAAGGATGCCGATCAGATCGAAGCGCTCATGGCGCGCGGCTGAAGCATGGCAGCCGTCGCCCCCGCCACCGCTGCTGCGGAGGTCGACGTCGCCATCGTCGGCGGCGGTATGGTGGGTGCGAGCCTCGCCGCTGCGCTCTGGGGCACCGGGGTACGCGTGCTGCTCGTGGAGAGCGTGCCTTTCGGCACCGGCACACAGCCGAGCTTCGATGAGCGCACCACGGCGCTCGGCAACGCCAGCCGCCGCATTTTCGAGGCAATCGGGGTGTGGCCCGCGATCGCCTCCGAGGCTGCCGCCATCCGCAGCATCCACGTGTCGGAAGCGGGGCGCTTCGGCTTCTCGCGCCTCACGGCCTCGGAGCAGGGAGTCGATGCGTTCGGCTACGTCGTCGCCAACCGCGCGATCGGCGCCGCGCTGTGGCAGAAGCTCTCGAGTTCGAGCGCGCCGCAGCTTTTGCTGCGGATGCCGGCCCACGTGCAGGACCTCGAGATCGGCGACGCGCGCGTGCGCTTCACGCTCGAGCGCGGCTCCGGCGCCGCAGAGCAAATCGTGGCGCAACTGGTGGTGGCCGCCGATGGCGCGCACTCGCAGATCCGCGCAGCCGCCGGCATCGCGGCGGACGTGGAGGATTACGACCAGGTCGCCGTGGTCGCCAACGTCGCCACCGACCGTGCCCACGAAGGCCGCGCCTTCGAGCGCTTCACGCGCGAGGGGCCGCTCGCGGTGCTGCCGCTGCATGACGGCACGTGGGCTGTGATCTGGGCCTGCCGCCCGGCGCACGCCGCCCGGCTGCTCTCGCTCGATGAGGCGGCCTATCTCGCGCGGCTGCAGGCGCAGTTCGGCTGGCGCGCCGGGCGCTTCGTCGCTGCCTCCCGCCGCGGCTCCTATCCGCTCAGACTCACGCGCGCCGCCACCACGGTGGGCGTGCGCACGGTGCTCATCGGCAACGCCGCCCAGGCGCTGCACCCGGTTGCCGGCCAGGGCTTCAATCTCGGGCTGCGCGATGCCGCCCTGCTGGCGGAAGTGCTCGCCAACACCGCAGGCGATGTGGGCTCGGCCGCGCTGCTGCGCCGTTTCGCGCAGTGGCGCGCGCGCGATCGCGAGGGTGTGGTGCGCTTCACGGACGGTCTGGTGAAGCTGTTCGCCGATCACCGGCCCGGGATGAGCCTGCTGCGCGGTCTGGGGCTCCTGATGTTCGATCTCGCGCCACCTGCCAAGAGCGCACTCGCCCGCGTCAGCCTCGGGTTCGGCGGCCCGGCGCCGCGGCTCGCGCGTGGCCTGCCGGTGCGCCATGTTTGACGTTCTCGTGGTCGGCGGGGGCCCGGTGGGCGCGTGTCTCGGCGCGTTGCTTGCCGGTGGCGCCTGCGGCGGCGCCCGCGCGCTGTCGGTGGCGGTGCTCGAGCCGCGTCCGCCCGCACCGCTCCCCGCCCATGCCGCGCTCGAGGCGCGTGTCGTCGCGCTGTCGCGCGCCAGCGAGCACCTGCTGCGCAGCGCGGGCGCCTGGCGGAGTGTCGCCGGGCCGCGCCTCTCGGCCTACGAGCGCATGCGCGTCTGGCATGAGAGCGTGGCACCGGACAGCGAGGCGGTGCTGGTATTCGATGCCGCGGACGTGGGCGAGCCCAACCTGGGCTACATCGTCGAGAATCGCCTGCTGCAGGGCGCCCTGCTCGAGGCGTTCACGCAGGCTGGCGGACACCTCGAGCCCGCCTCGCTCGAGTCGCTCGAGATCACGGCAGCGGGGGTCGGCGTCGTCACCAACCGCGGCCGGCTCGCGACGCGCCTGGTCGTCGGGGCCGATGGCGCATCGTCGCGCGTCCGGCAGGCGGCTGGCATCGCCGCCGAAGTCGCCGGCTATCGACAGACGGCGATCATCGCGACGGTCGCCACCGCGCGGCCCCATGAGGCGACCGCGTGGCAGCGCTTCATGCGCGACGGCACGCTCGCCTTTCTGCCGCTCGCCGATGGCACGAGCTCTATCGTGTGGTCGGCGGACGATGAGCTCGCGGCGCGGCTCGTCGCAGCGAGCGACGACGCCTTCACTGCAGAGCTCGACCGCGCCTCGGATCGCGCGCTCGGCGCCACGCGACTGCGCGGTGCCCGCGTGTCGTTCCCGCTGCAGCGTCTCAACGCGCAGCACTACGTCGTGCCGCGCGTGGCGCTCACTGGAGATGCCGCGCACGTGGTGCACCCGCTCGCCGGGCAGGGCGTGAATCTCGGCCTGGCCGACGCCGCGGCGCTGGCGCAGCTGGTGCTGGCGGCAACGGCAGCGCGCGAGGATCCGGGTGCCTTCGGAGTGTTGCGCGCCTACGAGCGCTGGCGGCGCAGCGAGGTCGCGCTCATGAGCACGGCCATCGACGCCTTCGACCGCTGGCTCGCCCACGGCTCAGGACCCGTGGCGCGCGCGGCGCAGCACGGGCTCGCATGGGTCAACCGGAGTCAGGAGCTGCGGCGCTTCTTCATTCGCAGGGCGCTGGGCACCAGCGGGGAGCCGCCGAGCGCGGCGCGCCTGCGCGGGTCGGGAGAGCACTGAGCCGCATTTCGAGCCTCTTTCTGCAGATAGTTGCGCTTGCAAGTAACCATCGCGTTCTGTGGGGCTACAGTGCGGGTCCAGGGAAATCAGGGCCTTAAGCCCGCGCTCGGGCTGAATATCGCAGCTCAACACTTACGTGCATGCGTAACTATCTCGCGTTGAACCATATCTTCCGCGCTCTCGCCGACCCGACGCGCCGGGCCATTGTTGAGCTGCTTTGCGATCGTGACGCGCCGGTGACCTCCATTGCCGAGCCGCTGCCGATGTCGCTCGCAACCGTCACGCGGCATGTCCAGGCGCTCGAGAGATGGGGTTTGATCCGCACGCACAAGATCGGCCGCGTGCGCGTTTGCTGGCTCGAGCCGCAGGCTCTCGACCGGCTCGATCAGTGGGTCGCTTGCCAACGCAGCCGCTGGCAGCGGAGTCGGTCGAGAGTGTGAGCCCCTCCCGGTCGCGTGGCGAGCCAGACGCCCAGCGCGGCGAACGCCAGACCTGCCACCTTGTACAGCGTCAGCGCATCGCCGAGGACAAAGTAATCGATCATGGCCGTCACCGGGGGCATCAGGAAGAACAGCGTCGCGACCTGGTTCACCGCACCCCGCCGCAGCAGCACGAAGAACAGTGCAAACGCGCCGAGCGAATTGACGCCGATCGCCCAGCCCAGAGTCCCGAAGAAAGCCGCGGAGAGGTCGCTGCGGAAACCCTCGTGGACGGCGAACGGCAGCAGCAGAAGAGCGGCCGCCAGGTGCTGCAGCGCCAGAGCGCTGCGCGGGTCCACGTCCGAGCCGTGACGCTTCTGGTACAGGGTGCCGGCGCTGATGGCGAGCAGGCCGACGAGCACCGCGAGGTAGGCGCCGGGGCCGGCGCCATGGCCCGGACCGATGCGCTCGCCGACCGCGAGCGCGACTCCCGTGAACCCGAGCCCGAACCCGAGCCATTGCAGCGGACGGACCGCCTCACCGAAGAAAGCCAGCCCGAGGAGCGCCGTGACGATCGGCATCGTGCCGATGACGAGCGCGATGAGACCGACATTCACGCCGCGGTCCGCCGCCAGATACAAGGCGCCCAACTGCACGGCGAGCGACAGGGCGCCCACCACGGCGCTGTGCAGTGCCGTGCGCGCGGCGGGCCACGCCGCTGCGCTCAGTTGCGTGAGTACGGCCAAGATCAGCCCCGCCCCGCCGAAACGCAGCACGAGCAGCGTGAACGGTGCGCTGTGATCGAGCGCGATTCTGGCCGCCGGAAAGCCGGTGCTCCACAGAATCACGAACGTGACACCGAGCAGTCCCGCCGGCACGCGCGAGCGCGCGAGGGTAGCGGCGGCCGGCGTGGCCGGGCCCTGGGGCTGCGGCTGCGATTGCAGGCTCATTGCCTCAGCGTACGCATCGCACTGGATGCGATAAACCGGATAAAATGCAAATGACTATTGACAGAATTGCAATAAACTCGTGGACCGTCTCGAGCAGCTGAGTGCCTTCGTCGAGGTCGCGCGCCGCCAGAGCTTCGCGCAGGCCGCGCGGCAGCTCGGGCGGCACGTCTCGGGCGTGAGCCGCGCGGTCGCGGCGCTCGAGACTCGCCTCGGGGTGCGCCTGCTGCAGCGGACCACCCGCCGCGTCACGTTGAGCGACGCGGGGCGGGAGTATTTCAAGCGCTGCGAGGCCCTGCTCGCGGAGTTCGACGGCGCCGATGCCGAAGTCCGTGAGCTCGCCGCCTCACTGCGGGGAACGCTTCGCGTCAGCGCCGCAACCGGAGCCGGCCAGACCCTGATCGCCCCGCTCGTGCCGCAATTCCTCGCCGCGCATCCCCTGATGAGGCTCGATCTGCAGCTCTCCAACCGCTACGTCGACCTCATCGAGGAGGGCTACGATCTCGCGCTGCGCGTCGGCACGCTGGCGGCCGATTCGCGCCTGGTCGTGCGCCGGCTCGCGCCCACCCGGCGCGTGCTGCTCGCGAGCCCTGCTTATCTCCAGCGCCGCGGCAGCCCGCGCACCCCGCAGCAGCTGCGCGAGCATGCCTGTGTGGTGCTCGACATCGGTGCACGCCCGCAGCGCTGGGAGCTGCAGCGGGCCCGCACGCACACCGCGATCGACGTCACCGGACCCTTGCACTCGAACAACGCGTTCGTGTTGCTCACCGCCTGCAAGGAGGGAGCGGGCATCGGCCTGCTGCCGGCATCGGTCGCAGGCGCCGACGTGCGCGGCGGTCAACTGCGCCACGTGCTGCCCGGCTGGGCGAGCGTAGAGCAGGGCATCTACGCGGTGTATCCGAGCGCGCGCTTCATCCCGGCGAAGGTGCGCGCGTTCGTCGAGTTCGTCGCGGCTCGGCTCTAACTCAACGGTATGAGATCCACCTTCGCGGCGCACACGAAGTCGTTCTCCGACAGCCCGCCGATGGCGTGCGTGGTGAAGCTGACGCGGCAGTAGTTGTAGCCGACCTCGAGGTCCGGGTGGTGGTCCTCGATGTTGGCGATGTGCGCCAGCGCGTTCACGAAGCTCATGGTGCGGTAGAAGTCCCGGAACGCGAACTCGCGCCGTAGGGCGCGCGCGTCTTCGGCCAGGGCCCAGGCGCCGCAGAGCTGCCCGAGCAGCTGCTGTGCCTGGGTGTGCGTCAGCGGCGCGGTGCCGCCCTCGCAGGGCTTGCATTTGCGTGCGGCGAGCTCGTTCATGCGTCACCTGAGCGCGCATAGCGGCGCGCCACGTACCGTTCGACGATTTCCTGGAACTCTTCGGCGATGCGCTCGCCCTTGAGGGTGACGGTCTTCTCGCCGTCCTCGTACACCGGCGCCACGGGGCGCTCGCCGGTGCCGGGCAGACTGATGCCGATGTTGGCCAAGCGGCTCTCTCCAGGCCCGTTCACCACGCAGCCCATCACGGCGACCGTCATGTCCTCCACCCCGGCGTACTCGCGCCGCCACTGCGGCATGCGCGCGCGGATGTGCGACTGGATGCTCTGCGCGAGCTCCTGGAAGTAGCTGCTGGTGGTGCGTCCGCAGCCCGGACACGCCACGACCAGCGGCGCAAACGCGCGCAGCCCCATGGTCTGCAGGATCTCCTGCGCCACGATGACTTCCTGAGCCCGGTCCCCGCCGGGGTCGGGCGTCAGGGACACGCGGATGGTGTCGCCGATGCCCTCCTGCAGCAGCACCGCCATGCCGGCGGTGGAGGCCACGATGCCCTTGGAACCCATGCCGGCCTCGGTGAGACCGAGGTGCAGCGGATAGTCGCAGCGCCCGGCAAGGTCGCGGTAGATGGCGATCAGATCCTGCACGCCGCTCACCTTGGCCGAGAGAATGATGCGGTCGTGCGCCAGGCCCAGCTCCTCGGCGCGCCGGGCGCTGCCGAGCGCCGAGAGTGCCACGGCGTTGCGCGTGACTTGCTGCGCCGTCAGCGGCTCGGCGCGCGCTGAGTTCTCGTCCATCAGCCGCGTCAGCAGGTCCGCATCCAGACTGCCCCAGTTCACACCGATGCGCACCGGCTTGTCATGGCGGCAGGCGGCTTCGATCATCTCCGCGAATTGCGGATCGCGCTTGACTCCCCGGCCGACGTTGCCCGGATTGATGCGGTACTTGGCGAGCGCGGCGGCGCAGTCCGGGTGCTCGCGCAGCAGCTTGTGGCCGTTGAAGTGGAAGTCACCGATCAGCGGCACCTGCACGCCGGCGCGCTCGAGCCGCTCGCGCAGCGGCGCGACCGCCGCGGCGGCTTCGCTGGTGTTGACGGTAATGCGCACCAGCTCGGAGCCCGCGCGCGCCAGGGCCTGCACCTGCCGGGCCGTGCCCTCGACATCCGCGGTGTCGGTATTGGTCATCGACTGAACCACGATGGGCGCGCCGCCGCCGACGCGGATGGCGCCGATGGACACCTGCACGGACGAACGGCGGTTGATGCTCATGGGGACGTGTGGCGCGAATTCTACCGTTGCCAGGCTTGGGCGGCACTCGCTGAAGGCTGCTATCATACGTACGCCCGAATCGGTCTGTCCGGAGAGAGTCCGGCGCAAGCCGGAACGCCGAAGGCGCAAATTCCGCCCGGAAACGCTCAGGCACAGGAACGGCAGACGGCGGAAGGTGCAACGTCCGCGGGGCTTCTGGAGAGCGGTGGAGCCGCATTGTTTCCACCCACCGAAGGGGAGCGGCGCTTACCGAGCGCCTGATCTCTCAGGTCACAGGACAGAAGGGCGGCAGGCGCCTGCGAAGGCGTTGCGCCTGCCGCCTTTTTTGTTTGGCTGAGAGTCCCCTGCGGCGCTTTCAGCGCACCATGCGACTTCAGGAGAGGTTCCGTGGGAAGACAGACCCCGCTTTTCAAGCTGCACCAGGAGCTGGGCGCGCGCATCGTCGACTTCGGCGGCTGGGACATGCCGGTGCAGTACAGCTCGCAGATCGGCGAGCACCACGCGGTGCGCCGCGCCGCCGGTGTGTTCGACGTGTCGCACATGTGCGTCGTGGAGCTGCGTGGCGCGCGCGTGCGGGTCTTGCTGCAGCGGCTGCTGGCGAACGACGTAGCGAAGCTCCGGACGCCCGGCAAGGCGCTCTACGGCTGCATGCTGAACGAGCGCGGCGGGGTGATCGACGACACCATCGTCTACTACCTCTCCGACTCCTGGTTCCGCGCCGTGGTGAACGCCGGAACGCGCGACAAGGATCTCGCCTGGATCCGCCGCCATGCGTCGGCCTTCGGCGTCGAGGTGACCGAGCGCACCGATCTCGCCATGCTCGCGATCCAGGGCCCCGAGGGGCGTGCCAAGGCCGCGCAGCTCCTGGCGGCCGCCGATGCCGACGCCGCGCTCGCGCTGCCCACGTTCGTGGGTCGTGAGATCGGCGGCTGGTTCGTGGCGCGCACCGGCTACACCGGCGAGGACGGCTTCGAGATCATGATGCCGGCGGCGGACGCGGTGCCCGCGTGGCGCCAGCTCAATTCCTTCGGGGTGGCCTCCTGTGGTCTGGGCGCCCGCGACACCTTGCGGCTCGAGGCGGGCATGAACCTGTACGGCAACGACATGGACGAGGGCACGCAGCCGTTCGAGTCCGGGCTCGGCTGGACGGTGGCGATGGAGCCGCGCGAGCGCGCCTTCATCGGCCGCGAGGCGCTCGAGCCGATCGCGCGCGACGGCTCGCCGCGCAAGCTCGTGGGTCTGGTGCTCACGGACCGCGGTGTATTGCGCAGTCACCAGCGGGTGGTCATTCCCGGCGGTGGCGAAGGCGAGATCACCAGCGGCACGTTTTCCCCGACCCTCGAGCGTTCCATTGCGTTCGCGCGTGTTCCCGCGGGCACGGGCGCGGCCGTGCAGGTCGAGGTACGCGGCAAGCTCCTGAACGTGCGCGTGGTGAAGCCGCCGTTCGTGCGCTTCGGCCAATCGCTTATTGGATCATCGAAGGGCCCATCATGAGCACTGTTCCCGCCGATCTTAAGTACACCAGGTCCCACGAATGGGTACGGACTCTCGCCGATGGCACGGTGGCGGTCGGCATTACCGATCACGCCCAGCACGCGCTCGGGGACCTGGTGTTCGTCGAGGTGCCCGAGGCCGGGCGTGCCGTGAAGGCGGGCGAGCCGTGCGCGGTGGTCGAGTCGGTCAAGGCGGCGTCCGATGTCTATGCGCCGCTCGCCGGCGAGGTGACCGCAGGCAACCCGAAGCTCAAGGAGAAGCCGGAGACCCTCAACACGGACCCCTACGGCGAGGGCTGGCTGATGCGGCTCAAGCCGGCGCCGGGGGCGCTTACCGGCGCGGCACTGCTGTCGGCTGCGGACTATCAAAAAGTGCTGGAAGCGGAGGGCGGCTGATGGCCTTCATTCCCCACACCGAGGCCGATGTCGCGGCGATGCTCGCCACCATCGGCGTCGCCGGCATCGAGGATCTTTTCGACGAGATCCCGGCGGATCTGCGCGTCAAGTCCCTCGCCGGCGTGCCGCCGGAGCTCAACGAAATGCAAATCGGGCGCCTGATGACCGAGCGCGCGCGTGCCGACGGCGCGCCGCTCGCCTTCATCGGTGCCGGTGCCTACGAGCACCACATTCCCGCGGCGGTGTGGGCCATCAGCACGCGCGGAGAGTTCTACAGCGCCTACACGCCCTACCAGGCGGAGGCGAGCCAGGGCACACTGCAGCTGATCTACGAATTCCAGACCATGATTGCGCGTCTGACCGGCATGGAGGTCGCGAACGCCTCGATGTACGACGGCGCTTCCGCCACCGCGGAGGCCGCGCTCATGGCGGTGCGCGCCAACCGCAAGTCGAAGTCGGCGCGCATCCTGGTGCCGACCACGTTACATCCGCACTACCGCAGGGTGGCGGTCACGACCGCGGCCAACCAGGGGCTGAAGTTCGAGGAGCTGCCCTATTGCACCGCGGAGGGCGTCACCCCAAGCGCCTCCCTCGCCCGCTACGACGGGCAGGACATCACCGCGCTCGTGATCCAGCAGCCGAACTTTTTCGGCCGCCTCGAGGATGTGGATGCGCTCACCGATTGGGCACATGCGCGCGCGATCCTGGTGATCGCCGTCGTCAATCCCACCTCGCTCGCGCTGCTCAAACCCCCCGGGGAGTGGGGTACCCGCGGCGCGGATATCGCGGTCGGGGAAGGTCAGCCGCTCGGCGTGCCGCTGTGCTCCGGCGGGCCTTACTTCGGCTTCATGACGACGCGCATGGAGTACGTGCGGCAGATGCCCGGGCGCATCGTCGGGCGCACCCTCGATACCGCCGGGCGTGCCGGCTTCGCACTCACCCTGCAGGCGCGCGAGCAGCATATCCGCCGCGCCAAGGCGACTTCCAACATCTGTACCAACCAGGGACTGCTGGTGACGGCGGCCACCATCTATATGTCGCTGATGGGTGCGCGGGGACTGGCACGCACCGCGGCCGCCGCGCACGCGCGCACCCGCGAGCTGGTGGCGGGCCTGACGCGCGTGCCCGGGGTACACCTGGCATTCTCGGGTCCGTACTTTCACGAGGCGGTGCTGCAGCTCGACCGTCCGGTGGCGCCGGTGCTCAAGAGCCTGAGCAACCGCGGGATCCTCGGCGGGCTCGATCTGTCCGGATACTTCCCCGAGCTCGGCGATGCGCTGCTGGTGTGCGCGACCGAGACCAAGACCAGCGCCGATATCGACCGCTACCGCGCCGGCTTGAGCGAGGTGATGCAGGCGGCGCGCGCCGCGTGAGGTTTTCGCATGCCGGTGCCGGAAAAGCTGATCTTCGAGTACTCGCATGCCGGGCGCGGCGCGAGCGACCAGTGGCCGCACGACCCGGGTCCGGCGGCGCTTGCGGAACTGCCCTTGACACTGCGGCGCGCGCGCCCACCCGAGCTCCCGGAGGTCGGCGAGCTCGAAGCGGTGCGGCATTTCACCCGCCTGTCGCAGCTGAACTTTTCCATCGACACGCACTTCTACCCCCTCGGCTCGTGCACCATGAAGTACAACCCCAAGGCCTGTAACCAGTACGCCATGCTGCCGGAGTTTCTGGCGCGGCATCCGCTCGCGCCCGAAAGCCACGGGCAGGGGGTGCTGGCGTGCCTGTACGAGCTGCAGGAGATGTTGAAGGAAGTCACCGGCATGCAGGGTGTGGCGCTGAGCCCGATGGCCGGCGCCCACGGCGAATTCGCCGGGGTGGCGATGATCCGCGCCTATCACCGCGCGCGCGGGGATCTCGAGCGCAACGAGATCATCGTGCCCGAGGCGGCGCACGGCACCAACCCGGCGACGGCGACCATGTGCGGCTGCGTGGTGCGCGAGATCCCGGTCGATCGCTTGGGTGACGTCGACCTTGCCGCCCTGCAGGCCGCGGTCGGCCCCAGCACCGCCGGCATCATGCTCACCAACCCTTCCACCCTCGGCGTGTTCGAACGGCGCATCGGGGAGGTTGCGCGCATCGTGCACCAGGCGGGCGGGCTGCTGTATTACGACGGCGCGAACCTCAATGCCATCCTCGGCAAGGTGCGACCCGGGGACATGGGCTTCGATGTCATCCACGTGAACCTGCACAAGACCTTCTCCACGCCCCACGGCGGCGGCGGTCCCGGGGCGGGTGCGGTCGGGGTCGGCGCGCGCCTCGCGCCGTTCCTGCCGATTCCGCTGGTCGGCAAGGACGGCGAGCGCTACCGCTGGCTCACGGAAGCGGATGTGCCGCAATCCATCGGGCGCCTGTCGGCCTTCATGGGTAACACGGGGGTGCTGCTGCGCGCCTACATCTACATGCGCATGCTGGGGCGGGAGGGCATGCAGCGCGTGGGCGAGTACGCCACGCTCAATGCCAACTACCTGCTCGCACGCTTGCAGGCCGCAGGCTTCGATGCCGCCTATCCGCAGCGGCGCGCGAGTCATGAGTTCATCGTGACGCTCAAGCGCCAGGCGCGCGAGCTCAACGTCACCGCCATGGACTTCGCCAAGCGACTGCTCGACTACGGCTTCCACGCGCCGACCACTTACTTTCCGCTGCTGGTGCCCGAGTGCCTGCTGATCGAGCCGACCGAGACCGAGAGCAAGGACGTTCTGGATGCGTTTGTGTCGGCCATGTCACAGATCCGGAAGGAGGCCGAGCAGGAACCCGCGCGCGTGACCAGCGCACCGCATACCATGCCGGTGCGCCGCCTCGATGATGTCCGGGCGGCGCGGCAACTGGATCTCACATGGAAGCCGACAGCGCAGTCGTAGACCGCTACAAGCCGCGCGGACTCGCCCGGGTGCTGCGCGCCGTGGGCTCGAGCGTGCGCGGACTCAGCGGCGCGTTCCGCGAGGAAGCGGCTTTCAGGCAGGAACTCGCGTTCGCGGTGCTCGTCATACCCTTGGGTCTGTGGCTCGGACACAGCGGGATCGAGCGCGCGCTGCTCATCGGGCCTATGCTGCTCATCCTGATCGTAGAGCTCCTCAACAGCGCGATCGAGGCGACCGTGGACCGCATCGGGTTCGAACGGCACGCGCTCGCCGGACTCGCCAAGGACATCGGCTCCGCCGCCGTGCTCATGTCGTTCGTGCTGCTCAGCGCCGTGTGGCTGCTGGTGCTGCTGGGCAGATAGGAAATGTCCTGATGCGATTCATGCGCCTGCCGGGTCTGTGGCTGTTCCTGTGCTGCGTGTCGGTGTGCGCGGCCGGCGGGCCGCTGAGCGCCGCCGCGCCGGCGGCAGCGGCACCCGCGACGCCGGCGGTGCCGCAACCGGCGCTTCCGGGGGAGCCGCCGCCCGCGCCGCCGCCCGCGGGGGTCCCGCCGGCAAATCCGGGCGGGGTGGGCACGCCGCCGGCGCCGGTCGCGCAGCCCGCCGCCGTGGAGGGCAATCCGGACTGGGCAGAAACGCTCGAGCGCATCGCCGGCAGCGTGGTGTCGATAGACGTCGATTCGACCCGTGCGTTCGACACCGAGTGGAACTCGACCGCGCAGGCGACCGGCTTCGTGGTGGACGCCGAACGCGGCCTGATCCTCACCAACCGCCACGTCGTAACCCCGGGACCGGTGACCGCGGAGGCCACCTTCCTGAATCGCGAGGAAGTGCAGCTGTTTCCGGTGTACCGCGACCCGGTGCATGACTTCGGCATTTACCGCTACGATCCGCAGAAACTGCGCTTCATCAAACCCAAGGCCCTGCCTCTGTATCCGGAGGGCGCGCAGATCGGGCGCGAGATCCGCGTCGTCGGCAACAATGCCGGCGAGCAACTGTCGATTCTCGCCGGAACCCTCGCGCGACTCGACCGCGACGCGCCCGCGTACGGGGTCGCAAAATACAACGACTTCAACACCTTCTACCTGCAGGCGGCCTCCGGGACCTCCGGCGGCTCCTCCGGTTCGCCGGTCATCGACATCCGCGGGCGCGTGGTGGCGCTCAATGCCGGCGGGGCGAACGGCGCGGCGTCGAGCTTCTACCTGCCGCTCGGGCGGGTGCGCCGCGCGCTGGAGCTGATCCAGCAGGGCAAGCCGGTGGCGCGCGGCACGCTGTACACGGTCTTCAACTACATGCCCTACGACGAGCTCGAGCGCCTGGGGTTGGATGCCGCGACCGAGGCTGCGGTACGCAAGAATTTTCCGCGCAACACCGGCATGCTGGTGGTCACCGAAGTGCTGCCCGGCAGCCCGAGCGAGAACGTGCTGCAACCCGGGGACATCCTGGTGCGCCTGAACGGACGCTACGTCACGCAGTTCGAGCCACTCGAGGACGTGCTGGACGGGTCGGTCGCCAAGCAGGTGGAGGTGGAGCTCGAGCGCGGTGGCAAGGCCGTGTCCGCCAAGCTCCCGGTGGGCGACCTGCACGCCATCACGCCCAGCTCGTATGCGGAGTTTGGCGATGCGGTGGTGAATGCCATGTCCTATCAGCAGGCGCGGCACTTCAACGTACCCACCCGCGGCGTGTACGTCGCCAACCCCGGCTACGTGTTCGGCGCGGCGGGCATTCCCCGCGGCGCGGTGCTCATGACGATCAACGGCCGCAAGACCGACACCCTGCGGGACTTCGAGGCGGGGATCGCCGAGCTCGCCGACGGCGAGCGCGCTCCGGTGCGTTACATGACCATCGATGATCCCAACAACAGCGAGCTGCGCGCCATCCGCATGGATCGCCTGTGGTTTCCCGCGCGCCATTGCGATCGCGACGACGCCTCCGGCCTGTGGGATTGCCAGCCGCTCGCCGCCGGTCCGCAACCCAAGCCCGTGCCGGAGAGCTCCACGGTATTTCCGCACTTCAAGGACCCGCGGCTGAATGCGCTCGCGCCCTCGCTCGCCATGGTGACGTTCGACATGCCGTACTCGGTGTCAGGGATCACCGAGCGCAACTATCACGGCACCGGCCTGATCGTGGATGCGCAGCGGGGCCTGGTGGTGGTCGATCGCAACACCGTGCCGGTGGCGGTCGGCGACGTGACGGTGACCTTCGCCGGCACCGTGCAGGTTCCGGGGCGCGTGGTGTACATCCATCCACAGCACAACTTCGCGGTCGTCGCCTACGATCCGGCGCTGATCGGCAGCACACCGGTGAGGTCCGCGAGGCTGACGCTGCGCGAATTGGTCGCCGGCGAACCGGTGTGGGTGGTGGGACTGGGCGGTGACAGCCAGCTGCATGCCCGCGGGACCGAGATCGCGAGCATCGATCCGCTGGAGTTGCCGCTGTCGCGCACCATGCGCTTCCGCGACAGCAATGTCGAGACCGTGCAACTCGTCAATCCGCCGCTGGAATTCGACGGCGTACTGGCCGACAAGGCCGGCAACGTTCTGGGCACCTGGTCGAGCTTCGCGTACGAGAGCGGCCGCGAGCTGTCGCAGGATACGCGCGGCGTGCCGATCGACCTGGTGGCCGATATGCTCGATCGGGTGCGCAACGAGCGCCCGCTGCACTCGCTCGAGGCCGAGCTCGGGGTGCTGTCGCTGGCGACTGCGCGCGAGATCGGCCTGTCGCAGGGCTGGGCGCGGCGGCTCGCACAGCACGCGCCGACGCGGCGCCAGGCGCTGACCGTGGTGCGCCTGGTCGGCGGCTCCGCGGCGGCGCAGCGCCTGCAGCAGGGCGATCTGCTGCTCGCGATCGATGGCAGCGTAGTGACGCGCTTTCGCGAGGTGGAGAGAGCCGCGGCCGACAAGGATCATGTGCAGGTCACGGTGTGGCGCGGCCAGAGCGAGCAGACGCTCGACGTCGCCACCGCGGAGCTTCCCGGAACGGATGTCGATCGCCTGGTGGAGTGGGCGGGCGCGACACTGCAGGCGCCGCATCGCGCCATGAGTGTGCAGCGGGGGATTGCCCCGGTGGGCGTGTATGTGGGTTACTTCTCGTACGGGTCGCCGGCGACGCGTTACGGGCTGTATCCGGGCCGGCGGATCGTGGAAGTGGACGGAGTCGCCACTCCGGATCTGGATACGTTTCTCAAGGCCGTCACCGGGCGGCCCGATCGCTCCTCGGTGCGCCTGAAGACCATCACCTGGAACAACGCTCCGGAAGTGATCACGCTCAAGCTCGACAAGCACTACTGGCCGGCGTACGAGCTCACGCACGGCGCCGGTGGCTGGGTGCGGCGCGCACTCGAGTGAGCGCCTCGCGCCGTCGGTGCGGCGCGACAGCACCCCGTTGCCCCATTTGACAGTTTTTTGCGGCTTCACCGCAGGCAGTGACGCGCGTGCTGCTTTTCCACAACGCGCGGTTGCGGCGCCCGCGGCTTGCTAGAATTCGTCTCATCCATGGTGCGTGCCGTCAGAGCTACCCAGGTCGAGATCGAGAGCGCCGTACAGGCGTTGCGCGACGGCGAGCTCGTGGCATTTCCGACCGAGACTGTCTATGGCCTGGGCGCGAACGCCCAGAACCCGGCCGCGGTAGTGAAGATTTTCCAGGCCAAGGGACGTCCGCCGAACCATCCGGTGATCGTGCACCTCGACAGCCCGCGCTACCTGCACCGCTGGGTGCGTGAAGTTCCGGAAGCCGCCACGCGGCTCGCCGAGAGCTTCTGGCCGGGACCGCTGACCATGGTGATGCCGCGGGCCGCCAACGTTCACGACGTCATCACCGGTGGCCAGGACACGATTGCGGTCCGTGTGCCGGCGCATCCGATGGCGCAGCAGTTGCTCACCGCGTTCGGCGGCGGCATCGCCGCACCGTCGGCCAACCGCTACGGGCGCCTCTCCCCGACCCGTGCGGAGCACGTGCGCGAGGAGTTGGGCGAGGCGGCGCGCGTGATCCTCGATGGCGGGGAGTGCCAGATCGGGCTGGAGTCGACCATCGTGTCCTTTGAAGACGGGGGTGTGCGGCTGCTGCGGCCGGGCAGTGTGACCGCGACGCAGCTGCGCGAGGTGGTGGGCGAGCTGCTGAGCGGCGCTGACCGCCTGTCCCCGCGAGTTCCCGGCGGCACGCCGAGGCACTACGCGCCCACCACTCCCATGATCATCGTGCCGGCCGGGGAGATCGACGCGCAGACGGATGCAGCCTCCGGCGGCGCCCGCCGCGTGGCGGTGCTGGCGCAGCGCCTGCCGCTGCGCGCCCACAAGTACGTCACCTGGATCAATGCCGGACGCAGGCCCGAGAGCTACGGCCGCGATCTGTACGCGAATCTGCGTACCCTGGACAAAGCCGGCTGCCAGCGCATTCTCGTGCAGGCGGTACCGGACGGGGAGCGCTGGCAGGCGATCCGCGATCGCCTGCTGCGCGCCGCGACCAGCGTCGCCGACAGCGACGACGGCACCGGCAGCATGGCAGTGCTGCCGTAAACTCCCCTGGTGCGCCGCCCGCGATTCATCGACCCGTTCCAGCCCGCGCAAGTTCGGCGCCTCGTCAGCGAGTTCGGCTCGCCGCTCCTGATCCTCGACTGCGAGCGCGTGCGCGTGCAGTTCCGCAAGCTTCGCAAGGCGCTGCCGCGAGTCGATCTGCACTACGCGTTGAAGCCCATGCCGCATCCGGCGGTCGTGCAGACGGTCATCGCCGAGGGCGGTTTCCTCGATCTGGCCACGAGCGGGGAGGTGCAGCTGGTGCAGCGCCTGGGCGTAGCGCCCGAGCGCTGCATTCACAGCCACCCGATCAAGCGCGAGCAGGACATCGCCAACGCGCTGCAGTTCGGCGTACGCCTGTTCGTCGCCGACAATCCCGATGAAGTGCGCAAGTTCGCGCGCCTTGGCGAGGCGGCGCAACTGCTGTTGCGGGTGTCGTTCCGCGCCCCCGGCGCGGTGTGCGATCTGTCGCGCAAGTTCGGCTGCGATCCGGAGGACCTGCTGCCGCTGGCGCGGCTGGCCGCCGATCTGGGTATCGGGGTGCGGGGGCTTTCCTTCCACGTCGGCTCGCAGACCGCCGATGCCGGCAAGCACGTCGAGGCGCTCGCCGCGTGCGCCCGGCTGATGGCGGCGGCGCGCCGCGAAAGGCTCGGCGCCTTCGATACGCTCGACATCGGCGGCGGTTTCCCCATCGAATATGGGCAGCCGGTACAGGACATCGGCCGCTTCTGCGCGCCGCTGCGTGCGGCCGTGGGGAGGCTCCCCAGGCGCGTGCGCGTGATCGCCGAGCCGGGGCGCTACGTCGTGGGTCCGTCCGCCATTGGCGTGGCCTCGGTGATGGGGCGTGCACGGCGCGAGGGACACTGGTGGTATTACCTCGACGACGGGCTGTACGGCTCCTACAGTGGCCAGCTGTTCGATCACGCACGTTACCCGGTGGAAGCGCTGCGCGAGGGCAGCGAGCGGCTGCCGTCGGTGCTCGCGGGGCCGACTTGCGACAGCATCGACGTGATCGCGGAGAACCTCATGTTGCCGCAGCTTCGAGCCGGAGACCTGGTGGTCGGCCGCGCCATGGGTGCCTACACCTGGGCGAGCGCCTCGGAGTTCAACTTCTTTCCCAAGGCCACCGTGGTGTCGGTCAACCTGCGCCCCGGGGACACGGGCAGCGTCACGCCGTGGCCGCTGTAGCGCCTGATACCGCGGGGCAGCGCTTGATCCGCAATGTCGTGTTCGACATCGGCTGGGTGCTCGTGCGGCTCAACTACCGGCCGATCCTCGGGCACCTCGAGGCGCACGGCGCGCAAGTGGCCCAGCGCGACGCGCTGATGGAGCGCATCGGGCTCCCGGAGCACGAGTGCGGGCGCCTGCCCGGCCGCGAGCTCCTCGAGCGGCTGGCGGGCCTCGCGCGCCAGCCCGTGTCGCTCGAGGAGACGCATGCACATTGGGTGGACATGTTCGAGCTCGAGCCGGCGATGGTCGATCTGGCCCACCGCCTGAGCGAGCGCCACCGGGTGTTCCTTCTGTCCAACATCGGCGACCTGCACTGGGCACATCTGTCGCGCGAATATCGCCTGCACGCCATCGGGCATGGAGCGCTGCCCTCATACCTCGCGGGTGTCATGAAGCCGCACGCCGGCATCTATGCCGAGGCCGAGCGGCGCTTTGCCCTCGAGCCGGCGGCCACGGTGTTCATCGACGACCGGGCGGACAACATCGCCGGGGCGCGCGCGCGCGGCTGGCGCGGTATCGTGCACGGCGGCTACCACGGCACGCTCACCGCCCTGGGGGACCTCGGGGTCGACTGCTTCAGGACCTGATGCGTGAACCCGGTCATTTCCGCGACCCTGCTGCTCATGGCCTCGAACGTCTTCATGACGTTCGCCTGGTACGCGCACCTGAAGAATCTCGCCGGCCGGCCGTGGTACCTGGCGGCAATGGTGAGCTGGGGCATCGCCTTCTTCGAGTATCTGCTGCAGGTGCCGGGCAATCGGATCGGCTACACGCAGCTGTCACTGCCGCAGCTGAAGATCCTGCAGGAGGTGATCACGCTCGGCGTGTTCGTGCCGTTCGCCCTGCTGTACATGCACAAGCCGCTGAAGCTCGACTACCTGTGGGCGGCCCTGTGCATTCTGGGTGCGGTATATTTCGTATTCCGTTCACCGGGCGCCCCATGAAGAACGAAGTCGCAGCGGAGCCTTTTACCGCCATCCACGCGCAGGTGATCGCCGCCCGCGAGGGACGCGATCCGCGCGTGATCGCGCGCCTGTTCTCGGGTTGGGCGGTGTTCGGCGAGCGGCAGTTCGTGCGCGGCTACGCGGTGCTGCTGCCGGATCCGGTGGTGCCGAATCTCAACGCGCTCGGCGCCCGCGAGCGCATCGCCTTCCTCTCCGACATGTCGCGCCTGGGCGATGCGCTGCTCAAGGTGACCGGAGCCACGCGCATCAACTACGCGATCTTCGGCAACCAGGAGCCGGCGCTGCACGCGCACGTCATCCCGCGCTACGTCGATGAACCGGAGGCGCTGCGCGGCGCGCAGCCCTGGGCCTACGACTGGTCCGCGGCGCCGCTGTTCGAGCGCGCCTCCTGCCAGGAGCTCGCCGGGAACCTGCTGCGCGAACTCACGCGCATGGGCGTCACCAAGCCCATGCGCTTCAATCCCGGCGCGAACGCCGACGGCTGAAGCTCCCGCAGGGCGGCGCCCCGCGGCGCTCACTTGGCCGCGGGTTTCTCCGCCGGCGGCGTCGCAGGTGGCGCCGGCGCCCCGGACTGCGCCGTGCTCGGGGCCGCCTTGACGCTCAGCAGCTCGACTTCGAAGATCAGCAGCGAGCCGGGCGGAATGGGCGGCGCGGAGCGCAGGTCGTACCCGAGTTGCGGTGGGATGAAGAGTTGCCACTTGGCGCCCGGCTTCATCAGACCCAGCGCCTCGGTCCAGCCGGGGATGACGCGGTTGAGCTGGAAGTTCGCCGGCTGCCCGCGCTTGTAGCTGCTGTCGAACTCGGTCCCACTTATCAGCGTGCCCCGGTAGTTCACCGTGACCTCGTCGGTTGGCTTGGGCGATGCGCCGCTGCCGGCGGCGAGCACCTTGTACTGCAGGCCGCTCGCGGTCGTGACGATGTCGGGTTTCTTGCCGTTCTCGGCCAGGAACTTGGCCGCCGCGCGGTGGTTGGATTCGCCGACGGAGTCCACCAGACCGCGCAGGTTCTCGCGATCCTTGTCCGTCATCGAGGCCTTGCCGGAGAGCGCATCGTGGACGCCCTGCGCGAGCTGCTGCGCGTTGAGCAGCTCGGGCGGAATGCCGCTGGCGCGCAGCTGCTCGCCCATCGACACGCCGACGCTGTAACTCGGGGAGCCGGCTTTGGCCTTTGCGGGCGCCTCCTTGGCGGCGCCGGCCGTGGCGGGCGCTTTCTTGGCCGGGGCGGCGGTTTCCGACGAGGGCGCAGCGCCCGCGGGCGGTTGCTGCGCAGCCGCGAGCATCGGGCCGGCAAGCGCGACGGCGGCGGCGGTGCTGACGAGAAGGAATGTGCGGGCGCGGCGCGGCGCTGGCAGTGTCATGGGGTACCCTTCACAGGCATGCGGGCCGTGCACGGCACGGCTTGGGAACCGCAGCGGGTCGGGAGTGTGGCTGATTGCAGGCCTGCGCGCTGCACTTTTTGCCGTCAGCCGTCCGGCGGCTCGTTCGCAGGCTGGGCTGCCGCCGACAGCGACGCGAGCTCCTCGTCCGTGAACGTGCCCTGGGAGAGCAGCCAGCGGGCCCGGTGCAACTGGGGGGCGGCGACGTATATCCGGGAGGGCGCAGCCTGCCCGAGGACGCCGGCATCCGACATGACCCGAGCCACGACCCCCTCGGCCGCGAGCACCTCGGCCAGCGACTGCGCGGAGGGCAGATCCGACAGCGTGGTAAGCAGGCGCCATTCAGAGTCGGACATGGTGTCGCTACAGTGCCAAAGGCGCGATGTTTCTACAATGCGCAGCATATGCTCATCGTTCGCAGTCTTTCCCGCAGCTTCCGCGAGGGCGGGCGCGTGCACCAGGTGCTCGATGGAGCCGACGCGCAGCTAAGGTGCGGCGAGACGGTCGCGGTCACCGGACGCAGCGGCTCGGGCAAATCCACGCTCCTCAATCTCATCAGCGGCATCGACCGTGCCGAGCGTGGCACCGTGGAGATCGACGGCCGTGACGTGACGGCCATGGGCGAGCCCGCCCGCACCCTGTTCCGCCGCGCCCACATCGGCTTCGTCTACCAGTTCTTCAACCTGATCCCGACGCTCGATGTCGAAGAGAACGTGCGCCTGGTGCTCGAACTCAACGGCGCACGCGGGGCACAGGCGCGCGAGCGCAGCCTCGCGGCGCTCGCGGACGTGGGTCTGCGCGAGCGGGCGCACAGCGCGGTGGACCAGCTCTCCGGCGGCGAGCAGCAGCGGGTGGCGATCGCGCGCGCGCTGGTGCACCGGCCCGGGCTGCTGCTGGCCGATGAGCCCACCGGTAACCTCGACGAACAGACCGCGGGCGAGGTGCTGGCGGTGCTGTTGTCGCTCACCCGCGCGCGCGGCACGACCGTCGTGATCGTGACGCACGACGTCGCCGTGTCTCATCTGGCGGATCGCGTGCTCGAACTGCGCGAGGGCCGGCTGCACTCATGATGCCGACCCTGCGTGCAGCCAGCGTGCGACATCTGCTGCGCCATCCGGCCCAACTGGCGCTGGCGCTCATCGGGCTGACACTGGGAGTGGGCACGATCGTGGCGGTGGACGTGGCCACGGCAAGCTCGCAGCGCGCCTTCGAGCTGTCCCTGCAGGCGGTCAACGGCGCCGCCACCCATCAGATCACGGGCGGTCCGCGCGGGATCGATGAACGGCTGTACGCGCAGCTGCGTACGCAGGCCGCCGCGGGCGTGCCGCTGCGGTTCGCGCCGCTGGTGACGGGGTACGTCACGGTGGGTGAGCGCACCATGCAACTGATCGGCGTCGACCCGTTCGCCGCCGCGGAGCTCGCGGGCGAGGGGCGGGTCGCCGCAGCGCCCGACCCGGCGACTGACGGTGTCGAGGGATTGCGCCGCTGGCTCACCGAGCCGGGCGCCGTGGTCATGAGCGCGGCGGCCGCGCAAGAGCTGGGCCTGAACGGGCGCTTTGACGTGACCGTCGGCGGCGTGCGGCAGCGCGCCACGCTCATCGGCCGGATCGCCGACGCTGGCCCGGGGCTCGACGCGGCGCTGCTCACGGACATCGCGCAGGCACAGGAATGGCTCGGAGCGGTCGGCCGCCTGTCGCGCATCGACGTGCGCGTTGCCGGGGGCGCGCCCGACGCCGCGCTCGCGTGGCTGCGCGCGCACCTGCCTGCGGATCTCGAGCTGCACGCGACGCGCGCCCAGGCGCGCGAGACCTTCGCCATGACGGACGCGTTCACGACCAACCTGAAGGCCATGAGCCTGTTGGCACTGCTGGTGGGCGCGTTTCTCATCTACGGGGCAGTGAGCTTTGCGGTGCTGCAGCGCCGCGCCACCCTCGCCGTGCTGCGGGCGCTCGGCGCTACCCGCGGCGAGGTGCTCGCCGTCGTGCTCGGCGAAGCGGCGGTGCTGGGCGTCGTCGGCTCGCTGTGCGGAGTGCTGCTGGGAGTGGCGCTCGGACGGGGCCTGGTGGGACTCGTTTCACAAACCATCAATGACCTGTATTTCGTGGTCACCGTGAACCAGGTCACCGTACCCGTGAGCGGCGTCGTCGCGGCGCTGTGCGCCGGGCCGGCGACCGCGCTCGCCGCGGCGTTGCTGCCGGCGCTCGAGGTGGCCGCGAGCGCACCGCAGCTGGGACTGGCGCGTTCGGTGCTCGAAACGCGGGCGGTACGGGTGGCGCGCGCCCTGGCCGCCGTCAGCGCACTGCTGGCGGTGGGGGCGGGCCTCATCGCGTGGGTCTCCGGACGGAGCCTGCTGGCCGGGTTCGCCACGCTGTTCATGTTGCTGCTGAGTGTGGCGGCGGTCACGCCGGCGGCGCTGCGCGTGCTGGCACAGGCGGCGGCGCGGCTCGGCGCGCGCCTGAGCCCGGTGGCGCGGCTCGCCTGCGGCGACATCGCGGCCTCACTCAGCCGCACGGGCGTGGCCAGCGCCGCGCTCGGCATGGCGCTCACCGCCATGATCGGGGTCGCCATCATGGTGGAGAGCTTCCGCGAATCACTGCGCGAGTGGCTCATTCACACCCTGCGCGCGGACGTCTACGTCAGCGCTCCGGGCCCGGCGGAAGCGTCGCAACGCCGGCTCGACCCGGCCGTCATCCGCGCGCTGCTCGCGACACCCGGGATCCGTGATCACAGCGAGAGCCGCCGGGTGGAGGTCGCATCGCCGCGCGGCGCGCTGGATCTGAACGCCGTCAGACTCGCGCATGCCAGCTACGCGGCGCTGCAGTTCACGCAAGGAGACGCGGCGCACGCGTGGCCGCAGTTTGCGCGCGGCGCGATCCTGGTTTCCGAGCCGCTCGCCTGGCGGCTGGGTCTCGCGCCTCATGACACCCTCACGCTCACGACCGCTGCCGGGCCGCGGGCGTTTGCGGTGGCGGGCGTCTACCGCGAATACGGTAACGACCGCGGCGAGGTGCTCATGAGCCTTGGGACTTACCAGCGCCTGTGGGCCGATGAGGCCATCAGCGGGCTCGGCATCTATCTGGCACCCGGGGTCGAGGCGCGGCGGGCGGTAGGGGAATTGCGCGCGGCCGCGGGCGGCCGGCAGGCGCTCCTCATCCGCTCCAACGCCGACATTCGCGCGCTGTCGATGGGCATTTTCGAGCGCACCTTCGTGATTACGCGGGTGCTGTACTGGCTCGCCGCGGGCGTGGCCGCGGTGGCCCTGGTGAGTGCGCTGCTGGCGTGGGAACTGGAACGGTCGCGGGAGCTGGCGATCCTGCGCTCGCTCGGCCTGACTCCACGGGGCACCGCGCTGCTGGTGCTGGCGCAGACCACTTTCATGGGCGTCGCGGCGCTCGCCGCCGCTATCCCGGCGGGACTGCTGACCGCGCTGGTGCTGACCGGCGTCATCAACCGCCGGGCCTTCGGCTGGCAGATCGACCTGCACCTGACGCCGGCACAGTTCACCGATGCCCTGTGGCTCGCGCTCGGCGCGGCGCTGGCGGCCGGTGTGTACCCGGCGTGGCGCAGCGCGCGGGCGCCGCTCGCGCAGGGTCTGCGGGAGGAGTGATGCGCCGCAGCCGCACGCGGGCGGTGATCCGGCTGGCGCTCGCGGGCGCGGCAGCGTGCGCGATGAGCGCGGCGCCGCCCCCCGCGCAGCTGCGCCCAGGCGCCGGCCTCGCGCCGGCGGGCTTTGCGCAGGCGCTGGCGCCCTGGACCTTCGCGTTTCCGCGCGATCACGGACCACATCCGCAGTTCCGGCAGGAGTGGTGGTATGTCAGCGGCAATCTGGACGCCGCGTCCGGGGAGCGCGTGGGATTTGAGCTGACGTTCTTCCGCTTTGCCCTGCAGCCCGGAGCGGCGCTCGCACCCGAGCCCGCGGCGGCCTCCGCCTGGCGCACGCGCGAGATCTACATGGCGCATTTCGCGATCGCCGACGTTCAGCGCCGGCGCTTCCGCTTCGCGCGCAAGCTCTCGCGCGCGGCGCTGGGCCTTGCGGGTGCGCAGGCGGCACCGTTGCACGTGTGGATCGACGACTGGTCGCTCGAGGGCGCCGCTGAGGCCGTTTTCGCTGCCCCGTGGCGGCTGCGGGCCGCGCAGCCCGGATATGAGCTCGAGCTCACGCTGCAGGCGCAGGCGCCGCCGGTCCTGAACGGCGAGGCGGGATTGAGTCGCAAGTCGGGCGAGCCGGGCGATGCGACTTACTACTACTCGATTCCGCGCCTCAGCGTGCGCGGGCGCCTGATCCGCGAGGGTCATCCGCTTGGGCTTCAGGGCCTGGCATGGCTCGATCGCGAGTGGGGCAGCGGGGGCTTGAGCGCGCCGGAGGTGGGTTGGGACTGGTTCGCGTTGCAGCTGAACGACGGCACGGCGCTGATGTTCTACGCACTGCGCGATCGGGACGACACCCGCGATCCGCACAGCGCCGGAACCTGGGTGGAGGCGGCCGGTCGCTCCCGCCCATTGTCCAATGAAGAGGTGAGCATCGAGGTCACAGATCACTGGAGCAACGCGCAGGGGACCCGCTACCCGGCGCTCTGGCGCCTGCGCGTGCCCGCGCTCGCGCTCGAGCTGAACGTACGTCCCGTGCTTGCCGATCAGGAGCTCAGGACCACGCCCGATTACTGGGAGGGCGCGGTGGATGTCAGCGGAGCGCGCGCCGGGCGCAGCATCGCCGGGCGCGGCTATGTCGAGTTGGTCGGCTATGCGCCGGAACGCCCGCGCCACGACGAGACTGGCGTGCCCGGCCGCCTTGGCCGATGATGGCCGCCCTTCGCCTCATCGATACGGGAGACGATCATGCGACGCTATTTCGCAGGGGCACTCACCATACTGGTTGCGCTTCCGCTGTATGCCGCGCTGCCCGACGGCGCGAAGGCACCGGATTTCAGCACGGTGGCATCGCTCGCGGGCAAGGAGTTCCGGTTCTCGCTGGCCGATGCCCTGAAGAAGGGACCGGTGGTGCTGTATTTCTACCCGGCGGCTTTCACGCCAGGATGCAACATCGAGGCGCACAAGTTCGCCGAAGCGGCCGCTCAGTTCAAGGCGCTGGGCGCCACCGTGGTGGGCGTGTCGCACGACCCGATCGCGAAGCTCGACGAGTTCTCGGTCCAGAAGTGCGAGAACAAGTTCCCGGTGGCCTCCGACGGGGACGGCTCGATCATGAAATCCTACGACTCCGTGCTCGCCGATCACCCTGAGTACGCCAACCGCACTTCCTACGTGATCGCCCCCACGGGCGTGATCATCTACTCCTACACGGCCATGAAGCCCGACCAGCATGTCGAGAACACCATGGCCGCCGTCAGGAAGTGGCAGGAGGCGCACAAGAGGACCTGACCGCCGGCTCAGGCGAGAGGGGCGAGCTGGGCCGGCACCTGCCGGCGCAGCAGCAGGTTGCGCGCTTCCCACTGCTGCGGCGCGGGCAGCTCCTCCAGGAAGCTCACCTCGCCCCCCGCCAGGAGCGCGATCGGCACGCCATCGCGATACAGCAGGCGGTTACCGCTCAGTGAAGGCAGCCGCGCACCCGGCGTGAGGATGCCGACCAGGTTCAACGGGTCGGCGCCCGAGAGCGACACGTAGTGCCCCTCGCGCGGCTTGCGGCGCGCCTCGCGCAGCAAGGCGATCGCCTCGGGCGCGGCGTACTGCTCGCCGGTGAAGCCCGCGACGAAGCGCCCGCCGCGAATCTCGCCCCGCGCCTCGAGGCGCCGGCAGCACATCAGCAGATCGCGCCACGGCGGCAGCCAATCGGCCTCGCGCGCCAACAGTCGCCAGAACACCACTCCCCAGCGGCGCAGGAGCGTCCGCACCAGGTGCTCGACGGTCTCCTCGCCGAGTGCTCGCTCGCGTGCTGCGGCGTCCTGATCACCCGCGGCCGGGGCGGGACTTGCGGCAGCAGCGCCCACGGCCGCCGCGGGGCGTGCGATGCGCGACCAGCGTCCCGCGGCGTCCATCCCGAACAGCGCGATGCGCCGCGGCCGGCGAGCGCCCATGGCGGGTCTGCGGCGGTCGGCGGGAAGCAGCAGCGCGCGCAGCCCCGCGAAGCTGTCGGAATTGACCAGGCCGAGCGCCACGAGCTCGCCGAGGGCCTCCTCGGCCTGCGAGGGCAGGAGCGAGCTCCCAGGTGCGATCTCATCGAAGAACGAGGCGCCGTGGGATGAGAGATATTCCGCCACGCGCTGCGCGGGCGGCGAGAGATTCTGGACCTCGACGGGACCGGCGAGCGACGACCAGAGCAGCAAGTTTCGCCGCGCGAGCAGCACGATCGGTGTCGAGCGCACCGGAGAGGCGCCCCGGCCGGGCTCCGCCCGGCGCGCGGCGAGGCGCGTCCACACGAAGCGCCCGGCGAGGCACTGCTCATCGAGCCAGGCGGGCTCGTACTCGCCGATGCGCGCGGGCAGGATCTCCGTCTCCCAGGCGCTCGCCGGCGCCTCGAAGCCCTCGAGCTGCGCGAGCACCGCGCCCACCGCATCGGGACCCTCCATGCGACCGCTGAGCGTGACGCGCTGCCAGTCGAGGAGGAAGCGCACGAAGTCGCGCGCCTCGATGGGCTCGATCTCGGCGCGCAGCCGCTTGACGGTGTAGCCGTGGATGCGCGCGAGCAGCCGCCTCTCGCACCACTCGCCTTCCGGGGGCGGCGTGTCCGTGAACGCGCCGCGCATCGCAAAGCCCTCCGCCTGCAGCGCTGCGAGCGCCGTCTCGATGCGCGAGGTCGGCATGGCAAGCTCCGCGGCGAGTGCGGCGGCAGTCGTCGGCCCCAAACCCTCGAGCCGCCCGCGCGCCGCCTCGACGAGCGCGGCTTCGCTGCTCACGCTCTGCGTGCGACCCGCGGGCGTCGTCACCGCCGGCTCCGGACGCGCCGCGGGGAAGAGTGCGGCAAACAGCGGCAGCCGCTCGGCGGTGACCCAGACTCCGGCGCCCGCGCCAACGATGTGCGTCACGCGCCGCTGCGCGGCGAGCTGGGCGATCAGGTCCGTCCAGCCCGCGCCGCGCGCGACCTCGGCGTCGGTGAGGTAGGTGAGCCACAGCAGCGCATCGTGCAGCTCGTCGGCATCCGTCGCATCCGGCCAGGCCTCCTCGCGCACGCGGCGGATGGCCTCGGCATCGAGCTTGCCCAGGTCCGCGGCGCTGTGCGGA
>VBMV01000121.1 GCA_005878835.1 Gammaproteobacteria bacterium | reverse complement strand
GTCGTGACGTGGATCGACGTCTTCCGGCGAAATCGTCAGGCGCCCCGAAACCTTGGCTGCCATATACAGGCCCTTCACTAAATGCACTTGGACGCCCCACTATGGCCAGCGTCCAACGACTGACCCCGCCAGGCGGGGTGGCTCGTGGAACCAGCCCGCCCCGCTGAGCCCCGCTAGAAGCGGAAGGTGCCGCTCGCGACAAACGTCCGGGGACGGTTGATGCGTCCGATGCTGTGCGGCGCACCTACATCCCACGCGTCCCAGTAGATCGTATTGTACTTTGTCCCGGTCACGTTGGAGACGTACGCGGACAACGTCCACCTGGCAGCGTCTAAGTGGGCCCCGATGTTGAGCAGCTGGTACGGCTCCTGCTTCGCAAAGTCATTCGGGTCCCAATAAGACTGGCCAACCGCCCGGCCATCGATTCTCGCGCCGAGCTTGTAGCCGTTGCTGACGGCATGGGTCCATTCAAGCGCGAGATTCGCTGAGTACTCGGGTGTAAACGGCGCCGTAAGTCCGTTGATATTACGTATCACGGGAGGCGCCGCGGGGTTCACGGCCTGCGCGGCAGCCGTCAGCTGCGGATCCGCGTAGAGCGCATTTCCCCATATCGCGCGGGTCGTGCCGACGCCACCGCTCAGCCTGAACTCGCTCCAAAGGGGTACGGAGAAATCCGCCTCGAAGCCGTAGTTGCGTGACGGCCCGATGTTGGTTTCGACTTCGACGATATTCAGCACAGGATCCAACCGCATCACGTTGTAGAGTCGGTCCTTGTAGTCGATGTAGAACACCGCGGCGGTGAACTGCGCGCCGCGCGCAAGTTGTGATTTGACCCCCAATTCGTAGCTGGTCGCGATCTCCGGGCGAATTGAGGTGATTCTGAAGTTCTGCTCGACAAGGTCGGCGGGTTCGAAACCGCGTGCGATCGTGCCGTAGACATTCGTCTGCGGACCGAGCTTGTACTGCAGCGAGACGCGCGGCGAAAACTCGTGCCCGCTCAGCTGCGGCGCGGTCAGGTGCGGATTCTGCGGAGGCGGCGTCTGGTCGTTGAAGGCCTTCTCGTCGCTGGTGTAGTACTCGCCCCGCACGCCGAGCTCCAGCTGCCAGCTGCCGAGGTGGTAGGTGACATCGCCGTACAGAGCATATTGCTTCTGTATCTTGTCCTGCACATCTTTGTCGGTGCCTACGATCTGGGGATTGTTCGGATCTGCGTTATAGAGCCAGTCGCCGTTGTCGAATTCAATGCCGTGGTACTGCGCGAAGGCGCCGACCAGCCAGTCCAGGTCGCTGTGACCACTGGACCCCAAGCGAACCTCCTGACTGTACACACGATGGTCAGCGTTCTGGAACAGCAGGTCGATCGGTATCGGCTTCTTGGCGAAGTCGGTGACGCCCCGATTGTAGGAAAGGAACTGGGCCGTGATCGCCGTGAGCGCCACCTCGTCGTTCAGCTGATGATCGATCTGCAGCGTCGACGAGAATATCTTGCGGAGGAACGACGGATTGAAATAGTCGTCGATCGAGTACTTGTACTCATTGGCGGTATACGGCGTGGTGAATCCCGGATCTTCGGTCACGCGGTACAGCAGGTTCTGGTTCTGCGAACTGTAGTCGTCGGCATTGAACGCCAGCCGAAATTTGGTCGCCGCCTGCGGTTCATAGACGAACGTGAGACGTGCGCCACGGTCGTAGCCCTTGCCGTACGTCGTATTGTGGTAGGTGTCGTGGATGTAGCCATCGTGGTTGTCGTCGTAGGCGCTCACGCGCACGCCGAGCTTGCCGGTGATCGGCCCCGACAACACCGCGGCGAGGTTCCAGGTGCCGTATTGGCCGAGCTCGACGGTGCCCTCATTCTGCCAGGTCGGGGTCGGATCCTTGGTCACATACTTGATCGCGCCGCCGATGTTGGCGCCCCCGTAGAGCGTGCCCTGCGGGCCCTTCAGGACCTCGATGCGCGCAATGTCGTTGGGCCTTACGGTCTGACCTTCGAACAGCTGCACGTCGTTCGCGTAAAAGCCAACGCCCTGCACCACTTCGAACGCGCCCACACCGCGCATCGTCACGGCCGGCGAGTTGTCGTGCGCCTCGAACAGGTTGAGGTTCGAGACCATCCCGCCGATGTCATCGAGCTGCGTGATGTGCGCTTCTTTGATGACCGTATCGGGAATGGCGGCAATCGAGGCCGGGATATCGAGCAGATTCTCACTGCGCTTGCGTGCGGTGACGACGATTTCCTCGAGCGCGACCGTACCCCCGGTTCCTGCCGACGCTGCCGTGGGCTCCGCCGCCACCGACGCCGTGGCGCCGAAGACGACCGACGCGCCTACCGCGAGAGTAGTCACGCCCGCTCGTACCCAAAATCCGCGAGCCGTCCGCCCTGCAACGGATTGACTAAGCGAATCGCGCATATAGCCCCCTCCAGCGATCCGTGTGTGGTTCGGCAACCGGTTCCGGCTGTGGCTTATATATTTATACACTCAGCTGCACACGTGTGCACCAGGATTGCCAAAGGCACTTACCCGGAGCGTCTTTCGGACCCGATCGTTGCGGCCTTCCCGGCGTCCGACGCCCGTGCCGCCTCCGCCGCCGCGACACCCAGCGCTGCGGAGAAGTCGGCATCCGGACCCCGATCGAGCCGACGGTTGAGTTCGGCGATGTCGAGGTCCTTCTCCCACCCAGCGATGGCGATCGCTGCAATGCCGTTGCCGATGTAATTCGTGAGGCCGCGTCCGCGTTGCATGAACGGATCGATGCCGAGCAGGAGGGCCAAGCCGGCCATTGGTATGTCCGGCATCGCTGACAGGGTGGCGGCCAGCACCACGAACCCGGCTCCGGTAAAGCCGGTCGCGCCCTTGGACATCAGCATCGTGACGAGCAGAATCACAACCTGACGCTGCAGGGGCAGCGGAGTGTTGGTGGCCTGCGCGATAAAGACCACGCATAGTGTGAAGTAGATACAGCTGCCCGCCAGGTTGAACGAGTAGCCCGTGGGAACGACCAGGCCCACCACCGACTTGGGCACCCCCAAGCGCTCCAGCTTCTCCATCAGGCGCGGCATCATCGCTTCCGAATTGGCCGTGGCAAGCACGAGCAGGAGTTCCTCCACAATGTAGCGGCAGAACTTCCGGACGCTGAAACCGACCCGCCGCGCGATGGGCACAAGCACGAGCAGCATGAATACAACACACGTGCCGTAGAAGACGAGAATCAGTTTTAACAGTGGCAGCAGCGAGTGGAGCCCAAATCGGCCGACGGTGAAAGCCATGGCGCCGAAAGCTCCGATGGGCGACAGCGCGACGATCATCTCGACGATCGAGAACACGACCTTGGTGAGCTGGTCGACCAGATTGGATACCATGCTCGCGCGCTCGCCGAGCACGATGAGCGCCAGGCCGAACAGCACTGCGACCAGCATGACCTGCAGAATGGCGCCTTTCGCGAAGGCGTCGACCATGGTATTGGGAATGATATTCAGCAGGAACGATACGACGCCCTGGTCCTTGGCCGCCGTCACGTAGCCGGAGATGCTCGAGGTGTCGATCGCCTTCGGATCCGCGTTGAGGCCCGCGCCCGCCGGTATGAGGTTTGCCGCGATGAGGCCCAGCAGCAGTGCCAACGCAGACACAACGTAAAAGTAGACGAGCGACCTGACCGCTGTTCGGGCGACGTGACCTGCGTTGCCCATTCCCGCGATGCCCGACACGATGATGCAGAACACGATGGGCGCGATCATCATGCTGAGCAGCTTGATGAAGCCCTCGCCGAGTGGCTTCAACGTCACTGCCACGCTCGGCCACGCCGCGCCCACGATGATCGCGGCGACGATCGCAACGATCACTTGGTTGTGCAGCTTCGCGTAGAACGGCTTGGCCCGGCGGGTGGCCTCGGGCGGAACGTTTGCGTCGCGGGCGCTCATGCCGACGCTCAGTGCAAGCCGTCGTCCACGACCTTGTTTTCGGGCTGCAATTCGATGCCCGCCGACTTCGCGGCCCGCAGCAGGAGGACGGCGAAATCCCGCTCCGTTTCACCCTGATCGATCACCTGCTGCACGAGATCGCACGTGAGCTGCACGAGGGGCAGCGGCACACCTAACTTCTTGCCGGCGGCCAGGCCGAGGTCGAGATCCTTGCGCAGCAAAGGTGCTGTGAAGGTCGGCTTGAAATCGAGGTTCACGAAGGCGGGAGCCTTGTACGTGGTGAACTGTGAACCCATGACGCTGTGATTGATGAAATCCAGGAGTGCACTGCGGGGAACGCCCGCCTTCTGGGCGAGCACGGTGATCTCTGCGAGGCACTGGGTAATCACACCCAGCAGCAGGTTGTGGCAAATCTTGACGATGCGGGCCAGTTCCCCTTCGCCGACGTACGTCACGCCGGCACCCAGCTTGTCGAGGAAGGGCAGCGCCATCTTGTATGCATCTGCCGGCCCGGACACCACCAGCGTCAGTTTGCCGGTCTCGACGACCTTGGCGTTGCCGCTGACGGGCGCCGCGAGCATCTGGGTCCCGCGCTTAGCTGCTGCGGCGCGCATCTTGGCCGATGCCTCTTCGGAAACGCTCGAGGTATCGACAAGTAGCTTCGGTGTCTGGTGGCCAGTCAGCAGGCCGCGCGGACCGGTGATCACGCTGATCAGATCATCGGAGGTGGAGACGCTGGTAAACACGATGTCGCAACCGGCCAGCGCGGCTGCCGAATCGACGATCGATGCACCCAGTGCCGCGAGTGGCTCCGCTTTGGCCCGCGTCCGGTTGTAGACCACCACCTGACAGCCGGCGTGCAACAAGCGCGTAGCCATCGCGTAGCCCATGCGACCAGTGCCGATCCAGCCGAGCCGGTATCTCCGCAGCGTCTGGTCGATGGTCATATCGGTAGCCTCGCAGCCATCGTAAGTGCACACGTGTGCATTACTATACGTCATCAGCCTCCGTGTGCAAGCCTTTTCCGCTGCGTCCGGCGCGCGCCGCGCGCCCACGTCACCGGGTGCCAACGCCGGCACCAAGGCGTCGTGCGCGGTTGTCGCTCCCACGGCAATACCCTATTCTTTTCCGAGCCATGCGCAAGAATCCTTCCGGCATCAAGGAGATTGCCAGGCGCGCGGGCGTCCATCACTCGACCGTCTCGCGAGTGCTCAATCCCCAGACTCGGTCGCTGGTCTCCGGGAAGGTCGCGACCAATATCCTCCACATTGCAGAGGCGCTGGGTTACCGGCGCAATTCGATGGCGGTTGGCCTCAAGACCAGCCGGTCGTTGACGATCGGGGTCATCGTCCCGGACCTGACCAACCCAGTCTTTCCGCCCATCGTGCGCGCGGTGGAGCGGACCATGGGCACGGAGGGTTATGTCACGGTCCTCGCGGATACGGACAATTCCATGGAGACCGAGCGCATCGTGCTCGACTCCCTGTATTCCCGTCAGGTCGACGGCCTCATACTCGCAACCGCGCTGCTCAACGACGACATCGTCGCTCAGTGCCGCAAGCGCCTGGTACCGTTCGTGCTCGTCAATCGCACGATCTCGGGCGCGGCCGCGACGAGCGTCGTGACCAACGATTCCTATGGAATCCGTCTTGCAGTGGAGCATTTGGTCGAGCTCGGCCATCGTAAGCTTGCCTACGTTGGTGGGCCACTGAACGCCTCCACCAGCAAGTCGCGGCACGAGGGATTCCGTGAGGCCATGACCGCTCACCGCCTAAAGGCCGATCCGCGCATCATGTATGAGTGCAAGTCCCTGACGAGTGACGCCGGCAGCACCGCCTGTCAGAGCCTGATTCAGAGCAAACGCCGGTTCACCGCCATCGTCGCCGCGAACGATCTGCTGGCGCTGGGATGCTACGCCGCTCTCGAGGCCGCCGGTCTTAAATGCCCTGCGGACGTCTCGGTGACGGGCTACAACGACATGCCGTTCGCCGAGCACTTCGCACCCCCGCTCACTACCCTGCGGATCCCGCTGACCGAGATGGGTAATCAGGCGGCGCTGCTACTACTGCGGAAGATGCGCGATCCGAAGACCGTGCTCCCGTCGGTGCAGCTGCAACCGTCGTTGGTCGTGCGCGGCTCGACGGCGCCGCCTTCGCGGTCACGCTGAGGCGGAGTGCCGGTCGAGGTTGGATCCCTCTTGCTCTCCCCTCGCCGCGCCGATGAATGCGGCCCGCGACGAGCAAGTCCGAAATTCTCCGACTGAGAGTGCGGCGGCTGATCGAGCCGCTCAGCTCGTTCCGCAGCTCGACGGGCGAGAGGCCAGCGGGGAACCGCAGAAGCACGTCTTCAATCCGCTGGAGCTCGTTTTCAGTAACTTGCTGGGGCACGGAATAGTCGGATTTGGCACGATAGGAATCTATTTGGCATGAAATTATACAGGCTATTGTTTTTACGACGTATTTATATGGCAAGAAAAAGGTTGGCTTCCCGCCAAGAAGCGCCGGTCGGGCTTGCGACGAAATCATCGCACTGGCTTGCTGACCGCCAGCCCTGAGCTATCGCTCCCAATAGGGCGGTGTCCCGAAAGCGGCGCGTAAGTGCGCAATCAGCGCCAGAACCTTGGCGGACACGCGCCTGGCATAGGGATAGGCAATGAAGACGGTTGCGGGCTCTGCTTCTGCGCCGACATCCAGCAGCCGCAGTTTTCCTGAAGCCAGTGAATTGTGGAAAACGAACGTGGCGAGCAAAGCGACGCCCAAACCTTCCACGGCCGCGTCGCGCATGATGATTCCGTTGTTGACCCGCATGACCGCGCCGGGCCGCACTACCGACCAGCGGCCCGACTGCCGGAAGCGCCAATCCGATGCACCGCGATTGGAATAGATAATTCCACGGTGCTGCTCCAGATCGCCGATGGTCCGGGGTGTCGCGTGCGTTTTCAGGTAATCGGGTGAGGCGACCAGCCTGCGCCTGCTCGGCGCGATCCGCTTCGCGATCCATCCGTTGTCAGGCAGCGGACCGTGACGAACGATGGCGTCAAAGCCATCCACCGCGCCGACGAAACGATCGTCCAGATCGACTGATAGTTCGATGCGCGGATTCTCCCTGAGAAACGAACTCAGCGCCGAGGCCAGATGCAGGATGCCGAAGCTGACGGGTGCGGAGATTCTCAGCGGCCCGACCAGCTCACCGCGCCGTTCAGAAACCTCCGCGGTCGCCTCGGATACTTCGCGGAGAATACGTTTTGCGCGCTCCAGGAACGCGCTACCGTCTTCAGTCAGCACCAGCTTACGCGTGGAACGATGTACCAGGGTCGCGCCGACATTGCGCTCAAGTTCTGCCAAACGCTCGCTGGCAACCGATTTCGAAATCTGCAGGCGCCTCGCCGCCTCGCTGATTGAACCGGCCTCCGCGGTCGTAACGAAGGCAAGCAGAGAATCCAGCTTCAGCATCGTTCGGTTTTCCCGGACACTCGTTCCTTTAATTGCAGTCTAGACAGAACGCAGGTGCAGGGCCAGCATCCTGCACCTCTTCAGGAGATTTTATGCTGCGCTATTCCATTAACTTGCTGGTTGCATTTCTGATCGTTACTCCTGCCTTCGCCGTGGAGCCGTTTCCATCGGGTTTTCATACCCAGGAAATCAATACCAACGGCACGACACTGCATGTGCGAATCGGCGGTCAGGGCGCCGCGGTCGTCATGCTGCACGGCTTTGGCGACACGGGCGACATGTGGGCGCCAGCCGCCGCGGCGCTGGTGAAAAATCATACGGTCGTGGTGCCTGACCTGCGCGGCATGGGCCTGTCAACGCATCCCGAACAGGGCTACACCAAAAAGAACCAGGCCGTGGATATTGCGGGCGTAATGGATGCGCTGAAAATCAGTAGCGCCGATCTGGTTACGCACGACATCGGCAACATGGTGGGCTACGCGTTGGCGGCCCAATACCCGACCCGCATCACCAAATGGGTGGTGATCGACGCTCCCCTGCCCGGCATTGGCAATTGGGAAGAGATCAAGCAAAGCCCGCTGCTTTGGCACTTTAATTTCCGCGGGCCGGACGAAGAAAGGCTGGTTGCGGGCCGCGAGCGCATCTATCTCGATCGTTTTTATAATGAACTGTCCGCCGATCCTAAGAAAATTGACGAGGCGACGCGCCAGCACTATGCGGCGCTCTACGCGCGACCACATGCCATGCACGACGCTTTCGAGCAGTTCGGCGCCTTCAATCAAGACGCCATCGATAACAAAGCACTGCTCGCCAAGGGTGGCAAACTGACGATGCCGGTGCTTGCCTTGGGCGGGGATAAATCATTCGGCACCGCACAGGCGGATACCCTGCGTTTCGTGGCGACGAACGTGACCATGGGTATCGTCCCCGGCTCCGGGCACTGGATCATGGACGAGAACCCCAAAGCCACGACCGCGTTGATCGTGGATTTCCTGTCGAACTAAAGGCGCAAGCCCGGAGAGGCATGTGATGAAGAGAATTCTGACTATAGCGTTGGTCATGGTTCTGGCGAGCGTGGCGCAGGCGGCGGCAGTTGATCAGATTCGCCTGACGCCGGGCGAGATTACAGCCAAGGAAGCCGTCGGCGCCGGCGCCGGCACTTCGGGTGTGGCTGGAATTCACACGACCGTACTTCTGGGTGATCCGACGAAACCAGGGGTCTACACCATTCGCCTCAGCATTCCGGCCAACACCACAATCCAGGCGCACACGCATCGCGATAATCGTTCGGCCATCGTGATGTCTGGCACCTGGTACTGCGGCTATGGCAGCGTGGCTAACGCTGCCGCCACAAAGCCGTTGCCGCCGGGCAGCTTCTACACCGAGCCCGGTGGCGTGGCGCATTTCGCCCTGACAAGGGCAGAGCCTGTTGTGGTCTACATCACAGGATTTGGTCCGACGGACACCGTGTACCTCAATGCGACAGACGATCCGCGCGATAAGTAGAGAGGAATCATGACCGTCATTCGAGAGCGCCGCCTTCGGGCGGCGTTTTCATGTCACGGGCTAAGCCTGGGGGCGCAGGACCGGCAGGGCACAGCAATTGTCCCCGCGGACTCACCAGTCTTTGCCCCATGCACGCGGTAACGCTTTCGCCTTATTTCGCGCCGCTGACCGACTTGGTATCTGTGTTCAACAGGACGTACAGATGAATTCTGTGAAAAACAAGGCGGAGCGTTCACACGCCCTCCCCAGGGAGTTGTGGCCCATTCTCGCGCTGATCTTTACCGGGCCGGTCCTGTTTGTAAACGTGCTCCTGGGTGGGGATCGGGCGTTGCAACGCGCCTGGATCATCGCGCTGATCGGATTGGCTTGCTTCGGCTTTCTGGGGCGGCGCAAGTAAACGATAGCCCCGAGCGATGGACCGATCGCTGCCTATCGCCCGCGCTGCTGACGCCGCGGCCATCCGGCGATCATTTGCCCGGCTCACAGACTCGACGCCAGCCGCGAGGATCGGCGTCAAAAGGGCTCACGCCGCACTTCTCTGGCGGATTTATCAAAACGCAGGCCGAGGAATGCGGCATCTGGTTCGGTACGCTGATCCGCGACTTGCTGCGAGCCGCCATCCGACGTAGCGACGTAGCCAGGTTCATCGCCCGATCTTTACCCATAGTCGCAACTGATTGATCCAGCGATCCAGCAATGCGTTCAGAGCTGACCCGGCATCAATTATTCAGCAATTAAATAGTTGGTGGAAAGGGAGGGACTCGAACCCTCGACCCCGGCATATGAGTGCGGCCCTGGCACACGAGTGTGGTCAAGGCTGTGTCGCCTCAAGCTCGGCGATCATGTCGATTTCGAGGCAAGCGCCAAATGGCAGCTGTGCCACACTGACGGCGCTGCGCGAATGGATGCCCCGCTCGCCGAACACTTGAACAAGGAGTTCAGACGCCCCATCCGCAACTCGGTGAGGTTCCGTGAAGTGCGGTGCGCCGTTGACCATGACAAAGAGCTTTACGATTCTTCGAACGCAGCCAAGATCGCCGATGGCGGCTTTAAGCACGGCCAACAATTCAATTGCCACGTGGCGCGCGGCGAGCTTACCTTGATCCAAGCTAATCTCTTCGCCCACTTTCCCGCAGAGGAGCTTACCGCCCTCCTTGCCAAGGCGGCCAGAGAGATGAATTTGGTCGCCGGAACGAGTGAACGGCGCGAACGCCGGCACATATCCGTCGACGACTGGCGGCATGACGTCGGGCAGAACAATGTTGAGAGACTTCAAGCGCTCGTCAATGGGCGACATGCCTTGCTTCCTTCCGCGCCTTCGCCATGACGACGAGGAGTCGGTCTATGTCTTGCGTCGAATTGAGGAGATGTGGAGCGACGCGAATTTTACCCTCACGCAGGGCAACCACGAACCGCTCGTCTCGCAGCGTTTGATATAGAGATTCCGTATCGCCGCGGCTGCCGACTTCGATGCAACCAAATACACCGCGCTGCAAGGCCTGCCGCGGACTCGCGAGCCGATAGCCCTCCGGGAGTCGTTCGAAGAAATAGTTAATCAGGGCTTGATTGTGATCACGGATCAGCGCTGGACTCGCATCCAGCACAAACTTCGCAGACGCTTCCATGACGGTGAGGTTGAAGTTGTATATTGACGCCGCCTCGGACGAATCCCAACGGCTCAGCGTTGGCGCGGGTTCAGGATCCACATAGTTGAGGCGCGCGAAGCTCTCCACTCCCTGGGACACCCAGTTGTAGGGTCCTGGTCGTAACGAATCCGAGCTCTCCGGCCTCGCCCATAGGAAGCCGGTTCCCCAGGGACTGAGCAAATACTTGTAGCCCGCACAGACGATAAAGTCGGCTCCCAGGCTGTGCACGTTCATAGGTATGGCGCCGCAGGATTGACTCACGTCCAGGACCAAGAATGTCCCATTCCTATTGCACGCTGCGGCAAGCGACGGGACATCAAGCATCGATCCATCGTCAAATCGCACATGGCTCACGGAAATGACGCGGGTCCTCGGCGTCATTGCCGCGACCAGGTCATCCGACTGTATAAACGGACCTTGCGGGACTGCGATCTGCACCTTAATGCCTTCGCGCGCCTCCATCGGCTTCCACGTTGCGTAGTGCACCGGAAACTCGCCGCGTGCGATGATCACCTCATCACCCGCAGACCACTTAAGTGCGTAGGCTATAGCCGCGAGGCCCGCTCCCGCTCCGGTCGTCAGAGCGATTTCATCCGGGCTCGCCCCAATCAAGGTCGCCAACGTCTGGCGCAAACTCGCGGCAACGGAGAAGAAGGACCGGTCATCGACGATGTGCGGCTGCATTTTCGCCGCAACGGATCGCTGTACGGCGTTGAGTGCCACGCGGGGGATTGCTGCGTGGGCCGCAAAGTTCAGGTACGTGGCATCATCGATTGGAAACCATTCATTCTTCCAGTCGATCGACTGCTTTTGGGTCATATCCAGTCACCAACCCCGCATCACCCGCCTGTCCTTTAGCGAACGCCGTACGAGAGACTGCACGATTCGAGCAAGCGTCGCTTGGCAGCTCCGCAAATCGCGCGCGCAGCCGGCCCGTGCAGGCTCGCTGCTCTTACGCTTGCCCCCCTTACGGCAGATATTCCTTGGGCAGCGGCGCAGTGGCCGCCTCGGCCTGCGCCATGATGACCATAACTCGCCAGCCGTCGGCTACTTTGATCGCTTGAATGCTGTTGATGCCGCGCGCGACTTGCTTGCCGTCGCTGTGCAGCGCGTAGCTGCTCCATAAGTGCGCGATGTTGCCGTAGCGCTCAACGTGAAATTTCAGCTGCTTTTCTTCCAGCATGGCGTGGCCACGGGCTTTGGTGCGGGCGATCCAATCGTCCAAGGTCAGGAGCGTATAGCTGGGCGCTCCGTCCGCGCCGAGTGAAACGATCACCATGCGCGCTTCGGGCATTAACAGGGCCTTCATGCAGGCTCGATCCTTGTCCGCGGCCCCGGTGATTGCCGCATCGATCGCGGCGGGAATCCACTTGGGTTCCGAAGGCAACGCACAGTCGGCATCCGGCGCCTGCGCCATCGCACTTCCCGCGAGCGCGCCGGCCAGATTCGTCGCTGCAAATAGTGTCCTCAGCATCTTTCCTCCCTCGCCAACAGGCCCCCCATACCGCATCGGCATTCCGTTACTTTTCCATTGTCTATTCTTCGTCTGACCCGGCTGTTCGTCCGCCGCGCTCCTGAGAGAGTCCCCGGGAGGCAGCCATCCTCATTACTTAGGTTTGCGGAACTTCAGGATGAACTGGTCGGTGTGTCCGCGAATCGTCTGGTCGAACACTTTGGCCGTGCGGGGGTCCGCCGGATTGGCGAGAATCGAACTCTCGGAGTCGAACTTGAAGCCCGCGGCTTCGACCTCTCGGCGCACGGTCGAGGACTCGATGCGATGCAAGGTCTCGGTTACATTTGCGGGCGCGCCCAGAGCGGCGGAATGATCGAGAATTACATATACGCCACCGGGCTTCAGCGCACTGTAGACGGCCTTGTTAAACGCGGCGATGTCGACCGGGCCCATGAACTCGTCGTGTAGGTCGTGGTAATTTCGGGAAATCCAAAACAGGTCGAGCTTCTCGGGAAACTTTAGTCCTTCGAGTGCCGCGGCAGTCGTCACCGTTACATTTGGATGGGTGACGGCATAGCCCTGCAGCTCCGCGACTGCCTTAACGAAATGCTCGAACTTGAAGAAGGCGGTGGGCTCCACCGCGTAAACGTGCCCCGTCGAGCCGACGACGCTAGCGAAGAGACGCGTGAAATAGCCTGCGTCGGCGACATAGTCGGAAACCTTGTCCCCCGATTTGATGCCTGCGAACACTAAAGTTTGTTCCGGCTTTCGGTCAGCATCGCGTGTGGTGTCAGAGTCCGGGCGCGACGGATCGGCGACCGCCATTGTGGCGGCGGTTGAATTACTTGCGTTGTCCAAGGCAAACGCCCCGGAAACAAGCGCGACGACTGCGATCAAGATAGCCATAATTTTCATATCTATTCCACTCCTGGTTATTCTGGTTTAGCCCCGCGTCTCAGAAAAGTAATGATTCGCAGGACCGGTGGCACAATCTGGCGAACATCTCCTCCGCAATGCTCAGCTATTGGCTGATTTCTCAACTGATGATGCTCAATTGATGATGCAGGCATTAGGTGAACGCTCAAATCACCAGTACCTGCGGTTTACGCACATGGGGGCACACTCGACGGTCTAAGACACAAGCGCGGACGGCGGCACATCGATCTCGCCGCTTGCTATGTAGGTTGTTGCGCCGCCAACGCTGACAGAGGTCACGACGCTTCCGCTCTTACGCGCCTCCGCTTCGATTTCGCTTCGGCGCCCCATCGAGACGCCTTGCTGGATCGAAAGGCGATAGGCCATCCCGCCAAACTCGGGCTCCGATGCCATTGCCCCGACGAGCGCGGCACAAGCGCTGCCTGTCGCAGGATCTTCTTCGACGCCCAGCGCGGGTGCCCACATGCGAGCATAGAGCTTGCCGCCATCCCGTAGATTTCCTGCGAAGAAGAAGACGTGGGGACCCCACGCTCGCGCGAGCGTTGCCGCCCAGGCAGCCCGATTGATCGCCGCCCGATCGACGACCTCGTTCGAGCTCAGTTGCGCAAAACAGAATGGAACACCGACGCCCGCGAAAAAGACTTTGCTCACCTCGGCGGGCTCGATGGACAGGACGGCGGCGAGATCAGTCGGAGAAGGTGCGCCGGTCGGCGCCTCGATCTTCCCCGATAACGTCAACGTGCCGTGGAACCCCCGGTTTCGCTGAGCGACGTCGACCGTCACGGGTCCGACAATCTCCTCCAAAATGAGGCGGATTGGATCACTAAGCCGTTCGTGCTGTTTCATCACAAGCGCACAGGCTGTGCCGACCGTGGGATGCCCCGCGAAGTCGAGCTCCGCCCGAGGTGTGAAGATGCGCACCCGACACGTGTTCGCAGGATCGTTCTTTGGCAGGACGAAGGTGGTTTCGCCGAAATTGAATTCGCGAGCAATCTTCTGCATGCCCTCGGTCGAAATGCCGGCCGCGTCAGGCAGAACCGCGAGTTGATTACCGCCGAACGGTGTCGAACTGAAAACATCAACGATGTGAAATGTGTACTTCATGAGATCAACCTCCGTGCGTCGCCTCAGGCCTTGACGACGAGGTCGATCTCAACGCAGGCCCCAAGCGGCAACGCGGCCACCGCGATCGTCGTGCGGGCGGGAAAGGGCTGACTGAAATACTTTGCGTAGATCCCATTCATCGCGACGAAGTCACTCATGCTCGTGAGATACACTCCGGCGCGCGCAACGTGATCGAAACTCCTGCCGGCCGCCTTGAGAACCGCCGAGAGATTCCGAAAGACGCGCTCTGTCTCGGCCACAATACCCCCCTCTACCACCTTGCCAGTGGCCGGGTCTTGGCCGACCTGACCGCTGAAGTAGAGGAAACCACCGACTTCGATCGCCTGGGAAAACGGGCCGACCGGCGGCGCGAGTTCGGGCGAGGTAATCGCGGTCTTGCTCATGGCAAACTCCTGTGGACACGGGGGTTAGATGGTCAGGATGGTGGAGCCCGAGGTTGCGCGCGCTTCCAATGCCTTGTGGGCGTCTGCAGCATCCTTGAGCGCAAAGCGCTGGTTGACGTTAATGCGCACCTTTCCCGAAGCCACCACCTCGAACAGCTCGTTCGCGGAAGCTTCGAGCGCATCGCGTCGCTCCATGTAGTGGAAGAGGAATGGGCGCGTCAGAAACAGCGAATCCTTCTGCGACAGCAGAACGGGCGCAATGGGATCGATGGGACCGGAGGCTTGCCCGAACGTGACCATCAATCCGCGTGGTCTTAGACAATCGAGCGAGCGCAGGAATGTATCCTTGCCGACAGAATCGAAAACCACCGGCAGTTTCTCACCGCCGGAGATACGGGAAACTATGAGCCGCACCTCGGAATAGCCGCCGATGGGACCAGCATAGGCCACCCGATCGCCGACTTTCAGACCGTGCACATCGACCGCTGTCCAGTTCAGAACCTCGGGACCGCCCGTCTGCCGAATTTGGATCGCATGAGGCATACGGATTTCCGCAAAAACATGAATTCCCTAATATCCTCATGCAAGACGGAAAATTCCGCCACTTCATTATTATCACGATTATGATGCCATTTGAGCACGATTCTGTTATTCGTCGGGAGAACGCTTTAGGAGACCCCCTTGCTCGATGATTTACGCGCCCTCGTAGAGTTCGCCCATGCCGGGTCCATCGCCGGTGCAGCCGATCGTCTATTCCGGACGCCCTCTGCGATTACCCGGCAAGTGCAAAGGCTGGAGGCTGCATTGGGTGCCGAGTTGCTCGACCGCTCGGTAAAGCCGCCGCGTCTGAACTCGCTGGGCTCCAAGGTACTCGAACAAGCGCGAGATCTGCTGCAGCGGACCGAGGCGCTGAAATCTCTTACGTCGAGCGACGCCGAGCCTCACGGCCTCTTGCGCATCGGACTCGCGCATGCCCTGGCCGAGGGGACGCTTATCGAACCTATTCAGGCGCTGACTGAGAAATACCCCAAGGTCCGACTGCGGCTGTCGAGCGAACTTACCGGTGAATTAATTCACCGGCTGCTCGCGGGTGAACTCGACGTTGCAGCCGTGCTTTTGCCCGAAGGTAAAACCGCGCCTCCACCTCTTCTGACGAATATCATCGCTAGCGACCGCATGGAGATCGTTCAAGGCGCCGCAGGCAACTACGATCAAAAGGACGTTGTGTTGGTCACACACAGCGCGAACGGCTCTTGAGTAACCCTCAGGCGCAGGCACGGCTCCCGCCGCGGCCCCAACGACCGGCTCAAGACAAAGGCGGCAACGTGCTCTGGCCCGACCGCACGGATTCGTGCGTCGAGCTCTTGCGCCAGCGCATCCGTCAACGCGGCTCCACGCAGTCCATCGATCGGGCGGTAATCACTCGCCGCTGAGATGAGCTCGACATCCACGAGACTTCCCTCAAAGGGAGACCTGCGCTCCAAAAAGCCCGATAGGGACAGCGCGCGGAGCGTGTTGCCGTGGTACGAACGCTGTCCAGCTATGAAACGTCGCTTTGCTCGTTGCCCGCGCGCGTCCCAGTACTGGAGCGCGACCTTCATGGCGGATTCCACGGCTTCGGAACCGCTCGAGGAGTAGACGATCGGCTCGAAGTCGGCTCCGCACTTCGTCAGCAGCAGATGGGTCAGCTCTTCGAGCGGCTCGCTGCTGAAAAGATATCGGTATCCGCCTGCGACCTGCGCGCTGACTCGCGATCGTCGCGTTCACCTCGGGGTTGTCGTGGCCGATGCCGAACGCGGCCGGTCCGCCGGAGCCATCCAGGGACCGACGACCCGTCGTGTCGTACAGATAGCTTCCCTCGCCGCGGGCGATTCGTGGGAGAGAATCGAGTCCCGAGCCGAGGGCGCGCCTTGCGCTTATGGGGGCTGGGGCTGGCGTGCTGATGGGCTTGAATCATGAGGTCGGTAGGAGACTGCGAATCTGCCTCACCGCGAAATCGACTTTCATGTCGAATGCGCGCTTCCCCAGCTCCGCCGTTGAGCGGCGCGCGTCACCCAGGATTCCGTTTTGTGGACTATGCGGCCCGAACTGCGCCTTGCCATCGACGACGGGATCTCCCACTGCAGAGGAGACCAGATCTCTGCGCACCCATGTGTTGTCCTTGTCGAGATACATCATTTCCGAGGTGTCAGGAATGCCACCGTGGAGGCTGAGTGGATAGCCGTGCTGCGCCAGGTACTGATCGAACGCATCATTGGCGGCCCTATAGACCTGGTCACAGTAGAACACACGAGCTCCGTCGCGTGCGTCGAGCTTCTTGGCGACCTCCTCGTAGACCTGCGGCTGGCCGCCAGCGTGATCGCCCATCAGAATCACGTTGCGGAAACCGTTGAGGATCGCTTGCTCCGTGATGCGCTCGAGCATGGCAGCGAGCAGCTCGTTCGTGATCCCGATGGTACCGGGAATCGATTCTGCAGCGTTCGGAGTGTAGGGCAACACGGGCAGGAAGATAGCATTGCCGAGTTCTCTCGCGATCGCCTCGACCGTCGCATGCGCCATGAGGTTATGGCCGCCGTTCGCGTCCTGGGGGCCTCGTTCCTCGACACCGCCGGTGTAGATGAGCGCCGTCGTCTTGCCCGCCGCGAGCGCGGACCTCACTTCCACCCAGGTCATCTTCTCGAACTCCACCAGATCGGCCTGCGCGCGCGGCGCGGCGCGCGCAGATCCCGCAGCCAGTATCAGGGAGGCCGTGCCGCCAGCGATCAACATCAGCAAGGAATGCGAAACCGAACCAATGCGCATGTCATTCTCCTTTCCGCAAAAACATGAATTCCTCAGTACTCTGATACTCTGATGCACGACAGAAAATTACACAAATTCATTATTCTCACGATTATAATTCCAGTTCCGCACGCTTCAGTTATGCGTCGGAGAACGTTTTAGGAGACTCCCTTGCTCGATGATTTACGCGCCCTCGTAGAGTTCGCCCATGCCGGGTCCATCGCCGGTGCAGCCGATCGTCTATTCCGGACGCCCTCTGCGATTACCCGGCAAGTGCAAAGGCTGGAGGCTGCATTGGGTGCCGAGTTGCTCGACCGCTCGGTAAAGCCTCCGCGTCTGAAGTCGCTGGGCTCCAGGGTGCTCGAACAAGCGCGAGATCTGCTACAGCGGACCGAGGCGCTGAAATCTCTTACGTCGAGCGACGCCGAACCTCACGGCCTCTTGCGCATCGGGCTCGCGCATGCCCTGGCCGAGGGGACGCTTATCGAACCTATTCGGGCGCTGACTAAAAAACACCCCAAGGTCCAACTGCGGTTGACGCCTTTCTTGAACTTCAAATACATCGAGGAAAGGCCGCTGGCCGGGTCCCTTTCGGCCACAGCAATCTGATTCCCGTGCGGCTTTATCGGATCGATAGGAGAATTTTACTTGTTCAAACGGCGTTACGACCATTCCCTTGGTCGGAACCGCTGGTTGCGCGATTGCGCTTACGGCCAAGCCGATCCCGGCAATGAGAGAAGTTGATGGTGAGGAGGCAGAGGTGCATGTGTTTTTATCTCCGGTAATTATACGCAGGAAGTCTGCTGGCGGATGATAACGAGATACGCCATGCGCGCTCTTTGAACACGTATAACAATTTCATTTTAAAATAATTTCACGAATCAATTCAATGCCCAGAACTTTTCTGTATTCACTCCGTTCCACTCTTTTCTTGTTCTGAAACTCGGTGCTACCGATTACCTTCCTGGCCACATACTCTTGCTCGATGCCTTTATCGCCGATGTTCCCACCATAAGCCGCCATGTTTTTAAAATTGAGATATAAAAATATATTGGGCTGATCCGGTGATTTTGGACTGGCCTGGAAGACCTTGTAATCGATGATTAGCCCAGCTTTCTTCATGGCTTCCATGGTCGGCTTCCATGTCGAATTTAGCCAATCGATGTACTCTGCAAAATGCCCGTACTCAACTTGTATGTAGTCCACCTCAGTGACTGAGCCGTCAGTATACTGGCGGTCATTCTGGGCAAGTGCATCCCGGGTAAGTGCATCCTGAGCACGTGCATCTTGGGCACGTGCATCAAGCGAAAGTGAGGAAGCTGCGAGACACATGGATAAGATAATAGTCTTAGTCATTTTCTCTTCACCTGTTGTGATACATCTCTAGTTAAGGCCTGCCGCCGCCTGGCGCAGGCGCACCTGACCCGACCCGGGCTCACCGACATCGACCGCTGTCCAGTTCAGAACCTCGGGACCGCCCGTCTGCCGAATTTGGATCGCATGAGGCATACGGATTTCCGCAAAAACATGAATTCCCTAATATCCTCATGCAAGACGGAAAATTCC
>VBMV01000182.1 GCA_005878835.1 Gammaproteobacteria bacterium | reverse complement strand
CCATTCCTGAGGGTGTTGGCCTGCAGGTCGTAACCTGCCTTGAAGCCGCTCGGGTCGGGCTTGTTCGTGATGATGCGCAGCGTGCCGGCCTCGGAGCTGGCGCCGTAGAGCGTGCCCTGCGGTCCAGGCAGGACCTCGATGCGCGCAATGTCGTAGATATGCAGATCGAGCGAGCCCTGAATGGTCGTGATCGGCTGCTCGTCGAGATACGTGCCGACGCTGGGCAGCGGCCCCGAATGATTGGTGTTGGCATCTCCGACGATGCCGCGCATGTAGAGGTTGGAGAATCCGGGCTCGAATGTTTGGAAGGCGACGGTCGGCAGGGCCTGCGCATAGTCGGTGAAATGCTGCAGATTCAGCTCCTCCAGCTTCTTCGTGTCCATCGCCGTGATACTGATCGGCACGTCCTGTAGGTTCTCGGCGCGCTTCTCCGCCGTCACGACGATTTCCGTCAGAGTTGACGTCTCCTCCTGAGCGCGGGCAGCGTGCATCGCCGCCATGATGGCAATCGGCGCGTGGCGCAATAGCGTTGTGGCGCGTGGCGTGGCTCTCAGGACGCGGGTGCCCGCGAGCTTTCTGGATCGACTGCGTTGCATTTAGGCTCCCCTTATGTCTTCGTGGGATCAGCGGTCAGGTTGCGCGTCCTGCGGTTCCGGTGCCCCCGGATAGGCGTCCAGCACCGGCCCGAGCGCCGTCTTCAACGGCTCGAGCCACGGTTCGTAGTGACGCCACTGCTCCAGCCCGTCGCGAAAGATCGGTTGACGCACCTGCTCGGAACTGGCGGTGCGCACAGCGCGCTCGTTCTCGTAGAAGCGCAGGCACTGCTCCTCGAACGGCAGGCCGCAGTACTCGAGCAGTGCGCGCACTTCGCTCTCGGTATTCTCGACCAGCGATTCATAGTGGACGCGGTGCACCCTTCCCGGGAGCACCCGGTCGAAGTGCGCCATCAGCTCGACGTAGTCGCGATAGTAACGACCCACGTCCTCCAGGCCGTAGCTGAAACTCTGCCCGCGCGCGAAATGTTGCTTGAATACCGAGAAGCAGCAGCCGAGCGGGTGACGGCGCA
>VBMV01000181.1 GCA_005878835.1 Gammaproteobacteria bacterium | reverse complement strand
TCAGGATCTCGGTGGCCTGCTCCAGGGCGAGGGAAGGATGCTGATCAAGGAGCTCGAGCGCGTGGGCGAGTGCGACGTCGAGCGATCCGACCGGCTGCGCTGCGCCACTGCCCGCATTCATGTGACAAATCTACCACGACCGATCCGAGTCCAGCCACGCGCCGTCGGAAATTACCTGCGCGCCCGCCGCAACGTTAGGGGCTCCACTCATGGATCCGGCATCGAGCGGAAGTTGTCAGGCAGGCGCAACAACCGGTTCACCAACGGGCCTGGCCCGACTGCAGTCGCATCGAGCTCGCGAGCCTGCCGCGCGGCCAGGATGAAAGTCGGCTGCTGTGGATGAGGGGCTGGGAAACTGCCAACATGCCCCTGGGCCGTCAGCAGCGACTGGCGCAAGTGGCGCACAGCGATGCGGTCCTGAGGGGGGGTGAGGCGTGAAGGATCTGACGGAAGGGTCCATTACACGGCTGCTGGTCGCGATGGCGGTGCCGATCGCGATCGGCATGCTGTTCCAGACCCTGTACTTCCTGGTGGATCTGTACTTTGTCGCGCGGCTCGGGGAGGCCGCCATCGCCGGCGTCAGCACCGCCGGCACCATAAGCTTCGTGATCCTCGCGCTGACGCAGATGCTGGGCGTCGGCACCGTGGCGCTGGTCTCGCACGCGGTCGGCCGCAAGGACCAGGCCGAAGCCAACCTGGTGTTCAACCAATCGGTGCTGCTGTCCGCGATCTGCGGCGGGCTCACGCTGGCGGCCGGGTTCCTGGTCGGCGGTGCCTACGTGCGCTCGGTCGCGGCCGATCCGGCCGCCGCCGCCGCGGGTGTGGCTTACCTTTACTGGTACACTCCGGGGCTGGCGCTGCAGTTCGCGCTGGTGGCCATGGGCTCGGCGCTGCGCGGCACCGGCATCGTGCAACCGACCATGGTCGTGCAGATGCTGACGGTGATCCTGAACACGGTGCTGGCGCCGGTGCTGATCGCCGGCTGGGGCACGCACCATCCA
>VBMV01000184.1:2324-3401 GCA_005878835.1 Gammaproteobacteria bacterium | reverse complement strand
CGGATTCCGACGGTCGCTAGACTTCCCGCTCCCCAAAATGGGCGGTTAGCTCAGCGGTAGAGCACTGCTTTCACACGGCAGGGGCCACTGGTTCGATCCCAGTACCGCCCACCATTCAGAACAATAACTTAGACCAATTTCCTTAGTCTCTTTGCCGCGAATTTGGGACAATTCTGTCCGGCCCAATAACCCAAGCGTTCGGTTTTCATGCGTAAATCAGACCTGATACCTGGCTGGATAAAGAAGGAGCTGCGCGCGAATTTCGCTCGGGCCTCCCGCGCTGGGCGCCGCGCCGCAAAAACCGAACCGCGAGCTGCCTTTGCTGCGTACCGTTCCCGAGAGCGTGCACTGCGGATCGGGCTCACGACCGGGGCGACGATTACGTTGCCGGTAAAGCTGATTTCGTGTCTCAAGGGAGTCAGACCCAAAGATGTCCGTGCGGTTGAAGTTCTTGGGCGGGGCAGTGGCCTGCACTGGGGAGGCCTTGACCTCGATCTGAGCGTACCCGGTCTCCTTTCCTCCTTGTTTTCCGGACCCGAGTGGCTGGCAGAGCTCGGCCGCATCGGCGGTCGGAATTCCTCCGCCGCCAAAGCAGCTGCAGCACGCAGAAACGGGCGCAAGGGCGGCCGTCCGCGCACTCGATCGAGGAAGGATTCCGTGGAATCTTGACGCCTCGCCCTTCCGGTATTACCTTATGACTACCTAGAACATGAGCATTGAATCACCCTGATGGCCGCTACCAGCCTGAAACTCCCTGAAGACCTCAAACGCCGCATCGAGCGACTGGCGAGTGCCGCAAATAAGACGCCCCACGCGTTCATGGTCGAAGCGCTGGCTCGTGAAGCTGAGCGATCGGAACTGAGGGCGCGCTTCGCCGACGAGGCAGCGCGTTCAGAGGAGGAAGCGCTTTCGGGCGGAAAGGCCTTTGAGCTCACCTCTGCCTTTGACTATCTGGCCGCGCGAGCGTCCGGCGCGAAGGCGCGGCGCCCCAGGGCCCGTGCATGGCGACGGTCGAAATAACTGAAAAAGCGCTTGCTCACCTCGAACGGCTCGTTGACTTCATCGCCGCCGAGAATC
>VBMV01000184.1:0-2224 GCA_005878835.1 Gammaproteobacteria bacterium | reverse complement strand
AAAAGGGTCGACGCGAGCTCATCCTCTCGCGCGGCCGTTACGGGTACATCGCGAAGTACCGTTGGCTCCCGGCCGAAGACATCGGCCTCATTCTTGCCGTTCGACACCAGCTTGAGGCGGGATACGCCGGCGAGTAAAGCGCTCCGATCGCAGCACAGAATTGGAGGATTGTTGCAATCAGGGACATTGTCGTTGCTGCGTAAGCACCCTACTTCCGTTTCACACTGCGGCGTTCGCTTAATGACCGCTGCTCGCGGACGGCAGTGATCGCACGAGCGGACGTTCGCGACGTCCGCCCGGTAGGATGGTCTCGACCCACTGCGGACCTTGTCAATGCGGCCACGAGTGCGCAGTCTATGCGGCATGAAATTGAGTGGGTTTATGGGGGTAGTCGCGACGCTGCTCGTACCGGCCATCGTTGCTCGCGCCGGAGCATTACCTCCCGCGTCTCAAGTCGGCGATACCTACGAAATCACCTTGGCCAGGGATTCTGCGCAGCAGGGCAGCGATAGATCCTCAGGAAGCTCGCGCGATAAAGACACGATCATCGAACGGGTGATCGGCCTGCGCGCGGACGGCCTAGAGTTGCAGTATGACCTGCCGGATGCCGTTACGGCAGACGAGAGAGCCAGGAACTGGCAATTTCCTGCCCGGGTTTTCAAGCCGTTTGGCGGACCAGCGCAGCTGCTGAACGGGCCTGAACTCGAGGCCCGGGTCGACGGCTGGCTCAAGGCTGCCGGATGGCCCCGCACTGTCTGCGGGCACTGGATTTTCACATGGAATGCATTTCGCATCGAATGCGATCCGCAATCGGTGGTCAAAACGGTCCAATCGTTCGATCTGAGGTCCGCTGATCTTCGAGAAGGAGCTCCTTACCAAGAAACCGAAGCACTCGGTTCCGGAAAATTGGCAAGGAAAGCAACCGGACCAGATGGCGCGATTTTCGCTGTCGAGATGCCAGTCGACCCCGATGCGGTTCGTCGCGCTCGCGCCGAATCCGACGTTGTTGTGGGGGAGATCATGAACAAGCCGGTGTCCCTTGACGTAGCACTTCGTGAGCGGGCGAGGGAGATCGTCTCTGGCACGATCTCGGTCTCATTCGAAACGGATCCCGCTGGAAACGTGCGACGCCGAACGAAGGTGACAAAGCTGGATATCACAGAGCCAGACGGCCGGTCAGAGACAGAGACCGTTACAGAGACGCTGGAGCGGCGGCTCATTTCACGAGGCAACTGATTGGTCTCGAACAAGCTATGAATGACTTGTCCGCTTTCCACCCTCCGCGCAAGAACCTCGGCCTCATGCGGGATGACCGGGCTGCCTTCTTACTGATTCTTCTCGCGTTGAGCCGTTCGGCCTTCGCTGAGCCGGTAACGGACCGTGTCCGCGCAGCCATTGCCACCGCATCACCGGGGTCGCACACCGAATTGAGCTCCGACGGTGGAATCGAAGTGACGGGCCCAAACGGCAAGATGACGATATATACAGACAACGTACAGAAGGAGTGTGACCGATACCCCGATCAGTGCGACGACACGATCAGGAGGTTTGTTTCTGCCCTTACGTCGGTCAATGAAAGCTCGAGTTTCGCACTAACCGAGTCCAAGGTGTTCCCGGTGATTCGCTCCGACGCGATGCTTGAGCTAATGCACCAGGACCCTGGGAAAATCCCCATCTCGCGATCATTCACGTCTGATTCGGTGGTGCTTTATGCAATCGATTCTCCGAAGGCCATCCGTTTCGCCACCGGCAAAGATCTGGAACGACAGGGGTTGTCCCAAGAACGGCTACAGGCGCTTGCGGCAGCCAACGTCAAACGTCTCGATCCGGTGAAAATCAATGTGCTTCCGAATTCGAACGGCCTGGTTGCGGTAATTACTCAGGATACCTACGCTACCAGTCGACTTTTCGATTCGACCTTTATTCAAGAACTCGAGCATGCGGTAGGAGGGCCCGTCGTGGTGGCCGTACCGACCCGCGACTGGATCGTCGCGGCTAACGCAGGAGATGCGGCAGCGCTCACCAAACTGAAGGACTTAGCTGCCCGGGTGTTTCGGGGCGAGGCCTATTCAGAGACTCCGAAGCTCGTTAAGTGGGATGGAAAGACGTGGCTAGAAGTGCCGTACTAGGCTGGCGACTTGCTTATTAGGCATCGCCCGACGCAAACGACGGACGCCGGGGGCTCTGGGACAATTTTGGGACAGTCGGATCGTGACGTTGCGTG
>VBMV01000172.1 GCA_005878835.1 Gammaproteobacteria bacterium | reverse complement strand
CGTTAATTCGGCGTCACGGAGAGTCAGCGGAAGCCCAAAGGCGTGGAACAACCGCGGGCCGTCGGGTTTCACGAACAAGGTCAGCGTGGAAATCGCATCGCGCTCGAGTGTCAACACGTGGATCGAGTGGGCGGTCCACGGTTCGTCCGCGCTGGCGCGGGAATAGGCGGCAAATGCAGCCTGCCGGTTGGCTCCCGTGGGCACGAGGCGGAAGCCCTCATAACGCTTGAACGCCCAATCGAAGAACGCACGGATCGCCTCGCGGCCCGCATACCACTCTGGCGTGGGCGGCATCACATAGGTCGCATCCTCCTTGAGGAGTGCCGCAAAGTCGGCCACATTCAGCGCTTCCCAGGCTTGTAGATAGCGCCTGAGCAGTTCCTTCTGCGTCGCGTCTACCGGAGACGCCTTCAATGGTTGGTTCCCGGTATTGCGTTTGCCGAGCGTCTCGCGCGCCCGCTGCAGGGCGCTATTGACCGAGGTCGTTGAGCCACCGAGCAGCGTGGCTGCTTCAGTGGCCGCCCAACCGAGCACATCGCACAACAGGAGCACCGCGCGCTGGCGCGGCGGCAGATGTTGGATCGTCGCGACGAACGCCAACTGCACGGCCTCGCGCGCGGTATAGCGCGCTTCCGGGTTAGGCGCCTCGTCAGCGATCCCTTCCAACTCCGAGTCCGGGTAAGGCTCAAGCCACGCCACGTCGGTTGCCGGGGTGCCGTCCGGCATCTGAACGGCGGCGGGTGCGCGCTCGTGCGGCAGCCAGCGCTGCGCTCTCTTGCGGCTCGCGAGCGCGTTGAGACACGCATTAGTCGCAATCCGATAGAGCCAGGCGCGAAACGAGCCACCCTCGAAGCTGTCGAAGCTGCGCCAGGCGCGCAAGTAGGTTTCCTGCACGAGGTCCTCGGCTTCATGCACGGAGCCCAGCATGCGATAACAATGCACCTTGATTTCCCGCCGCAACGGCTCAGCCAGCCGTTCAAACGCCTGGTTTGAATGCTCTGAGGCTGACTTCCGACGGGAGCGTTTCGGCGCTGCCATGGGCCAAGTTCCTGTCAGGGCACCGCTTCGAGGCCCTTCCCGGAGACCAGGAACACTTTACCGTTCGATCGATCAGAGTGCGTGATGACCTCCAGGGCCCCGGCCGCAACGTCGGCTGAGGTGGGAGGCGAATCCATGCTTTGAATGAAATCCGTCTCTGAGATGCCGAGATAACGCGCGTACCCAGCCACTGCGTGCCTGCCGAGCTCACTGTCCGGCATCATTCGCGGTGCGAGCGCCATGAACCTGATGCCCACCTTCAGGCGATCCGATTCCTTCTGGGCATAGTTCGCGATGAATATCTGCGTGCGCTTGGCGCCGGCGTACCCTCCGGAAATGGGTGAACCTGCGAGCGCTGCACCGCTCGAGATCAGAATAACGGTAGAGCCTGCGGGCAGGGGCAGGGTGAGCGCAGCCTTCGAGAAATGAAAGGCGACCTTGACGTCAACTTCCCAGTTCACCGAGAACTCAGGCCAGCTCTGCTCGTGCAGCGGCGCAGCGGGCGGAAGAGCGCCCGCCGTCACCACGAGGACGTCAGGGCGGAGTACGTCGAACACGCGGGATGGAGCGCTTTCCTCGGTTGCATCGAGCGCTAGGACCTCGACACCCTGGACCTCCCTGGCGAGCTGCCGGAGGCGCTCCTCGAGCCGTGCGACCGCGAGCACGCGGGCGCCGTCGCCGATCGCGGCTTCTACCACGCGCCGCCCGACGCCACGGCTCCCGCCGATCACCACTACGTTCTTACCGATGAGTGGAAGCATTGTGTCCTCCTCGAGGCGGCTTAATTGCGCCGCCCTCCTTGGATAGAACCGCCGGGCAGCTGAAAACTCATCGGTCCCTTCATTCCTTCTCGTTAGGCTCGCCTTTGCCGGTCGTGATGAGACCACGCAGACTCTCGTTGATATAAAAGCCCCAGGCGCCGGCGCATTTTCCATAGCATTCGATGGCCGGCTCCAGGCCGACGTGGGTGAAGCGCAGTTCAGTCTTTGCGCCCTTCTTCGCGATCTCGAAGACGACATCAGTGCCGTTCCATTCGGCCTTGTCCTTCACGAAATTGATGTGGCTGTCCACGATGTGCCAGACGACTTTCTTCCCCGGCACCAGCTCGGTGATCCTCTGGGTGGTGCGGTGCAGGTCCTGGTATCGGTACGTAAACTCGGCACCGAGTGTGTCGGTGCCACCGTCAATCTCTCCTGACCACCACCCACGAACGTTGTTGATGGCGTCGAAGACCTCTTGCGGGGACTGATCCACCGCGTAAGAGATCGTGTAGCTTTCGGTCTTCATCGACTGCTCTCCTTTAGCTTGGATGCCAGCCTCACCCGTAAAACCGGTACGATGGCGGAAACTCGTCGGACCCCGTCAGGCCGCCGCAACGCTCTGTGGCACGAAGGCCGCGAACTGACGCTCCAGCGCCTTCGCGGCGCCCGCCCGCCAAGCTTGCGCGATGGACTGCGACATCGGATCGGGGAAGATATCCTCCTCGCCCCGCTCAAGCCCATCGAAGATGCCCCGCGCGGCGACCTCGGTCGGTGCCTTCGGGATGTCGAAGCCACGGTTCATATCGGTGTCAATGGGACCTAAGAAAACCGCATGCACCGACACGCTTTGGCCCGCCAGCAGTGCGCGCAGCGCCTGCGTCATGTTGAGTGCGGCCGCTTTGGAAATGGAGTAGCCGGGGATGACCGGGACAGGCGCGAGCGCCACCACCGACAGGTTGTTGACGACGGCTCCTTGCGAGCGTCTCAGAAGCGGCAGGAAAGCCCGCGTCACATTCAGCGGTCCGTAGAGGTTAACCGCCAGGTGCTGCTCGATGAGCGCGGGGTTGCTCAGATCCTCATAGAGCGCGATGCCGGCGTTGTTGACGAGGACGTCCAGCGAACCGACCTGCTCGGTCGCCCGCGCAATCTGCATTGCGTTGGTGACATCGAGTGTCAGCGGCGTCACTCGCGGGTCGGCGATCTCCAGGCCACCGCGCACTCCGGCATATACCCGCTCGGCTCCGCGTCGCAGCGCCTCACTAACCAGCGCCCGGCCGATGCCGCGGTTGGCGCCCGTGATCAAGACTGTCTTGTTCGCGATGTTCATACCTTCTCCTGTGGTGTCGGGGTGGTTACAGATGCCGCCTACATGTGTAGAACCGGGGTGGCGGTTGAAACTCATCGGTTTCGCGGCTCACGCCTGTGAATTTCGAGGCCCGGGCGGAGGACATCCGGGAGAGCCATAGCAGCAGGGCGAGGAGCGACCCACCGGGCATCACCAGCTCGATCGCAAGATACGGGCCGAACGTGCGACCCACTGCGAGCAGTCTGTTTGCGAGAGGCTTCACGGCATTCCTCCTCTGGCACCAGTTGGTTCCAAATCCCGGTCTCATGAGTAAAACCGGCCAGCCGAGTGAAACTCATCCGTGCGCGAGCTCAATCAGAGGCGAGGAATGCTGCAGTGCAAAGCCATTCGACCAGAGACCGGCCTAGCCGCGGCCGAGCGCGCTTTCCACCCGAATGCTCCCGCCCACGCGAAGGGGGCCAATGAAGGGCGCGAACTCTCCAGGCTCGGCTAGGCATCTGCATTCCCAGACATCGCGGTGTTCGATGATGGCACCGGCTTTGAGATTCCGGCGCGCGGAACCACACGAGGGTGCTACCTCCTCTCGAACTCACAGCTGGCCATGCGCTGCTTCTAAGCTATGCTCCGGGCAGAAGGAGACAGCCACGCCATGAAGCTCTATGGGTTCCCTCCTACCCGTTCGATCCGCGTCCTCTGGACGTTGCGCGAGTTGGATGTCGAGTTCGAGTTCGTCAACGTAGACCCCACCAAGGGCGAACTTCGGCGGCCCGAGTTTCTCGCCGTGAACCCGGCCGGAAAGCTGCCGGTCCTCGTCGATGGCGACTTCATTCTCACGGAGTCGGTCGCGATCGTCCTCTACCTGGCGGAGAAGTACCCTGAGAAAGGCTTGCTCCCCAGCGGGCTTCGAGCACGGGCCGAGGTCAACCGATGGCTCCTTTTCTCCGCGACCGAGCTGGAACAGCCGCTCTGGCGAATCGCGCGACACACTTCGCTCTACCCACCCGAGAAGCGGCTCGCGGCGGAGATACCGATCGCCCGTCAGGACTTTCTCGACATGGCGGCGGTCCTGGAGAAACACATGGACGGCCGGCAGTTCCTCGTCGGTGACAACGTGACGGTGGCCGACTTTGTAGCGGCATACACGCTCGACATGGCGGCGGTCCTGGAGAAGTACATGCTGCTCGACAAGCTGCCTCGTCTGCGCGAGTTCATGGAGCGGATGTACAAGCGCCCGAACGCCCCCCCGCGGATTGCGGAGGCGTTCGCGAGCCTACGTCGATGACGACCCGAGTCGGTAACGCCCCGCATCGGTCCACGATCTCGAATCTGAGAGCCTCGTGTGCGCGCTGGGACGGATCGTTACCCACGTCTGAGCCCGCACGCGCCTTCGTCAAGAGGGTGGTGGGGCTACCCTTAAACAAATTGCCGCTATCTGTAACCGGAGCCTCATGAATCCCCGCGTTTGACGCGGTCGTCAGCAGCCCCTCAAGGCCTCCACCGGCCGGCGAAATGACGAGAGAGTTCTGATGGAGACATTAGGCAACAAGCCCTAAACATCTGCGGGGAGCGAGGACCTACGAAAATTGGTGATCGGGCGTGTCGATTTTGGACCCCCTCACTCGTCGGTTACCTGAACAAGTCACTGGCGCTGACGGGGCGCCACAGATGCGCACATTCACTACCACTACGAGGAGAACTCTGATGACGGTCCATTCCAACTCACCGGCCGTTCACTGCGGCCAGTGCGGGAAGCGCACAAGTCTGGTCGAGCCGGGCATCCTTGCTGCAGGGATCGTAGTGGCGGCGCTTGGCCTGCACAGTGGGTTTTCGTTCGCCTCTGAGTCGGCCGGGGCGCCCGCTATGGCGCCCGTCGCCGCACCCCCAGGCGGCGAGTACAAACTGGATAAATCCCATGCAAGCTTGATTCTGCGCGCAAGCCACATGGGTTTTTCCACGTACACGACACGCTTCAGCCGCTTCGATTCAGAATTGACGTTCGACCCAAAGAATCTGCCCGCCTCTAAGATCGTGACGACCATCGACGCTTCGTCGTTCGAAATGGACGCCGCACCGCAAATGTGTCTCGACATTATGAAGGGACCTCAGATGCTCGATACAGCGAAGTATTCGCAGATTACCTTTAAGTCGGAGCGCGTCCGGATGACCGGCAGTAAGACCATGGAGATCACCGGCACACTGACTCTCCACGGTGTCACTCGCCCGATGGTGCTCAGCGCGACGTACAACGGAGGTTATGCCGGTATGCCTCAAATGGACCCTAATGCCCGCGTCGGA
>VBMV01000171.1 GCA_005878835.1 Gammaproteobacteria bacterium | reverse complement strand
CGTGATCGCTGAAGTTGCGGTACGCCAGGCGGTACATGAGGCGGTCACCGAGCGTATCCAGTCGCTGCGTGGTCCCACTCTGAGCGACACACGTGCCGCCCGTATCGTTGCAAGGCAGAGTGAACGCGGCGGTGGTGAGCGTGGTCGGACCGGTCAAGGTCGTGTTCGCTGGGGTGGTCCAGTCGACATGGAACTGCCAGAAGGCGAGCTGCCCGTCGACCGCGCCGAGAGAAACGACGTAGTTCGGCGATCCGGCCGGTGGCTGTCTTCCGCCGTCGAGGTCGGCGGGCAGCAGACCGCCGAAGCTCGTGCCCACGTTGAAGCACTGTTGCGTAGCCGCTTGCCCAGCCAACATGCTCGCTCGGTCGTAAGCACAGACCTCGCCGCCGGAAAAATTGCCACTCGCGGAGGTGAAGAAGTTGAACGTCGCGTAATAGGCGTCCGGCCACACACCTATTTTGGGGTAATCAGGAAAGTCTGTGTTGTTGAACGAGTAGCGATTGTAGGAACCGGTTGGATCGGCCGTCGTCGACACAGCCACGCACTCGAGATACGGGGTCGTCGAGAAAGACGGCTGCGCGATCACCCAGCGATCGGCAAGCTTGTCGTATTCCACGACCGGGTCACCGTCGTTATTCGTCTCACAATCACCGCCGAAGCCGCTCCACAACGTATTGATGGGGACGGGACCGAAAAGGGCCGCGCCACTCTTGTCGAACACCGCGAAGTCAGTGTTGACGATCTGGACGTAGTGGTTCGGCCCGACGCTGCCATTGGTGTCGGGGGGCGATCCTGCTACCGTGAAGGTACCCGCAGGACCCGAAAAACCATTGCCGACGCCGTCAAAATTCAATGTGAGTGCGGGCGCCAGCGGCTGGGCTATCAACGACTGCAAGACTGGATCGGCCGCTGTGACGCCTCCGCCTCCATGCCGCGGCAACGGAAGCAGGGGGTGCACTCGCTGCCCCTGAGCGCGGAGTGCAGGCGGCATCTGCCGTAGTGGAATCGACGTATCGTGCTGAACCTCCGCTTCCACTCGCACGTCGCGCCGAATCAGAGGAGCGTTTTCTGCGGACCGTGCGGCTGTGCACAGGACGAGCGTGCCCGCGGCCATCCATCCCATGTAGGCGCGTGGTCGAATCATGCGGTTTCTCCTGCGGAGCCGTCCGCTCCGGCGCCAGCGACCGGCGGCGCGAGAAATGCGACGAGAAACAGAGGACGTGCAGTGAGACCAACGAAATGCCGGCGCACCATCAGGTATGCTCGCAAAGCCAGCGACAGTCACGCGGCATACCTTCCGCTGCATCTTTCAGGGTAGTCCTTCACTTGCGGCGCCGCAACAGCGGACGCGAGCAATGGACAGCGCTTCCAGGCAATCGAGCGGGCGCTAGGCTTCCCGAGCCTGCGACGTGAGCAGGCGGCCCGCTACTCAACGACGTCGCTGGGTAGCGACGGCGCGCTGGTCGGCGGCTCGCGAACGCGAGTCGCCTGCTCGAACGCGTACGCGTAGCCGATCAGCCTCGACTCGCTGAACGGCGGTCCCGAGAAGGTTACGCCGTACGGGGCGGGTTCGGCGTTGAAGCCTGCCGGGAATGGTGTCGGCGGGGTCAACGGCGGCGGCGGCACCGCGGGATTTGCAATGAAACCACCGGGAACCACGATGCTCGGATAACCGGCGCGCGCCGCGATAGCAGCCCCGCGGTTCGCAGGGAACAGGACCGCATCGTACGTTTGGTACATCACATCGAGACCTTTCGTCCGCGCGAGGTCGAGATCCCTCGTTCGGTCAGCGTGATACCGAGCGGTGTCGCTGCTGCCTGCGCGAGTATCCAGGGCCTGGGCGGCCAAGAGGATATCCTGCCCGTACTTCAGCCCGACCTGTTCGCCTCCGACGACGAACGCGTTGTTGAACGCGATGACGTCGGCCAGGCTACTGACCACGGTCTCACCATCCGCGGCGATCCCCGGACCAAAATCCGCTAGGTATGCGTTCAAGTCGCGCTTGAAGCCATACGCCAGCACTGTCGAGCAGGTGGCCGGGAACGGGGGGCTAACCACGCATGTGCCGACGTTGTTCAGCTCCTGCGCGTCCGGTATGTCCGCCGGGTCATCGACGATCGCGCCCTGAGCCCGCAGCACCGCAATAGCATCGTTCATCACCTTCTGAATCTCGGCGCTGATCACGGTCTGGCCCGAGGCGTTGGTCCAGTACCGCAGGTGGGGTACCGCGATCCGGGCGCCGCTCAGAGCGTGCTTGTTGAGGAACGGCGTGTAGTCTTGGAGGCACCTGCCCGGCGTCAGGCACGCGATCGTCGCGGGATCGGCCGGGTCGTACCCGGCCAGAACGCTCAGCAGCTTTGCCGCGTCGGTCACGGTGCGCGCTATCGGACCCGCGGTGTCCTGGTCGGCGGTGATCGGCACGATCCCCGTCCGGCTGACGAGCCCGACGGTAGGTTTGATGCCGACCAGCAGGTTCGCACTCGACGGGCTAAGGATCGAGCCGGAGGTCTCCGTACCGACGCCGACCGCCGCAAGATTGGCGCTGACGGCGATGCCGGGCCCAGAGCTCGATCCACCGGTATCGAGCGCCGGACGCCCGTCGTCCCTTCGGGTCAACCGGATGCCGTCATTGATTACATCCGGGCGCGGGTCGGGGCGCGGATCGAACGGGTTGAACCCATAGCCGACGCGGGCGATGTCGCCGCCCTCTTCAAACAGCTGGAACCGGAGCTGAGAGCTGTAGCCGCTCGGGTTTGCGAGCGCGAAGAAGTTCGCGAACTCGGTCAGCGTCCCCTTGCCGAGGATGATTGCGCCAGCGCCCTTCAGTTTCTTTACGATGAACGCGTCTTTGGAGGGAATGGATTCGCCGAGGGCTACGGAGCCCGCTGTCGTCGGCATGCCGGCCGTGGCAATGTTGTCCTTCAGGATGACCGGCACGCCATACAACGGCAACGACTCGTGACCGTCGCCGTCGTTGTCGGACTTGTCCATCAACTCGCGCGCCGCATCGGCGGCGTTCGGATTGACGAACATGTAGCCATTCAGGTGCGGCCCCGCCCGGTCGAACGCCGCGATGCGCGCCTGATACATCTTGACCAACTGCTCTGGCGTCAGAAGTTCGGAGCGATACGCCTGCTGGATGTCGGCGATCGTCGTCTCAACGAGCTCGAACCTCTGCTGCTCACGAGCTTCGGAACGGTTTTCACCGTGCGCAATTGCCACAAGCGCCAGCGAAAACCCCGGCAGCATGCGCCTCATGTAACAAGACAGACGGTTCATACGCGCACTCCCACTTACGTTCTTAATAAACTCGAAGAAACAATCTGCCGGACACGCCGCGACAATGGCCGTGTACGCCTTGCCCCCATGGCATGCAATGGGCATTAACCCGCCCCTTTTTCGGAAGCAAGCAGGGTCGCCCCGCGACCCGCTGCGAAGGGACACTGCAGCGCGGCCGGCCCGTTGGTGCTGATTCCGAAGCTGGGACTTCACCGTGTCCCGCGCTGCGCCGCTCATTCGAGATGTATTGACGGGACCAAATCCCTCGCGTCGCGGCGCACCGGAGCGACAAGAACGGGCGGTCCGCTAGGCCACCCCGTGGGCCGCTGATGCGAGACGGAAAGGATCGTCACGCAACGCTATCGGCGCATGACCCCCGATCAGCGAATAAGGATTGCCTCGTCGATGTTTGAGACGGCGCGAAAAATCGTCGAATCTTCTCTGCCGCCGAATATGACGCGCAGAGAGCGTCGCCTCGCGTTCGCAAGACGCCTATACGCGGGCGAACTCCCCGAGGCGGCCCTGCAGGCGTTCGCGGAGTGGACCGCCTAGTCGTCGATCCGACAATGACTATGTGAGATTTCCCGCCGCCGGGCCGGCCCGGGTGAACAGATCAAATAAACCGGCGCTCACCCGGAGCCGGTAATTGCGACTCACCGGCTCTTGCTCCCGACCACCAAGAGCACGAGGCCCGCGCCGAGTGCCATGCCGCCAACCCATCCGGGGACCTGGCGCTCCTGCTGCATTTTCGCTTCTACGTCACCGAGCTTAAACACGCTCTCCTCGCGCGAATAGCTCGGCGGCCGGATGACCATCCACACGCCGATCACGATCAGGACGGCGCCTGAAACCTGTATAGCACGCACTCAGCGCCCCTCCGCAGAACGGCTCTTGGCTGGGATATTTTACATTGACGTAGCACTCGATGTTGGCCCAACCTCAAGCGTACTCGCCCACGCCGCGCCTAGCCAAAGCGACCGCCGCTGCCATCGGCAACGGTCGCTGACGCCCACGGTCAGTCGGCCTCACTCACGCAGGATGTCGCGGGTTCGAGTCCCGTCGCTCCCGACATTCGAGGACCACCGCAAGACGAACCGGCTGAGGCAATACGAAAGGCACCCGGCACTTGCGTTCTTGAGCGGTGCTTCGCCCGTACAGCGGTCCGCGGGAACTCCTGACCGTTGCCGCAGCACGTCGGCGTTGGGAAGTCGCTCCAGACACATTCCGGCCGAAAAGGGCAGCAATCGAATAAATCCGAAGCATGCCCCCCGGTACCGCCCGGGCCCACACACGCTGCATGCCTGGCACCGAGCGCAGGCCCCTTGGTCGGGCGCTCAGCGTCGAATGTCCTTCGTTTTCATTGTTTCCCAACGCAGCAGCGGACCCCCGCTGCCAAGCCGCAGGTCTCGCAGTCACTCCGATCGCACCGCAAGGTAAGGCCTTGTGTGGCACTTGGCACTTGGCATTTGACATTCGCCCAACGGGCACTAATGTATCCCCAGTGAGTCGCGTCGAAGCTGGCGGATTCGATTGCTTGCCGTCACGCCACCAGCACGCGCGAAACACGAACACAGTGGGGATTGATCGTGAGCCACCGGACCGGCCGCCCTGACGAGTTTCGCCATATCGGCCAACGAATAGGCCGCGGCGTTGCGGCGCCGCAAACCGAAACGGACAGCGGGATGGAGGTGCATGAAGAGGAGTTGCGCACGGTCACCGCGCAGCGCATGTACAAGATGCGCTGCGAATGCGGACGCTCATGGTTCGAGCTGGAAGTCCCGAAGTTCGTTGAGTGTCCTGGCTGTCATAAGCTCGGCCTCGTTTCCACCTAACAAAAGCGTCGCAAGGCTCGTATCAGCCGCACATCTGGCAGATCAATAGGTAACACGCCCCCGCTACCATAATTTCCTTTCACCGCGTTTCGAGATTCCTCTGCAATTCTTTAACACTCCGGCCAGCTTTCTGGAGTGGGATGGGACACGCCTGACTCAGGCCCCTCCGGCACCGAACGCTTCGAATGATTCCTCGCTCTACGGCAATTTCCTCGTCCTGCCTACTGGGCAGATCCTCTTCACTGATTTCTTCTTCGTATCGGTCTACAACCCGGTGGGCACCTACAACCTG
>VBMV01000170.1 GCA_005878835.1 Gammaproteobacteria bacterium | reverse complement strand
GTTGTTCACGTCCCGCTCGAGCATCGCGAGCGCACCGTTATTGCCGGCCGCATTCACGGCCTGGGGTAGATCGATGATCACGGGCCCATCGTGCCCGACGAGCACGTTGAACTCCGAGAGATCGCCGTGGATGAGCCCGATGCTCAACATGCGCACGACCTGCTGGACGAGGTAGCGGTGATACTCGCGCGCAGTTCCGGGCGAAAGATTGACTTCGCCAAGGCGCGGGGCAGGGTCCCCGGCGGCATCGGTCACCAGCTCCATGATCAGCGTGCCGTTGAAATAACCGTAAGGCTTCGGCACGCGCACGCCGGCGGCGACGAGCTTGGACAGTGCATCGACTTCGGCGTTCTTCCAGGCAGCTTCCTGCTCCTTGCGCCCGAAACGCGTTCTCTTGCTCATGGCGCGCGCCTGGCGGCTGCCGCGCACCTTGCGGCCTTCCTGGTACCGGGCACGCTTCTGGAAGCTTCGCTGCGCCATGTCGCGGTAGACCTTCGCGCACCGCATGTGCGCCCCCGAGCGCACGAGATAAACCGTCGCCTCCTTGCCGCTCTTGAGCGAGCGGATGACTTCGTCGATCACGCCATCATCGATCAGGGGTTGCAGGCCGGCGGGTGTCTTCATGAATCCTTAATTGGATATTCGGGAACTGCTCGGTTGGGACGGTGTCGGATCAGTGACCCCGCGCAACCACATGTACAAAGGGTGGGTAGAATCCCACCCGCGGACGGTACGACGAGCACTAACGCTCGCCCCCGCACCAGCCCTTTCGGCGATGCGGCAACACCTCCAGAAAGAGAATCGAAATCAACGCTAACCTAGTGTTTTTATTGGTGACCTGGAGAGGACTTGAACGTCCCCCGGCGCTCGTCGATCGTCACAATGTCCATCCGCCCGCTCCCTGTCAGGTCAGCGGCGGCCGCCACTCGTATGGTCACATTGGGGGGGGCGAACGGAATGCGCTTCGAGCGGAGACCGGCGTCCGAAGGCGCGACGGATATGTGATTTCAATGTGGTCGGTCTGTCGAGTTGCACGCGCCCAAGGCCTCGGTCCCGTGTCTCTTAGGTTGACAAAGAACCGCACACTGACGCCGCTGACTGCCAAAGGTCACCGCTTGGTCGGGCAGCCATTGCGAAACAAGCTAACCCGCAACCGAGTGCAAGATTGCGTCCTAGTGGCCCTTTTTTTTGACCGACGACCGAAGGCGGGGGCGTCGGTCGGGCGCGATCCGGTCCGGAAGCGCTCGCGACAAAAGCACGCAGGCATTCCCGGGAGCAGATCACCACCCCAGGTTCCTGATCATCGATCGCACCAGGATTCGGATGGCGGCTCAGCTGGAAGTGCGCGCGCGGCCGGCGCTCGTCTTCATGACCGATGTCGCACGCGCACACGTCGCACGTCAGCACGAGGACTTCAACCGGAGCATGAAAGGTCGCTGTTTTGCGCCAGGCCATGATTGCACCTCGGAGGCGCCGCAGTACTACCCAAGGCGGCTCTATGCGCGGCGGGAGTAACCGTCGCCGAACCGACCTCAGTAGCGGCGCGGTCCGCGTCCGTCTGCGACCGAGCGGTCGCGTTGCTGCGCCTCGCTGACCCTGAGGGCCCGGCCTTCGCAGTCCGTCCCGTTCAGCGCCTGCACGGCGCGCCCGGCGTCTTCATTCGACATCTCCACGAAGCCGAAGCCGCGCGGGCGACCGGTGTCGCGATCGTTGATCAGGGCGAGCCTTTCAACGGTTCCGTGCGGTGAAAACAGGGCGCGCACGGTATCCTCGGTGGCTGTGAAGGGAAGATTTCCAACGTATAGTTTGGTCACTGCGACTCACTCACGAAAATAAAGGAAACGAGCAGGAAGGCCCTGCCTCCTGGTTCGCCAGACTTTCCGAGGGTGGCAGACGTTGACCGGAACATGCGCCGGAACGGCACAAGGCCAAAGGCAGACAAGCCGAAAGATCACGAGCCTAAGGTGCAGGCTACAGGAATCCGCTCTGTCTTGCCGAAGTTTCGTGCGCAGGGCCAGTCAGGAATTGCATCCGCCCAGCATCAGGCTGCGAAGATTTACTTGGAGCGGAGATCAGCCGACCGACCGGCGCCGCGAACGAGAGCCAGCGGGCTGACCACTGAGCAAGGGTTATTTAAAAGAGAAGGCCCCGCGAACGGGGCCTTCCAGTGCACGAAAGTGCTTCGCGAGACAATCGTCAGGCCGCGGCGGCCAGCAATTGCCAGTTCTTGGGCAGAATGACTGCATCGATGGCGTGAACGATGCCGTTCGTCGTAACGATGTCCGCCTTGGTGACACGGGCCCCATTGACCCGAACGTCCCATGACGATACCGCTGTCGTCAGCGGGCTACCCTGCAGCGTCATCACTTCTCCTGACTTCACGTCCCTGGCCGTGAAATAGCCCGAGACCACGTGGTAGTTCAGAATTGCTTTGAGCTTGCCCACGTCCTTGAGCAGGCTGTCATACCCACCCGGCGGGAGCTTCTTGAATGCCTCATCGGTCGGCGCGAAAACGGTGAACGGGCCCTTGGCGGCCAGCTCATCGGTCAGACCCGCTGCGTTGACTGCGCTGGCGAAGGTCGTGAAATGGCCCGCGGCGATCATCGTGTCAACGATGTTCTTCGTGGGTGCCGTATTAGAGTTCCTCGCGGCCTCGCCGGCAGGCAAGCTCTTTGATTGATCCATAAATTGAACCTCGACATATAGTCAGCGCAGATTCGCTAACCAACTCAACTCGTATGCGGTTGAGGGCGCGGAGTATACGTCCGATGTCGAGCGCGTGCGGCGCGTGCACAAAAGATATACTTATCGCGCGAGACTGCTCGCCTCGCCTTGCAATCAGTGCGAAACACGCGACGGCCGTTGGCGTCCGTCGGGCGCGATCTACCGTGGTAACTGCGCAGCCTCAGCGCAAACTTCCTTGGCGCGATGCTGCTGCTGCCTTCCGCCCGGATGCATAACTCGGGCAATAGCTCCAGCGCATGCGCAGGGCTTGCGGAGAGCGATTCACTCGTCCAGCCCTGCGGCAATCGCCGGCCTTCCAAGGCGCTGCGGCTCGATGCCGAGCGTCCCCGTCATTTCATCCGGCTCAAGGTCCGGATGCCGAATGCGAAGCGAGAGGTGAAGTCATATCCGCGTCGTTGCTCCCGCCGAACCCCTGGCGTGAGCCTACCTCTGCAGCTGCTGTGCACGTCCGAAGCGACAGTGGAGCATGTAGAGGATCACCCGTCGGGTCGCGAGATCAGGTGAACAGCTCGTCCAAGGCCGCGGCGCCGACGGGCTTGATCAGGTATCGTTCGATCCCCGCCTCACGCGCGAGTTCCCGGCCAGGGTGCTCACTGTTAGCCGTCAACGCAATCAGCCTCAGGTTCTGCAACTGCGGATGTTGAGAGAGCTGCCGGGCGATGTCGTAACCGCTCATGTCCGGCAGATCGAGGTCTACAAGCAGGACCGTGGGCACGAACTCGACAGCGAGAGCAAGCGCCGTCCCGCCGGTGTGCGCGACGCGCGTATCGCCGTACCCCGCCGCTTGCAGCAAGGACGCGAGACCATCGGCGGCATCCACGTCGTCATCAACTATCAATATGCGCGGCAGCATACCGCCTCGTGCGCTGCCTTCGCTCAGCTCGCTGGATTGTGTCAGCGGATGCGCGGCCACGACAGACCGCTCAACGAAAGCTCGCGGGGCGCGGGTGCTGGTTGCGCGCTTCGAAGCTCTTGATCTGCCGCTCGGCTTCGTCGCCTGTGACGCCGTACGCCTCTTCAATCTTATTCGCAAGACACGCGCGCCTGCCCGCAATCACGTCGAGGTGACCGGAGGTAAGCCTCCCCCAGTTCGCGTACACCTCGCACTTGAACTGCTGCCAGTTGGCTTGCGCGGAATTCCAGTCCATCTCAGTCTCTTGGGTCCTCGCGGTCCCGCCGCGCCGGTAGTTTGTTGCAGTTTTACCTCGCGGCGCTGGCGCTTTCCGTACGCCGCCATCCAGACCGCGTCGCTCGCCTCCAGTCACATCGATTGCGGTCCTTTCGGATCGCACATCATACCCTTTGCAATCGCGCTTGGACTTAACTTGAAGTCGTGCCGCCTTCGTCCTCCCAAGTAGCCAGCCGTGCCCCCTGCTGGGTTGCCTCTCCGTCGCGATCCGTGCGGCAAGGTGCAGTCGCAGTTGCCGCGTGAGCCGGCGAGGCTGCACCTCCCCTGAGGCTCACTAAGCCTGCGTGCAGCATGTCGGCCGGAGCAGCCCTGGACGTCCCTGCGAAGGCATCGTCCACACCGTCGCTCCGCAACCCTTTCACCTTGTCCGTCAAGCGCCTCCAACTCGTCGTCACCGTATCGCCATGCATGACCATTTCCTTCTAAGCCACCGTACCTTAAATCCGTGAGGAGATCGGACAGCTCTTCGGGCTGTCCCCAACTGGCGGGAAAGCGGCCCCTGGCGGACGACAGTACTCTGTCGCCGCCACGGCCGAACATCTCGAGGCTAAACTAGATTGCGGGACTTCAATTGACAGTTACCGGAATTCGCTTGGCCTCGACTCTCGGCTGCTTGGGAATCTCGATCTCGAGCACGCCATCGGCATAGCGTGCCTTGATCGCCTCAGCCTGTGCCGAATCCGGCAGGGTGAAACGGCGCAAGAAAGTGCCGGCGGCGCGTTCAATGTGTTCGAAGCCGTCGCTGCTAACACGCTCCCTCGCCGGCCGCTCACCACGAACGGTCAACGTGCCGTCTTCGGTCGAGACTTCGATGTCCTTGGCCGCGACGCCCGGCACATCAGCACGCAGGACGAACCGGTCGTTTTCCTCCTGTAAATCCACCGACGGACTCCAAGCGGTGGTATTGGTTACGGCCGGCTGTGAGGCGTTCGACCTCCCGCTGAATAGCTCGTCGACCTCGCGGCGCCAGCGATCCATCAGCGACCACGGTTGATAATACACAAGATTCGTCATTTCGCTCTCCAGCCAAATAGCAAATTTATTCTGTTCTGGCCTGTAGTATTGGGGCGTTTCGCGCCTTTTAAAGGTGCGAAACTGCCACTTAGAGAGGATGCTCTACGCGAACAGCAGTGTATGCCACCGACAGCCAGACAAGAGCGTCGAGATGCGTCGTTTGGTGTACAAGGGTAGTGAGTGTGTCAGGGCGCCGACCAGCCGCAGGGCTTAGTCTTAACACGCGTGTCAATTTCACGGTGGGGGTTTTGATGAGCTCACTTTTTGAAACCGGCAAAGAAGCTATCAGACACGAGCGTGCGATGAGTTCGTTGTGCGACCGTACCGGTGCACCGCTGGCGGAGGTCCGGAGTTTGTTTGCGCAAGAATTCTCCAGGCTCGAACTCGGCGCCAAAGTTCGCTCGTACCTGGCGGTGCTTACGGCGTCCAACGTGCGTGCAATGTTGCGTCGGAAAAGCGCATAGCGCTCAGGAAGACAGTCGTGCATGACGATGCGGCGCCAATCAGATCGAAGCGGTTCACCGGCAAGTTGGAATGAGTGCGGAACGAGCAGGCCGCCGCTGTGACGCACAGACGGATCACGAGACGGCCCACGCCGCGCTCGCGATGACTAGTG
>VBMV01000169.1 GCA_005878835.1 Gammaproteobacteria bacterium | reverse complement strand
CCTCGTTGCTGCTCGCCGAGGCCGCGAGCATGCCGGTGGTCAGCCACCGATTGACGGTCAGGCCCTCCGGCGTCTTCGCCACGAAATTCGCGTCGCGATCCTCCTTCATGAGCTTGGCGATGCGACCGAGGGCCTCGTCCCAGGAGATCGGCTGCCACTTGTCCGAGCCGGGCGCGCGGTACTCGGGACGCGTCAGGCGGCTCGGGCTGTGGATGAAGTCGATGAGCGCCGCACCCTTCGGGCAGAGCGTGCCGCGATTGACCGGGTGATCCGGATCGCCCTCGATGTGAAAGATGCTCGAGCGCGCGTTCTTGGCGCGATCGCCGAGACTGTACATGAGAACGCCACACGCGACGGCGCAGTAAGGGCAGGTGTTGCGCGTTTCGGTGGCCCGCGCCAGCTTGAATTCGCGTACTTCGGCAAGCGCCGCGGTGGGGGAGAAGCCGAGCAGCACGAGGCTCGACCCCGCCAGGGAGGCGCCAGTCACCTTCAGGAACTCGCGCCGTGTCACGTCAGCCATGGCAAATCCCCTCTTGCATGTCTGCAGACCGGCGAAGTCTATACCCCGCTGAGAGGGGGAGCTACAACGGAGGCCCTGCGCACGCTGCGCCGCGGCGCGTATGATCGCGGCGGGGCGGCGACGCCCGGGTGGCTTTTTGTTACGCTTGAGCTACCGCAGGATGCAGCCCAGGTCACGCCGGGTGACGAGCCTTAAGCCCTGGTGCTGACTGCGCGTCGATCCCGCGGCCTCGGATCTCACCTTTAGGCTAGGTGGCAGAGTGGTCATGCAGCGGCCTGCAAAGCCGTCTACGCCGGTTCGATTCCGACCCTAGCCTCCAGAACCCTGTTTTCCGCTGTCCCGCCGTGTCCCGGCGTGTCTCCTAACTCTCATAACATATTGATTAATAAGACTATACGTGTACAGCGTCGTCTAGTGGCGTCCTAGCCACCGTCGTTGGACTTGGGTCCTCCTACGGGGTACGTTAAACCTCATTGGGGTACGCGGGTGTTGGATGCCGAGTCTGAGCGACACAAAAGTTCGAGGCGCGAAACCGCGTGAGCGCCCCTACAAACTCTTCGATGAGCGTGGCTTGTACCTGCTGGTGACGCCCACCGGTGGCCGCCTGTGGCGGCTCAAGTATCGGGTGCATCGGCGCGAGAAATTGATCTCACTGGGCACTTATCCGGACGTCCCGCTGAAGCGCGCACGCGAGAAGCGCGACGAGGCGAGGAGGCTCATCGCGGATGACATCGATCCCAGCGCAGAGCGCCAGGCGAAGCGCGCGGCGCTTCTCGAGACCTTCGAGGGCGTGGCGAAGGAATGGCTCGAGCTGCAGAGCAAGTCGCTCGCCCCTGAGACCATATCCATTCTGGGCACGCGGCTGAAGAGCGCTCTTTACCCTTACCTTGGCAGCCGGCCGGTCGCGGCGATCACAGCACAGGAGCTGCTTGCGGCCTTGCGACGCATCGAGGCGCGCGGCCGGCATGAAACGGCCCACAGGGTCCGAGCCCTGGCGGGGAGGGTGCTGCGCTACGCAGTGGCCACCGGCCGTGCTCAGCACGACGTGGCGGCGGACCTCAGGGATGCGCTGGCGCCCGTCAAGTCACGCAACTTCGCCTCGGTCACCGATCCGGTGCGCGTCGGCGAGCTCCTGCGGGCAATCGACGGCTACTACGGGAACCCGGTAACGATGCTGGCCCTGAAGCTTGCCCCGTTGGTCTTCGTCCGGCCGGGCGAATTGCGCGCGGCAGAGTGGTCCGAGTTTGACTTGGCGAATGCGGAATGGCGTATCCCCGGAGCGCGGATGAAGATGGGGGAGCCGCACATTGTGCCGCTCGCGCGCCAGGCTGTAGCGATATTGCGTGAGCTTCAGCCGTTCGACAGGGGTGGACGCTATCTCTTTCCATCCCTTCGTACGCGCGAGCGCCCCATGTCGAATAACACCATCAATGCCGCCCTTCGGCGCCTGGGCTACGCCAGCGACGAACAGACGGCGCATGGGTTCCGCAGCATGGCCAGCACGCTGCTCAATGAGCAGGGCTTCCCGCCGGATGTGATCGAGCTGCAGCTTGCGCACTCAGAACGCAATAAAGTGCGCGCGGCGTATAACAAGGCGCAGCGCCTTCCCGAGCGTCGCAAGATGATGCAGGCGTGGGCTGACTATCTCGACGGCTTGCGTGCCGGCAAGCAGGTTGCCCCTTCTGTCGTAGACGCGGCGCCGACGTCGACGCCATGAACCATTCGAGTCCAAGAGCCCTCGGAGAGAGTCGGCTAGGGATCGCCGGCGATCTTCTGCGAGGCACGCTCCGTCTTCTTTGGCACACGGTCCGTCTACCGGTGTACGTGTTCCTCGTGATCCTAGAGCCCGTTGTCAGTTTCGTCCTGGGGGCGCTCGCGCTGCTCGGGGTTCTCACGGCATTGTTCTTCAAGTTCTACGGTGTGCCGCACTTTCCCTTCGCCCTCATGCTCGGCGTGTCGGTGGGGTTCGGATTGATGCAGGTCGGTTACTACGCGCTGCTGCGCGTGTTCGGCAGATAGAGCAGACGGGCACGGTATGCGCTTCGACTGGGATCCACGGAAGGCCGCCGCGAACCTGAGGAAGCATTCTGTTTCCTTTGAAGAGGCGAGTACTGTATTCGCCGACGATTACTCGCTCACGGGCACTGACCCCGACCATTCAGCTGGAGAGGAGCGGTTTATCACTTTCGGAATCTCACTGAGCGGGCGACTTCTAGTGGTCTCCCACACGGAACAGGCAGATACTATTCGTATCTTCAGCGCCAGGCGTGCAACGCGGTCGGAACGGAAGCTGTATGAAGAAGGGTAAGCGATCCAACGGCAAGGAGCTGCGCCGAGAATACAAACGCTCAGACTTTCCGAGAGGGTTTGTGCGGGGCAAATACGCCTCACGCTTACGCGCGGGGTCAAACATTGTTCGTCTCGATCCGGAGATTGCCAGCGCGTTTCCAACAAGCGAAGCAGTTAACGAAGCTCTCAGCACTGTCCTAAAAGCCGCAAAGAACGCCCGAGTGTCAAAGGGGCGCTAGTCATGCTGGCGCGGCAACTGCAAGCCGTGACTCGCAGGCACAATCCACCGCATCCCGGAGAGATTCTGAAGGACACCGTTGTGCGCAGCGACGGGGGGCTTTCGGTGACTGAGTTTGCGAGGCGACTGGGCGTTTCCCGCGTGGCGCTCTCTCGTGTGGTGACCGGTCGTGCGGCCGTGAGCGCGGAGCTGGCCCTTCGTTTAGCCGTCGCGCTCGGTGGTTCGGCGGAGTCCTGGCTGCGAATGCAGGTGTCCTACGATCTTTGGCGAGCGCAAAGGAAGCGGAGGCCGAAGATCCTACCTCTCGAGCCTGGCCGAGCAGTTTAGGGGCTCCGTGCTCTGTCCGTCGCATAACTTCAGTTAGAGGTCCTCTCTTGACCGCGTCGCAAGCATCGTGGACAGCGTATCGACGACTACAGCGAACTGCCGTGATCTCTCTGCTATGCCTCTTGGTAGCCATGGCGCTTGGCGATCTGGCCGGGGAAATCTTCGGTTTGAACCGCACCATGACGATGGCCGCCGCAATGGCTCTCTCACTGGCTTGGTTTGGGGTCGCGGCGGCTCGGTTGCTTCGATGGCCTTGCCCTAGATGTGGGCGGCCGTTTTTGGGGAATCACGATCCTTGGGCACGGCGCTGTGGTAACTGCTCTTTGCGGTTGTATGAGGACCTCTAACAATCGTTGGAGGGGGCCGTGAGGCGTGGGTGGTGGTACGCCGCGGGCGCGGGAAAACAGTGTGCGCCCGCGGCGCTTGATTGGCGCTTCTGTGCGGCCCCTCAACTTCACCGTTAGTCGTCATGTGGATATTCCTCGGCTTCGTCGCCGACGTCGTTTTCCTCCTTGGCATAGCGCTTTATGCTCGCTACGTATTCCGCAGGATCGCCGGTGTTGGCGCCGCCTCTATGGTCCACCCGCGAGGTAGACAACTCATCCTGTTTTGGCTTGCGCTCGTGTTTACGGTAATTGTGATCATCCCCGCAGTGATCGTCGGAGTTGGTTACGCCCTTGGTATTAACGAGTGTCCCTCACGTTTTTCGCCTGGCGAACCATGGGTGTGTTCGTCGACTGCACACGGGTCGTTTCTACTCTTGGGAATTGTGCTGGGTCTGCCCCTCGCGGCTCTATGGATCAGGGTATTGCTCCGGCTAACTACGAGGGCTTCTAAACATGACGACTAACAATCGTTGGATTGGGCCCTGAGGCGTGGTCTGTTTGGCGCCGCGGGCGCTGAGAGAGATTGTGCGCCCGCGTCGCCTGTCCGGCGTGGTCGTCCGGCCCCTCAACTTCACCGTTAGAGACCGCCATGTGGCAAGCGCCTGAGTTCTTAGCACGCCGCGTCTGGGAGTCCTTCGGGGCGAACGCCAGCCACTTCCGCGACAAGCGTCCCGCCTTGAGAAAGATCGGAAGGCACCTCGATTGGCTCAGTTGTGTGCTCGGCGCAGTCCTGCTTGCTGGCTGCGCGACAGAATCTTCAGTGGTAATGCCCGAGGCGCTGAGGACAGCGATGCGCCAGAAAGCGACTACGGTTCTCTTTACGGACGACGTCGGCGCAATTCGCTTTATTTGGGGACGGTTCAACGCACCAGATATCACGCGTCCAATCGAGTGGGTCCGCTACGATGATCAATGGGACGCGGGTCCTGCTGTCACTGCCGTTCACGGGGACGAACTCGCAAAGCTCGGATTCCAGGCGAAATCCATATACGCGATTCTGGGGGACTCCAAGGTATCCAGCCTTACAGCTCCCGGGCGAGAGCATCGGGGCAAGAATTACGAGATCACTCCCGTACTGACGCCAGAACTGGCCTCCGCATTGCAGTCGCAGGGGCAGCAGTATTTGATTTGGGTGACTTGGTCAGGACTTGAGTACTTTCATACGATCCTGCCGTTTCAGCCCGTCGAGCAGATCAACAGCAGCTATTGGGTATTTGATCTAAACACGCGAGCGCTCATATGGAGTGGCGGGCTCGCGGACATTAGGGACAGTGGCTTTAAGTACGCAGAGGCGACACGACAGCTAGAGGCAAACCAGTTCGCGGGCTTAAGGCGGCTGGTGGTAGAGCGCTACCGAATGGCTTACCGTCGTGAGGACGACACCGTACCGTGGTTGCTCGGGCTGCTGAATCCCAAGTGACGACTCTCAGCACATGGCGGTCTAACAATCCGCGACGCCAGACTGGCTGCCGCGGAGGCAGTCACAGCCGCGGGTCGAAGGAAAACGATACAGGCGCGCCGACCTTCAACTGGCCGAAATCCGCATG
>VBMV01000168.1 GCA_005878835.1 Gammaproteobacteria bacterium | reverse complement strand
TTCCAGGTGCCGACCACGGGGTCAGCGTCGGCTCCCGATGCCATGACGGCGCTGCCGATCGTCAGAAGTGCACCAACAAATACGCTTGAAAGAACCTTTTTCATGAATGTCCTCCTGCGGCTAGTGCCAAGTTTCTGGGTCCTGCGTCATGTTCGCGGACGAGCTGCGGCACTCAACGAGTACACGGGTTACGCGACAAGTACCGCGGCGCACGCTCGTCGCAAGCAAGAAAGCAGTCGGAACGACGACAAGGGTCTTGATCAGCTGTGTTTATTAGCTCTGTCCGGTTTGTGCGCGGGCTGTGCATTTATTCCGCCAGTTGCAGCGGGCTCAGTCGATTATATGGAGAAATGCGCCGCGTATCCTCTTGCTGCCCTCAAGTCTGCCTTATGCTTTGCCCTGAGCAGCGCCAATGAAGCCGCTCACAAGCTTCGCGCGTCGACGGCATCCCTCACCAATGCTCTGCAAAGGGCCGGGCTTCGACCTCGAAGCTCCAAGCGCTGCGATCCTGGCAAGTGAGCTGGAAGGCGATTTCCGCGACCGCGGACGGCTTGACGAAAAAGCTGTCGGGCTTTTCGGGCATCGCCTGGCGCGTTCGGGCCAGATCGACAGCTCCGTCCACAATGATCAACGAGACATGGATGCCCGACGGCCAAAGGGACCGCGCCATCGACTCCGCGAGGCTTCGCTGGGCTGCCTTGGCCGGAGCAAAAGCGGCGGTCCGCGGCACTCCGCGACGCGATGCGGTAGCGCCGGTAAATATAATGGAACCGCCCGCGGCCGCTTTCATTGCGGGGATCACTTCGCGCGCGCATAGCAGCGCCCCGTACGCGTTCACGCGCCAGGATGCCTCGAACTGCTCCGGCGTGATGCTCTCGACGTCTCCGAACACCCCCGAGCCCGCGTTGTACAGGAGCACCTCAACCTTGCCAAGATCGGTCCCGATTGCGGCAAAGGCATGTGCCACGGAATCCGCGGAACCGACGTCGCACGGATAGCCGCAGGCGCCGTCGATCTCGCGCTCGACTGCATCGAGCGTATCCGGGTTTCGCGCCAACATCGCCACGGCATAGCCTGCCTCTGAGAAGCGCCGCGCGAGAGCAGCTCCGATTCCGGGCCCGACCCCAGCCACAACGGCCACCCTCTTACGCTGGGTCATTGTGCGCACCTCTCATGCATCGGTCGGCCATCGTGCGCCATGAGCCTGATCGTGTTGCAGTTTCCCCTCCCGTATGACTGAGGATACTTGAATCTGGGCGCGCGCCGGCCGGTACCGCGGACGGAACCAAGTTTCGCACGTCTGCTACCGCCCTGATCAAGGAGTCTTAGATTTCTGGTCCCCCTGGCGGCCTCGCGAATGACGTCAAGCACGAAGCGCGGCTTCGAGAGCATGGGCACATGGCTGCTTTCGACTTCATAGGCCATCGCCTCCATGCGCTTCGCCAGGAAGCGTTCCAGCTCGGGCTGGACAGTGCGGTCCCTGGTGGCAACGATGTACCAGCTCGGCTTCGACCGCCACGCCGTGCCCTCAACTTTCTGGTTGAACAGGTCCGCAGCCGGCAGCTGTCTGCGGCCGTGGTCGAGCGACTGCGGAAAATCACACCCGGTCTTGAGGTCATCTATCGTGATCTCACCGCTGAGCCGCTCGCCCATTTTGTCAGCCCTCCTTAAGCGATGCCCGTTAAATCCACAACATGCTCTCAGCTCGAAGACTAACGGACAGCAATCACATCCGTCACGTGCCGCTAGGCTTCCGCGGGCAGGTGCTTAGATCTACAAAAACGCACTCAGGCGTACGGCAACGAACCGCGCCGGACGAGTTCCTTGCCCGCCATCGTTTGAGCCGGCGCGCCTCCAAAAGCAGGTAAGATTAGCGCCCTATGCCCGCGTCGCAATGCAGTGGAGCCGCCGCTGAGCTCCGATGTGCTGCGGACAAGAAAAGCCGCCAAAGGAAATACGTTGCCTCGCCGCTCCACGCGTAATGCCATTCTCGAAGCCGCCATGAAGCAGTTCATCGAGCGGGGCTTCAGCGCGTGCAGTGTCGAAGACATCACTAAGGCGGCCCGCGTTCCCAAGGGTTCTTTTTACAATCACTTCAAGAGTAAACAACTTTTGGCGGCTGAGATCGTTACCGAATACGGGAAGGGCACGACCGATCGAAGTGTTCTAACCAACCCCGCGATTGCGCCTCTTACTCGCCTCAAGAGGCATTTCGCAGCTCTCAATGCGTATTTCTCTTCCTGCAAAGACGGCTGCCTGGTTGGCAAATTCATGGCCGAGGTGTCCGTCGATACCCCCCAAATTCGCGAGAGTCTCCGTCGGGTGCTGAACCTCTGGGGCCAGCAGCTTTCTTCCGCCCTCGCCGAGGGCCAGCGCCAAGGCTCCATACGTAAGGATCTGCCGGCGGACGACTTAGCTGCATTCCTGATCGACTCTTACGAGGGCGCGATTTTGCGAACCCGACTCGAAAAGAGGCCAAGAGCACTCGAGTACTTCGTGAAGGTTGTGTTCTCGAGCATCACTGCCTGAGTCATTCGCGTTCATCTTCCTAGTCGAACTATCATAGGACTGCCCTAAAGCTCGCGCTTCTTCAACGAGCGATGTGCCCGAAATGGTCTTGCATATCCAAGACGACCGGTCATATTATCACTGAGTACGTAGACAGCATCGCGTTTGCCAGGAGATGGCCCTGCGCACGGCACACCGTTTCGGGGCCGGTCTTCTAACCGGCGCAATGCCATTAGATGCACGAGCCAGAACGGAGGCCCTTGATGACTGCCTATTCGCTTGAACAGAACAAGAGGATTGCGCTGGAAGCGTTTGAGACCTTGTTCAATAAACGCGACTATCAAGCAGCCAAAAAATTCTGGTCACCCGATTACATCCAGCACAGCGCCCACATACCTCCCGGCCGCGACGGTTTGTTCAACCTCGTCCGGGCGGCCCCACCCACGCTCCATTACGACAACTCCCTTATCTTCGCGCAAGACGACTTTGTGATGCTGCACGGCCGCTTTTCCGGCAACGGTCGGTCGCACAACTGGGTCGCCGCTGACATTCTGATCATGAAGAACGGATTGCTCATGGAGCACTGGGATGTCCTGCAGGATGAAGCGACGCGAGAAGAGTCATTGAGTGGCCGACCGATGTTTGGCACTTCATTTCCCGAGCCCCTCGCCGGCGCACCACTGACGCCAGAACAGGCGCGAACGATTGTCGCGCCTCTCTATGACGCACTGAATCAACCCGCAAAGAAAGATGTTGCGGCGCTCCTGGCTAGAGCGACCAACCCCGACTATCAATCGTATTCGACTAACGATACCTGGCTTAACCGCAACCAGCTGGCCGACGTCTTCAAGATGATCGGTGCCGCCGTCCCGGATCTGCGCTGGTCGATCCAGGACATTCTGGTTTCGGGCGATCAGATCGTAGTGCGGGGCGAAGCGACCGGGACCCCTGAGCGCGAGCTGTTTGGAGCGAAGCCCACCGGCAGGGGCTTTAAGACCATGTCGATCGATGTGTTCACAGTGAAGGGCGGAAAACTTGCATCTGCCTATCACGTGGAGAACTGGGTCGGAGCGTTGGAGCAGCTCGGCAAGTAAAGGCGATCGTATTCGGGTCCAACCAGCGTCAGACAAGCTACGGCGAAGGGATCAACAAACGCACCCGTAATCGTCTGACATTCACGTATTCGGAGTTCCTCATGACATCCAGCAACGTCACGGCAGCCACGAGATTTCTCGAAGTCGGCCAGCAGCGTTATGCCTATCGCCGCTTCGGCGACGGACCCGGCCACCCGCTCCTTTTCCTGCAGCACTTCACCGGCACACTCGACAACTGGGACCCGGCTGTGACCGATCCGTTGGCACGGGGACGAGAGCTAATCCTTTTTGAGAATGCGGGCGTCGGGCGATCGACCGGTTCAGTTCCGACAACGATTGCGGGCATGGCACAGCATGCGTTCGCATTTCTCGATGCGCTGAAGCTTGGCCGCTGCGACGTCCTCGGTTTCTCGCTCGGAGGAATGATCGCCCAGCAGATGGCGCTGGATCGACCCACGGTCTTTCGCAGAATGGTCCTGGTGGGCACGGCGCCCCGGGGCGGCGAAGACATCATGCATCTCGGAAAGCCGAGCTTACAGGTCCATCTCCCGGCGGAATGCCCGGTTCTGACCTACCTGCCGGGTGGCGAGCGTCCGCTTCCGGGCAGGCCAATGACATGCCTAATGAGCCACATCAAAGAGCAGCAGCTCAGCGCCTTGCTTAGCGCCGATGCGAATCGATGAGGCATCAGACCAGGCAGCACCGTCGCCGGCCTTGAGTACGTCGCCCTCAGTCTCGACACTGCCGCGTGCGACCTGCAACCACAGCTTTCGCCCGGACCGGCTGCGGTGATCCAGACGTTGGCCGGCCGCGAGGCGGCTGGCGTACAGGTCAACGTCCTGGTGAATCCTGACAGCTCCGTCGCGCGGGGAGCCGGAGGCGATCAAGCGCCATTGGTTTAGCAGTTCCGGCGCCGGGAAGGCACGTTGTTCATACCCAGGGCTAAGGCTCGAGCGCTCGGGGAGCAGCCAGATTTGAAGGAAATGCACGGGTTCGCTGGCTGAGCCGTTGAACTCGGAGTGTGTGACACCGGTGCCCGCACTCATGCGCTGCAACTCGCCCGGGCGGATTTGTGCGCCGGTTCCCAAGCTGTCTTTGTGTTCGAGCGTCCCCTCGAGGACCCACGACAGAATTTCCATGTCGCGGTGAGCGTGCTCGCCGAATCCCTTCCCAGGCGCGACGCGGTCTTCGTTGATGACGCGTAAGGGACCGAACCCCATGTGGTCAGGATCGTGATAGTCCCCGAAGGAAAACGTATGACGACTCTTGAGCCAACCAAAGTCGGCGAGTCCGCGATCCTCTGAACGGCGAGTCACATGCATTGGAGGTGCCCTCTGAAACTGCGTGCCTGAAACCTTAGATGGCGACAAGGGTTCTGCCTAGCTGGATTACAGCGAACAGCGCGTTCGAGCAAAACGGAACAGCGTGAGTGCGGCGAACAGTTCAGGAAAAAAACAGCGTGAAGCAGGAGCTTGCGCGTGCTCGCTCACCGACGCGCAGGACGCCATTAAGAGCTCGGCCTTGTGAGCGATTCATCGGTTCGATTATGCGGCGCCGAGAGCATCGGTAAGGGCTTTGCAGCTGACCCGACGCTCTCCAGCGCAAAACGAGGGCTACGATTTGATAAACGCCAAGAGATCCGCATTGATCGTTTCGGCTTGGGTCGTGGGCATCCCATGTGGAAATCCCTTGTAAGTCTTCAAGATGGCACCCTTTACCAATTTGGCACTGAGCGGCCCGGAATCGGCATAAGGGACAATCTGATCGTCATCGCCGTGCATCACAAGTGTAGGTACGGTGATTTCCTTAAGGTCTTTTGTGAAGTCGGTCTGGGAGAAAGCGACGACTCCGTCGTAGTGCGCCTTCGCTCCGCCCATCATTCCCTGACGCCACCAATTTCGAATAATGCCTTGGGACGCTTTGGCACCTGGCCGGTTAAATCCGTAAAAAGGCCCAGTAGGGACGTCCAGGTAGAATTGGGCCCGGTTCGTGG
>VBMV01000120.1 GCA_005878835.1 Gammaproteobacteria bacterium | reverse complement strand
GCAAGCTTCCCAGCGAGCCTTCTTCGGCGTCTCGGCGCTGCTCTTCGCCGCCAGCGCGGCGGTGACGATCGTCTGGTGCGGGTCCATGTCGGCGATGGGCGAGATGCCGATGCCCGGCGGCTGGACGATGTCGATGGCGTGGATGCGGATGCCCGGACAGACGTGGCCCAGCGCCGCGGCGTCGTTCCTGGGCATGTGGGTCGTGATGATGGTAGCGATGATGCTGCCGTCCCTGGTCCCGGTTCTCTGGCGCTACCGCCAGGCGCTTGGCAGGACGGGCGAGGCGCGCCTCGGTGGGCTGGCCACGCTCGTGGGGGTGGGTTACTTCTTCGCCTGGACCGTGTTCGGAATGCTCGCCTTTCCGCTGGGCGTCGCGCTGGCGGCGGTCGAGACGCAGCTGCCGGCGCTGGCGCGCGCCGTTCCGATCGCGGTCGCTATGGTCGTCCTGATCGCCGGCTTCCTCCAGCTCACCGCGTGGAAGGCGCATCACCTTGCCTGCTGCCGGGAGGCACCAGGGCGCGGCCGTACGTTGCCGGCGGACGCCGGCACGGCCTGGCGACACGGCCTGCGCCTCGGCCTCCACTGCAGCTATTGCTGCGCCGGCCTCACCGCGATGCTGCTCGTCATCGGGGTCATGGACCTGCGCGCGATGGCGGTTGTGGCGGCGGCCGTCACCGTCGAACGTCTTGCACCGGCCGGTGAGCGCGCCGCGCGCGCCATCGGGGCCGTCGTCGTCGGGGCAGGGCTGACTCTGATCGCGCGAGCAGCCGGGCTCGGATGACGCATCCGCATCGTGCAGCCTGGGCCAGTCGCTCAGTCGCGGGTCGGCCAACTACGGACACACAGCGGTTCGGAATGCCCGCCCGACAGGAAACATTCGCAACTGCCGGCTCGCCTCGACAGCCCAGAGCTGCAAACTGCAGAAAGCGGGTGATAGGTGACGTGTTGTCAGCCCGATACGTCCAGCGCATCCTGCCGGCAGGAGATACGATGGTTTGGAGCAGGTTAATGTCGGAACGACTCATCCGCTGCTGTGTCATTCTACTGCTGGCGTTCGGTACCAGTCTTGCACGGGCTCAGACGGTTACGCTGATTTTGCTCAATGGCAAAATCTGGACGGAGAATCCGAGCCTACCTGAATCCCAAGCGATCGCGATCGCGGGGGAGCGGATTCTGGCGGTCGGGTCCTCCGCGACCATCCGCAAGCTCGCCACGCCGAAGTGCAAGATCATCGATCTGAACGGGCGCCGCGTCCTGCCGGGCTTCAACGATTCCCACGTGCATCTCCTGTCGGGTGGCAGTTCACTGATCAGTGTTCAGCTGGGTGACGCCAACAGTGAGGACGAACTCCGTCGTCGCCTCGCAGAATACGCCAAGTCCTTGGCCAGAGGCACGTGGATACGGGAGGGTAATTGGGATCATGAGCGCTGGACTCCTGCCGCATTACCGACGCATCAACTGATCGACGATGTCACGCCCGATAATCCGGTAATGGTGTGGCGGGTCGACGGTCACATGGTGCTGGTGAACGCCTATGCCATGAGACTGGCCGGCATCGACCGCACGACGCAAGACGTCCCTGGCGGGGAGATAGTGCGTGATAGCGAGGGCAATCCGACCGGTATTCTGAAAGACGAAGCCACCGCCTTGGTGGAACGGGTGATGCCGCCTCTGTCGGCGCGGGAACTGGATGCGGCGCTGAAGGCAGCGATGCGCGAGACCGCCACGCATGGTGTTACCAGCGTGCAGAATCTGGTGGATTCGCCGACCGACAAGAACACGGCCCTGAAGCTTCGCGAGTTTCAAAAGTTCGCCCGGGCTGGGTCGCTGACAGTACGCATCTACGATGCGAGCCCGCTCCGTGACTGGAAGAATCTTGCCGACACCGGTGTCCAGGCAGGTTTTGGCAGCCCATTGCTACGGATCGGCAATTTGAAATCCTTCGCCGATGGTTCGCTGGGCTCGGCGACCGCCTGGATGGATGCTCCTTTCGCCGACCAGCCAGGCAAGAGCGGATTGGCCAGCACCGACCTCATGGACAGCGCCAGGATGTACGCGAATATTCAAGGAGCGGATCAGGCCGGCCTGCAAATTTCTGTGCATGCGATCGGCGATCGCGCGATTCATGCCGTGCTTGATCTGTTCGAGCGGGCGGAACGGCAGAACGGGCCCGGCGATCATCGCTTTCGCATCGAGCACGTCCAGCATTTGCGGCCCGAGGACGCGGCACGTTTCGCGCCGCTTGGCGTTATTGCCTCGATGCAGCCCTATCATGCAATCGATGACGGTCGTTGGGCCGAGAGACGATTGGGGGCCGAGCGCATCAAGTGGAGTTATGCCTGGCGGTCGCTGCTGGACAAGGGTGCGGTGCTGGCCTTCGGCTCGGACTGGCCCGTCGCGCCGATCGATCCACTGATGGGTATCTATGCCGCCACCACTCGCCGAACCCTTGACGGGAAGAACCCCCAAGGCTGGGTGCCCCAACAGCGCATCACGGTGGCGGAAGCGGTTCATGCGTACACGGTCGGGTCCGCTTTCGCGGAGCATCAGGAGGCAATCAAAGGTTCCCTCGAGCCGGGGAAGCTGGCGGATTTAGTAGTCCTATCGGATGATATTTTTCATATTGCGCCGCGCGAGATTGAGAAGGTGAGCGTGTACATGACTGTTTTTGACGGCTCGGTGATTTACCAAGCGACTGCACAGCCATGATTTCAGGACGGGCGCTAAGGAGCACTCGCGCTCCAGCGGTAAGGCGCGCTTGCGCTCCAGCGGTAAGGCGCGCCTGCTGAGCATCACGCTTCTGGCGCCGGGACCTAACCGTGACTGCTAGCTCAGAGTGAACAGGTCTCGTTGAACCGGTGCACCGTCGTGTCGCGGTCCGAGACTTCAATTTCGCTCACGCCGCAGGGATCTTGTGCTAACCGCCAGTACGCCGAGAGTGGTTGATCGAGAGTCTGCAGTAAGAGCGCACGGTTCCCGCTGCTGTGGCCTACCACGGCGACGGTCTCTTGTCCGTGGCGTTCACGAATTAGGCGTAGGACATTGGAGGTGCGCGCCACGAGATCCTGCAACGATTCGCCGTTCGGGAACCGTACCATCTGAGGCGCCGCAAACCAACGGTCAAACAGGGCAGGCCATCGAGCGCGCACCTCTTCGTAAGTTCGCCACTCCCAATCGCCATAATGCAAGTCGTTCAGATCATCCAAAACAGCTATCGAGAGCCCGAGTGCGGCCGCAATCGGCTCCGCGGTCCGAATGCAGCGTCCCAGGGGGCTCGAGTAGACGGTCGAGGGATGCCATTGGAGCGCGATGCGCCGCGCTGTCGCTTGCGCTTGGCGCACGCCTAGGTCCGACAGGTCCACATCGCGGCGACCGCGGAAGCGCGCGGGCTCGATCCCTTCGACGTGTCCATGTCGCACCAAAACGATCCTTGCCATATCGTCGTGCACCGAGGTCCTCGAGCGCGGCGATTGTGCGCGCGACAGGGGCGGCACCGCGGTTCGGGGTGCCGCCCCCACAATTCCAGGATCAATTATGACCGATCTGCCCGACGCTCGCAGTTGCGACGCCGTCGGGAACATTGGCGGTGAGCGAGAACACGTCCTCGTCGTGGACGACGCCGTTGGCGGGCGTATAGGGATCGGCATTGCGCGTGTCCGACCAGATCGGATGCGCCTGAGCGCCCTGGTCGACGGCCAACCCGCTGTAGTCACCGTTGAATCCCGCCTGCGCGCCGTCCGGGGGTGAGAAAACCGGTGAAACCACGTTGAAGTGGAATGGTGTCGCGACGTTCTCACCGCCCGCGAGAACGTAGTCGGAGGGCTCGGCCTGAACACCGGGTTGCGGCGGGGCCTGGGTGGCGCCCGAGTTCTCACCGGGGACGCGCGCGCTGCGGTAATAGCTGACCGCGACGTGATCCTGGCTACCGCTTCGCACCACGTCGACGGCAGGCATGTAGTGGTCCAGCGCCGTGTCCGGGTTTACGGTCTTGCTCTGCGACCAGGTGGCCCCACCATCGGTCGATTCCGCCAGTTGAATGTCGTATTCATGGTTGCGGTAATCCTGCCAGGCCGCAAACAGGTGCCCGTTCGCGCGATTAATCCCAAGGCGGGGGAAGTCGTTGGTGCGAATCAACGGTCCCGGTACACACTCCTCAGGTCCTCGACCAAAGTCACACTGCGGCTCGCCGACAAGTATGTCGTCACCCACGTGGGCGGGTGTCCCGCAGTTCAGGTGCGCTGTTCCGAGCGGCGAGCTGCCGCTGGGGTGGCAACGGACGGCAAGCTGTTGGGCATTCGGGTTGTTCATCGCCGTATTGCCGTTGTTGAAGACGACCACGAGATCGCCGTTCGGCAGCACTTTCGGATCCGATCCCTGGTCGAAATCGCAGGCGCCCCCATGGGGTACGGGGCAGAGCGTCACATTGCTGCCGCTGATCGCGGCAGGCGTGGACCAGGTGCGGCCGTGATCGGTCGACATGGAGCCATATATTGGTGAGGCGATGGTGTTGAAAACAGTCCACGTCGCGTACACGTTGTCCCGGTTGGGACTGCCCGGATAGGCGTCCGCGGTGATGAAAGGTTTGTCGTGAAATACGGCCGCGTTGTTGTCTTCGACTACGATGTAGTTCCTGCCCGCTGAGGCGATGTTGAAGAAAAACGATCCGTCAGCGCCCAACGGGGACTGCACGACATATAGCAGGCTCGCGTTGCTACCGACATCGAACGCGACGCAGCTGAAGAAGCCTCTGCCCGCGGAATCGAACGCCGTTCCCGGATCACTGGCCGCATCATAAGTGTGGCCCGTGCCGGGCCCTCCGAGGATGGTGTGGGCGTTCGGGTCGCCACCCCCGGCCGCCTCACCCGCGGGATTGTTGATCCGCTGGCGGAACGGCGGCAGCAGGTCGCCCCAGTGCTGGCCATTGTCGAGACTGAAGTCGATGCCGCACTGATTGAATCCAACCCGGCTGTCGTTCTGGCCGGCCAGCAGATTGCCCGGCCGGATGGGATTGACGGCGATCATCTCTTCGGCTTGGCGCCGGAATGTGCAGTCCTGATTGACCCGCGTGCCACTCTGGCCGCCGTTGCGTCGGCTGCAGCCGAGCGTGCCGGGATTGATGCCCAGACTCGGAGCTCCGAGGTCGTCGGGCGAGTTGGCGTCCGCGCCCTCCTGGCGGGCGTCGGCGGCACCGAGCGTCAGCGCCTCGATCGCTGTCACCAACGTTCCACCGGAAATGAACGGCGCCGTCTTGATGCCGGTCAGGCTCGGCAATCGCGTGGGCTGCAGCTTGCCGGTGGCCGCATCGCGAATCACGCTCCTGGTTGCAGTTTGCCCAACAGCGGGAGCTGGGGCGCCACATAGCACGGCGAACGTGAGACTACTCGCGATCGCAGTTACGACTCGGGGAAAGGTCGTCATAAGCAACTCCTTCCTACGTCAGTTAACCACAGAGACAGTCGACCGAAGGCGCGAAGGCTAGCTGACGCTGAGCAGATCTGGACCGGGGTAGACACCGTAGTTGACGACCTGAAAGTACTGTAGGGGCGTCGCGTGTCAGCGATGTTGGTTAGCTCAGTTTTAGTTCGAGGTGGCGTGAACGGCGCACCGTGCCCCCTCGCATTCAACTCAATACAACCTTTGAGTTCGAAACTGGGAGCTATTAACAGTCGAAGCGTGAGCTCGGCGTGTTACCTGGACCTGTCATGTGGGACGCTCCTTTCGGACCTGTCGATCCAGCCGGCGCCCGGCGCTTCAGAAGTAAGCGCCTGAAGCCGCAGCGCAGCCGTCGCGTGGCGGACGCGGCTCCAAGCGCACACAGGCGGCGACACTGCTCATTTAGACTTCTATGCGACAGGCGTGTATACACGCAATCTCAGACGCACGCCGCCGAGCGACCGGGTTGAGGGCGCGACGGTTTGCGCTAACCCAAGAAAGAGCCGATTGCCCCCTGGCCTCGACGCTATTCGTCCCATCGAACTGGCCGAGATTCAGGCAGCGCGGCGGCGAATCGCGCCGACCATACTGCGTACGCCACTGGTGCGCCTGGAGCTGGGACCAGACTACCCCGACATCCGGCTCAAGCTGGAAAATCTGCAGCCGATAAACGCCTACAAGTTGCGCGGCGCGGTCAACGCCGTGGCGATGCTGTCGGAGTCGGAACGCCAACGCGGCGTCTGGACCATCAGCGCGGGGAACGCCGGCCAGGGGGTTGCCTATGCGGCGCGTCAGGCGGGCGTTCGCTGCACGGTGGTGGCGATCGAGACAGCGCCGTCCTCGAAGCTCGAGCGCATGAAGGCGCTCGGTGCGCGCCTGGTACTGGTCCCCTACTCAGTCGCCTGGAAGGCGCTTGAGGAACGTTCATTCCGCGGTGTCGAAGGCACCTTCGTGCATCCTTTCGACGATCACAATTTCATAGCCGGTCACGCCACCATGGGTCTGGAGATTCTTGAAGATGCGCCAGATACGGCCGCCGTCATCGCCGCCATCGGTGGTGGCGGGCTCATCACCGGCGTGGGCAGCGCGATCAAAGCGCTGAAACCTGGCGTCAGAATCTGGGGCGCCGAGCCGGAAACGGCCGCGCCCCTGGCCAGATCCCTGGCCGCTGGCAGTCCGCAGGAATTTCCCGAGTGGCAGGCGTCGTTTGTCGACGGCGCCGGAGGCCACAGCGTTTTTCCGCGGATGTGGGAGCGAATGCGGCCGTTGGTCGCGGGCTGCATCGTCGTGACCCTCGAGCAGACAAAGCGCGCCATGCGGCTTATGGCGGAGAGGGCGCGGGTCATCTCTGAAGGTGCGGGGGCACTGCCGCTGGCCGCTGCCTTGACCGGTGAAGCAGGCCGCGGCCCGATCGTCGTCGTCGTTTCCGGCGGGAACGTCGACATGAAAACCTTCTGCGAGATTGTGGACTCTCCCTGTCAGCCGTAATCGGCACGCCACGGGCGGATGACCTTTCGAAACGTGGGCTTCGACGTTACGACTTGATACTTCGCGAGCACGCAATAACCTGCTCAGCCCGCCAACCCTGCTTCCCGGCACAGCTGCGACCGTCTAAAGCCAGTAGCACCTCTATGTGCGGGCTAGTGCAAAGCAAGATCCAGGCGTAATGTACCTAACTAGTTAGTGAGAACGTAGCGCAGCTCCCGAACATGCAACCTGAGGGGTGTGAGGAGAATTGCATCGATGCTGATGTCGATTGCAACGGTCTCGATCAGTGGCAGCCTCGATGCCAAGCTGCGTGCGATCCATGACGCGCGCTTCCAGGGCGTCGAGATCTTCGAGAACGATCTGCTGTCGTTCGGGGGCTCCGCCCCTGAAGTAGGAGCGTTGATCCGCGATCTGGGGCTCACGTGTACGTGCTTTCAGCCATTCCGTGACTTCGAGGGGATGCCCGAACCGCAGCGCCGCAGAGTCTTCGAACGCGCCGAACGAAAGTTCGATTTGATGCAGGAGCTTGGGGCGTCTTTGTTGCTGGTGTGTTCCAATGTGTCGCCTGCCTCGAGCAACGATCGCGGTCGGATTGTGGACGACTTTCGCGAGCTCGGGGAGCGGGCGGGTGCGCGAGGCCTGCGGATTGGATTCGAGGCGCTTGCCTGGGGGCGCCACGTTGCCGATCACCGGGAGGCGTGGTCCATCGTCCGTGAAGTGGGTCACCCTGCGATTGGCCTCATTCTGGATAGCTTCCATTCCCTCGCGCGCAACATCCCCATCGATAGCTTGTGCGAAATCGATCCGGCAAAAGTCTTCCTCGTGCAGCTCGCGGATGCGCCCATGCTGCAGATGGACTTGCTGCAATGGAGCCGGCATTTCCGCAATATGCCCGGTCAGGGAGACTTTCCGCTGGTGGATTACGTTTCGACGCTCGTTGCACTGGGATGCGATTGCCCACTCTCGCTGGAGATTTTCAACGACCGCTTCCGCGCTGCCTCCGCCTCTACCGTGGCCGTCGATGGCAGGCGCTCACTGAGCTTCCTGTGGGATGAGGTCATGCGCGGGCCGGCGCGCGCCCAAGCCGACACGGACCGGATACGTCGAGGCGGCCGCTCAGAGCTTCCGCCCCGGGTCGTATGCCGGGGTGTCGAGTTTCTCGAGTTTGCCGCCAACGAATCCGAGGCTGTCGACCTCGGCCGCATGTTCACGGTCTTGGGTTTCTCCCAGGTAGGAAAACACCGCAGCAAGGACGTGACACGTTGGCGGCAGCAAGACATCAACTTTGTCATCAACAGCGAGCCTGAAAGCTTCGCGCGCTCCTACGACAACGTTCACGGTGCATCCGTGTGCGCTGTCGGACTCCGCGTTGAGGGGTTGCAGGAAGCGATGCTCCGGGCAAGAGGTCTGCAGATCGGTAAATTCTCGGACCCACTGGGGCTCGCAGAATTGCAGATGCCCGCGGTCCAGGGAGTAGGAGGGAGCCTCGTCTACTTCATGGAGTCGGGCCACGAGCGCGAAGTATGGAATGACGAGTTCATACCTCTCTCTGAGCAGGGCCACGATGCCGGACTGCTGAGCGTCGATCACATCGCCCAGACCATGCAGTACGAGGAAATGCTCTCGTGGCTTCTGTACTACCTCTCGTTGTTCGAGGTAACGAAGACTGCGCAGTTCGAGATCGCGGACCCGCTCGGACTCGTGTACAGCCAGGCCATTCAGTCGGCGGATGGGGCGCTGCGAATCACGCTGAACGGATCGGCGAGCGCCCAGACCTTGTCGTCGAGATTTCTGCAGGGCTATGTGGGCGCCGGCGTTCAGTACATTGCGCTCGCGACACGAGACATCGTGGCCACGGCGAGGCGCTTGCGGGACCTGGGGCTTCCCATGCTTCCGATACCGCGCAACTATTATGACGACCTCGAGGCGCGCTTCGGTCTCGATGCAGGAACGGTCGGCGAGCTCTCGGAGCTCAATATCCTCTACGACCGGGAGGCGAACGGAGAGTACTTTCAGCTGTATTCACGGGCCTTCGCCAAGCGTTTCTTTTTCGAGATCGTGGAACGTCGCAACTACAACGGGTATGGGACGGCGAATGCCGCGATCCGTCTCGCCGCTCAGTCGCGCTACAGGCTCGAGGCGCCCGCGCGAGTGGCTTGAGCGGAGCTCATTTCGCGGCGCACCAGCGCTCGATCGTGTCGACCACGATTTTCCGACGCGCAGCCAGCGCTTTGGGAGAAGACATGTCCTTCTCGAATATGCGTGAAAACGTGTAGCGGTTCGACACATTGTAGAAGCACAAGGCACTGATGGACATGTGAAGCTCGACCGGATCGAGATCTTGTCTGAAAATGCCGTCGGCGACTCCCCGGTCGATGAGCTTGCCGAGCATCGCAATCACCGTGCGATTGCGCGTCTTGATGTTGGGGAGGTGCGCGATGTGGTCACCGTGATGAATATTCTCATTCATCACCAGGCGCACGAAGTCGGGGTGCTTGTTGTGGTAGTCGAAGGTGGTTTGCACCAGCCTGCGCAGTGCCTCGTGCGGGGGCAAGGCATCCAGGTCGAGATCCGATTCAATCATCCGGATATGGTCGTAGCAGCGCTCGAGAACCGCCCTGTACAGCCCTTCCTTGCTGCCGAAGTAGTAGTAAATCATCCGCTTGACGGTGTGCGTGCGCTCGGCAATCTCATCGACGCGGCTGCCGCTGAGGCCCTTCTTCGCGAACTCCTCGGTGGCAATGGCGAGGATGTCCGCCCGGGTGCTGTCAGCATCGCGCGTTGCGGTGGAGGGCACGCTGACCGGGGAACGGCGGGCGGCGGCAGCCGGGGGTGGCCTTCTTCGCGCTCGTGATGCCATTAAAGTGCTCTCTCTTGTCCTTGCATCGCTCGAGCGGCAACTGCGTCCGGAGCAAGTCGGCGCGCTTGCCCCTGCGGGCTGAAGAGTTACGCGCGCGCTATAGTTGGATGCGTCGGACGTCGTCCACTACGAACACGTAGGATAGCGCACCCAATAGGGCCAGGAACCCTATGAAGAAGAGAGCGTCGACAAAGGAGCCGGTGGCCCCAACGATCCCCCCGATGACCAGAGGGGTAATGATGCCGGCGAGATTGGCCGCGAAATTGAAGATGCCGCCGGCGACGCCGAGCAGCCCCGCGGGGGCGATATCCGAGACGAGTGTCCAGCCCAGCGCGGCCATGCCCTGAGCGAAGAAAGCCAGGGACATGATCGCGACCACCGCGGTGTCGCTCGCAACGTAGTTGGCCGTAACGATGGTGGAGGCGAGCAGGAGGCCGCTGACGATGGGCAGTTTGCGAGCCACATTGGCTGAGCTTCCCGTCTTCAGAAGACGGTCCGACCACCATCCGCCGAACAGCACCCCTACCGAGGCGGCGATAAAGGGCAGGATCGCAAAGAAGCCAATCTGCAACCAGCCCATGTGCCGTTGCGTTGCCAGGTAGGTCGGGAACCAGGTCAGGAAGAACACGAGCGTCGAATTGCCCGCGAACTGCCCGATACAGATTCCCCACATTCGCCGGTGCCGCACCAGTCGGGCGGCTGCCGACCAGTCAAGGCGCGTCCGCCCGACGGGTCGTGCCATGATCCCGCCGCCGGCTGCGATATGCCGCAGCTCTGCGGCACTCACCGCCGTGCTCTGGAAGGGCTCGCGGTATGCAACCCACCACACGACCGCGAACATCAGACCCATCGCTCCCGTGATCACGAACAGCCAGCGCCATCCAAGCTCACTCAGCACCCAAAAGAGCAGGGGGCTCAGAAGCGCCAGGCCGACGTATTCCCCGACGGTGTAGACACTGGTTGCAAAGGCGCGCTCTTGCTGTGGGAACCAGGTCGCAACCACGCGGCTATTGGCCGGAAAGCACGGCGCTTCCGCAATTCCCAGGCCGCACCGGCAGCCGAGTAGCCACGATACGCTGCCGACGGTCCCATGCAGCAGTGTGAAGAATGACCAGCTGCACACGGACAGCATGTACGTGAGGCGCGTACCGAAACGGTCCAGGAAGATCCCTCCGGGAATTTGCATCAGCGCGTAAGTCCACGAAAAGGCCGAGAACACCACGCCCATCATGGCCGCACCGATTCCCAAGTCGCGCGCGAGCACGGGCGCCGCGATGCCCAGTACCGTCCGATCAAGGTAGTTGATGAGCGTTCCCGTTGCGAGCAAGGCGAGAATTGCGTAGCGCGCACGGCTGCGCAGCAGGGTAGCTGCCACGGCGGTCACACCTGCTTCCTCGATCTGGGCGCGGCCCGCGCGTTGGCTCCAAGAGGGGGGTGTCATGCCGCCGATCGAGTCATCAGCCACCAAGGGTGTGAAAGTGCCGCAGCATCCGGTCCCAGTCGGCCTTGAGTCCGGTGAAAATTTCGAACGCGGCAGCGGCCTGAAATACAGCCATACCGCCTCCGTCGAGGGTGCGGCAACCGAGCTTTCGCGCCGCTCTCATCAACTGAGTCTCGAGTGGAAAATAGACTATCTCGGCAACCCATAGCTCCGGACGCAACAGGTCGGCAGGGACCGGCAGACCGGGGTGCTCGCGCGTGCCCGTGGGTGTGGCATGCACCAGGCCATCGGCTTGGGCCATGACCCGTGGAAGATCGTGCACGGCCGCGATTCGTCCGTCCCCGAAATTCCTTGCAAGCTTTGCCGCCAAGTCCGAGGCACGCGCCGGCACGGCATCGAATAGCGAGAGCCGATCGATTCCGAGTTTCAGCATGGCGTAGGCGGTCGCCGCGCCCGCGCCCCCGGCGCCGATCTGCACGACGTGGGCGCGAGGAGAATCGGCAAGGCCGCGCCGGAAACTTTCGGCAAATCCTGCCGCGTCGGTGTTGAAGCCAAATCTCTTTCCATCTCTGAGGCGCACGGTATTCACAGCTCCGATGGCGCGCGCGTCCTCGCTCAACTCGTGCAACAGCGGAATCACAGCCTGCTTGCACGGGTGAGTTATGTTGACGCCGGAAAAACCCATTCGTTCGGCGCTCTCGAGCAGGGCAGGCAGCGCATCCACGCCGAGCCGCAGGACGTTGAGGTCGATCAGGCGGTAGAGGCAGCGAATGCCCTGGGCATCCCCTTCCTGTTCATGCATGTCCGGTGACTTCGAGCGCAGGATGCCCCTGCCGATCAGGCCAATGAGACAGGAACGCGGGCGATCGTTGCTCATGGCCGTCCGCAAGGGTTCAGCGCTTGCCGAAGTTACCTGATTCAGTTTGTCTCGCACAGGTTGCTCGTTGACACGGATTAACTAGTTAGTTAACAATTGTAATGGGCCGGTGAGACTGGGTAAAGCGCGTTCGTTACCGGGCGTGAGCCGTCGAACGCATCGCCTGAAAGGGCGCTGGATGACTTTGAGAAGAGCAGCGGTGTGGGGATGGGCGGCGATCGGAGTACTCTTGCTTGCCGCCCAAGACGCTGCCGCGGAGGCGGGTACCCCCTCATCTCCGGCGGTCGATGTCGGCGCCCGCGTAGTCCCCGAGGATCCTTATCCGCAGCGGCGCATTGCCTTCCCGGCGGGGGTGGTCGGCTTTCCGGATCTGGTTTACTCCACGATCGCAGGGTTTCGACCGCTCAGACTCGATCTGTACCTCCCGCACGCGGGGCGTGCCGCGGCTCCCCGCCCATTCGTTGTCTACGTTCACGGCGGCGGTTGGCTCAACGGCCATACGCGGCAGTCCGGCGCCTTCCAGAACTGGCCGAATGTGCTCGCATCGCTTGCGGCCAGAGGCTACGTGGTGGCCTCCGTCGAATATCGACTGAGTGGTGAGGCGCGATTCCCCGCCGCCGTGCAGGATCTCAAGGCTGCGATCCGCTGGCTGCGTTCGCAGGCGTCTACCTACGGCATAGACAGGAATCGCGGACTCGTCTGGGGTGCATCGGCAGGAGGTCAGCTGGCGGCACTGGCGGCGACTTCATGTGGCGTGGCTGCGTTGGAGCCGCCGGTCGCGGCACCTCCAACCGCAGAACCGGGCGATGCCCCCGGCTCGCGGGCTGCCGCGACCCCCATGCCCAGGGAGTCAGACTGCGTTCAAGGCGCCGTAACCTGGTACGGCATCTTCGATTTCGACCGGCTCGCCGCGCAGCACGGTGCGGTGGCTGGGGGGGTGAATCCCATTCGGGCCGATTCGGCCGACGCGCGCTATCTGGGTTGCCTCGTGTCCACTTGTGCGGCGGGAGTCGCAGCGGCCGCCAGCCCGATTACTTACGTCGACGCCGGCGACCCGCCGATGCTTCTCGTTCACGGTGTCGAGGACAGGACCGTGCCGGTCAAACAATCGCAGGAGATGTACGAGAGGTTGCGGGCCGCAGGCGTTCACGCTGAG
>VBMV01000119.1 GCA_005878835.1 Gammaproteobacteria bacterium | reverse complement strand
CTACGATGGGGAAGGTCTCGCGCGCAAAGGTGTCGTGTTCGTCAGTTTCAACTATCGCCTCGGTGTGCTGGGATTCATGGCGCACCCGGAGCTTACCGCGCAGAGCCCGCACAAGGCCTCGGGCAACTTTGGGTTCCTGGACCAGGTCGCGGCCTTGAACTGGGTCCGACGCAACATCGCGGCATTCAGCGGCGATGCCGACAACGTGACCATCATGGGGCAGTCCGCCGGCTCGATGTCGGTGTTCAGCCTGCAGGCAAGCTCGCTAACGCGCGGGTTGTTTCAGCGAGCCGTCGGTATGAGCGGGGGGCCGGGGCTGGGGCCCGAGGCAGCCTCGCTGGCGAACGGCGAACAGCTCGGCGTCAGGTATCAGAAAGCTCTGAAGGCAGCCACGCTCGCGGAGCTCCGGCAGCTTCCCGCTGACAGGATTCTGGCGATCCAGAACGCCTGCGCTGCGGGCGCGTGTGGCGATGCGTTTCTGGCCCGCCCTATAGTCGATGGCTATTTCCTGTCCCAGGCGGCGCTCGAGGTCTTCAAGGCCGGCAGGCAACGGGATGTCCCGCTGCTCGTGGGGTTCACGCACGACGAAAGTTGGAACGAGCTCCTGACCGCGAGAACGCGCGAGCAGTTCCGTGATATCGCGCTTCGTCTGTACGGTGATCGGAGTGAAGAATTCCTGCGGCTCTACGCACCGTCCGACGATAGAGCCGTCAAGGGTGTCGCGGCCGACGCCGTGCGCGACGGGGGAATGGCATCGGCCATGCGCGCTTGGGCACACGCTCAGCGAGGGACGGGCAAGTCGCGGGTGTACATGTACGTCTACTCTCATGTGCACCCCTACGCGCCCGGAATCACGTTCTCAGATCTCGATCCGGCCACCGCAGGAGCCTATCACTCCAGTGAGATCCCCTTCTTCTTGGAGACACTGGATGCGCTGAACTTATTTCGCACTACGCGCGCTTGGCGAGACGACGACCGAAGGCTCTCGGATGAGATGTCCGACTGCATCGTCAAGTTTGCCTGGACCGGCGATCCGGCCACCGCGCAGGTCCCGTGGCCGACCTACGAGCCAACCGATGAGCGAAGCGTCGAATTCGGCGACTCAATCCGGGGGGCGACTCTCGATACGGCGAGGATGAACTTCATGTCGTCGGCGCACACGCAGTTCACCGTCGGTGCTCCCGCGCTGCAACGGCGCGCCGACTGAACAAATAGCAGGGGGAATGAAATGTCTGCAACGAATCGTCACTGCTTTGCAATGAGCATCGCCTCGTTGGCGGTACTCGCATGTCACGGGGTTAAAGCAGCCGAAGGAGCCGATGCCGCCGCGGACGAGAAGCTCGCCGAAGTGGTCGTGACAGGCTCATTGATCAGCGACCCCAACCGAACATCCTCCAGCCCGATCGTGATTACGACCGCCCAGGACTTGCAACAGAGCGGTACCGTCTCGATCGAATCTGCGCTGAATCAGCTGCCGCAGTTTGCACCCGCGGGGACTTCTGCCAACGGTGGCCAAGGTACTGGCGGCCACGCGACGGTGAATCTTCACGGCTTGGGCTCGAACCGCAATCTCGTCCTGCTGGACGGGAGGCGCTTGCCGCTGGCCGATATCTTCGGAGACGTGGATATCAACTTCATCCCGGAGTCGATCCTCTCCAGCGTGCAGACGATCACCGGCGGAGCTTCAGCGGTCTACGGCTCCGATGCGATGTCAGGGGTGGTCAACTTCATCACGTTGAGCCACTTCGAGGGCATGACGACCGACCTCCAATACGGAAACTCGATCAAGAGCGATTTCGGCCAATTCTCCGGATCAACCGCTTTTGGGACCAGGTTTGGCGATGACAGAGGGCACGCACTGCTGTCGCTCGGTTACACACATCGGGAGGGACTCTCGGGAGCGCAGCGCGGATTCTTCAATCTGGTGACTCCCTCGTCATTCATCGGACAGGGGACATTCGTCCCGTCGCCGACCAACCTGCCCAGCCAGGCGGCCGTGAATGCACTCTTCAGCGGCTACGGCGCCGCCACGCCGGTCAGGAATACGCTCAACCTGGGGTTCAACGATAACGGAACACTGTTCACGCAAACGGGCGCGAAGAACTATCGGGGTCCAACCACGAACGGTTATGCCATTCTCGCCGGTAACGTGAGAATGCCCGTCGGACCCCAGACCATCATCGAGAATCCGTTGCAGCGGAAGTCGGTGTTCAGCAAGGTCGACTATGCGCTCGCGCCGCAGGTCACCGTCTACGGCCAGGTGCTGTATGTCGACTCCGACGTGTTCACGAGCAGCGGCCGCAGCCTTACGCAGTTCGGCACCCTGACGACAATTCCGGTGACCAATCCCTTCATCCCGGCCGATCTGCGCGCGCTGCTTGCGACGCGGCCGAATCCGAACGCACCCTTCACCTGGAATGGACGATACGTGGGTCTTCCGGTCAAGTCCTGGGATGAGCAGTACACGACGGCGCAGTACCTGGGAGGATTGC
>VBMV01000118.1 GCA_005878835.1 Gammaproteobacteria bacterium | reverse complement strand
AATGGCGACCGGCGTCTCCTGCAGGTTCTCCCGGACCTTGCGTGCAGTGACGGTGACCTCCTCCAATACAGCCGCTTGCCTTTCTGCTTCCTGGGCCAGGGCTTCCGCGCCGATCAGGGCAAGAAGCCCGCCCAGCACGGGGCCGCGGCCCGACAATGACTTAAGTCCGGCACGCATGATGTGAATGCCCCCTAACCGGAAAGTTGTTCTCAAAGGATGGCGACGCCCGGGCTGCTGCGGTTCCGTCGTGGCTCGTGACGGTAGGTAAAGAACGCTGTATCTTCAATCGCACGGTTCAGATATTGATTATCACTGCGACTGATAGTTGGACATGACGCGATCCTTCGACCTCAATCTCTTGCCGGTGCTGGTGACGGTCTATGAGCACGGCAGTGTCACTGCGGCAGCAGAGCATCTCGGTATGAGCCAATCCGCCGTCAGCACTGCCCTCGCCAAGCTCCGACTGACTTACGGCGATCCATTGTTCCATCGCGTGGGTCACGGCATGCAGCCGACTGCGCGGATGCGCGGGTTGATCGAACCCGTGCGCGAGGCTCTGTCGCGCGTCAATGGCACATTCACGTCGGAGCCCGTGTTCAATGCCAGCACCACGGCACGTACGTTCACGCTTGCGATGTCAGACCTGGGAGAAATCGTCTTCATGCCGAAGATCTTGCGTCGCATCCGGCAACTCGCCCCGCGCGCCTCGGTTCGTTCGGTCGCTGCGAGCGCAGCGCAGACCGAGCGAGGGCTCGAGACCGGGGAGGTCGACCTGGCGGTGGGCTACTTCCCCGACCTGCGCGAGAAGTCATTTGCGGAGAAGCACCTCTTCTTTCATCACTTCGTGTGCCTATTGCGTGCGAATCATCCGATCACCGCGAGCACGCTCTCGATGTCCCAGTTCCTGAGTGTCGAGCATGCTGTCGTGTACGGTGCGGGACGCACATACGAAATATTCGAGCGTTACCTGAAGTCGAAGAAGATCCATAGGCGCGTCGTCTTGAGGACGCCGCACTTCATGAGCATTCCTTTCATCATTTCGCAATCCGACCTCATCGTGACGGTGCCACATGCCGTCAGCGTGTTCGTCAAGAGCGTGCACATGAACATCCGCATCGCTCAGCCTCCCATGCGCACGCCGAAGATCGATCTCAAAATGCATTGGCATCGAAACTTCCAGCGCGATGCGAAGAACAGGTGGCTCCGCGATATCGTGTCGAGCCTGTTTACTGACGAGTCGGACGAATGGCGGATATAGAGGTGGTGCGCGCGACCGGAGCACTGATGGCGCCGAGCGCATGGCCGGGGCACATTTGACGGCTTTTGAGCGCCTGCGGCTTCGCGAGCTTCTCGAATGCGACGGCCTTTCCCCGCATCGCGGCTGGCAACCGCATATGCGAGGCGCTACGTATCCGCTCTCTTCGCTCGCCAGCCCAATATCGTGACGCCGATCGCACACGCAATAACGACCGGCAGGATGCCCGTCAGAACCTGAGACGGAGTGCGTCCTGTCCCAATAAGCAGTGCAGCAACGAGCGGGCCCGCGATCGATCCGACACGACCCACTGCCACGGCAGCTCCGACACCCGTACCCCGGTTCGCGGCCGAGTGAGAATCCGCCGCGACTGCGTAAAGGATGGTTTGCGCGGCCAGCACACTCCCGCCCAACAGCAGGGTCGAGGAGATGACGAACCCGGATTGCGCCGGTCCCTTCCCGAGCGCCAGAAGCGCTAGCGTCAGCGTTACGAACGTAGCAACGATGCTGACGCGCCGCAGCTGGGTATCGAGCAGCGTACCGACGAACAGGGCGCATGCCGCCCCGCCAAGATTGAAACCAATCTGCGCACCGGCGGCCTGCCCCCTCGACATACCCCGCCCCTCGAGCAGCGTTGGCAACCAGTTGAGCAGCAAATAGAGGATCAAGAGCGCGAGAAAGAATGACATCCAAAGCAGCAGTGTTCCCGCAATGCGTTCGCGCCCAAATAGCTCGCGCAACGCGCTCACGGGTGGCGTGTTCACCCGCCGGCTGCGCCGTGCAATAAGGGCGTCGGGGGGCTCTGGCATGAACGCAGCCATGAAGGGAACGATGACGAGCGGTGCGATGCCACCGGAAACAAAGACGGAGCGCCAGTTCGCCGCCGCGGTCACCAGGATGATGAGACTCGCCACGGCACCGCCGAGTGGCATACCGATGTACATCGTTGCGATGCTGGCGTTGCGGTTGGCCCCGACACTCGTCTCGGCCGCGACGGCAACCAGGTTCGGAAGCGCGCCGCCGAGGCCGAGCCCAGTCAGCAGCCGCGCGATCGTCAGCGATTGCATGTCCCAGGCGAATATCGTCAAGAGCGAGAAGAGCCCGAACGCGCCGATGGCTGCAATCAGCACCTTCTTGCGCCCAATTCGGTCGGCAAGCCAGCCGCCAATCACCGCACCGATGGACAGTCCGAAGGTGCTGGCGCTGAAGAATAGGCCTTTCTGGCCCGGTGTCGGCATGAACTCGCGGCTCAGGCCTCCGGCCGCCACGCCTGCCGCCTGCAGATCGAGTCCCTCACAGAGGGCCACCAGAAAACAAAACAAGAGGGTACGGCGCGCGGCTGCGGCCTTCGCTTGCTCGGGAAATGGAGCGGAAGGGGATCGAACCCTCGACCTTCGCATTGCGAACGCGACGCTCTCCCAGCTGAGCTACCGCCCCACGCAAGGCGCGCGATTCTAGCATCGCGTTCCGCCATGCGGCTATCATGAATCTTCGAGGCCGCAGGGGTTCGCGGACCGGAGACCAGGCATGCTGGCCGTGGGCGGGCGAGCGCCGGAGTTCACGCTGCCGGACCAGGACGAGCACAGTGTGTCGCTCAGCACGCTGCTGCGCCACGGCCCGCTGATCCTGTATTTCTATCCTGCGGACTTCACTCCCGGGTGCACGCGCGAGGCCTGCTCGATCCGCGACCTGGCCGTCGAGATCCAGCAGGCGGGTCTCGACGTCGCCGGCGTGAGTCCACAGGCCCCGGCGAGCCATCGCGCGTTCCGCGAAAAGCACAAGCTGCAGTTCACCCTGCTCTCCGACGTCGACAAGTTCGTGATCCGTATGTACGACGTGCGGGGGCCGCTGGGGTTCGGCGTGCGTCGCGCCACCTATCTCATCGACCAGGCGCGTTACATTCGCTCCGCGGTACTCGCCGACTTCCGCATCAGTCAGCACGAGGATTTCATCCGCAGGGCCGTGGCGCTGAGTGCCGCTGGCGCGCGCCGCGCGCACAGCAGCTGAAGCGCTCGTCCGTCAGAGCCTGATGCGCACCAGGTGGGCACGCCCGATACTCGGGACACTGACCACGTACAGGATGTCAGACTCGCCCGGCGCAGCGGCGCCGACGTCCACGCCGTTCAGCTCATGAATCATCTGCGGCACCGTGGTCCCGCTGCCGATGACCAGCACCGTGCCGCCCGCATGCTCGCGCAACACGCGGGCCGCCGCGGACCGTGCGTCGCCAGCGCTGAACAGCTGCGGCGCGCGGCGCAGGCGTTGCGCCAGGGGCGCCGCGGTCTGCTGGGCGCGCCGGTCGTCGCTCGCATAGATCGCCTCGAGCCCGCCGGCGGCACCGGCGTCGCCGAACATCTGCGCCAGACGCTGCGCGCGCTGCTCGCCCTCGGGCGAGAGCGGAGGATCGTCGATGCTGCCAGGCTGCTTCTCCACCGGGCGCACGAGCAATACCACGGTGGTGGTAGCACTGCGATAAACGGTCACCGCACCGGCGCCGACGACCACGATGGCCAGCAGGGTCAGCCACAAGGGCGCCAGGAACGGGCGCCGGTGACGCGTAATGGCAGGCGGGTCCATGCCCCAATCATATAGTGCCCGCGCATTTTGCAGCGGGTGTCTGTAATGTGCGCGCAGGAGGGGCGATGCCAGCCGGCGGCCATACCACGGTCATACAGCGTATCCTCGAGCGACGCGCGGCGCGGGTGAGCGTCGAGGAGACCACTGCGACCATCGCGGTCATGCTGCGAGTCGTGCCGCCGCCGCGCGCGCTGCTCGTCTGCCAGGACGCGGCGGTGCGCCAACAGCTGGAACGGCGCATTACCCCCGACATGCTCGACTACGAGTCCCTCGCCGACGAGCACGAGGGTCTGCGCCGTTTTGACGGCGAGTTTTTTCCGGTCGTGGTGACGGACTCTCTGCAGATGGTGCGCCAATTGCGGGCGCGGACCGCGGTGCGCACGCCATTCGTCCTCTACGTGGCGGAGCTGGATGACGCCGCCGAGCGCGAGGCTGGCCTCGCCGCCGGCGCAGACGACTGCCTGGCACGGCGGGCGTCCGAGCGCGAGCTCGACGCTCGTCTCGGCGCCGCACGGCGCATCGCGGAGCTCGAGAGCGTGCTGCGGGTGACCCTGGCGGAGAACCGCAAGCTGTCGGCCACCGACGATCTGACCCGCGTCAACAGCCGGCGTTTCTTCAGCAAGCACTTCCCACGCGAGGTGGAACGCGCAGCGCGCTACGGTCGAGCCCTGGCACTCATCCTGTGCGACATCGATCTCTTCAAGGGCGTCAACGACACGCACGGTCACGCCTGCGGCGACCAAATCCTGCGGCAGTTCGCCGCGCGCCTGCAGCACAGTCTGCGGCGCGGCGTCGACTGGGTGGCGCGCATCGGCGGCGAGGAATTCGCCATCGTGCTGCCCGAGACCGGCTATCAGCCGGCGCTCGACGTCGCCCGCAAGGTGCGGGCCGCGATCGCGCAGCCCCCGTTCACGGCCGAAGGCAAGAGCGTCGAAATGACCGCCAGTTTCGGACTGTGCGGACTCGACCGCGTGCCCACCGGCGAGCGCCGGCTCGCGGAGCGCGTCGTGAAGATCGCCGACGCGGCGCTCTACCGCAGCAAGAACGCCGGTCGCAACCGCGTCACGGCCACCATGCTGAACGCACCCGGCGACTGAAGCACGTCGGCGCGGCCTCGCACCGAGGGCCTTGGCGAAAACCCGTTCAACATGACGCAACCCCTTGCCGGGGCTGAGCCTTTACGCACGCGCGCCGCGTCTGTCCACATGGTTATGCACAAATTCTGTGGATAAGTCCCGCGGTGGCAACCGCCTTGCGCTTATGTGAGACTGCGCGCCTTTCGCGTCGCGAGCCCACCGATGAAGAAGACAGGCAGCGAACAGGTCACCCCGGCCGAGCCGCTGGAGCGGGCACGGCTGCAGGCGGAAGTCGCCAAGCAGCGCGTGCGCATCGCGAAGGAGGAGCTGAAGCGCGCGCGCAAGCGCCTGAAAGAGGCCAAGCGCGAAGCCAAGCGCGCGCGCAAGCATTCCGCGGCCGCGCGCAAGGTCTGGAAGCGCGCACGCCGTGCTCAGAAGGACGACTCCGGGCCCGGGAGGGAAAAGAAGCGCGCGCCGCGTGCCAAGCGTAGACCCGTCGCGAGGCGCGCCGCCGCCGCGCAGCGCGCGGCACCGAAACGCACAGTCCGCGGCGCCCGCAGCGCCACCACCGGCCGGGCGGTCACACCCGCCGACCAGGCGGCCTGAGAGCCGGGGAATTGCCTCATGCAGGATCCGCACGTGCTACCTTCCAGTTCACGGATGCTCGCAGGGTACCTCACCGACATCGAGCAGCTGCTCGATGAGCAGCACCGCGACGCGGCGCTGCGCGAAGCCTTCGATCTGCCACGCATAGCGGTCGCGCTCACCGACCCGCAACTGCGCTGTTCCGGGGAGCGGATGAAGACCTGGTGCGAGAAATGGATCGGGCCGCCGGGCGCCGAGCGCGTCGGTCGCACCGTCAGCGAGCGAGTCACTCAGCAAGGCGCTGCCGGTCCTGAATCGGTGCCGACGCGTGCGCTGCGCAGGCTGCGGTTGCGTCGTTACCTGCGCACACCGTCGCGTGGTTTTCCCGCGCGGCACAGCGACGAGCTGCCCCCCCGGGAGACCGAAGCGGTTGAGATGTGCACGGCGCTCGTTGAAGCCGCGCGCCGCTGGTACGCCCACAGCGCCTGTCGCGATACCACCGTGCAGACCAATCTCGCGCGGCTTGCCGTTCTGCGCTAAGTGCCTCAGCGACTTCCGTTTCTGAACGAGCGTTCAACGCTGTCCTGATGACGCGCACGTCGATGCTTCCGGTTTATCTATTTGTTTAGACTAATTTTGTCAGAGCAATACGCTTGTCTTGCGTCTGTTCCGGGGTTGATGGAATATAGCCGTGTCAGGGGAAATATAAATATTGAGTGTGCGTTCAATGCCCCACTCAAGCACTACGCGCCGGGTCTCAGCGCTGGAGCGCGGCGCGCGTCCGCCGCTGCGCGTGGGCGTCATACTCGCGCACCACTTCACGCTGTCGGCGTTTGCGGTGTTCATCGACCACCTGCGGCTCGCAGCCGACGAAGGCGACCGCAGCCGGCCCCTGCACGTGCAGTGGTCGATCATGGCCAGCCGCCCGGAGTCGGTTCCGGCGAGCTGCGGCGTGCTGCTGGAGCCCACGAGCGCGCTGCTGTCCCCGGAGCTCCTCGACTACGTGGTGGTCATCGGCGGGATCCTGCACGCCGGGCCGCAGATCGATGAGGCGACGGCGCGCTACCTGCGCGAGGTGAGTGCGACTCAGGTGCCCCTGATCGGCATCTGCACGGGCAGCTTCATCCTGTGCCGCGCCGGGCTGATGAAGGGTCGGCGCTCCTGCGTCAGCTGGTACCACTACCAGGACTTCCTCGAAGCCTTTCCGAACCAGGAGGTCATCGCCGACCGGCTGTTCCTGGCCGACGGTCCACGCATCACCTGCGCCGGCGGTGCCGGAGCTGCGGCGCTGGCAACCTACCTGATCGAGCAGCATCTCGGGCGTGCGGTCGCGCAGAAAGCGAGCCAGGTGCTGCTGTTCGACCGGCCACGCTCGGGCAGCGATGCCCAGCCGCACCCGCCGCTGTCCGAAACCGTGTCCGAGCCGCGTGTACGGCGGGCGCTGCTGCTCATGGAGCAGAACCTCGCGCGCCCCATCGCGGTCGCCGCCGTCGCGGCGGAGCTCGGCCTGTCGGCGCGTCAGCTCGAGCGCCTGTGCCGCCAGCACGTCGGCATGGGGCCGGCCTCGCTCTACCGCCAGCTGCGCATGCGCTACGCCAACTGGCTGATCGAGAACACCGACCGCTCGGTCACCGATATCGCCAACGAGGCGGGCTTCGCGGACTGCGCGCACTTTTCCCGCCAGTTCAAGGACGCCTACGGCCTGTCGCCTTCGACGCGGCGCCTGCAGCCGCAGCGTGCCGTCAACGGCGATGCTGCGCGGGCACGGGTTTTCGAGTAGCTGCGAAGGGCGCGCTTGCGCCCCCAGGTCTCAAGGCCGCCAACGCCGGCGCAGCCGTGGTGCACGTCAACTCTAAAGGGATCAGGCTATGAACTCGAAGATCTCCTATGCGGTAGCGGCCATCCTGGGGGGCTCGTCCTGCGCAGCGTACGCTGCCGAGCCGGCGGCCGGCAGCACCGAAGCGGTCACGGGAGCGCTCGAAGAGATCACCGTCACCGCGCAGCGCCGCACGCAGAACATACAGGACGTGCCGATCTCGATGCAGGCCCTGACCGAGCAGACGCTGCAGCAACTCAACATCTCGACCTTCGACGACTACATCAAGTATCTGCCGAACGTCACGACGGCGAACAACGGGCCGGGCCAGAACGAGGTTTTCATGCGCGGCCTGAGCGCCGGCTCGCAGCCCAGCCAGGGCAGCGCTTCGACGGGCCTGTGGCCGAACGTCGCCATCTACCTGGACAACCAGTCCGGTCAGCTCCCGAATCGCAACCTCGACATCTACGCCGCGGACCTCAATCGCATCGAGGTTCTGGAAGGTCCGCAGGGCACGCTGTTCGGCGCCGGCGCCGAGGCCGGCGTGATCCGCTACATCACGAACGAGCCGAAGCTCGACGTGACCGAGGCGAACGTCAAGGCCGGCTACGGAGTGACCGCTCACGGCGATCCGAATACCGACCTGACGGCGGTCGTGAACCTGCCGCTGATCGCCAACACCATGGCCGTGCGCGCGGTGATCTATAACGACAAGCGCGGCGGCTACATCGACAACGTGCCGGCGACCTTCACGCGCAAGAACACCGACATCGGAATTCACTATGCGCAATATGCGGCCGTCAACGGACAATGCCCGGACGGCCAGCCGAACAGCGGCTTTTGCGTCCCGCCCGGCAGCCCCACCATCAATAACTTCAGCGTGGCTGCAAGAGCCATCAACCCGGTGACCTATCAGGGAATACGCGCCGAGGTGCTGTACAAGTTCAACGATGACTGGGACGCGCTGATCACGCAGTCATACCAGAGCATGGATTCGCGCGGCGTGTTCTACCAGCAGCCCAATGCCTCGGATGGCGCGGCTCTGTCCGCGCTCGAAGTCACGCTGTTCAACAGCACCCACGACAAGGACAAGTTCGAGAGCACTGCCTGGACGGTGAATGGCAAGTTCGGCAGTTTGAAGGCTGTCTACACCGGCGGATACCTGGTGCGCAACGTCGAGCAGGTCGGCGACTACACCAATTACGCGCGCGGCGTCTATGCCGATTACTACCAGTGCTTCGGTCCCGGAACGGGCTACGACAACAGCCTCACCTCAACCTGCTTCTCGCCGAGCGCCACCTGGCACTCGGTCGAACGCAACACGCACCAGCAGCACGAATTGCGCCTGAGCACCCCGGACGAGTGGCGTTTCCGCGCCATAGCCGGTGCGTTTTGGGAAGACAATGAGCTGCTGGACCAGACCGGCTGGGGTTACAAGAACGTTCCTTCGTGCACTTCGAACGCCACGCCGGGGACGCCGGGTAATGGCAATACCGGCTGCTTCGCGGACGTGGGCACGTTTCCCGGGACGACCGTGGTAAACCCAGGCGTTCATCCCGCCCCCACCTCCTTCTATCAGGACACCGTGCGTGAAACCAAGCAGACGGCCTTGTTTGCCTCGGTCGACTTCGACCTGATTCCGAAGGTGTTGACGGTCACCGCCGGCACGCGTCATTTCCGCTTCGACAACTCCTCGGCGGGCAGCGTGCTCGCCAGTTTCGGCTGCTTCGAAGGCGGCGTGCCAGCCGGTGGCTGCCACAATCCACTTTACTCTTACGACCTCAACGCAGCGAATCTCAAGGACACCGAGTCCGGCTTCAAGAGCCGCGCGAACCTCACCTGGCACCTCACACCGGACACCATGGTGTATTACACGTTCTCGCAAGGCTTTCGCCCGGGTGGCTTCAATCAGAACGGCGGCTCTCACCATGCCTTCACCCCGGCCCTGGTACCGCAGTTCATCATTCCCAAGTCCTACTCGTCGGACAAGCTGACGAACAATGAGATCGGCTGGAAGACGGAATTCCTCGACCATCGCCTGCAATGGAACGGGGCCGTGTACCGGGAGACCTGGGACGACGTCCAGGTCGCCTTCTTCGATCCGGGTGTGGTCGGCAACATCTTCTTCAACACCAACGGTCAGAACTTCCTCATCAAGGGTCTCGAGACCTCACTGCTGGCCCGGGTCGTGACCGGGCTGACGCTGCAAGGTGCGGCGTCCTGGAACCAGAGCCGGCAGACGAACTCGCCGATCTTGCTCAACAACGTTCCAAACAGCCCGAACTTCGGCCAGCCGATCACGAATGCCTGCAACGCCTTCGGCACCAATTGCGCGCCGGTCACCAACCCGTTCGGCCCGATCGACGCCCCGAGCGCCGATGCGCCGCCGATTCAGTTCAGCCTGCGCGCCCGCTATGACTGGTCGATCGCCGGCGGATACACCCCTTTCATTCAAGTCGCGGCAACCCACAACGGGCATTCCTTCACGCAGGCGGGTTCGAATCCTACGTTCGCGCAAGCCGGAGCCGTCTCTACCGGCCGGTTGCGCTTCGAGAACCCCGCCTACACGAGCTACGACGCATCCTTCGGCGTCGCGAAGGATGCCTGGTGGGTGAACGTGTACGGTGAAAACTTGAGCAACTCGAACGCCAGCGTGTTCGTCAGCACGGATCAATTCATCGTCGCGCAGACGCCCCTGCGACCGCGGGTCCTCGGCGCGGCTTTCGGATACAAATTCTGAACCATCCCTCGGCGGTGGAGCTCGAGGTTCGGCGGATACGCCAGCTCGTAAGCGAGCGGCGGTTCGCGGAAGGCTTGCAGGCGGCTGACGCGCTGCTGGTCGCGGTGCCTGAGAATCGCGACGTCCTGTATCTGCGCGCGCAGGCACAGCGTCTGCTCGGCGACATCCCCGCGGCGCTCGCCACGCTCGCCGCACTTGAGCAACTGCATCCCCGCTTCAGCCGCCTGCACCAGGAGCGTGGTCATTGCTACGTCGTGCTCAAGCAAGCACCCGAGGCGATCGATGCCTTTCTGCACGGCGTGCACATCAATCCGGCCCTGCCGGCAAGCTGGAGCATGCTCGAGGGCCTGTACCGGATGACCGGGCAGGCTGCGAATGCCGCGGAGGCGGCCGCGCACGTCGCGACGCTGAAAGAACTGCCCCCCGAGGTCGTGACGGCGACGGCGCTGTTCTCGGACGGCGAATTGGCGGAAGCCGAGCAGCTCATTCGCGCCTTCCTGATCAAGCACGGCCACCACCTCGAGGCCATGCGTCTGCTCGCGCGCATCGGTCTCGAGCGAGACGTACTCGATGACGCGCAACTGTTGCTGGAGGCGGTGCTCGATCTGACGCCTGATTATCACGCCGCTCGATTCGAGTATGCCCAGGTCCTCAGCAAGCGCCACATGCACCAACAGGCGCGTGAGCAGACCGAGAGACTGCTGGCCGTGGATCGAGCCAATCGCAACTACCGCACGCTCCATGCCATGACCTGCGTGGGTCTTGGCCTGCACGAGCGCGCCATCGAGCTGTACCGGGAGCTCCTGGCCGGCGCCACGCAGCCGGCGGATCTGCATCTGTCGATCGCTCACTCGCTCAAGACGCTCGGGCGGCGCGAGGAGGCGATCGCCGCGTATCGCGCCGCGGCGGCGGCCCGCAGCGCTTATGGCGATGCCTGGTGGAGTCTCGCGAATCTGAAGACCTACCGGTTCGAGGACGGGGAGCTGGAGCGGATGCGTGAGGCGGAATCGGCAGCGACGACCTCCGTGGTCGATCGATACCATCTGTGCTTTGCGCTCGGTAAGGCGCTCGAGGACCAGGAGCAGTATGAGAAGTCCTTCGAGTACTACGCACGCGGCAACGCCCTCAAACGCGCCGAAAGCCGCTATCGACCGGAGGTCTTCGAGCTCAACACCCGCCTGCAGATCGAAGTCTGTACCCCGGAGCTGTTCGCCCGTAACACGGACGGCGGCGTGCGCGCCGCGGATCCGATATTCATCGTGGGCCTGCCACGCTCCGGCTCGACACTGATCGAGCAGATCCTGGCGTCACACTCCGCGGTCGAAGGCACGCACGAGCTCGCCGATCTCCCGCGCATCGTGGTGGACCTGCAGGGCCGTGACTGGAGCCTCGACAACCCGCGCTATCCGGCGGTGCTGTCGCAGATGAGTGCCGCGGATTTTCGCCGCCTCGGCGAGAAGTACTTGAGCGATACACGTGTCTACCGCACCGGCAAGGCGCGTTTCATCGACAAGATGCCGAACAATTTCCGGCACCTCGGACTCATCCACTTGATGCTGCCCAACGCCAGGATCATCGACGCGCGGCGCGAGCCGATGGCCTGCTGTTTCGGTAACCTCAAGCAGCTGTTCGCGCACGGCCAGGAATTCACCTACAGCATCGAAGACATCGCGCGCTACTACCGTACCTACCTGGAGCTCATGCGGCACTGGGATGCCGTCCTGCCCGGGCGGGTGCTGCGCGTGCAGCACGAGGACCTGGTGGATGACCTGGAAGGCAATGTTCGCCGCTTGCTCGACTATTGCGAGCTCGAATTCGAGCCCGCCTGCGTCGAGTTCCACAGGACCGAACGCAGCGTGCGTACCGCGAGCTCGGAGCAGGTCCGCCAGCCGATCTACCGCGAGGGTCTGGACCAGTGGCGTCACTACGAGCCCTGGCTGGGACGCCTGCGTGAGGCCCTCGGAGAGGCGCTGACGCGCTACCGCGTCTAAAGTGCCGCTGCCGATCCCTGCGGCAGGCGGCTCGCGCTCTGCGCCTGGTGGCCGAGGGTGAGCGCGCTGAAGAAGATGGTCAGCACGCAGCACCCGACCATGGTCGTGAACACCCCACCCCATCCCCAGTGGTCGGCGATCCAGCCGACGCCGGTCCCCGAGATGGCCGAGCCGAACACGTAGCCGAAGAAACCGGTGAAGCCTGCCGCGGTGCCGGCGGCTTTCTTCGGCACCAGATCCAGCGACTGCAGGCCGATGAGCATGATCGGACCGTAGATGAGGAAGCCGATCGCAACGAGCGCGGCATAATCGATCCATAACGGACCCTTGCCGTTGAGCCAGTAGACCACGACGGCGGCCAGCGTCAGCGCCATGAACAGCATGGTCGCCGGCGCACGCTTGCCCCTGAACCATTTGTCCGAGATCCAGCCGCAGGCGATGGTTCCAGGAATGGCCGCCCACTCGTACAGCGACCAGCCGATGCTCGACTCCTTGAACGAGAAGCCCTTGGCGGTCTCGAGGTAGGTCGGAATCCAGTTCTCCACGCCGTAGCGCACGAAGTAGCAGAACGCGTTGGCCACCGCGATCGCCCACAGGTAGCGGTTGCGCAGCACGCAGCCGAACAGGATCTCGCGAAAGCCGAGCGTGCGCTCGTGCGCTTCGCTGTAGCCGGGCGGGTAGTCGTTGCGGTACTGCTCCACCGGCGGCAAGCCGCGCGACTGCGGCGTGTCCTGCAGCAGGAAGTACACGCCCAGCGCCACCGCCGCGGCGATGAATGCATTGAAGTAGAACTTGGCGCGCCAGTCGTGGAACAGCAGCACGCCCACGAACGCCAGACTCGCCACCAGCGCTCCGCCGATGTTGTGCGCGGTATTCCATACCGACACCGTGAGCCCGCGCTCGCGGGTGCTGAACCAGTGCACCATGGTCTTGCCGCACGGCGGCCAGCCCATGCCCTGTACCCAGCCGTTCAGCACCTGGATGGCGGCGATGGCCAGCAGCGAGCCGTACAGCGCCGGGATGAGGCCGAACGCGGCCATGATCGCGCTCGACAGCAGCAGGCCGAGCGGCATGAAGTAGCGCGGGTTGCTGCGGTCGGAGACCGACCCCATCAGGAACTTCGACAGACCATAGGCGATGGACAGTCCGGTGAGGGCACTGCCGAGCGCCGCCTTGTTGTACTGCGGGTGCTCGCGCAGGATGTCGGGAATGGCGAGGGCGAGGTTGTTGCGGACCAGGTAATAGCCCGCGTAGCCGATGAAGATGCCGGCGAACACCCGCCGGCGCAGCCGCCGATAGGTCGGGTCAACCTCCGCGACCGGCAGGGGCGCGGCAACCGCCGCCGGCTTCAGCCAGCCGATCATCGCTGGGCGCTCTGCCAGCGCGCAGCGGTGTAGTACGGGACCGCCGCCCTGGGCAGCAGCGCCGCGCCGCGAATGTGATCGGCCGCCTTCTCCGCCAGCATGATGGTGGGCGCGTTCAGATTTCCAGTGGTGATGGACGGCATGATGGAGGAGTCGACCACCCGTAGCGCCTCGACGCCGATCACGCGCAGCTGCGGATCGACGACCGCTCGGGGGTCGGTGACGCGACCCATCCTGCAGGTGCACGAGGGGTGGAAGGCGCTCTCGGCCTTGTCGCGGATGAAGGCGTCGATCTGCTCGTCGGTCTCAACCCCCGCTCCCGGCTGGATCTCGCGGCCACGAAAGCGATCGAACGCCGGCTGCGCGAAGATCTCGCGCGTGAGCCGCACGCACGCGCGCATCTCCTCCCAGTCCGCGGATCGGGACATGTAGTTGAAGCAGATCCGCGGCTTGTCGAGCGCCACGGCGGACCGCAGGCGCACCCACCCCTGGCTTTGCGAGCGCATCGGCCCCACGTGCGCCTGAAAGCCGTGCTCGCGCGCCAGCGCCGAGCCGTCGTAGTTCACCGCCAGCGGCAGGAAATGAAACTGGATGTCCGGGTAGCGCACGCCGACGCGGCTGCGGATGAAGCCGCCGCTCTCGAAGTGATTGCTGGCGCCCAGTCCATCGCTGGCAAGGAGCCAGCGCGCCCCGATGAGCGCGCGGCGCACGAGCGAAACTTGCGAGTAAAGCGTGATGGGCTCGCGGCAGGCGACCTGAAAGTAGAACTCCAGGTGATCCTGCAGGTTCTCGCCCACACCCGGCAGCTCGCGCACCGCGTCGATGCCGTGGACGGCGAGCTCGTGTCGCGGGCCGATGCCCGACAGCATCAGCAGCTGGGGCGAATTGATCGGACCGGCGCACAGGATCACCTCGCGCCGTGCGCGCACCTCGTGAAAGAGGCCGCCGCGCCGATAACGGACGCCGACCGCCCGACGCCCTTCGAACAGTACGCGCGTGGCGAGCGCGTGCGTGCGCACCGTCAGGTTGCCCCGGCGCATCGCCGGACGCAGGTAGGCATTCGCGGCGCTGCAGCGCCGGCCGCCGCCCACGGTCATGTCCAGGTGCCCGAATCCTTCCTGCTGAAAGCCGTTCATGTCGGGGGTCAGCGCGTAGCCGGCCTGCCGCCCCGCCTCCAGCCAGGCCGCGTGCAGCGGGTTGGTGAGAAGCCCGCGGCGCGTCTCGAGCGGACCATCGCCGCCGCGGTACTCATCGCCTCCCTCGGCGCGGCGTTCCGCGCGCTTGAAGTACGGCAGCACATCCTGATAGCTCCAGCCGGCGGCGCCTTCGGCCTCCCAGCGCTCGAAGTCGAGCGGGTTGCCGCGCACGTACACCAGCCCGTTGATCGAGGAGGACCCGCCGAGCACCTTGCCGCGCGGAGTGTGCAGTCGGCGGCCATTCAGGTGCGGCTCCGGCTCGGTGTAGTAGCGCCAGTCGTAGCGCGCCATGTTCATGGGGATCGACAGCGCGCTGGGCATCTGGATCCAGGGCGAGCGGTCCGAGCCGCCGTACTCGAGCACCAGTACGCTGTCCTTGCCGTCCTCGGTGAGACGATCCGCCAGCACGCAGCCCGCGGAGCCGGCGCCGACGATCAGGTATTCGACGGTCTCCACGAGCTAGTAGGGCGCGTCGACGTCGCCCATGGCGACATACACGCTCTTCAGCTGCGTGTAATGCTCGATGGCGGCGCGGCCGTTCTCGCGCCCCAGACCCGACAGCTTGACGCCGCCGAACGGCAACTCGACCGGGGTGACGTTGTAGTGATTGATCCAGCAGGTGCCGGCCTGCAGCTGCGCGATCACGCGGTGCGCGCGCGTCAGATCGTTGGTGAACACCCCGGCGGCCAAGCCGAACTCGGTGGCGTTGGCGCGCGCGATCACCTCGTCCTCGTCTGCGAACTCCAGCACCGACATCACCGGGCCGAAGATCTCCTGGCGCACGATGTCCATGTCGTCATGGCAGCCGTCGAATACCGTGGGCGCGACGAAGCAGCCATTCGCCAGATCCCCGCTCGTCACCCGCGCGCCGCCCGTGAGCAGCCGCGCGCCCTGCGCCCGGCCGCGGGCGATGAACGCGAGCACCTTCTCCATGTGCTCCGCGGAAATCAGCGCTCCCACCTGGGTGGCCGGATCCAGTGGGTCTCCGACACGCATCGCGGCGGCGCGCGTCCGCAGGCGCTCGACGAACGCGGCGTGCACGCTGCGGTGCACGAACACACGCGTGCCGTTCGAGCACACCTCGCCCGCCGAGTAGAAATTTCCGAGCAGCGCGCCCGCCACGGCGTTATCCAGTCTCGCATCGTCGAACACGATGAGCGGGGACTTGCCGCCGAGCTCGAGGGTTACCTGCTTCAGCGTCGCGGCGGCATCGGCCATGACGGCCTTGCCGGTACCGACCTCGCCGGTGAGCGAGATCTTGCGGATGCCGGGATGACGCGACAGGAGCCGCCCGGTCTCCGCCCGGCCTTGCGCCACCTGGAATACCCCCTCGGGCAGTCCCGCAGCCGCAAACACCTCCTGAAGCTTGATGGCCGTGAGCGGAGTGAGCTCGGCGGGCTTGAAGATCATGGCGTTGCCGCACGCGAGCGCCGGAGCGGATTTCCAGCAGGCGATCTGCAGCGGGTAGTTCCAGGCGCCGATGCCGGCGACCACCCCGAGCGGCTCGCGGCGCGTGTAGCCGAAGGCCTGTGGCCCCAGATCGATGTGCTCGCCGGCGATTGCCGCAGCCAGCCCGGCGTAGTATTCCAGGCACTGCGCACCCGAGAGCACATCGACCGCGCGCGTCTCCTGGATCGGCTTGCCGGTGTTGCGGGTCTCGAGCACGGCGAGCTCCTCGTTGCGCTCGCGCAGCATGCCCGCCGCGCGCTGCAGCACGCGCCCGCGCTCCGCCCCACTCAGGGCGGCCCACTTCTTTT
>VBMV01000183.1:2137-5269 GCA_005878835.1 Gammaproteobacteria bacterium | reverse complement strand
CGAGCAGCGAAAACCTCACGACGCGCTTTGCTCGCGGGTGTTTCGTCATAACATCGTGCCGCCTCGCTCGCCGGACCACGACGCTGCGGTACTGCGGCTACCACGCATTCGAACACAACGGCGCTGCGGGCAAAGGTTACGGTGTCGCCGGGTTTGACCCCGTGCGAGGGCTTCACACGCTCGCCGTTCAGGTGGACTCTGCCACCTCCGACCGCATCGACCGCCGAGGAACGGGACTTGAACAATCGGACTCCGAACAGCCAGCGGTCGATCCGCATGGCGCCCGGCCCTGTCTCATTACGTGCACTCATGGCCGACGGAGTGTAATTGATGACCGGCCGCCAGGAGGCTGACCACGGGAAGCCCCCAGTCGACCGCGGACCAATTCCAGGTCGACCGGTTCGGACGGAAGGAACGCGGTGATCGTAGAGGATGCGATCGGCTGGTGTTGACCCGGAGCGGAAATCCGAGTTCCTACAAAGCGGTCATCGAAGCCAATGAAAGCGGACGTCCCGCCGTCGAGAAACTCGAGCCTTTTTACCCAGGATTAGTGGTGATAGTGGCTGTTCGCGGGAGTCATCTCAAAGGCGGTTTCTGTACACCCCATGTGCCCGTGTGACTGGCGATTCTGCGGTTCTGATAAGTGCCGCTGATAGAGGTCCCATCGAGCGATAGTTTTGCGGGGTAATCACCCAACTGGCCAGTGATTACGAGAGTTCCGGTTGCGTCTATTGTCCCGGTCCAAGACTCATAGTCGTTAATGTGAGAGGAACAGGTTGCCGGGTCTTTTGCTATATCCCAGCAGAAAAAGCCAGTGATGGTTGATCCCTCCTGCGTTTGAACAACGAAGGATTCAGTACCGGTTGTGATGTTGTTTGCGTTCGTCCATGTCCCAGTCCACGTTCCGAGAATCGACAAGATTTTGCCGCTCGTACCGCCTGACCCAACCGCGCTATGAAGAACGACCGGCATCAGCGCTGTGGCCAGGAAAGAAATCAGCCCCGGTCGCCAAACCCTATATGCCTTGAACATGCCGGCCCCTAGAGTACGCGCCACTATGTTTACGCGACAAGGCCGTCGTACGGATCCGCACGGACATTCGCACTCGGTTGAATTACATGAAGCCGCATCCCCTTACAGGCATCCACGCTATGACGGGCCGTCCGCTAAGGAGAAACTCATCCCATTGGGGCCGTCGGCCGCTTCTGGCCGATCGCTGCCGTCAGTGAGCAGGAACCGTCTAATAAGCGAAGGTGGCCCGTTCCTGATGATCAGATGCCGTGCGGCACCACGAAGTCGGTCAGACTGAGGTGCTCCCCGTTTTAGTACGGCCTGGGGCTTGAGTCCGCGGTTAAGGATTCGACAGCGACGCATTCAGCGAGGAAGATGCGGCCTTCCTCGAGCACCGCGAAGACCTGGAGGCATTGGTTTCCAAGTATGCCTGAGGTGCTCCCCGTTTTAGTACGTTCGGGAGCTTGAGTCCGGGGTTTAGGATTTGCCTTCTCTTCGGTCCTCGTCAAGATCTTCACCCCGCAGTGCAGTCTCACGCCCGCAGGGCGGGAGAAGCTCCGGTTCGATCATCTTCTTCGCATACTGCTCCGGTGTCAGATCATCCAGGGAGCTGTGCGGCCGCTCGGTGTTGTACTCGATCCGCCAGGCCTCGATGGCCTGCCGCGCATGTGCCATCGTCACGAACCAGTGCTCGTTCAGGCACTCGTCGCGGAAGCGACCGTTGAAGCTCTCGATGTATGCGTTCTCCACCGGCTTTCCGGGTCGGATGAAGTTCAACTGCACGCCGCGCCGATACGCCCAAGCGTCGAGCACTTGGCCTTCGAACTCCGGTCCGTGGTCCACGGTGATGGAAAGAGGCAATCCACGCGCTTCCGCCAAGTGCTCGAGCACAGCCACGACGCGCCGCCCGGTGATCGAGGTGTCGACCTCGATTGCAGGACATTCGCGGCTGCAGTCGTCCACGATCGTCAGGCAGCGTAGCTTTCTGCCATCACACAGCCCGTCCGACACGAAGTCCATCGACCAACTGCGATTCACCGCCGAGGGCTTGGGCAGCGGCTTGCGCTCGAAGAGGCCGATCCGCTTGCGCTTTCGCCGACGAACCGCGAGTCCGGCATCGCGATAGAGTCGGTAGGTGCGTTTACGGTTGACCCGCCAGCCCTCCCGCCGCAGCAGTACGTGGATGCGCCGATAGCCGTAGCGGCGCTTCTCGCCGGCGAGCTCGCAGATGCGCTCACATAACCCTGCAGGCACGGGTCGACGACTGCGATACCCGTACAGTGACCTGGATATTCCCAGCAGCCCGCAAGCGCGCGTGACTCCAAACCCGCGCTCCTCCCTGAGCACATCGACCGCTTGGCGCTTCACCTGCGGGCTTACCATTTTCGGCTCAGCAGATCCTTCAACGCCGACTTGTCAAGCTCCGCTTCGGCCAACAGCTTCTTCAGCTTCGCGTTCTCAGCCTCCAGCTCCCTGAGCCTTCTGACCTCCGATACCGTCATCCCGCCGTACTTCGCCTTCCAGTTATAGAAGGTCTGTTCCGAGATGCCGTACTTGCGGCACAGGTCCTTCGTCCTCGCTCCGGCGTCGCCTTCCTTCAACACTCCGATGATCTGCTCTTCGGTGAATCGCCTCGATTTCATGGTCCGCTCCCATCTGGGCGGACTCTACTCCGTCACCGTACTATTCGCGGGGAGCACCTCACAGTAGCTCAGCCGATTGATGCGATTATTCCACTCGTGAAAATTGAAACCCTTCTTCACCCCCGGAACGCGCAACACCTGCACTTGAGCCAAGACGATGTGTTCCGGCAGAGACGAAACGAGACGGTGATAGAGCACCTGTTCGGGCTGCGAGAGTGGTCGCTTGGCGTAGAAGGGCCACGGCGCATCCCTCCCGCCGAGCAGACCCCCACGACACCGAACACCAGCAATAACAGGGCGAGTAAGACCGCCTTCAACTGGAGCTACCTCGTGCAGTGTCCGACAACCTGGCGATCACCTAAGCGACGACTCCGGACAATTCACCTGCACTGAGCACACCGTCACCGTCAGCATATCCTTCGCGACCCTTTCGAACGGTCAGTCGGCCTGGTCCGCGCGTTACCCAATCTAGCCTTAT
>VBMV01000183.1:1431-2013 GCA_005878835.1 Gammaproteobacteria bacterium | reverse complement strand
TATAGACATGTTTCGGGCTCAGGCCCAGGTACGCTCCAAGGCGCAATGTTGTGTCGTAGAGGTATAACTCCCCGATGCCACCCACGGCTCCGACCTTATTCTTCAAGAATTCATGCAGCTCCTCGAATGATGCGCAGGCTCGCAGCTTTGCCGAGGCCGCGCCTATCAGGGCGGCTGATTTCGCCAGAGCCGCGCGCGTGATGCGGCACTGATGACCGAAGCGCTTGTTGCGATGGTTTATGGCATAAGCGGCGTGATGCCCTGCGAGTTTCAATGAAGGCATCGTTCGAAAGAAGTTCAGTTCACTCAGCGCGCCGGGCCGATTGTGTCGTAGGTACAGGCGAACCAGTGCGACAAGGTTGGTCCCTGCCGGTGGTGACGCCGGTTTGCACGGCCGCGACATGGAGAACACGCTCGAACGCACCACCTCGTCCACATGCCCTCTGAGCTTCTCCTCGTCCACCCGCAGCGCGCCGAGCGCTGTCGGTGTATCGTCTCCCATGGTGGCCCTCTCCTCTGGTCTGGTTCCCTGGTCCTTGGCAGTTCCATTGAACCAGGTCGGGGCCACGAAGCGCCCGCGCC
>VBMV01000183.1:652-1294 GCA_005878835.1 Gammaproteobacteria bacterium | reverse complement strand
TCAAGCAGCCGGTTGTTCTCTTCCAGCGTCAACACAATCGGTTCAAGTCGCAGCCCGCGTCGCATCGTAGCTCCCTCGACAGTCCAGTCTATCTTGGACATCAAGGGCAGATAAACGTTCGACGAATTATAAATCAATCAGGACACTAGTTAGCTGGGGACACTATTATCGGGACACCTATCTGCAGCTCATCGTCGCTTAAGCGAAACTTGATATGTGGCAAATCGAGCTTCAGCACAGAGTTCTTTTCAGGTGTCATAAGACTGGCATAGCCCCCAGTCTGTCCATTGGGGCAACTAAATTTTGCGGTGACCGCTTTGTCGCTAACTTGAATGCAAGGAGGAAGAGATAGATTAACAGAAGTCTCTAACTGAAGGGTAGTTGGCAACAGCTTGCCCAGGAGTCGATCGAGGTATCGCGGGTCTATTACAAGCTTGCCACTTCCAAAACACGACTCAAGCTGTACTTCGAACTTGCGAACTGGGATCTGCAGTGCGCCACTCGATGGGTCCACCTGGGGCAAGTCCAACCGAATCTCGCCAATAGCACTGCAAACCGACGATGCTCGCTGCTTCGAGACCAACGACACATTCGTTAGCCGAACCGACGGTTGAAGGATGGCTAACTTCAGGGAGATCTGCT
>VBMV01000183.1:0-278 GCA_005878835.1 Gammaproteobacteria bacterium | reverse complement strand
GATTTTCTTCAAATCCCCCTCGGGGACCCAAGTTCCGTTCTCCCAGTGCCCGAACTCTCCTTTTGACCACTCGTGAGTACCTGTTGTTGTGGAACCAAGGCGCAGCGCCACCTCCTCGACTGCTCGAGCTGGCACCGCAACGTTGATCTCAAACTCGGCTTCAAGTAGCCCTAGAAGGCGGCATTTCCCTTCAAGGGGGAGAGGATCGGAAATCGCTGGGCCGACCAGCGCATACAGCGAGCAGTTCGTAGAGACCGAAGGTTTCCAGCAATACTGAC
>VBMV01000117.1 GCA_005878835.1 Gammaproteobacteria bacterium | reverse complement strand
AGGACCTGCTGGCGGACATCATCAAGCGCCACGACGTGGTGCGCGCCGTGGCGCTGGTCGCCGACCAGGAACCGACCACCAGCGAGCACAAGTACTGGACGCGCTTTCTCAACCGCGACACCGCCTTTTACCTGGGGCCTGAGGAAATCGGACGTGTGACACGCTTTCCGGTGTTCTTCATCGCCATGCGCCGCACCGCGCGCGGCTACTACGAAATGCACTTCGAGCCGCTCGCCGGCCCCGCACAGCCCCTGCCCGCGGGGGCGCTGACCGAGCGTTACGCGCGCCGGGTGGAGGAGCAGATCCGCTCCGCGCCCTGCGACTGGCCCTGGTCGCACAAGCGCTGGAAGCTGAAGCGCTCGCTCTACCAGCGCCAATAAAAAGCCGGCCCGCGCACGCACGCGCGGCCAGGGGATGCGCCCGTCAGTTGTTCACCGCGCCGGCCGTGATCCACGCCCGCACCTGATCGATCGTCGCCTGATCGAGGAACGGACCGCCGAGGGGCATGCGGTTGCCCGCGATCGTGGCGGCGCCCTCGAGCTTCTGCACCACGTAGCTGTTGTTCGGATCGCCCGGGTTGACGCGCTTGAGCGCCGGCTGCTCGACACTCGCCACGTTGACGATGGAGGCGTAGATGTGGCTCGGCGTCAGGTCCATCGACGCGGGGAGCGACGTGCCGCCGCCGGTGTGGCAGCCGCCGCAGACGCTGAACGCGCTCGACTTGAGCTGCGTGAGAGTTGGCGCGGCGGGCGGTGTTGACGAGGCGTTGATCTGCCCGCGGATCGCACCGTTGGCATCGGCGGGCGTCTTCACATTCACGTACAGCTTGTTGGCGGTGAAGTTGCCGACGTCGCTCGCGGTGATGGCTGCGAGCTCCGTGGACCAGTGGCCCAGGTTGACGCTGTCCTTGGTGAGGGCGACGAGCTTCGGTCCGCTGGCGCCCGCGGCGCCGGTATCGACCTCCGCCCCGGTCGCATCGTCCACGCCGGTGGAATTGACGTGCACCGTGAGCGTGTTGGCGGCCGAATCCACCGTCGTGGCGGCAACGCCGGAGGCGGTGATCGTGACCGGCGGTACCTCCTGGGAGCCGGCCAGGGCCGAGAAGGCCACCGTGACGTTGTCGGGGGTGATCTGGCCGCGGATCTCGCCGGCGGGATTGGCGGCGGAGGTCGCGATCACGTAGAGCTTGCCCTGCAACAGCGCGGTCACCTGGTCGGCGGTGAGCAGAGCGCCCGCGGGCACGTCCCACTCACCTGCGGCGCCGCCATTGGCCGCGAGCGTGATCAGGCTGGCCCCGCTTGCGCCCGCGAAGGCCTCGTTGATGGTCACGGCGCTCGCGCTGACGCCGCTCAGCGTCACCTTGCCGCTGGTGGCGCCGCTCGCGAGCTTCACGGTCAGATTCGCCGTTCCCGTGGCGGTGGAGCTCGGCGCCGGGAAGATCTGCGCCGCCGCCATCGCGACGCTGAAGGCCGGACTGTTCCTTACCGCAATGGTGAGGGCCGCCGAGGTGGCGGTCTGACTCTGGCTGTCGCTGACCTTGCCGGTGAGCGTGTGGTTGCCATCGCCGACCGTGGTGCTGTCCCAGCTGACGGTGTACGGAGCGGCGCTTGCCGTGCCCACGATCGTGCCGTCGACCAGGAAGTCGACCCGCGTGATCGAGGCGCCGCCCATGGCGGCCGCGCTGGCAGTGAGCCTGACGGTGCGATTCACGGTCGCTCCGGGGGATGTCATGGTGATGGTGGGCGCGGGGCACGTACCGCCGTAGGCGCCGCCGCAGGCCATGGAGCCCGAGCCGCTACTGCCGCCGTAGCCGCCGCAGGCGCCGAGGATCAGCGCCAGCGCGCCTGCCATCAACAGCAGCGCTCGACGCGCATGTATGAGACCGAGAATGTGTCGCATGTAGAAAGTTCCTGTGTGCCTGTGTGCCGGTGCACTTGTGTGCATGTCTGGCCTGTAGGTGTCGAACGGCACGGCTGTGGTTTTACGCACGGCGCAGAAAAATAGCTGTGGGAACGGAAACCAACATCGCGTACCGCGCCCACTCACGGCTCGATTTCGCCTGCAAGGAGCGTTGCGATGGTCTGTGTGTCAGGCATGCGCCTATTGGTTCTATGTAGCGTCACAATCGTGAGCGCGTGCGCGGGCAACGGCGCCGGCCTCGACGCCAACGGCCAACCGCTCGGCAGCGGTAGCGCGCCGCCGCCACCATTAACGGCCGACTTCCAGTCAATTCAGGACAACGTGTTCACGCCGATCTGCGTGCGTTGTCACAGCGGCGCCGGTGCCCCACAGGGCCTGGAGCTCGACGCCGCGCACAGCTACGCGCTGCTGGTCGGTGTTGCCAGCAACGAGCAGTCGGGTCTGTTGCGCGTCAAGCCCGGTGCGCCCGACAGCAGCTATCTGGTTCTGAAACTCGAGGGCGCCGCCGGCATCGTCGGCGTGCAGATGCCGTTCGGCGCACCCGCGCTGCCGCAGTCCACCATCGACGTGATCCGCCAGTGGATCGGCGACGGCGCGGCCAACTCACCGGCCGCCGCCGCTGCCAGCTCGGCAGCCTTTGCGGTCACGGCCATCTCGCCGGCGCAGGAGGCGACGCTCTCCGCCCCGCTGACGCGCATGGTGGTGGCGTTCAATCACGAGCTCGACGCCTCGCTGGTCAACGACACCACCGTGCACCTCGAGCGCCTGATCGGCGAGGCGGCCGAACCGGCCGGGCCGTTCGGCGCCGAGCTGGCCGAGGGAAATCCGCGCGTGCTGCTGATCACTCCGCGCCGCGCGCTCGGCGCCGGCCGCTACCGTCTCACGTTACGCGGCAACGGCGGCGGCGCGCTTGCCGATGTCGATGCGCGCGTACTCGGCGATGACTACACCCGTGAATTCACCGTGGACACCACACCATGATTATCCGTTCACTGCGCGTCAGCGCCCGCTGTCTGACACTCGCGGTACTGCTCGCCGCGGGGGCGCACGCCGAGCCGTACCTCGCCGTCGCCCAGGGCGTCAAGTGCAGTCAGTGTCATGTCAATCCGACCGGCGGCGGCCTGCGCAATGCATTCGGCAACGTGTTTGCGCAGACCCAGTTTCCGGCGCATCGCGTCGATACCGGCAGCGACGTATGGGCGGGGCAGTTATCGCGCTACCTCGCGCTCGGCGCCGATCTGCGTTTCAATGCGCAGGCCCAGCAGGTCCCGCACAGCAAGACCCTCGAGGACTTCCAGATGGAGCAGACGCGGCTCTACCTCAGCGCCAACGTGATACCCGAGCGGCTGCTGGTGTACGTCGATGAGCAGCTGGCACCGGGCGGCGCGCTCAACCGCGAGGCCTACGGCCTGTTCTGGTCGGCCGATCACAGCTGGTACCTGAAGGGCGGACAGATGTACCTGCCGTTCGGCCTGCGACTGCAGGATCAGACTGCGTTCGTCAAGGAGATCGCCGGCATCAACATGACCACACCCGATCAGGGACTGGAGCTCGGCTGGCTGAAGGGTCACTGGGATGCGCAGCTCGCCGTGAGCAACGGCACCGCCGGCGGCGCCGGCACCAGCAACGGCAAGCAGTCCAGTGCCCAGCTCGCCTGGGTGCAGTCGGCATGGCGCCTCGGCGCGGCCGCCAACTACAACGACGCGGCCGCCAGCGGCAGCCGCAGCGCCTACGGCGTGTTCGGCGGACTGAAGACCGGACCGATCGCCTGGCTCGGCGAAGCCGACCTGGTCGATGACCGCAGTCTCCCCGCCGGCGGCGTGAAGATGCTCGCGACTGTGGCGGAAGCCAACTGGAGCATCTTCCGCGGAAACAACCTGAAGATCACCGCCGAGTACCTCGATCCGAACCGGCGCGTGGCGCACGATGCACAGACTCGCTGGAGCCTGCTGTACGAGCTGACGCCGGTGCAGTTCGTGCAGCTGCGCGCCGGGGTGCGCTACTCGGACGGCATACCGCAGCTCGCCAGCGAGCACACGCGGCGGTACTTCCTCGAGCTGCACGGGTTTTTCTGAAAACCGGCCCGCGCATCCTGCGCGGGCCGGCCAGGGGAGCCAGGAGCTTCAGTTGCCCGGTGCTCGGATCTGTCCGCGCAGCGCGCCGCCCGCCTCCACCGGCGTGGCAATGCTCACGTACCACTTGCCGGCCTCGAAGTGGCCGACGTCGGCGGCACTGATGGGGGCAAGCTCCGTCGACCAGTGCCCCATCTCGACAGAGTCCTTGCTCAGCACGGCGAGCTTGCGCCCGGTGGCGGCGCTGTCCACCTGCGCTGCATCCGCATCGTCCACGCCCGTGGAGTTGACGTGAATGCTGAGCGTGTACGCGCTCTCATCCACCGTCGTAGCCACGACGCCCCCGGCCGCAGGGCTGACCGAGCGCGCTTCGGCAGCGGGGGCCATCGTGGAGAACGTCACGGCGACGTTGTCGGGAGCGATCTGCCCGCGGATCTCCCCGCGCGGATTGGCCGCGGAGGTTGCGATCACGTAGAGCTTACCCTGCGACAGCGCAGTCAGCTGTTCGGCGGTGAGCAGTGCATCGGCCGGCACTTCCCACTCAGCGGTGTTGTCGCCGCTGGGCGAGAGCCTGATGAGGGCAGGTCCGGTCGCGCCAGCGAAGCCTTCATTGATGGTCACCGCAGTCGCGCTGAGGCCCGTCAGCTTCACCGTGCCGCGCGTGGCGCCGGTGTCGAGCTTCACGGTCAAGTCGGCCATTCCGGAAGCCTGAGACATCGGCGCGGGGAAGATCTGCGCCGCAGTCATGGCAACAGCGGCGATCGCCATACCCGTCGTGTTGATCATGATGGCCGGCGTGGTCGCCGTGTCGCCCGCACTGTCGGTGACCTTGGCGGTCACCATGTGGGTGCCGGCGGTCACGGTCGTGCTGTTCCACATGACCGTATAGGGAGAAGTGGTCGCCGTTCCCACGAGCGTGCCGTCGATCATGAAATCTACCTTTGAGACCGTGAGACCGTACGCCGTCGATGCCGATGCGGTCGCAGTGAGCGCAATGGTGCCACTCTCCATCGCTCCCGCCGCCGGAGCCGTCAGAGTGACCATCGGCGGCGGGCAGACAGGCTGGTACGCCCCGCCGCAGCCCATGCCGCCTCCCGAACCACCGCCACCGCCGCCGTAGCCCCCGCCGCAGGCGCTGAGGATCAGCGGCACGGCGGCTGCCGCCAGCAGCGCGAGGACCGGACATCCAGATACAAGAGGGGTAGTGCGTCGCATGTGAAGACCTCCCGCGCGCCTGTCCGCTAAGTGAGTGTCGCTGGTGCACGCGGGGGTTTCCGGGGGAGCACGGAAATGAATCGCCGGGAACGGCAACCCGCTTGCCGGCCCCGGTATCCCTCAAGCTTCGGCTGCGGCGGAGCTGTTCGGCTACGCGGGTTTTTCCGACTCGCGGCGCAGCTCGCGGGGCAAGGCGAAGAACACGTGCTCCTCACGGCCGGCGATCTCGCGCGGCGCCTGCGCACCCCAGCGGCCGAGCTGCTCGAGCACCTGCTGCACCAGCAGCTCGGGCGCCGAGGCTCCGGCGGTCACGCCGACGGCGCGCTTGCCCGTGAACCATTCGGCGCGCAGGTCCGCCGGGCCGTCGATCAGATAGCCGGGTACCCCGGCACGGTCGGCGAGCTCGCGCAGGCGGTTGGAGTTGGAACTGGTGCGCGAACCCACCACCAGCAGCACGTCGCACTGCTCGAGAAGCTTCTTGACGGCGTCCTGGCGGTTCTGGGTCGCGTAGCAGATGTCCTCGCGGCGCGGGCTGGCGAGTCGCGGGAATCGGCGCCGCAGGGCCGCGGCGATCTCCGCGGTGTCGTCCACGGAGAGCGTGGTCTGGGTGACGGACGCCAGCCGCCCGGGATCGCGCACCTCGAGCGCGCCGACATCAGCCAGGTTCTGCACCAGATGGATGCGGCCACCGTAGGAGCCATCGAAGCGGCCCATGGTGCCTTCGATTTCCGGGTGTCCGGCGTGTCCGATCAGGATCACGTCGCATCCCTCGCGCGCGTAGCGCTGTACTTCCATGTGCACCTTGGCCACCAGCGGGCAGGTCGCGTCGAACACCGTGAGACGCCGCGCCCGGGCTTCCTCCTCCACCGCGCGCGACACCCCGTGGGCGGAAAAAATCACCGTACCGCCCGCGGGCACCTCGGCGAGCTCATCGACGAACACCGCCCCGCGGGCCCGCAGGCGCTCCACCACGTGGTGATTGTGGACCACCTCGTGACGCACGTGGATCGGCGCGCCGAACAGCTCCAGCGCCCGCTCGACGATATCGATGGCGCGATCGACGCCGGCACAGAAACCGCGCGGGTTGGCGAGCAGCACCTGCATCAGCCGCGCACCCGCCTGGCCGCGCGGGTCTCGCGCCAGGCATCGATCAGCAGCACCACGGCGCCCACGGTGATCGCCGAATCGGCCAGGTTGAACGCGGGGAAATACGCCTGGCGCCAGTGCACATGAATGAAGTCTACCACCCGGCCCAGGGTCAGGCGGTCGATCATGTTGCCGAGCGCCCCGCCGACGATGAGCGAGAGCCCGCAGGCGAGCAGGCCGTGCACCGCGGCGCGCAGCCGCCGCAGCCACACGATGAGGGCCGCGCTCACGCCGAGCGCGAGCAGCACGAACAGCCAGCGCTGCCAGCCCGAGGCCTCCGAGAGGAAACTGAAGGCCGCACCGGTGTTGTAGGTGAGAATGACGTCGAGCACCGGCAGCATGCGCAGCCGCTCGAGCGGCGCAAAATGCTGCACCATCCAGGCCTTGATGAGCTGGTCCGCCGCGATGATCGCCGCCGCCAGCGGCAGGAAGCGCCAACCGCTCGCCGCCGCCGGCAGGGCGCCGGCCGCGACCGCGACCTGCGCCGGCCGCGCCGGCGTGCTGCCGTTGCCCGCCTCGCTCATGCGAATCGCCTGCGCTCCCCGGGACCTTCGATGTTGCTGACGCAGCGTGCGCACAGCTGCGGGTGGCGCGCGTCCGAGCCGACATCCGCGCGCCGGTGCCAGCAGCGCACGCACTTGGGATCGGCGCTCGCCTGCGCGAGGATCCACACGCCGCTGCGGCCGGTGTTGGCGGCGGCCACCGCGGCCGCGGGAGCGCGCGCGGCCTCGTGCACCTGCGCGTGCGAGGTGATCAGGAGGAAGCGCAGCTCCTCGCCGAGGGCCGCGAAGCGCGCGAGCTCCTCCGCCACGCAGTACACCTCGACCCGGGCATCGAGCGGTGCGCCGATGGTGCCGGTGTCGCGCAGCTTTTCCAGCTCGCGCGTGACATCGGTGCGTAGCTGCAGGAGTGCGTCCCAGTCGATGGAATCCGCGGGCGCTTGCGGCAGGGTATGCCAGGTCTCGTGAAACACCGACTCGCCTCGCTCGCCCGGAAGATGGCGCCACACCTCCTCAGCGGTGAAGCTGAGGATGGGCGCGAGCCAGCGCACCATGCACTCCGCGATGTGAAACATGACGGTCTGCGCCGAGCGGCGCGCGGGGCCCGCGGCGGGCGTCGTGTACATGCGGTCCTTGATGACGTCGAGATAGAAGCCGCCCAGATCGACGCTGCAGAAGTTGTGCACCTTCTGATAGATCAGATGAAAGGTGTACTTGCGATAGGCCTCGAGGACCTCCGCCTGCAGGGTGCGCGTGCGCGCGAGCACCCAGCGATCGAGCGCCAGCAGCTGCGCGCCCGGCAGAGCGTGGCGTGCGGGATCGAAGCCGTGCAGATTGCCGAGCAGGAACCGCAGGGTGTTGCGCATGCGGCGGTAGGAATCCGCCATGCGTTTGAGGATCTCGTCCGACACGCTCATCTCGTTGGCGTAGTCGGTCGCCGAGACCCACAGTCGCAACACGTCGGCGCCGAGACTGTTCATGACCTTCTGCGGCGCCACGACGTTGCCGAGCGATTTGGACATCTTGCGGCCCTTCTCGTCGACCGTGAACCCGTGGGTGAGCACGCCACGGTACGGCGCTCGCTCATACAGGGCCTCGGACATGAGCAGCGAGCTGTGGAACCAGCCGCGATGCTGATCCGAGCCCTCGAGGTACAGGTCCACCGGTGCGCTCACCTCCGGCCGCTCGGCGCCGACGCATTCGAACGACATCCCGGAGTCGGCCCACACGTCCATGACGTCGATCACCTTGTCGTAATGCTGCGCGTCCGCGCCGAGGAGCTCCTGCGGCTCGAGCGCGAACCAAGCGTCGATCCCGCCCCGCGCGACCCGCTCGGCGGCCGCCTCGATCAGCTCCTGGGTGCGCGGATGGCGCTCGCCGGTCTGTTTGTGCACGAACAGCGGAATCGGCACCCCCCAGGTGCGCTGGCGCGAGATACACCAGTCGGGGCGGCTCTCGATCATGCCGCTGATACGCTGCTCGCCCCACGCGGGCGTCCAAGCAACGCCTTTGATGTCACGCAGGGTGTGCGCGCGCAGGCCGGCGTGCTCCATGCCGATGAACCACTGCGGTGTGGCGCGGAAGATGACCGGGGTCTTGTGACGCCAGCAATGCGGATAGCTGTGGCGTAGCGACTCCTGGTGCAGCAGCTGCCCACCCTTGGCGAGTGCATCGATGATCACCGCGTTGGCCGCATCGACCCTGAGGCCGGCCACGAGCGGGGTATCGGACAGGAAGCGCCCATCGTCGCCCACCGGGTTGGTCACCGGCAGGCCGTAGCGCTGCCCGACGGCGAAATCCTCGATCCCGTGCCCCGGGGCGGTGTGCACCGCGCCGGTGCCTGCATCGAGCGTCACGTGCTCCGCGAGCACGACCGGCACCTGCCGGTCCTGCAAGGGGTGCTGCAGCTTCAGTCCCTCCAGGGCGCGGCCCTCGAATTGCGCCAGCACGGCAGCGCCGCCCAGGCCGAAGCGCCTGAGCGAGGGTTCCAGGAGCTCGGCCGCCACGATCAGCCCGCGCCGCCCGCCGCCGGTTCCCGCCTGCGCGAGCGCGTAGCGAGACTCCGCCGCCAGGGCGACGGCCTGATTCCCCGGCAGCGTCCAGGGCGTCGTGGTCCAGATCACGAGGTCCACGGGCGCCGTGCCGAGGCGTGCGGGGCTCGCGCCGATGCGCGCCGCCAGATCGTCGCGGTCGGCGACACGAAATGCCACGTCGATCGCCGGTGAGACCTTCTCCTCGTACTCGACCTCGGCCTCCGCGAGCGCCGAGCGGCAATCGAGACACCAGTGCACGGGCTTCACGCCCTTGTAGAGGTGTCCGTTGCGGATGATGCGGCCGAAGGCGCGCAGCTGCTGCGCCTCGTAGCCCGGCGACATGGTGAGGTAGGGTCGGTCCCAGTCGCCGAGGACACCGAGCCGCTTGAAGTCAGCGCGCTGCAGATCGATTTGCTCGTGCGCATAGGCGCGGCAGGCGGCGCGAAAGGCCTGCGCGTCGAGCTTCTGGCCGGGCCGGCCGTGCTTTTTCTCCACCTGCAGCTCGATCGGCAGCCCGTGGCAATCCCACCCCGGGATGTAGGGTGAGTCGAAGCCGTCGAGCGAGCGCGACTTGACCACGATGTCCTTGAGGATCTTGTTGACCGCGTGACCGATGTGAATGGCGCCGTTGGCATACGGCGGCCCGTCGTGCAGCACGAAGCGCGGCCGCCCGCGCGCCAGCTGCCGCAGCTTCGCATAGGTGCCGCGCTCCTCCCAGGCGCGCACCATCGCGGGCTCGCGCTGGGCGAGATCCGCTTTCATCGGGAAGTCGGTCTGCGGCAGGTTGATGGTGTGTTTGTAGTCCGCCATGGTCGTTCAATCATCGACGGGCCCGAGTCGCCGGGCCGTTCAGCATTTCAGAATGCGGCGCGCATCCGCAGCGTCGCGCCGCATCTGCGCGGTCAGCGCCTCGAGCGTCGCGAAGTGCGCCTCGTCGCGCAACTTCGCCGCGAACTCGACTTCAACCTCCCGACCGTACAGCTCGCCGGAAAAATCGAACAGGTGCGCTTCCAGCAGCGCCTCGACTGCGCCGATCGTGGGGCGCGTGCCGAGGCTGGCGACGCCCGGCAGCGCCGCGCTGGCCACCCCGTGCACGCGCACCGCAAAAATCCCGGCGACCGGCGCGCGCCGGCGCCCGAGCGGCAGATTGGCGGTCGGAAAGCCCAGATCCCGTCCCAGGCGCTTGCCCGCCATCACCCGCCCGCGCATCGACCAGGGCCGCCCGAGCCAACGCCGCGCGCGCTCAAAGTCCCCGCCCGCCAGCGCCGCGCGCACCCCGCTGCTGCTGACGCGCTCGCCGTCGAGCATCACGGGGGCGAGCACCTCCACGTCGAACCCCAGACGCGTCCCGGCCGCAGCCAGCACAGCCGCGGTCGCCTCGCCCTTGAGTCCGAAGCGAAAGTCGTGCCCGACGACGACCACCCTGGGGCGCACCTCGCGCACCAGGAGCTGCGCAAAGGCCTCGGCGGAGAGGTTACGCAAAGCCTCGCCGAAGCGCAGCAGCCACAGGTAATCCAGGCGGCTGCGCGCGAGGATGCGCCAGCGCTCGCGCAGCGAGGTCAGCCGCGCGGGCGGATCGGCCGGCGCCAGGTACTCGCGCGGCATGGGCTCGAACGTCAACAGAACCGCGGCCGCCCCGCACCGCGCCGCGTGCTCGTGCACGCGTGCCAGCAGCGCCTGGTGGCCGAGGTGGATGCCATCGTATGCACCGATGGTCAGCACGCAGCCGTCCGCGCGCCGATGTGCGCCGCTGAGTCCTCGAATGAGCTCCATGTGATTCGTTTAAGCCATTGATGTCAAAAGACTAAGTTAACTTCATTGCGCCGTGCGACGCGCGCCCACGGGCAGTTTATGTGAAGCGTCCGGCCCTCGGCCGTCCCGCTCGCCGCCGCGTTGACAAGCGCCGGCCCGATGCGCAGACTACCCGCCCTCGATTGCTTGCGACGCGGCCGTGGATACGGAGATTTCTTGGCCAATACCAAGTCCGCCGAAAAGGCTGCCCGTCAGGCAGAGAAGCACCGCGCCCGCAATGTGGCGCTGCGCTCGCGCATGCGCACCGCGGTGCGCGACGTGACGACGGCTCTCACCGGCGGCAACAAAGAGGCGGCCCAGAGCAGCTACAACCAGGCCGTCCCGATCATCGACTCGCTCGTAAGCAAGCAGATCATCCACCGCAACAAGGCCGCACGGCACAAGAGTCGCCTGGCGGCCCGTATCCGCGCAATGCAGTGAGGCAATGATGAGCGCAGCGAACTCGAAGGCCAGCATCCCGATCCCGGTCATTCCGACCCCTCTCAAGTTGCGCCCGGCGGCGCGACGCCAGCATCTCCTGGAGATGATGCGTGCTCGCGTGCCGCTCGATCGTGCGCCTCCAAAGACCTCATAGCCGCCTCGCACAGCCCTTTCGTGCCTTCGCCGGTCGCCCCTGAGATCAGGAACTGCGGCCCGCGATAGCGCAGCGCGCGCACGATGGCACGCGCCCGCCGCTCGGCTTGGCTCCGCGGCAGCAGATCGCGCTTGTTCAGCACCAGCCAGCGCGGCTTCAGCGCCAGGCTCTTGCTGAACTTCTTCAGCTCCCGAACGATGGCGCGTGCATCGCGTACCGGGTCGGCCTGCGGATCGAGCGGCGCGATGTCCACCAGGTGCAGCAGCAGCCGCGTGCGCTGCAGGTGCTTCAGGAACCGGATCCCGAGTCCCGCCCCTTGCGCGGCCCCCTCGATGAGACCGGGGATATCGGCCATGACGAAGCTGCGGTGCTGCCCCACGTCCACCACTCCCAGGTTCGGGTGCAGGGTCGTGAACGGATAGTCCGCCACCTTGGGCCGCGCGGCGGAGACCGCACGGATGAGCGTGGATTTGCCGGCGTTCGGCAGCCCCAGCAGGCCCACGTCGGCGATGACCTTGAGCTCGAATTCCAGCAGGCGCTTTTCCCCGGGAAGTCCCGGGCCGAACTGCCGCGGGGAGCGGTTGGTGCTCGACTTGAAGCGCTGGTTCCCCCAGCCGCCCTTGCCGCCGCGCGCGACCAGCAGCTGCTCGCCGTCACGGGTGAGGTCTCCGAGCTCTTCGTGCGTGTCGGCGTCGCGCACCACGGTGCCGATCGGCACCGGCACGTACAAGTCCGCACCGCCGCGGCCGCTGCAGTCATTGGCGCCGCCGGGCTCCCCGTGCGCCGCCTTGAAGGTCCGCTCGATGCGAAAATCCGCCAGCGTATTGATCCCCGAGGCGGCGCGCAGATAGACGCTGCCGCCGTGGCCGCCGTCGCCGCCGTCCGGGCCGCCGAAGGGCACGAACTTCTCGCGGCGGAAACTGGTGCTGCCGCGCCCGCCGTTGCCGGCCTGCACGCGCGCTCGCGCCTCATCGACGAATTTCATGACGTGACTGTAGCGCAAACAAAAACCCCGGCGCTTGAGGCCGGGGTTCGCTGGCTCGCCGCGCGCTGCGCGTGATTCAAGCCTTCTCGGACATCTCCGGCAGCACACTCACATAGAGGCGCTGCTCAGCGCCCTTCTTCTGGAACTGCACCCTGCCGGTCACCTTGGCGAACAGCGTATGGTCGCTGCCGACGCCGACGTTCGTGCCGGGACGGACCGGCGTGCCGCGCTGACGCACGAGGATGTTGCCGGCGAGCACCTGTTCGCCGCCGAAGCGCTTGACCCCCAGGCGTTTGGAGTGCGAGTCGCGGCCGTTCTTGGTACTGCCGCCTGCCTTTTTGTGTGCCATGACTTAAGGTGTCCTGCAAAACAGCGCTCAGCCGGCGCTGATGTCCGTGACCTTCACCTCGGTGAACAACTGTCGGTGGTTCTTCTGCCGCAGGTAATGCGCGCGGCGCTTGAACTTGACCACTGACACCTTGGCGCTCTTGCCGTGGCGCATCACCGTGGCGAGTACCTTGCCTCCCTTGAGGGTCGGCTTGCCGAGCTTGACGTCCGCGCCCTCGCCGACCAGCAGCACTTCGCCGAACTCGACGGTGGCCCCCGGCTCGGCGTCGAGCTTCTCGACGCGCAACACGCCGTCCTTGGTGACCCGATATTGCTTGCCGCCCGTGGCGATGACCGCGTACATGGAATTTGAGAAGGATGGGCCTGGAGCCGAAAGGCCGCGCATTCTACTGGCGGACCCCCTCGGGGTCAAACGGCTGTTTCCCCAAGTGCGACCGGGACTTAGCTCCCAAACCGCGGGCGCTGTGTACCGCCGCACCCAATTTCTCCAAAGCCGCCCCGGTCGGCTACGATGCGTGGCCGCCCCAAGCCGCCCACCCGTCCAACAAACACGCCGCCCTCCTGCGGATGACCCTGGAATAGAGAGTCATGACCCTGGAAGAGATTCGCGCGCTGGTACAAGCCGACCTCCACTCGGTGGATGGGGTCATTCGGGCGCGCCTGAAGAGTGCCGTGCCGCTGGTGGACCAGGTCGCCGAACACATCATCTCCGGTGGCGGCAAGCGTCTGCGGCCGCTGCTGGTGGTGCTCACGGCGCGCGCCTGCGGGCATCAGGGCGCTTCCCATATCGAGGCTGCTGCGTTCATCGAGTTCATCCATACGGCAACGTTGCTGCACGACGACGTGGTCGACGGCTCCTTGCTACGCCGGGGGCGCCATACCGCGAACGAGGTGTACGGCAACCCGGCTAGCGTGCTGGTGGGCGACTTCGTCTATTCACGCGCCTTCCAGATGATGGCCGGCCTCGCCTGCCAGCCGGTCATGGAGATCATGGCGGAGGCCACCAACGTCATCGCCGAGGGTGAAGTGCTGCAGCTGATGAATGCCCATAATCCGGACACGACCGAGCAGCGCTACCTCGAGGTCATCTACCGCAAGACGGCCAAGCTCTTCGAGGCCGGTGCGGAAGTCGCCGCGGTGCTCGCACAGGCCCAGGCTCCGGTGCGCCGGGCGCTCGCCGCGTTTGGCCGCCACCTCGGCACCGCGTACCAGCTGGTCGATGACGTGCTCGACTACCGCTCCAACCCGCAGGAGCGCGGCAAGAACCTCGGTGACGACCTGGCCGAAGGCAAACCGACTCTGCCGCTGATCCACGCGCTGAAGAGCGGCAGCGAAACACAACGCTCGGCCATCCGCCGTGCGATCGAGCACGGCGGGCTCGAGCAGCTCGAACCGGTGGTGGCGGCGATCGAAGCGACCGGCGCCCTCGACTACACCGCGCGCCTCGCGCACTCGGAGCTGGAGCAGGCGCTGAGCTCGCTCGGGGCGCTGCCGGACTCCTCTTATAAGGAGGGACTCGCTGCGCTCGCGCACTTTGCGGCGGCACACACGACGTGAAGCTCCGGCCGGCAGAGCGCGTGAGAGGGAATTGCCCCGCCCCGACGCTCACCCTAGACTGCGCCACCGCCATCGAAACGGACGCAGCCATGACAACAGCCAACAACGCACGTGCAGGGATGAAGCGGCACCCGGCGGCACTGCTGGCCGTCGCAGCGGGGCTGCTGGCCGGTGCATCGCCCGCGGCGCAGTCCGCGGAAGCGACCCAGGCGCCGGAGACCATGGTTCTGAAGGCGGCCCACCTGTTCGACTCGACCGGCACCGCGCTCAAGGACGGCGCAATCGTCGTGGTACGCGGCGATCGCATCGTGTCGGTCGGAACGGCCGCAGCTCCCGCGGGCGCACGGGTCATCGACCTTGGCGACGCGACGCTGCTCCCCGGCTTCATCGACGCTCACACGCATCTCACGCTCGAGTTCCAGAAAGACTATTACCACTTCATCTACGACCGGCTGATGCGCTTTCCCGCCGAGCAGGCCATGTACGCCGCGATGTACGCGCGACGCACTCTGGAGGCCGGTTTCACCACCGTGCGCAATGTTGGGGCGTACGACTTCGTCGACGTCGGCCTGCGCAACGCCATCAATGCGGGCGTGGCCGAGGGTCCGCGTATCCTGACCGCGGTGCACGGCCTCGGCTCACCCGGAGGGCATTTCGATGACTACTCCTTCCCGCCCGACAAGGTGAAGCCGTGGGGGCCGATCGAGGGCATCTGCAGCGGGCCGGAAGAGTGTCGCGAAGCGGTGCGCTACCAGATGAAGTGGGGGGCCGACCTGATCAAGATCGCCGCGAGCGGCGGTGTGCTCTCGGAAGCCGATCCCGTCGACGTGCCGCAACTGACGCTGGAGGAGATGTCGGCCATCGTCTCCGAGGCGCACAAGTGGCGCCGCAAGGTCGCGGGGCACTGCCACGGGGACGCCGCCGCGCGCATCGCCATCGAGGCGGGAGTGGACTCGATCGAGCACGGGAGTTTTCTCACCGAGGACACCCTCAAGCTGATGAAGGCGAAGGGCGTCTATCTCGTCCCCACGCGCATGGCCGTTTACTGGGTGAGCAAGCAGGCGGACGCGGGCGCGTACCCCCAGAAGATCGCCGACAAGGCGCGCGCCGCCGCCGCCGCCCACGGCACCATGTTCAAGGCGGCACTGCGCATCGGTGTGCCCATCGCCTTGGGCACCGACGCGGGGGTGTACCCTCACGGGATGAATGCCATGGAATTCGGGCTCATGACAGATCTCGGAATGAGCCCGGCCGCGGCGTTGCTGGCCGGCACGCGCGAGTCCGCGAAGCTGCTGGGAATCGAGGCGCAAGTGGGCGCGCTCGAAGCCGGCAAGGTGGCGGACGTCGTGGCCGTGCCGGGGAACGTGCTAGGCGACATCCATGCGACCGAGCACCCCGTGTTCGTCATGCACCTCGGGCACATCGTGCTGCAGAAGGCTGGGACATAACGCCCCGGGGCCTCCTGGCGTGGTCGGGCGCGCGGCGCTCTCGCGCAAGCCATTGCTGCGCCTCGGGCATTTCCCCGGCAGGATGGGGTTTGGCGTTGAACGCGCCGTGCCGCTTCAGTACACTGCCCGGCCCGCCGCCCTCGCCACGTGCACGGGTGTGGCGCGGGGTCTCGCGAAGGTTCGGGGTGTAGCTCAGCCTGGTAGAGCACTACGTTCGGGACGTAGGAGTCGCAGGTTCAAATCCTGTCACCCCGACCACTGAATTTAGGGTCCTTTCCGGTCACATCGCTGACGATTTATACCGGGCACATCGCTGACACCTTAGCACTGAAGGGATTGGGGGCACATTCGACGCGGGTGCACTGATCGTCGAAGAAGCCCAGATCGTAGTGCATGAAGCTGATCAGCCAGATGTGATCGGTGACTTCCCTAACGCCGACGGCCTGACCGGCAAAGACCTGGCTGAGGTTGATCTTGCGTCGACCGAAGCATAGACGACCGCATTGCGTGACGATGACGGTGCGATCGTGGAAGGGATATTCGAGCGCAGGCAGGCCCGTGTAGGGGCGGGTGGAAGGCCTGTAGAGCTCGGCCGGGTAGTGCATGTTCAGAGCCTGGTGCGGGCGCTCGTGGTTGTAGACGCGGGTGAAGGCATCGAAGCGCGCCTGCTGCTGCAGGAAGTTTTTTCCGGCCGGCTTGGTGGCTTCCTTCTTCAAGGTCAGATGCATACGTTCGTGCCTGCCGTTCTGCTCGGGGTGTGCCGGTTTGATGCGCTCGATGGCGATCCCCAGACGCAGCCACCACACGGACAGTTTGCTCAAGCCGAAGAAAGCGCTGGTGCTGGCGAAGGGCACACCGTTGTCGCTGCGGATGGCGCGCGGCAGGCCGTAGTCCTTGAAGGTTCTCTCAAAGACACTGAAGGCGAAGTGCTCGCGGGTGCTCTGCAGGCCTTCGCAGCACAGCAGGTAGCGCGAGGCGAAGTCCGTGATGGTCAAGGGATAACAGTAGCGATGATCGGCGAGCATGAACTCACCCTTGTAATCGGCACACCACAGATCATTGGGCTGATCCGGTCGGGACAGGCCGGTTCCTTCAGCCTTGAAGTGATGGCGGCGCCGTCCGCGGCTGACCAGACCGTGCCGATCAAGCACCGCATGCACGGTACTGATGGCCGGCAGACTGACTCCCAGACCCAGGCGCTTGATCTTCTCGCGGATCTTCGGAGCACCCCAGCTGGGGTGCTCTCTGCGAAGCTGAACGATCAAAGACTCCACCCGCTCGGGTAGGCGGTTGGCCTGGCGGTAGGGTCGCCGAGAGCGATCGGTCAGGCCCTGAAGGCCCAGATCCTTGTATCGCTTATAAAACTTGTGGCCCGTCTGGCGAGAGATATCGAACTCGCGGCACAGCGCCGCCATCTTCTCCCCGTCGAGCAAGCGGGCGACAAAACGCAGCCTCTCGTCCATCTTCCGACACTCCTGCCAGGGCATCTGCGTCTCCCGCAAAAGCCCAAAAGTGTCAGCGATGTGATCGGAATACTCTGTAACCTATGTGCCCGAAAGCACAATCATTCAGTTGAACCGTGTTGTCCGGCCGTGCTTTTGGTCAGGTCGCGCCGGCTGAGCGCTGCGGCGATCGGCCGCGAGCTCAGTCCTAGGAACAGGACCAGACCGACGGTGAGTCCCCCGTAAATGGGGATTACTGAATTTATTCCCTTCACGAACATCAGCACGATGACCAGAATGGCGCTGGCGATGATCGAAACGAAGGCAGCGGCTGGCGCGCCGCGCTCGAAGACCATGGCGGCAATGATCGGAACGAAGATCGCGCCGACCAGCA
>VBMV01000013.1 GCA_005878835.1 Gammaproteobacteria bacterium | reverse complement strand
ACCCGACACAGTGAGTTCATGCAAGTCGGCTGCTACGCTCATCGTGCTTGCTCTGAGTATCTTCCTGGGAGGATTTAATGAAACGCTCATCTACGCTTTGCGCGCTTGCCGTGCTCGCGGCTGCAGTCGCCACCCCTGCGTTGGCAGGTGGTATCGACCTCAATGGCCCGCATTACAACCTCAATATTATCGGCGTCGACAACCCGAAGACCGATGTGATGACCGGAAGCGATCGACACACGATCTTCGTGGCTCTTGGCGCCAAGAATTCCGCGGTCACCAGCAGGATCTACCTGACTCCGGGGCCCTTCGCGGTTTGCGACGGCAACGCCTTCGATCCGGCCTATGCCTGCGACGGCACCCAACTTGCGCAACAGGGCGCAGTGTTTCAACTTCCCTGCGACACGGCCGTCACGACGGCCAACGGCTGCACAAGTGGCATTGCCTCGGCGTCGTATCTGATCTGGGCGCGCGCGTTGGGCACGCCTGGCGGTACGGCGACCGTGACCACATGCGCCTCCGACCTCACCGGCGCGCTCGTCTGCTCGACGGACAACGCGGTGCAGTCACGGACCAAAGGCAAGTCAACGTTCTACAATGTCACCAGCGCGCTCACCACGATCAACGCCTGTTTCGATGTGGGGGGAGTGGTGACTTGCGAAAGGGTCAGCCTCTTCGACCCCGTACTGCAGGATTACTTCTGGCAATACGCCAATTCCGGGCTTCGCCTGCTGCAGCTTCGGTTCTATCCGCAGTAGATCGCACCCCCTAAATCAGAAAGGGCGGGCTGAGCGCCCACCCCCCTTCCGTTGTTGATGGTTCACGTATGCGCCAACGCTGGTCGACGCTGATCACGGTCTTGGTCGCGGTAGGTTCGGCACCTGCGTTGACGTACGCGGAGACATCGGCGCCACGCGGTGTGGTTGCGGAAGACACTTACAATTTCGGATCAGTCAGACAGGGTAGCCTCGTCAGCCACGCCTTTACGATCAAGAATACCGGCGCGGCTCCGCTGCGGATCACTGGCGCAGCGCTGTCGATACGCGGCATGAACGTACGAGTTGCTCCGGCGGAAGTGCTTCCCGAGCGCGGCGGGACAGTATCGGTTGAATTGAGTACCGGAAGCATGGCCGGCGAGGTCGATGGGGAGGCACAGATTCATTGGAACGATCCGACCCGCCCGGTCGTTATCCTGAAGCTCAAAGGCTATGTCACTCCACCCATCGCAATCGAGCCGGTGCCCGCGATTTTCATGAGCGCGTTTTCGGATGAGCCGGCCGAGCGGTCGCTGACGATCAGAAACAACGAAGCGCGGCCCCTGGCGATCTCCAAAGTGGAGCACTCGCAGCACCTGACCGTCTCCGTCGCGACCCTCGAGCCTGGCAAACTATTCGTGGTAACCGCACGTTCTGCAAAGGGCGCACCGGTGGGGCGCTTCGAGGAATCTCTGACGCTCTTGACTGACAAGCCGGGCGCAAGTCGGATCGATCTTCCCGTGCATTTGTGGGTCAAACCGGACCTTTATGCGAATCCTGAGACGATCGAATTTGGTAACGTCCGCATCCAGGATGTCGAGCGACCCGACGTTGCGGCATCCCTGACACAAACGTTCTTTGTCAAGCACAGCGGCGGCGCATTCGAAATTACCTCGATCGACTGCGACTTCGCGGCGGTGGCCGTGACACAGTCGCCCACGGGGCCCAGCGACAGCTTCCAGATCAATGTGCGGCTGCGGCCCGAAGCGCTGAGTCTCGGCAACATCAACGGAAAAATCCGGGTCACGACCACCGTCCCGCGCTACCCAGAGCTCGTGATACCGCTGACTGGCGCCATAATCTGACGCCTTCAGGCCGTACTGTCGGCGATAATAACTGCGGCGGCTGACGCTTATCGCAGCCCGGTCATCCCGTCACGCCCCCGCTACCAACCCACTACCGCGTCTAGTTCGAGCCAGCCAGCCCGAGAAACACGACGACTGCGCGGTTTATGCGCAGGACGTCCTCGTCATCGAGACGCCCAACCTGTTTGCCCACCTTGCTCTTTGCGACAGTGGTGATTTTGTCGACCATGAGGCGTGACGGGCTCTTAAGACCGTTGGTCGCGGCCGCTGTCTCGTCCCCGTTCGCCGGTTCCGCGATCGCTCAGCTGGCGGCGGACGCGGAGGATGTGTATGTCCCTGCCCTCCTGGCGCACCCGAATGCAAGCCGTTGCCGGCCAGATATGGGGGTTCAAGCCGCGCGCGCCCGCAACGCAGGAGCGGGAAGCTAAGTGTCGAATTGTGGCTCGCACTGACTGGACGCAGCCCCGCGATCTGTGTACATTGCGCGCCGCCTGCCGTCCTTAAGTGCTCGGTCAGCACCCGGGCGCATCCGATTTACGATTAACTTAAGCCTCGCATCTGACCGCCGCAGCCGCCAAAAGGCTGCCGGGCGAGCGGGAAAGAGGCTTCACCAAGATGTCATTCAATGATCTCGGGCTCACGCCCGAGCTGGCGCGTGCCGTGGCCGAAAAAGGCTACACCACCCCGACTCCCATTCAGCGCGCCGCCATTCCCGGCGTACTCGCCGGCCGCGACGTGCTCGCCGGTGCGCAGACCGGCACCGGCAAGACCGCGGCGTTTGTGCTGCCGATCTTGCAGAAGCTGGCGACGCAGTCCGGTCGCCTGCCGCGCGCACTAGTGCTCACCCCCACGCGCGAACTCGCCGCGCAGGTCGCCGAGAGTGCCCGCGAGTACGGCCGTCACGTTAACCTGCGCACCCTCGTGATCTTCGGCGGCGTAAGCGAGAAGCCGCAGATCGAGGCACTGCGCAGTGGTTGCGATCTGCTGGTGGCGACGCCCGGCCGACTGCTGGATCTCGTCGAGCGCGGCCTGCTCGATCTGGGGCAGGTGCGCTGCTGCGTGCTGGACGAGGCCGACCGCATGCTCGACATGGGCTTCATTCACGCGATCCGCCGGATCCTCAAGCTCCTGCCGCGCGAGCGCCAGACGCTGATGTTCTCGGCGACCTATTCGGCGGACATCCGAGCGCTGGCGGCCCGCTCGTTGCGCGAGCCGTTGGCCGTTGAAGTCGCGCCGCGCAACGCGGCCGCCGAGCGCATCGAGCAGCACGTATATCGCGTGCCCCAGGAGCACAAGCGCGACCTCTTGGTGCATCTCATCGACAGCGGCAACTGGCACCAGGTACTGGTATTCACCCGCACCAAACACGGTGCCAACCGCCTCACGCAAGCGCTGGTGGCCGGCGGCGTGCGTGCCGCAGCGATTCACGGCAACAAGAGCCAGGCGGCGCGGATGCGCGCGCTCAGTGACTTCAAGCAGAACCGCATCACCGCGCTTGTGGCCACCGAGGTGGCGGCGCGTGGTCTTGATATCCGCGAGCTGCCGCACGTGGTGAACTTTGAGCTGCCCAATGTTCCCGAGGACTACGTGCACCGCATTGGTCGCACGGCGCGCGCCGGCAGCAGCGGCTCGGCCATCTCCCTGGTGGCGCCGCCGGAAGCGCCGCTCCTAAAGGACATCGAGAGACTTCTCGGGCACTCCTTGCCGCTCGCCACCCTGCCGCGTTATACCGTAAATCCGCCGCGGCGCAGCGCCCCCCCGGCGACGCCAGTGCCCGCATCCGCCGGCGTGCCGCGCATTCCGGTCTACCGCGCGCAGCCGCGCCGCCATGGCCGTCACCCGAGCCCGCGCAGTCACCGGGCGCAGTCGGGGAAAGAACGCTGATGAGTTACCGGTTACCCCCGGATCGCGCCCTCCTTGCCCGCAGGTCCGCCATAGCGCGAGGGCCAACTCGCAGGCCCTCGTCAACGCCTCAATCCACAGACCAGTTCTCAACACGTACTCAGTGTGTGTCACCCCGGGACAAGACATCGATCAGCTCGCGGCTTCGCGCATGAATGGTGTGAACGTGACCCCGACCAGCAGTCCTTCTGGATCGAGGAAGCGGCTGACGGTCTGACCCCAGGGCTCTTTCTTGTTCTTCACGAGCATGCGATGTCCGCGAGATTCGAGTTGCGCCGTCGCCTGCTCGACATCATCAACGTCGAATTCGAGCCAGGCGTGCGGGACGGGAACGTCACCAGGCCAGGAATCCTTCCCGAAGCATGACTGCGCCGCTTGCGGCAGTGGCCAGAGCGCGAAGCTTTTCGCGCCCTTCAGAGCTTCAGTATGAAGGTAGCCGCCCCCCTCCTTTTTAAAGGCAATGCCGAGGGTCTCGCCGTACAGTTTGCGACTTGCCGCAACGTCACGGACGATCGGACCGAAGCCGGCGATGAACAGAATCTTTATAGCTTCACGGCCTTGCCTCTGCGTGCCCTTCTTTGCAGGTTTCATTAGTGCTTTCCTTTCCAACCGGGGGGGGTCTCGACGCCGAACTGCCTTGCGTACTCAGCGTTCAACAGGAGTGAAGACCGCCAATCGCGCGACGAGTGTGCCGTGCCCGGGCCCGGGCATTCGCCCACGATCACTTCTTGATGCGCAACTTGCCCATAAAATTGCGCTTTCCAATGGGCACTCCCTTCCAGCGCAGAATGTCGTAGGTCGTCGCCGCATGAAAGTAAAAATTCGGTTGCGAGAAGGACAGGAGAAAATTCTCGGCCGTGAAGTCGAGACGGCGGTCGCCGGAGACGAAGCGCATATCGCGGCCGACGAAAGCGTCGACCTCGGTCGGCTGGAGCGCCTCGAGTGCGGCGAGCGTATCCTCGATTCGCGTCTTGAGCGCCGCGAACGTCTCGGGAGGGGTGGTCACGTCGGGTGAGAAGACGCCGCGCCGCACCCCCTCGATGGCACCCAGGGAATGCACCGCGGTCGACTTCACTTGGTAGGCAAAAGGCTGCATGTCTTCAGCCAGTCGCGCCTGGATGATCTCCTCGTGCGCGAGGCCTTTCTCGGAGCAAAAGGCCTCGGCGGTGATCAGCAAGCCGGATACGGCTCCCAGAATCTGCTGATAGGAGGGGATCGTGGCTGCGTAAAGCGAAAAGGCCATGGTTTCCTCGAGATCGATCGTGGCGAAGGATGCGGATCTTAGTCTGTGGTGTGCCCCAAAGCACTTATCCAGTATTCTGCTCAAGTGCCGCGCTGACGCTGGAGGACAGACCGGCTCGACATCGAGGGTCGAGAACTACGCCGATTCCCCGACCCCCGACGGCATCACCGGCCGGGTTTCTCCGCTACAAAGGGGACCGCTGCCTCAAATACAGTCCGGTCCCCTAAATCTGAGTCGCGAACCGGAACTTAGGGAGTGCCTTGTCCGGATAGTAGCGATAGCGTGTACATCACTGGCGGGGCGTTCTGCCGTCGCTCGAAGTTCAACGCCTTGGTGATGCTCTGTCCGGGGAGCAGCACGCCATTCGCCAAGAACACGCGGAGGTAGGGATCACCGCTGCTCGTTTTTCCGCTGGCGTTCTCGAGCTCGATCTGAGGGGAAAGGCCCCGGGCAATCATGAGGAGATGGGTATCCACGGTCGACGAACTATTGTTCGTGATCGTGTAAACCTGACGCACATGCGTGCCCGCCTCATCGTCGTAACCACTACCGCCGGAGTTCACCCGGAAAATGGTCAACAATCCGCTCACGTCCAGGAACTCGAGTCCGGCGTCACG
>VBMV01000116.1 GCA_005878835.1 Gammaproteobacteria bacterium | reverse complement strand
GGCACGCGTTCACACGCCTCATCCCACGTATGGCCCTCGGCCAACAGCAAGATCAAACGGGCTCGCCGCGCATCCTCCGCGCGTCCCGTGCGGCTTGCCGCTCGACGCTCGAGTTCCATCCGCTCCACTTTCGTCAGCTCAATGGCATCGCTCATGGACGCCATTATAGTCTACAAATGGTTGTTACAGTCCACTAGCCACACGGTTCGACTGCATCCGCTCGCTGCGGACGAAGCGGAAGCAGCGCGTGCTTGGTACTTGGCGCGTAATCCAGCGGTCGCAGATGCATTTCTGCTCGAACTGGATGCTGCAATCGCGAACATTGCCGAAGGACCCAGGCGGTGGCCGCGAATCCACGGACGCTTTCGGCGGTATCTGTTACATTAATAATTCCCATTCAGCGTCGTTTATCTCGAACGGCCCGATTTCGTCGAGGTGATTGCCGTGGCACACCATCGCCGGAAGCCGGGGTACTGGTCTAAGCGATGAGGGACGTGCCCTCTAACAATCGTTGGAACGGGCCGTGATGCGTGGGTGGTTGGGCGCCGCGCGTCCGGGGAGAGGTTGTGGGCCCGCGGCGCTTGTCCGGCGTGGTCGTCCGGCCCCTCAACTTCACCGTTAGGCGCCGAATATGCGCACGCCTTTGTTTCTCCTCGTCGGGTTTTTGCTTCTGGCCGCCTGTATGCTGTTGGGGAGGCTCTTTTCAAACAACTATCCCGGCGCAACCTCCGCAGCAACCTGGATTTTCGTCTTGCTATGGTTGGTGATCTCAACTGCTAACCTGTGGGTGGGCGTTGCTAAGGCCGGGTACGCCTTGAGCGAGGAGTTCCCAATTTTCCTGTTAATTTTCGCTGTGCCCACCATTGCGGCGCTAATTCTGAATTGGCGAGTTTTCCAGGTCAGTGGTTAGCATGGCGCCTAACAATCGTTGGAGCGGGCCGTGAGGGGTGGGTGGTTGTGCGCCGCGGGCGCCTGGGGACAGCGTGCGCCCGCGGCTCTGATCGGGCGACATCGGCCGGCCGCGCAACTTCACCGTTAGGTGGCAGCGGTGGGCCGTCGCGAGGTTCAAGAGTGGCGTCCGTCATTGAACGCTTGGTGATGGCGGTGGAGCGAGTCGTAGAGATCAACTTCGGGGTTCACGTTCCGCTAGACCAGGTGGCCAGCCTCGTCACCGGCTTTGGTGCCTGCGGACTAGTCCGCGCTCTGGACGATACGCAGCGTAACTACGCTGTGACGGTACGTCGCGCCGGCGCGATGGAGTACTTAGAAACTCTGCTGGCTCGCGGGGAGAGGCATGGGTGGTTAGCATGGCGCTTTGCTGCCTCCTAACAATCGGTGGAGGGAACCGTGAGGGGCGGTAATGTCGCCGCGGGCGCGAGAACACAGTTTGCGCCCGCGGCTCTAATCGGACGCTTCTGCGCGGCCCCTCAACTTCACCGTTAGATCTCGATATGCGCCTCACTCCTGACAGGCCAGCACTTCGAAGGTGGCGCCTCTGGGTCGGGGCGGTCCTCGTTGCAGAGATCTGTTGGTTCGCACTCCTACATCCGCGGATCGCTGGAAATTTTCGCACGGTTCTTGCGTTGGCGCTGCTTCCTCTAACGGTTGTTGGATACGTTTACCTGATGGCAGCCGTTTCCGCGTATCTTGCTGACCGAGAGTGGGATCTTCGACTTCGCCAGCTGATTGTCATTCTGCTCGGGCTCAGCGTTGGGTCCTTCGTATTCGCGGTACTGTGGCTCGCGAAGGTGCATTTTGAAGGCGAGCTCGGCTGAAGGTATGGGCTATCAATTGAAGCGGGCGGTGAGGCGTGGGTAGTTGTGCGCTGCGGGCGCTGGAAGACAGTGTGTGGCCGCGGCGCTCATCGGATGCTTCTGGGCGGCCGCTCAACTTCACCGCTAGGCGTTAAAGGAGTCGCGCAATCGATGCTCAGCGCTATTTGTCACTGCGGTTCCGTCCGTATTCACGTTCGGCGAGCGCCTCGCACTGTGACAAGCTGCAATTGTTCCATCTGCCGGCGATACGGGGCACTTTGGGCGTACTACTCGGCCAGCTCGGTTCAAATTGAGGCGCCCAAAGGCGGCCTGTCCAGTTACTCCTGGCGCCGTAAGATTCGCGCATACTTTCGTTGCAACACATGCGGTTGCGTCACGCACTATAAGTACCGGAAAAATGGGGTAGCGCCACGGTAGCAGTAAATGCGACGAACTTCGAACCGGATGTACTGCAGGGAGTCCGCGTTCGCAAGCTCGATGGTGTCTCCACATGGACATGGGAGTATTTGCAATGAGCCTGCGGCACCGGCGTCGCGGTCAACGTGTCGGTGAACGCGCTCTTGCTAGCCCCTCCGGTCTCCGATACTTCATGATCAAGGGTGCATCACGGTGGTCACGTTGCGCCCGCGGCGCTGAGTTGGCGCCTGTGGGCAGCCGCTCAACGTCACCGTTAGACGCCTTTAGTTCGCTACGCTCGCTCGGCGCGCCTGAGCGCGATCGTTAGAGGGCGCCGTTTCTAATGAGCGCAGCGGTCCTGAAGGGTCTTCTGGCACTGGCGGCCGCCTGCGTTTTTCTTGGCGTTTCGGTGGTTCTTTTCCGGACGCGCAGGAGCTTCGCCTCAGCACTGCAGGCCTGGGGGATTGGCTGCTTCGCGGTCATGGCGTTGACGCACGTTTTCGAAGCGTTCTCGATCCTTCCGGCGCTTGGGTGGGGGCGACCCCATAGCGTCGGGCACCTCATCGATTTGGTCGCGGCATTGCTTGGTGTTACGTTGGTGACGACGAGCTTCTTGCTCCGGTACCTCGGTCGGGGCTCACGCCGGAGTGACCTCGGCGGACGCTGAAAGGTGGCACCGTCTAACCATCGATGGGGCGGGCCGTGAAGCGCGGCTGGTTGTGCGCCGCGAGCGCGGCAATGCAGTATGCGTCCCGCGGCGCTGATCTGGCGTCTGTGGGCAGCCGGGGGGTGTTCGGAAAACCGTGAAGGAAGCGCATCTGGCGGCGGTAAAGGGCGATTTTTCACGTTGTCTCGAGAAGGCGCAGCCATGACCCTTCCCTTGCGTACCTTTAAGGGCTGTTGTCACTGCGGGGCACTTGGCTTTTCTTTCCAAACAACAATACCGGTGGCTAAGTGGAGCGTTCGAGCCTGCCAGTGTCGATTTTGTCGCGCCCACGGTGCACTTACGACATCCGAGTCGGGCGGACGGCTCATGTTCCATGTTAGCGACGTCGCTTTACTTCAGCGCTATCGGTTCAGTCTGAAGACTGCTGACTTCCTCTTGTGTAGACGCTGCGGGGTTTACATGGGCGCGCAAATTGAAACCGCTCATGGCGCGTTTGGCATCATCAATACCTTGACAATGATGCCAGTTCCGGAGGGACTCCCTCATGCAGCACTGGCAGACTACAGTTCTGAGACCTCTGATGAACGACTTGAAAGACGCGAGAAGAGGTGGACGCCGCTTGAAAAGGTCGTCTAACAATCGCTGGAGCGGGCCGTGAGGCGCGGTTGGTTGTGCGCCGCGAACGCGGCAAGGCGGTGTGCGCCCGCGGCGCTGATCTGGCGTTTGCGGGCCGCCGCTCAACCTCATCGTTAGGTGGCCAAACTTGCCGAGCAAGGTCTTTATCGTCGGCGTGGGCCTACTGCTCGTTGGCCTGGGCATCAACGGAGTTCGCACTGGGACAGTGCTTGGCCGCATCGGCAGTGTGCAGCGTGCCGGCAACCCGGTGTGGTTCTGGCTCCGCGTGGCGCTATATTTAGGTTTAGGAGTGCTTGCATTGTGCGTAGCGTGGTTGCGCGACGTCTGACAAAACGGTTGCAGCGGACCGTGACGCCAAGGAGGGCAGGGCGATGTTCCGCGTGCGTGCTCTAATAGGCGCCTTCATTGCCGGCGGCGCTGTTGTATTGCTGGGACTGTATGTGGCGCTTCGCACAGCGCCAGGCGTGATCATGGCCGATGACATGGTGGACGCGATGGTGGTGGTTGCGGATGCACCCCTATCCCGTTTCCCGCGCGGCTCGGTTGTCTATGTGAAGAGCTCAGTCGGCCCTGTACTTCTCGAGAAACTTCAGCCCAAGTACCCTTCGCTCAAGCTAATGTCCTACTCGGCGCGACCCGAAGATAACGGCTGCACAGCCGACCGCAGCTCCTTGGCGACAACCCCCTGCGAGCGCGACGACTTCGTCAAACTCGAGGTTCTGTCTTCACCCACGCGCGGAACCATGTTGGTGGCGGTCGGCACATCCACCAGGTTCGGTCAGTCGCTTCTCTTGAAATTACTAGGGCGGTGGCGGGTCATTGTGGATCGCTCGTACGTAGTCTAGCCGGGCGCGTGAAGCCTTCTGTGCCATTGCCGCGGACCAATCGCCCACCGCGCGGGTATCGCTAACGCGACACCGTACCAAGCAGCGAGGAATGTAGTGCCCAAACTCCGTGTCCAATGCTTCGCGATTTCCATCGACGGTTACGGCGCTGGGCCGAACCAAGATCTCCAGAATCCGCTGGGCGTCGGGGGCCCTGAACTGATGGAGTGGTTCTTCCAGACACGCGTGTGGCGGAGGATGCACGGTCACGACGATGGCGAGACGGGAGTCGATAACGGAATTGCCGAGCAGGGCTTTGCCGGAATCGGCGCCTGGATTCTTGGGCGCAACATGTTCGGTCCTGTCCGAGGCCCGTGGCCGGACGACAGCTGGAAGGGCTGGTGGGGCGACGAGCCGCCGTATCACACGCCCGTCTTCGTGTTGACGCATCACCCGCGCGCGTCGCTCAGGATGGCGGGAGGTACGGAGTTTCATTTTGTCACCGAAGGCATTCACGTCGCCCTGGAGCAGGCGAGCGCTGCGGCGCGCGGGCGCGACGTGCGCCTCGGCGGCGGGGTTGCCACCATTCGGCAGTATCTGCGTGCCGGTCTGATCGACGAGTTGCATCTCGCCGTCCGACCTGTCTTACTCGGTTCCGGCGAGCATCTCTTGAAAGAGATCGATATGCGTGCTTTGGGCTATGAATGCGCGCGGCAGGTCGCGGGTGAGCGTGCGACCCACGTCTTTCTGCGCAAGCGCCCGTGACCCGCACGGCTCGCTCGCGTGGCAATGGGCGCGCGTGCATCGGGCGGCTCGACTTCATCGTCAGGCTTCATCAGTGGTGGCTCTGACCCTCACCAATCCGATGACCATCCTGTCCTTCGTGGCTGTCTTTGCCGGCTTTGGACTCGGATCATCACCGGACTATCTGGCCGCGGGTGTATTGGTGACCGGTGTGTTCATTGGTTCAGCACTCTGGTGGCTGCTGCTCAGTGGTGGTGTGGGGCTGTTCCAGTCACGAGTTGATTCCGGTTGGATGCAGCTCGTAAACCGATCATCCGGGTGCATCATCTTCGCGTTCGGGATTTACTCACTCTCGACATCGTGGTCCGTATGAGTCACGAAATGACGCCCGACAAATCGCTGCAAGCCAACGTGGGATGGCGCCTCCATTGAAGCAGAGCAGTGCCATCGTTATCCAGGTAGAGGTCAAACCCAACTCGCGCAGCAGTGCATTCGAGCAGGCGGAGGGTGGCACCTGGCTTGCCCGCCTCAGATCAGCTCCAATTGACGGCAAAGCCAACGCGGAGCTGATCGCGCTGGTCGCCGAGCATTACCAGTGCCCCAAGTCGGCCGTGTCCATCAAGAGCGGCGCTGCGGGTCGCATCAAGTTGGTGCGAATCGATGCTCGCTGGGCGCGCGGGTTGGATCGCCGCTGAATTCGAACCTCAGACACCAGCAGAGAGAAACATGCAAGACGCCATGGTCACAACGGCCCTTACGCTGCCGGGCTTCAGAGTGGTCCGCAATCTCGGTGTGGTCCGCGGTATTACGGTGCGCTCGCGCTCCATCGTGGGGAATCTCTTCGGCGGCCTGCAATCACTGTTCGGCGGCAACATCACCATCTACACCAACCTGTGCGAGCGGGCGCGGTCCGACACCTATCGCCTCATGTGCGAGCACGCGCAGCAGCAGGGCGCAAACGCAATCATTTCAGTGCGCTACGACGCCACCGAACTGATGGCGGGGTTGACCGAGGTCCTGTGTTACGGCACGGCAGTCATCGTCGAGCGCGAGCGGCCCGGTGCCTCACCATGAGGCGGCAGCGACCGCTGAACCATGATGCGCCGCGAATGTCGGCCCTGCTGCCCCTCGCTCAATCCCGGCGTTCGGCCCGAAGGAGCACTCCATGCCGCTAGTCACGCTCACCGTCCGCGAAGGCAAGTCCAGTGAATTCAAGTCCATGGTGCTCGATGCGGTGCATGGCGCGCTGATCGCTGCGGGCGTGCCCGAGAAGGACCGCTTTCAGCGCGTGCTGGAGCTCAGCGCGGATGACTTCCGCTTTGATCCTGAGTACCCCGATCTCAGCGCTCGCCGGACGGACGATTTCGTCCTGATCGAGGTACTGCTGTCGGTGGGCCGCAGCGTCAAAGTGAAGAAGAAGATCCTGGCCGACATCCTCGGCGGCTTGTCGAAGGGCCCGGGGAAGGGCCCGGGCTTGAATCCCGAAAACGTGATGGTCTGTTTCAAGGAAACGTCGTGGGAGAATTGGTCGTTTGGCGGCGGACGGATCATTCACGCTTGAAGCACGACGCGGTTGCGCGCCGAGAGTTGCAGTCCGGCAGGGTCGGGCGCCGCGGCCGCCGGCGCGCACGGCGCTGACGGGAGCGCCCCTGACCACCGCATTGCCTATGTCGCGAGCAGCAGCCAGGCGAGCAGCGCTGCGTCCTTCTGATCGGCGCCCCAGGGCGATCCCATCCCGCTTCCGAGCGCCTTGAGCCTCGCGGTCAGCTGCTGCGGCGACTGGCACAGCGCCGCGACGGCGCGCGAGCTCAGCTCGCGCTGCGGGATTCGCGCGACGCGCAGTCCCACCGCCTGGCAAGCCTGCGCGAGCGCGGTGCGGAAATGATTGCCGTCGGCGGTGTGAATCAGCGCATGCGAGGCGAGGATCGCCGCAAGCGTCGCGCCGCTGTGCCCGGCGGAGTCGAGAATGCCGGCGGCGTGCGGCTCGACCCCGGCCGCCTGCGCACGCTCCAGGAGCGCCCGCAGCGCGCCTTCGGCGAGGCCGTCTGCGCAAGCACGGAAGCGCGCCAGCTGCCGCTGCGCCTGCGCGAGCGGCAGGCCTTCGAGCGCGTGATAGGGTTGTTTGGATCCGCCAAGCCGCGCATCGCTCAGCTCGAGCCGCTCGCGCAGGATGACGCGCGGCGCGGCCGGCGTGCCGGCGAGCAGCACCGCCGCCGCCCAGCCCGAGTGCGGCGCGATTCCCAGCACTGCCGCGGCGGGCGGTTGCACGGCTCTATTCGGCCTCCGCCTTGATCGGCCGGCTCATGAGTGAGCGCACCGCTTCCCTCGCGGGCAGGCGCTGGTACAGCACGCGGTAGGCCATTTCGCACAGCGGCATCTCCACCCCGGCGCGTGAGGCGACCTCGTGGATGGCGACGGCCGCGGCGTAACCCTCCACCGCCTGGCCGATCTCCGCGAGCGCCGCCTGCGCCGTGCGGCCCGCGGCCAGCAGCAGCCCGAAGCGCCGGTTGCGCGATTGATCGTCCGTGCAGGTCAGCACCAGGTCGCCGAGGCCGGCGAGCCCCATGAAGGTGTCACGCTGGGCGCCGAGCGCCACGCCGAGCCGCGTCATCTCCTTCAGGCCCCGGGTGATCAGCGCCACACGCGTGTTGGCGCCGAAGCCGAGCCCGTCCGAGAGCCCCGCGCCGACGGCGAGCGCGTTCTTCACCGCGCCGCCGATCTCCACGCCCATGATGTCGGTGGAGGTGTAGGCGCGGAAATTGGCCGACGACAGCTCGTGCGCCAGCGCCCGGGCATAGGGCGCATCCGGAGACGCCACCGTCATGGCGGTGGGGAGCCCGGCGCCGACCTCGCGGGCGAAGGTCGGTCCGGACAGGACGGCGATGCCGCGCTCGGCGCCCAGCACCTCGCGGGCGATCTGGTGCGGCAGCTTCAGGCTCCCGTGCTCGAAGCCCTTGGTGGCCCAGGCGATGTGCAGCTCGGGTGCGAGATGCGGCGCGAGCTCGGCGAGGAGGGAGCGGAACGCATGGCTCGGCACGACGATGAGCACGTCGCGCGCCGCGGCGAGCGCCGTGGCGAGCTCCGGCTCGACCTGCAGGGAATCGGGAAACTGCGCGCTGGCCAGATAGCGCTCGTTGCGGCGGCTCACCGCCATGTCGGCGAGCCGACCGCGGTCGCGGCCCCACAGCCGCACCGGCCGGCCGCCGCGCGCGAACTGGATGGCGAGTGCCGTGCCCCAGGAACCCGCGCCGAGCACGGCGACCGGTGCGTCACGCAGTGCTCGTGCGGTCACCTTGGGTCACCGGCTGCGGGCCTGGGTGCGTACGCCGCGCGTCAGTTGGCGGGACCCTGCGCCTGGTTGGCGGCGTAGAGCGCGTCGAAGTTCACCGGCGGCAGCAGGAACTGCGGGAAGCCGCCCTGGCTCACGAGCTGCGAGACGGCGCAGCGCGCGTAAGGGAACAGCACCCCGGGGCACACGGTGCTGATGGCGCGCTTGAGTTCCGCCTCCGGCAGATTGCGGATGACGAACAGCCCCGCCTGCTTGACCTCCACCAGGAAGATCGTCACGTCGCCGAGCTTTGCCGACACGGTCACCGTGAGCACCACCTCGCGCACGTCCGGCCCGAGCGCGTTCGAGCCGGTCTGCAGATCCAGACTGATCTGCGGGTTCCAGTTGCCGTCGACGCGCGGGCCGTTGGGCGACTCGTACGAGCAGTCCTTCAGATACACGTTCTGCAGTGCGAGGACTGCCCCGTCGGTGGGGATCTCGGTCGCCGGCGCGGCGCCGGCTGTTTCGTTCGACATGGCAAGGCTCCGTTTATTTCAGCATGGGATCCAGGCGACCGGCCGCCTCCAGCGCGTCCAGCTCGTCGGCGCCGCCGATGTGCGCGTCACCGATGAATATCTGGGGCACCGTGCTGCGGCCGCTGCGCGCGAGCATGTCGGCGTGCGCGCCCGGCACCGCCTCCACGTCGATTTCCTCGACCGTGACCCCCTTGCCGTCGAGGAGGCGGCGCGCGCGCGCGCAGTAGCTGCACCCGTCCGCGGCGTACATGACGACTTTCGGTGTGCCCAAGGCCTGCGCGTCCTCAAGCTCTCAGGCGCGCGACAGGGGCAGGTTGTCGGCACGCCAGGCGGCGAGCCCGCCGCGCAGCGTGAACGCCCGGGTGAAGCCCTGCGCCGCGAGCTGGCGCGCCGCGGCGCTGCCGAGCGAGCCGCTATCGTCATACACCACGACGGGCTTTTCCTTGTGCTTCTTCAGGGTGTCGGCGGCCTTGAGGAGCTGCTCGCCGCTCATCTGCCGCGCCCCGGCCAGGTGGCCCACCTGGTATTGCTCCGGCGGACGCAGGTCAAGCAGCAGCGCACCCTGATTCATCAGCCGGATCAATTCCTGGGGTGTGACCGAGACCAGGCTTTCAGATCGGGCGCGCATCTCGTATACAGCGATGAGCGCCACCACCACCGCCGTCGCGGTGGCGAGCCAGTAGTGGACGCTGATGTATTCGAGGAGGCGGTCCATGGGGAGAGCGGGCATGCCGGGGGCTAAAAACGGCGCGCATTATAGCGCCCGCCTGCCCTTCGGCACGCCGGCTGCGCGCCCCCCCGGCTGCGCGTTGCGGGCACGGCGCGTGGCGGCCGCCGCCCTGGCCTGGATGGTACTCGGCGGCGCCGCGCTGCCGGCAGCCCCGGCGGGGCACCCGGAGGCGGATGCGCGCAAGGCCGAAGCGGAGCTGCAGGCGGTCAAGTCCGAGATCGAGCGGATCACCCGCCAGGTGAGCCTCGAGCAGGTCGAGCGCGACCGGCTCACCCAGGAGCTGCGCACCTCGGAGCTCTCGGTCGGGAAGCTGCGCGATGCGCTCAGCGGGGTCCGCAGCGAGCGCGCCGCGCGCGCCGCGCGCCGCGCGGCGCTCACTGCCGAGCAGCAGGTGCGCGAAGCCGAGGTACAGCGCAACCGAGCGGCGCTCGCCGGGCAGCTGCGCGCCGCTTACCTCATTGGCCGCCAGGAGCCTCTCAAGCTGCTCCTGAACCAGAAGGACCCCGCGCTCGCCGGCCGGATGTTCGCCTACTACAGCTACTTCGGCCGCGCGCGCGCCGGGCAGATCAAGCTCATCGAGGACGACCTGCAGCGTCTGGCGCAGCTCGACGGCGAGCTGGCTGCCGAGGACCAGGCGCTCGCGCAGCTGGAAAAACAGCAACGCGCGCAACTGCACGAGCTCGAGCACGCGCGCACGCAACGCAGTCACGTGCTCGCGAGCCTCGAGGCGCAGTCGCACACGCGCGCCCAGAGTCTCGAGCGGCTGCGCAGTCAGCAGGCGGGACTCGAGAAACTGCTGCGTGAGTTGCGCACCGCCATGGAGCGCTTTCCGCTCGAGGGGAACGACGCCTTTGCACGCCTGCGCGGCAAGCTCGCCTGGCCGGTGAGCGGGCGCCTGGTGGCGCGCTTCGGGGATGCGCGCGCCGGCGGCGTGCACTGGGACGGGGTGCTGGTGGCGACCGAGCGCGGGGCGCCGGTCAAAGCGGTCTGCCAGGGACGCGTCATCTATGCCGACTGGCTCCCGGGCCTCGGGCTACTCACCATCGTCGACCATGGGGACGGGTACCTGAGCCTGTACGGCCACAACGAGCGGCTCTACAAGGCGGCCGGCGAGCCGGTCGCGGCCGGTGAAGCCATCGCCGCCGCCGGCGACAGCGGCGGCAGCAGCCGTCCGGAGCTGTATTTCGAGATCCGCAAGGGGGGCAAGCCGGTCGACCCGCGCCCCTGGTTCCGGGCGGCCGACCCCTAGGTAGGACCCTCCCGCAGGATGTGATTGGGGTCAATGTTTTACCCCCTGCGACGGGCCGGTACGTGCTTTCGCCAACTCGCGCATGGCGCCCGGACCGCTCACGCGCAATGGTGTGAGGTAAGCGAATTACAGGAATCGGCCCGCACCCCGCCGGACCATGAATTCATTACTGGACATCGAGCACATCCCCGGCCGGCCGGGGGGCCGTTTCGAGCCCTACGTGCGCCTCGTGCACTGCCTGGTGCCGCGCACCATGTACGTCGCGATGTTCGGGCCGGCGGGCGACCTGATGTGGTCGACCGAGCCCGTGTCGGGCCCGGATCTGATGAACGTCGTCGATGACGCGCTGCTCAGTGCGCGCTCGAACCCGGACAGCCCCGGCCAGGTGCGCCTGCTGCCCGGGAATCTGCCCGTGTACCTGTGCTCGCTGCGCGATGACACCAAGCGGCTGCTGGTCGTGCTCGCCGTGGTGTGCCGCGCCACCGAGGTACGGGACCGCAAGAGCCCCGACTTCGCCTTCGCCTACACACTGCTGTCCCCGATGCTCGAGTGCCTGCGGCGCGAGCTCGTCACCCGCGCCACCATCGATGAGCTCAACCACACCGTGGGCGGGCTCGACCGGGGCATGAATCTGCTGCTGGCGTACGGGGGCGCCGAACAGAGCGCCGCCCCGGCTGACGGAGCCAACGAGCTGCAGGCACTGCTGCAGCAGACCATCGAGCACCTGCGCGCCCGCACCGGGGCGCTGCTCGTTCCGGAGCGCAACGTCACGCTGGTGCGCGCGGGCCAGCACGCGCCGACCGACACGCAGTTCCTGATGCGCGCGCACCGCAGGCTGCTGTCGCTGGCGCAGGCGCAGCGCGAGCCGGTGGTCATCAACGAGACCCTGTCGGCCGCGACGCCCGACGCCTTGGCGTACCGGGTGCTGTGTTGCTCGCTGCGCTCGCGCGCCGGACGCTTCATCGGCGTGCTGGCGCTGCTGCGCGAGGCGGGCGCGGAAGCCTTCACGGAACGCGACGCCCACATCGCCGAGATCCTCGCCCGCAAGGCCATCGGCGTCATCGAGAGCAGTTACGACGCGCTCAGCGGCCTGTACACCCGCACGGCGTTCGAGCGGCGCGTGCGCGCGGTCATCACGGACCACAAGGCATCGCAGGCCTGGAGCGCGCTGTACATCGATGTGGACCAGCTGCACGTCATCAATGAGAAGGCCGGCATGCACGTGGGCGATGCCGTGCTCGCCCAGCTGGGCGAGCTGCTGCGCCAGCGCCTGCCTCCCGGGGCCTTCGGCTCACGCATCTCCGGCGATCGCTTCGTGGTGCTGGTGCCGGCGGAGATGCGTGACTCGGAGCGTTTCGCGGAGTCGCTGCGCGAAGGCGCCGAGCGGCTCGCCATGACTCACGCTGCGGCGCACCTGCCCGTATCCATCAGCGTCGGGGTCGCCCCACTGGATTGCGCCGCGGACGAGCTGGCGCACGTGCTGGCGGCGGCCGAGACCGCCTGCAAGGCCGCCAAGGACCGCGGCCGCAACCGCGTCGAGGCGTACCACCAGAGCGACCAGAGCATCGTGCGCCGCTATGCCGACATCCGCGTCGCGGCCCAGTTGCGCGAGGCCATCGACGCCGGGCGTCTGCATCTTTACGCGCAGCTCATCCTGCCGTTCGCCACAGCCGACAGCGCCCGGCCGCACTACGAGCTGCTGCTGCGCATGACCGACGAGGATGGGCGCACCGTGGGGCCGGACAGCTTCCTGTCGGCGGCGAACCGCTACCAGCTGATGCCGACCATCGATCGCTGGGTCGTCAACCATGTCATCGAGGCGCTCAAGCCGCGCGCCACCGTGCTCGAGGGCAAGGCGCTGGGTTTCGCCATCAACTTCTCCGGGCAGTCCCTCAGCGACGATGGGTTCTCGGACTTCCTGGTCGAGCGCGTCGCCGGGAGCGGCCTGGATCCGGAGCTGTTCTGTTTCGAGCTCACCGAGAACGCCACGGTCCTGAGCCTGCCGCGCGCCGAGGCGCTGATGCGGCGCCTGCGGCAACTGGGGTGCGGCGTGGCGCTCGATGACTTCGGCACCGGCCTGTCCTCGCTCTCGTGCCTGCGCCAGCTGCCCGTGACCATGCTGAAGATCGACGGCAGCATCGTGCGCGAGGTGCTCACCGATGCACGCGCCGAGTCCATGGTGCGCGCGATCGCGCAGCTCGCCCGCGGCATGTCGATCATCACCGTGGCCGAGTACATCGAGACCGAGGCCATCGGCGCGCGCATCGCGGAGCTGGGCGTCGACTACGGCCAGGGTTTTGCGATCGGCAGGCCGATTCCGCTGGCCGAGCTGCTGTTTGAATTGCCGCTGCCGAGCGCGCCAGCCGCAGCCTCGCCGGCCGCAGAGCCCGTGGGCGAGCCGGAGTGGCACAGCGGGGCGGCCGGGTGATGGCACGTCCGCGCACGCTGGTGGCGCTCATCGCCGGCGCCGTGCTCGGCTTCGGCGGGGCCCTGACCGGGGGAGTGCTGGCTGACCGCTCCGGCGAGGCCTCACTCCCGGCGCATCCCGCGCGCCCGGTCGGCGGCACGGCCCTGCCCTGGCAGGAGGCCAGCCTGTTCGCCGAGGTCTACGAGCGCATCAAGCGCGACTACGTGGACGACGTCGACGATCACGCCCTGATGGAGAAGGCGCTGCGCGGCATGGTCGCCGCACTGGATCCGCACTCGGCCTACCTCGACAGCGAGGAGTTCGAGGAAATCCGCCTGAGCACCATGGGCTCCTACCCCGGCGTAGGCATCGAGGTCGCGGCCGAGGACGGGGTGGTGAAGGTGCTGCACCCCATTGAGGGGTCGCCGGCACAGCAGGCGGGGCTTGAGCCGGGCGATGAGCTGGTGAGAGTCGACGGCAACGACATCGGCGCCGACCTGGCGGGCGCCATTGCACGCATGCGCGGCGCTTCCGGAAGCCTGGTGAAGCTCACCATCCGGCGCAACGGCACGCCCGGATTCATCGAGTACGCGCTGCGCCGCGCCCAGGTCGAAGTGCACAGCGTCCTGCAGCAGAGCCTTGAGCCAGGCTACGGATACCTGCGAATCACGAGCTTCAGCGAGACCACGCCGGGTGATGTCGGCCGGGCGATTGCCCGATTAAGACGAGACAATCCGGGTGGCATCAGGGGGCTCGTGCTCGACCTGAGAAACAATCCAGGCGGAGTGCTCGAATCCGGTGTCGCCGTTGCCGACGACTTCCTCGACCGCGGTGTGATCGTGACGGCGGACGGCCGTACGCCCGAGGCGCGCTTCCGCATGGATGCGGCCCCCGGTGACCTCATCGGCGGCGCCCCGCTGGTAGTGCTCGTGAACGGCGGCTCGGCCTCCGCTTCGGAGATCGTGGCGGGTGCGCTGAAGGACCACGGCCGCGCACTGCTCATCGGACGGCGCACCTACGGGAAGGGCTCGGTGCAGACCGTCATGCCCCTCACTCACGGGGGTGCGGTCAAACTCACGACGTCCCGTTACTTCACGCCCTCGGGCACCTCGATTCACGGCAAGGGCATCGTTCCGGATGTCGTCGAGGACGGCCCCGGGGCACCCCCCGCGGAGCTGCTGGCGGGCAGGGGCTCGGCGCCCCTGGCCGATCGCGACCGCGACGTGCGCGTGGCACTGGACACTCTGAAGACCCGTGGCGCCCTGGCGCAGCACGCAGCGCTCCCGGTGGCCATGCGCGCGCTCGTGCCCTGAGGATTGGCCTCGAGGCGCCGGCGCCTCGCGGTGCTTACCCGCAGCGGGTGCTTCCCGATATCCTCCCCGGCCACATGCTCGCGTGGCTCATCGACGTGGTCCTGCATCTTGATCGGCACCTCCTCGAGCTGCTGACCCGCTATGAGCTGTGGATCTATCCGATCCTGTTCGCGGTGATCTTCGCGGAGACCGGGCTGGTGGTGACGCCCTTCCTGCCGGGGGACTCGCTGCTGTTTGCGGTGGGCGCGCTGGCGGCCGTGGATCCCAGCGGCGTCCTGCAGGCGCCCCTCGCGAGCGTGACGCTCGGGGCCGCGGCCGTGCTCGGCAACACCGTGAATTACAGCATCGGGCGCGCCATCGGCCCCCCGGCCTTCAGTGGCCGTTACCGCCTGCTCAAGGTGCAGTACCTCAGGCGCACCGAGGAGTTCTTCCGCCGCCATGGCGCCATGGCGATCCTGGTGTCGCGCTTCCTGCCCATCATCCGCACCTGCGCGCCATTCGTGGCCGGCGTCGGGCGCATGCCGTTTGCGCGCTTCCTCGCGTACACCCTCGCGGGGGGCTTCGCCTGGGTGCTGCTGTTCGTCTGGGGCGGCTACCTGTTCGGCAACATTCCGCTGGTGAAGGAGCACTTCGGAGTGGTCACGCTGCTCATCGTCGCCGTATCGCTGGTGCCGCTGGCCAGCGCCCTGTGGCGCCGCCCCCCCGCGCCCACCGAGTGACCAGGCCGCGCCGCGGCGGGGACCTCAGGCGTGCGCGCCGAGCGCGACGATGGCGCCGATGATCGCGCCGATCAGCAGCGCGAGGTTCGGAATCGCGGTCAGGATGAACCCGATGTGACGCGCCTGCGGCGCCTTCACGTAGCCCTGGAAATACAGCGCCCGCCCGATGAGGAACACGACTCCGAGCACCGCCGCCACGTGAGCGTTGACGTAGCGCGCGAACAGCAGCACCGCCGGCACGAAGACGACCAGCTGCTCGAGCGTATTCATCTGCACCCGGAAATAGCGCTCGAACACTTCGTTGCCGGTGGTGGCCGGCGCGGGGATGTTATAGCGGGCGCGCGCCCTGGCCACCGCCACCCCGAACAGGAAGAACTCGACCAGGGCGAGGGCAATCACCAGGTGAACGAACGGCATGAAGGCTCCGGCTTTTCAGCCACAATGGCACAATGCGCTCATGAGCGACAAGGAGCGCGGCTACGCACACCGGGTCGACATCCGCGCCGACGCGCAACAGGTGTGGCGAGCCCTCACTGAAACCGAGCAGCTCACCCGCTGGTGCTCACCGGATGCGCAGATACGCGCCCGCAAGGGGGGCCTGTTCCGCGCCAGCGTCGACCGGGTCACCGAGTTCGAGGCGCACATCGAGCTGTTCGAGCCCGGCCGGCGACTGCGGCTGATCTATCTGCCCGCCCCGGCGCTGCCACCCGCCGACACCGTGATGGTCGATGACTTCATGCTCGAGCCGGTGCCCGGCGGAACCATCGTGCGCCTCTTGGGCTCGGGTGTACCGGCGACGCTCGAATGGGATACTCAGTACCGGCGTTTGCGCACCAGCTGGCAGCAGGCCATCGTCCGGCTCAAGGTGCTGCTGGAGCGGCAACCCGGACCGGGCGCGAGCCCATGAGGGGATTTCTGCTGCGCGCGCTGATCAGTGCGATCGGCCTGTGGCTCGCGAGCGTGTGGGTCATGGGGGTGCGGATCCATGGCGTCGGCACGCTGCTCCTCGCGGCGCTCCTCCTCGGCGTCGTGAATGCCATCGTTCGGCCGGTCGCGTTCATCCTGACACTGCCGCTCACGATTCTGACACTCGGCCTGTTTCTCCTGGTGCTGAACGCGGCGATGGTGGCGCTGGTCGCCGCGATCCTGCCGGGCTTTCACCTGGGGAGCTTTCGCGCGGCGCTCTTCACCTGGATCATCGTCTGGCTGACCGGCTGGGCTGCTTCCGCGCTCATCGGGCACCGCGGAATCGAGCGCTTCGCGCGCCGCTGACGAGCGGCCGGATGTCGGGGCACAGGATGTCGGGAATGCGATGTACCGGAGGCTGCGACTACGCAGCCGAGAGCGCGCGCCCCACCCAGCGATAGAGCGCGTAGATCACGAGCACGAAGGCGATGCCGCCGAGCCACTCGGAAGCGGTGGAGAACGAGTCTCCCACCACGCCGATGGGAAATTGGTTGTTGGTGAAGGCCACCAGGGCCGTGAAGATCACCGCGAGCACGCTCTCGCCCACGATCAGACCCGAAGCGAGCAGCACCCCCAGTTGCTTCGTGGCCTCTGGTTTGGCAGTCCTGTCTGCGCCTCTGTCAAACCACCAGCCCACCAGCGCGCCCACGGTGACCATCAGCGTCGACGCCGTGGGAAGGTAGATGCCGAGGCCGACGGCGAGCGGCGGTACACGCATGGAGCGGGTGGTCTTGGAGAGCAGCCAGTCGAGCGTGATGATGGCGGCCCCGATGAGTGCGCCCCAACTCATCAATTGCCATTTCTCCGGGTCGTTTTGGATCACCGCCTGGCCGAGAGCAGAGATGAGGCCCGCCTGGGGCGCGGGCAGTGCGTGGGCTGACGCGCCGGGGGCGCCCGCAAAACCGTAAGCCTTGTTGACCAGGTCCAGCACTGGCGGGATCACCAGCGCGCTGGCGACTACGCCGATCACCAGCGCCCACTGTTGTTTCGAGGGCGTGGATTCCACCAGCTGGCCGGTTTTCAGATCCTGCAGGTTGTTGTTGGCAATGGCCGCCACGTTGAATACCACGGCAGTGACGAACAGCGAGTAGGCCACGAGCGCCTTGCCCATCTGCGGGGGGAGCGAGGACTTGACGCTCACCACCAGGAACAGCGCCGTGATGGCCACCACCAGGATGCCGATGCCCGAGAGCGGGCTGTTGGAGGCGCCGATCAGCCCCGCCATATAGCCGCACACGGTCGAAACCAGGAAGCCCACGACCACCACGATGACGATGCCGCCGATGGTGAGCAGCAGGGCATGGTCGCCCAGGCCCGCGCTCCTAGCGAAATCCCACAACAGCCAGCAGATCGGCAGGATGCAGAGCAACGACACCAGGCCCACCTGATCCACGGGAATGTCGTGCTCGGTGCGCGCCAGGGTGTCCCCTTTGCCGGCCTTGCGTGCCCGGTAGGAAGCGATG
>VBMV01000065.1 GCA_005878835.1 Gammaproteobacteria bacterium | reverse complement strand
GTCCGGTCCTGCCATCGCCGCGGCGCTGAATCAGAAGATGGCGTCCATCCAGGACGCCTTCGTGATCGTCGTGACGCCCCCGCCGGTGATCGGCCTCGGCACCCTCGGCGGATTCAAGCTGCAGGTGGAGGATCGGGCCGACGCCGGGCCGCAGGCGCTGTTTGCGGCTCTCTCGGAGGCCCTCGGGAAGGCGTACCAGAATCCGGCGCTCGGAGGCGCCTTCAGCACCTACCAGATCAATGTCCCGCAGCTCGACGTCGACGTCGATCGTGTCAAGGCGAAGCGCGAGAACGTGAGGCTCTCGGACGTGTTCGAGACGCTGCAGGTGTACCTGGGCTCGCTCTACGTCAACGACTTCAACCGCTTCGGCCGCACTTATCAGGTGGTCGCGCAGGCGGATGCCCCGTTCCGTTCCCAGCTCGACGACGTCATGCCGCTCAAGACCCGTAACGCCGCCGGCGAGATGGTGCCCCTGGGCTCGGTCATCAATGTCTCGCGCTCCTTCGGTCCCGACGTGGTGCAGCGCTACAACGCCTACACCGCGGCGGACATCAACGGCGGGCCCGCGCCGGGGTTCAGCTCGGGGCAGGCCCAGGCGGCAATGGCAAACATCCTCGATCAGACGCTGCCGCGCGGCATGTCGTACGAGTGGACGGATCTCGCCTACCAGCAGCTCATCTCGGGCAATACGGGACTGCTGGTATTTCCGCTGTGCGTACTGTTCGTCTTCCTGGTGCTCGCGGCGCAATACGAGAGCCTCTCGCTCCCGCTCGCGATCATCCTGATCGTGCCGATGTGCCTGTTGCCCGCGGTCACGGCGCTGAAGCTCGACCACGGGGACAACAACATCTTCACGCAGATAGGCCTCCTGGTGCTGGTGGGCCTGGCGTGCAAGAACGCCATATTGATCGTCGAGTTCGCCAAGCATCTGCAGGAGGAGCACGGGCGGGATGCGAAGACGGCGGTGCTCGAGGCCGCGCACCTGCGGCTGCGTCCCATCCTCATGACCTCCATGGCCTTCATCATGGGCGTCGTGCCGCTCACTCTGGCCACCGGCGCCGGAGCCGAGGTGCGGCACGCGCTCGGCATCACGGTGTTCGCCGGGATGATCGGCGTCACCGCCTTCGGGTTGCTGCTCACTCCCGTGTTCTACGTGTTCGTGCGGCGCGCGTCGCGGCATGGCGAGGCCGATTCGGCGCGGCACACCGCAGCCGACTCAACCGGCCACCTCCCGGCCCCGGAGCCTCTTCATGACTGACAGCAACCTGAAGCGCCGCGCGGCGCCTGCGAGACTCGGGGCGCCGATCGCGCTCCTCGGCCTCGCCGCGGGACTCGCCGGGTGCGCGGTGGGACCGAACTACGTGAAGCCCGACAGCCAGGTCGCGCCGCAGTTCGAAGGTGCCAGGGACGGCGCCTTCTCCACTGCTGACGCCCAGGGGAAGTTCTGGACGCAGCTCGGCGATGACACCCTGAACCAACTCGTCGATGAGGCGCTGCAGGCCAATCACGACCTGCGCATGGCCTTGGGACGACTCGTCGAGGCGCGGGCGCTTCGCCGCGAAGCCGGGTTCGACCTCGCGCCCACGGTCACCGCCGCCGGCGGCTACACCAGGGAGCGGCTGCCGGCGCTCGAGAGTCCCACCGGCACCCTGTTGCAGGGACAGCTGTACGACGCCGGCTTCGATGCGTTCTGGGAGCTCGACTTCTTCGGCCGCGTGCGCCGGGGCCTCGAGGCGCGGCACGCGGAAGTCGAGGGCGCGGAGGCGAGCCTGCGCGATGCCCAGGTGTCGGTGACGGCGGAAGTGGCGCGCAGCTACTTCGAGCTGCGCGGTGCGCAGACCCAGCTTGCCGTCGCACGGCGTAACGTCGACAACCAGCGCGAGACCGCGGGCCTCACCCAGGTGCGCCTGGATGCCGGCCGTGGCACCGAGCTCGACACCTCGCGCGCCCGCTCGCAGCTGTCCACCACCCTCGCCACCATCGGACCGCTGCAGGCGCAGGTCGCGCGCTCGATTCACCGCCTGGCGGTGCTCACGGGCCGCGAGCCCAACGCGCTCAATGACCTGCTGACACCGCCGCGCGAGCTGCCGGACCTGCCGCAGATCACCGCCGTTGGCGACCCCGCCGCTCTCCTGCGCCGCAGGCCCGACATCCGCGTCGCCGAGCGCTCCCTCGCCGCCTCCACCGCGCGCGTCGGTGTGGCGATCGGCGATCTGTTTCCGAAGGTCACGTTCACCGGCAATTTCACCTACACCGCCACCGAGCCCGCCTACCTGGGCCAGGCGTCCACCCGCGGCTACGTGATCGGGCCCGCCATCTCCTGGCCGGCCTTCGATCTGGGGCGGGTGAGAGCGCAGATCGCGGGCAGCCGCGCCCGTGCCGATGTGGCGCTCGCGGGCTACGAGCAGACCGTGCTGCGCGCGCTGGAGGAGACCGAGAACGCGCTCGTCACCCATGCGCGCACCCGCGACAGTCTGAAGGACGCGCAGGATGCGGCCCGCGAGAGCCTCACCGCGGCGCGCATCGCGCGCACCCGCTACGAGGGAGGGATGGTGGATTTTCTCGAGGTGCTCGATGCCGAGCGCACGCAGCTCGCCGCCGAAGACCGCCTCGCGCAGGTGCGCACCGATGCGGCGACCAGTCTGATTGCCGTCTACAAGGCCTTGGGCGGCGGCTGGGAAATGGCGCCTGTGCCGCGCTATGTCCGGCAAGCAGGTGGCTAAGCATTTGATTCACCACAGGATCGTCATCTCATGCCGCCGGAAGTAGCCCGGGACGCGCGCCCGCCAGGGACTCAGGGCGAGTCCGCCCCGCTCCCTCTTAAGATAGAGAGAAGCGTCCGTAGCGGCAGAGCACGTTCCCGGCGCGCTAGACTTTCCGACCTGCCCCTGGAAAGCTTGCGAGTACCTCCCGACATGAACGCGAATGTGGCCGTCCTGGAACCGGAAGCCCAAGCCACTCCCTGTGCCGAGAAGCTCAGCGAGATCAACGAGTCCCTGCGGGCGCGGGAGCGACTGCTCACCGCTTCTGCCAGGGCGAGCCGCCTGCTGCTCGAGGCCCCCGACGTGCGCGCCGCCATCCCGAGCGTGCTGGGACTGATCGGGGAGGCAGCCCACGTCGATCGCGTCAGCGTCATGGAAACGCGTACCGGTCCGCAAGGCGAGCCGCTACTCGTGGTGGTGAGCGAGTGGACGGGGCCGGGCGTGACGCCGTACCTGCATGACACGTGCAGCTTCTCGTGCGACGAGCGTGCCCTCTCGGGCGTGTGCGCACAGCTGCGCGCCGGGCGCAGCGTGTGCCTCAGCCCGAGCGAGACTCCTGGCGGCCGCGCCACCGCGGGCATCGAAGGCGTCGACACCAAGACCAAGGCGATCGTGCCGATCTTCGTGGCGAGCGAGTTCATCGGGGTGGTGGGCTTCGACAACACTCGCCAGCAGCGGGCCATCGATGCTTCCGAGCTGGCCGCGCTCGAGACCGCCGCTGGCGTGATCGGCGCCGCGCTGCACCGCGAACGGCTCGTCGATGACGTGCGCCGTGAGCGCGAGCGCGCCGCGGAGGAGCGCGTCGCCGGGCTCGCCAAGGCGAACGCCGTGATCCGCGCCAACCTCGAGCGCCTCGCCGGCCAGACCGACCTGCACAGCTTCATGGGCCACATGCTGCTCGAGGCGACGCGCCAGTTCAATGCCGTCTCCGGTGCGGTGATCGTGCTGAAGGACTCGCTGCAACAGTGGCGCATCGTCGCGCACGTGCGCGACGGGCAGCTCGGGCAGCCGCCGTTCGCGGCCAGCGTGCCGGTGAGCGGCTCGTCTTTCACCGCGCGGTTCGCCGAGCTGCGCGAGCCCCTGTATCTGGAGATCGCGCGCCAGGAGACGGAGATCTGGCCGGGCGTGCTCGCCTTTCATCGCAGTGAGGGCGCGGTCGGCACCGTGGTCTATCCGCTGGTGTTCGGCGCGCGCAGCGTCGGCTTTCTGGTGCTGACCTTTCAGCGCAACGCCGAGGACGTGCAGAAGAGCGAGCTGCTGGTGGCGCTCGCGCAGCAGGCAACGCTCGCCGTGCAGCTGACGCGCCTCGCCTACTCGGCCAAGGAAGCCGCCGTGCTCATGGAGCGCACACGCATCGGCCAGGAGATTCACGACGGGCTGGCGCAGTCCTTCACCGGCATTCTGCTGCAGCTGGGCGCGGTGGAGGAGTTCCCCTCCTGCAAGAAGCGCGGCTCGGAGCTCGCGGTGACTTTATCGCGCATCCGGGAGCTGGCGCGCGACGGGCTCACCGAAGCGCGCCGCTCGGTGATGGCGCTGCGTCTGGATCAGACCCGGCGCCCGGGACTCGAGATCGCGCTGCGGCAGCTCGCCGATCGCTCCACGGTGCCCGGCGGCGTCACCTGCACCTTCGAAGGCGGCGGCATCGCGACCGGCCTGCGTCCGGAGCACGAGCACGAGCTGCTGCGCATCGCGCAGGAGGCCGTGAGTAATGCGGTGCGGCATGCCCGCCCGCAAACGGTGCGCATCACCATGACCGATGAGCCCGCCCACTGGGAGCTCGCGGTCGCGGACGACGGCGTAGGGTTGCTGCAGCGACCCGATGTGTACACGGGTGAGGGCTTTGGCCTCTCCAGCATGCGCCAGCGCGCCGGCGCGATCGGCGGGGCGTGGCAGATCGACAGCCAGCCCGGGGCGGGCACGCGCGTGAGCGTGCGCATCGAGAAGCGAACCTCGTAGTGGCTGCGGTCATGAAGACGAATATTCGCGTCGTACTCGCCGATGATCATCCGGTGGTGCGCGACGGCCTGGCGGCCATGGTCAACCAGCAGGCCGACATGGAAGTGGTCGCGGAAGCAGGCGACGGCGATGAGGCGATCGCGGCTTATGAGCAACATCGGCCCGATGTGCTGGTGCTGGACCTGCGCATGCCCAAGCGGGACGGCGTGTCGGTGGTGCAGCGGGTGCTCGAGACGCATCCCAAGGCCTGCATCCTCATCATGACCACCTACGATGGCGATGAGGACATTTTTCAGTGCCTCTCCCAGGGCGCCAAGGGATACCTGCTGAAGGACGCCCCCAGGCAGGAGATCCTCTCCGCCATCCGCGCGGTGAGCGAGGACCGTCCCTATACCTCATCCGCCGTGGCCGCCAAGGCGCTGCAGCGCATGGCGAAGCCGAGCCTGACGCAGCGCGAGCTCGACGTGTTGCAGCTCGTCGCCCAGGGCCGCAGCAACAAGGACATTGCGCGGCGGCTGTCCATCACCGAGGGCACCGCCAAGACCCACGTGAAGGCCATCCTCACCAAGCTCGACGCCATCAGCCGCACCGAAGCGGTCGCGGTGGCGCACAAGCGCGGCCTGATCCACCTGTAGCCGCGCGGCCCGCGGCGCAGGCGGCTAACTCCCCGCCTTGGGCGGCTGATAGCCTTCGGGCGCCTGCGAGCCGGCCCCGAAGAAGAACTTCTCCATTTCCGTCTCCAGGAACTTGCGCGCCTTGGGCTCGATCGGCGTGAGGCGATACTCGTTGATGAGCATGGTCTGGTGCGCCAGCCAGCGCGCCCAGCCCTCCCTGGAAACGCTCTCGTAGATGCGCCGGCCGAGCTCACCCGGATACGGGACCCGCTCGAGCCCCGGGGCCTCGCGCTTCAGGACAACACACTGCACCATGCGTGACACGCCAACCTCCTCGCGCTAGGCCGTGCGGGCATCGAACAGCGACTCGCTCGCCAGGCTCGCGAGCAGCGTCGTGATGGGAGCGGGCAGGCCGATGCGCGCCGGTGCACGGATGTTATACCAAAGGCTCGCTTGCGCTCCCTCCTGCCTCACGGCCCACGCGCCCGCACAGCGCACCAGGAGCGGGGTGATCGCGAGATCGAAGTGGGTGAACGCGTGCTGGATTTCGCTCAGGGGTTGTGGCTCGATCGCCGCCGCGCGCAAGCAGGCGCGCACGAACGCGCCGGCCGCGGTGGCGGTCGCGAACTCCGGCAGGCACCACAGCCCCCCCCATACGCCGCTCTCGGGCCGGCGCTCCAGCAGCACGCTGCCGTCGTCCTGCAGCGCCACCACCATGAACGCGCGCCGCAGGCGCCGCGCGCGCCTCACCCGCGGCGCCGGCAGCTCGTGCTGCCGGCCGGTGCGCCGGGCGAGGCACTTCTGCGCCAGCGGGCAGTGAGTACACAGGGGCTTGCGCCGCACGCACACCGTGGCGCCGAGATCCATGATCGCCTGGGTGTACGCATCGACCTCGACTTGCGGCGTACAACGCTCCGACAGCTCCCACAGCCGCTGCGCCACGGCCCGCTCGGCGGAGGGTCCCGCCACGCCGAAGTAGCGCGCCAGCACGCGCCGCACGTTGCCATCGAGAATCGGGAAACGCGCCCCGTATGCGAGCGCCAGGATCGCGCCTGCGGTCGAGCGCCCGATACCGGGAAGGGCGGCGAGCTGCGCGAACTCGCGGGGTAACTCCCCGCCGTGGTCATCGCGGATGCGCACCGCCGCGCGGTGCAGGTTGCGCGCGCGCGCGTAATAGCCCAACCCCGACCACAGGTGCAGCACCTCATCGACCGGAGCCGCGGCGAGCGAGCGCACGTCGGGGAAGCGCCCCATGAAGCGCTCGTAGTAGGGCGCCACCGTCGTGACCTGCGTCTGCTGCAACATGATCTCGGACACCCACACGCGATACGGCGTGCGGTCCTGCTGCCAGGGCAGGTGGTGGCGCCCATCGCGGGCGTGCCACTCGAGGAGCGCGGGCGCTACGGCTTCGGTGGCGAGGGACACCCGTCCATTCTAGCGAGATTGCGGCGCGTTCACCGCGCGCCCCGGCGGGGCGGCAGTCATTTGCGGTCACACAGCTGCACGTCGCCGCTCATGGTCTTCAGGCGCAGGTGCCCGGCGCCATCCCCGCGCGTGCCCTGCAGCGTGTGACCCGGCAGGTGGCCGTGCTCGCTCGGCGTCGCGTTGAAGCAGTTGGAAATGTCGCCGCTGAAGGTCGAGACCTCGTAGGCGTAGCCCGCGTCCGCACTGGCGCGCACGTTGAGATCGCCGCTCACCGAGGTGGCGTCGAAGTCCGCGCCGCGCGCCAGCTTCCCCTCGAAGTGCACATCGCCCGAGGTGCTGCGCGCGCGCACCGAGCGCGCGCTGTCGAGCGACACCACCAGCGTCCCGCTCACCGTTCCGGCCTCCAGCTCCCCGGCCCCGTGCTCCAGGTGTACATCCCCGCTCACCGTGCTCACGTGCAGCCGCGCCGGCTGGCCATGGCCCTTGAGCTTGACGTTGCCGCTCACGCTCTTGAGCTCCAGGTCCGAGCCGCCGAGCTCTGCCGTGATGTCACCGCTCACCGTGTTCAGGCGCTGCGCGCCCGTCACGCCGGCCGTAGCCACATCGGCGCTCACCGCCGAGACGGCGAGCTCGCTGTCCTTCGGGATCTGCACGTGCAGGTCGGCCTCGCCGCCGTGCCCCGAGTGCGGCAGCACGACCTTGACGGTGGTGCGGCCGTGATCGGTGCTCACGTCCACGCGCTCCACCCCCTCGCCGAGCTCGGCGCGCACGCTCACTTCCGGGCGGTCCCAGCCACTCACGACGACCGTGCCGCTGACGTTGGAAATGTCCACCACGCCGTGCGCCTCCGCCGGCACCTGGCGCTCGAAGGTCTTATCGCCCGAGGCGCAGGCGGCCGCGCTCGCAAACAGTACGGTCATCGCGGCCGCCAGCCTGGAAACCCTCATGTTCAGATCCCCCTGCCAGCGTCGCCGGCTGCGTGGATGTCCGTGAGGACGCGCATCTCGTCCTGGTAAGTGTTGACCAGCAGCTCCTGCAGCAGCGCATTGCCCGGATCCTCGCCGAGCGCGCTCTCCAGATCCTCCTTGGCAAGATGAATGGCCGCCAGACTCGCCATGACCTTGACGCGGGCCGGGGGCGGCAGCGCCGCGAGCCGCGCCTGCACCGATCGCATCAGCGCCGCACGATCACGCTGGTAGCGCGGGTCGGGCACGTACGCCACATCGAGCGCCGTCGGCGCACCGGCTGCGGTCGCGCGCGAGGCGCTGATCGTCGACTCGCCCCCCGACCCGGAGCGGGCCGCCGGCAGGAGAGTCCTGCCGATCCACACGCCCACCGCGACGCTCGCCACCACGGCCGCGGCCGCGAGCCAGCGCGGCGGCACGGCGCGCGCTCGCACCGTGCGCGGCTGCGCCGCGGGTGCGCTGCTGCGCTCCGCGTTGATCCGCGCCTCGATCTGCGGCCACAGATCGCGCACCGGCTCGATCGCCGGCGACAGCTCGCGCAGCGAGCTCACCTTGCGTTCCTCAGCACTGCCGGTGCCGCTCATGTCAGCCCACCTCCACATTCAATCTCTCGCGCAACAGTTTCCGCGCCCGGTGCAACTGGGCCTTGCACGTGCCCTCCGCCACACCCAGCATCTGGGCCGCCTCCCCGTGCGAGTAACCATACAACGCGTGCAGCACCAGCGCATCGCGCGCGCCCTCGGGCAAGGCGTCGATCGCGGCCTCGATCTCCCGCACCTCCACCGGCGTCTCGAGTGTCCACTCGCATGCGCCGCCCGTGCCCTCCTCGTCATCGAGGCTCGACGCGACCGGGGATGCCTTGCGGCGCTTCGCGAGGCTCACGTTGACCGCGATGCGGTGCAGCCAGGTCGACAGCGAGCTGCGCGTCTCGAATCCCGCCAGCGCCCGCCACGCGTTGATGAAGGTCTCCTGCGTACAGTCCTCCGCCAGGTGCGCATCGCGCGTCATCCGCAGGCACAGGCCGTAGACCCGGCCGGCGTGCTCGCGATACAGCCGCTCGAAGGCGCGCGTGTCCCCGGTGCAAGCGCGCTGAACGAGCGCCGCCTCCCAGTCGACCCGCGTGTCCTCGGCCTGCGCCTGTGTCATCTGTTTCTTAGAGAGGCAGCCCGCCCCGCCCGTTTAAATCGCAGAAGTCGCTGATCGGCAACACTTTTTAGCGGAACTCGGGCGCCACTGAGACACTCTCTTCAGTAGACGCAACGGCAGCAAGGAGGGAGACGGTGGGAAGTCGCAAGCGCTTGCGGCGTCTTTGGCAGCCCTCGGGTGAGACGCTCGAGGCGATCGCGGCAATCCTCGGCGAGCACTGGCGCAGCGCCACGGGCCACCCGGAAGCGCTGCTCTGGGCGAGATCGGTGAGCTGGCTGAGCGTCCCCGGCCCGCGGCCCCGCGCCCAGCGCGCCCCGGATCACCATCTCACGAGCGGCGGCAAGCTCATCAGATAGGCGTCCGGGTCCGCATCGGTGCTGAAGCCGAACTTGGTGCCGCGGTCGTACACCAGGTTGAACTCGACGTAGCGCCCGCGCTTCAGGAGCAGCCGCTCACGCGCCGCCTCATCGAAGGGGGTGTCCTTGCGGCGCGCGACGATGAGCGGATAGACCTCACGCAGCGCCTCCCCCACCGAGCGCACGAACGCAAAATCCGCCTGCGGGTCCTGACTTGCGAGATCGTCGAAGAAAATCCCGCCCACGCCGCGGGGCTCCTGGCGGTGCGGCAGATAGAAGTACCGGTCGCACCATGCCTTGAACTCAGTGTACGCGTCCGGCCGATAGCGGTCGCAGGCGCGCCGCAGCGCGCCGTGAAACGCCTCGGTGTCCTCGCTGAACGCAAAGGTCGGCGTGAGATCCGAGCCGCCGCCGAACCAGGCGCGGCTGGTGGACAGGTAACGCAGGTTCAGGTGCACGGCGGGCACGTAGGGATTGACCATGTGCGCCACCAGTGAGATGCCGCAGGCGACGAAGCGGCCGTCGGACTCCTGCGCCCCCGCCACCTGGGCGTGCGCCTCGGGCGCGAGCACCCCCCAGACGTGGCTGACGTTGACGCCCACCTTCTCGAACACCTCGCCGCGCATCAGGCGCGACTCCCCGCCGCCGTGCAGCCGGTGACCCTCGGGCTTGGTCCAGCTGCGCTGCTCGAAGCGGCTCGCCGGCTCGAACGCCTCGAACGCGGAACACAGCCGCGCCTGCAGGTCGCGGAAGTACGCGGTCGCGGGGGCGGCCAGATCGCTAGCGCCGCTCATGCACGTAGTCCACCAGGCGCGCAACCGAGTCGGGGTCGGTGTCGGGCCAGATGCCGTGCCCGAGGTTGAAAATGTGCCCGGGCGCCTCGCCCGCTTCCTCCAGCACCGCATCCACGTGCCGGCGCAACTCGGCGGCTGGGGCAAACAGCGCCGCCGGATCGAGATTGCCCTGCACCGCCTTGCCGGGCCCGAGCACGCGGCGCACTGCCGACAGACCCGAGCGCCAGTCGACGCCGACGACGTCCACATCGAGCTGCGCCACGGCCGGCATGAGGGTCGAGCCCTGGTTCACGTAGTAGATGAGGGGGACGCCCGTGCGGCGCAGCGCGGCAGCCGTGCGCCGCACGGCCGGCAACGCAAACTGCTCGAACTCCCTCGGGGCGAGCAGCCCCGCCCAGGACTCGAACAGCATCAGCGCCTGGGCCCCCGCGCGCGCCTGCGCCGCGAGATATTCCGCCATCGCGTCCGCGAGCCGCTCGAGCAGGCGCTGCGCGGCGTGCGGCTGCGCGTACAGGAAGGTGCGCGCCGCCGCAAACTCCTTGGAGGGCCGCCCGCACACGAGGTAGCACAGGAGCGTGAACGGCGCGCCGGCGAAGCCGATGAGGGGCGCGAGGCGCGGCATGTTTGCGCGCACCAGCCGGATCGTCTCCAGCACGAACGGCACGTCACGCTGCGGCACGAGCGCGGGGAGGGCCTCGATCTGGGCATCGGTGCGGATGGGCTCGCGCACCACCGGGCCCGGCTCGAAGGCGAGATCCACGCCCATGCCCTGCAGCGGCGTCATGATGTCGCTGAAGAGGATGGCGGCATCGAGCTCGAAGCGCCGCAGGGGCTGGAGCGTCACTTCCGCGGCGAGGTCCGGCGTGCGCGTGAGCGCCTCGAAATTGACCTTGGCGCGCAGCGCGCGGTACTCGGGCAGATAGCGCCCGGCCTGGCGCATGATCCAGATGGGCCGGTACGGGACCGGCTGCCGCAGGCAGGCGGCGAGGAACGCCGGCGTCTCCCGCGATGCGCTCACGCGCGCAGCCATTGCACCACCTCGGGTGCGAAGTAGCTGATGATCAGATCCGCCCCCGCGCGGCGGATCCCGGTGAGCGTCTCGAGCACCGCGGCGCGCTCGTCGATCCAGCCGCGCGCGGCGGCGGCCTTGATGAGACTGAACTCCCCGGACACCTGGTACGCGACCACCGGCACGCGCACCGCGTTGCGCACCCGGCGGATGACATCCAGGTAGGGTCCGGCGGGCTTCACCATGACCAGATCCGCGCCTTCCTCCACATCCAGCAGCGCCTCGCGCAGGGCCTCGCGCGCATTGGCCGGATCCATCTGGTAGGAGCGGCGATCGCCGAATGCGGGCGCCGACTCCGCGGCCTCCCGAAACGGGCCGTAGAAGGAGGACGCGAACTTCGCCGCGTAGGCGACGATCGGTGTGGTGGCGTGGCCCGCCTCATCGAGGCGCGCGCGGATCGCCGCGACGCGTCCGTCCATCATGTCGGAAGGCGCCACCGCATCGGCCCCGGCACGGGCGTAGTTCAGCGCCACTTCGGCCAGGGTCTGAATGGAGGAATCGTTGTCGATGGCGCCGCTCGCCAGTACGTGGCCGCAGTGCCCGTGATCGGTGGCGCCGCACAGGCATACGTCCGCCCACACCAGCAGCTGCGGGCAGGCTTCCTTGATGGCGCCGATCGCCTGCGCGGCGAGCCCCTTGGGGTCGGTGGCGCTCGTGGCCCGGGCGTCCTTGTGAGCGGGCGCGGCGAACAGCAGGACCGCGGGCACGCCCGCCGCGGCGGCCGCCTTCGCGTCCTTCAGCACCTCGTCCACCGACAGCTGAAAGATCCCGGGCATGCTCTCGACCGCGTGGCGCACGGCGCGCCCGGGCACGACGAACAGCGGGTAGATGAACGCATCGGGCGTCAGGTGAGTCTCGCGCACCATGCGCCGCCAGGCATCGGACTGGCGGGTGCGGCGCGGTCTTTGGTGAGGAAATCCCATGGTCTTCAGGCTCTCGTTTGCAACAGGCGATGGGTGGTGCGCGCCAGTCCCTGCAGGGTCGCGGACTCGGCAACCACCGCGGTGTGGCCGCGCGCGGCCAGCTCGCGGGCGGTGGTGCGCCCGATGGCCACCGCCGCGGCGCCCGACAGCAGCCGCTGGAAGTCCTCCTCTCCGAGGGCGCGCGCGAGCTCGGTCACGGCGGAGGGACTGGCAAAGGTCACCGCGCCGACGCCGCCGCGCGCGATCCAGTCGCGACACTGCGCCACATCGAGCGCCGCCGCCTCGGTGCGGTAGGCCTCGACCTGCGTGACCTGCGCGCCGAGCTGCGTGAGCCCGGCGGCAAGCGTCGGCAGGGCGCGCGAGCTCGCCGGATACAGGATTTTCACCCCCGTATCGCGCGCCGAGAAGCGCGCGGCGAAGGCCTCGATGAGCGCCGCCGCGCTCGCCTCCTCCGGCACCAGGTCCACCGGCCAGCGGCGCTGGCGCAGCACCTGCGCGGTCGCCTGGCCCACGGCCGCGATGCGCACGCCGGGGGGCGCGGTGGGCAGCCGCTCGAGCACCGCGGCGACCGCATGACGGCTGGCAAACACGATCCAGCCGAAGGAGCTGACCGCGGCGAGCGCGGCGGTGAGCGGCCCCAGGTCGGCGCTCGTGACGCTCACCGCCGGCCACAGCAGCGCGCGTAATCCCAAGCTGCGCAGCTCGCGGCTCAAGGGGCCGTCGCTCGATTCGGCGCGCGTGACCACGACCGGCTTGATGTCGGCTTTCGTGTTCACGGCTCCTCCACGGCATGCGCCCCGCGCGCGCGCGCCACCAGATCGCCGGCACCGCGCGCCAGCAGGTCCCGCGCCACCCGCTCACCGAGGCCGATCGCCTCCTCCACCGTGAGCTGATGCGACCCGCGCTCGTGGCCGCCGACGCTGCTGCCTCCGTTCATCCCTCCCGAGCCGTCCAGCGCGCAAATCCTGTAGCGCAGACTCAGCTGTTCCTCGTGCACCGTGGCGAGCGCACCGAGCGGCACCTGGCAACCGCCTTCGAGCATGCGCAGCAGCGCGCGCTCGGCGCTCACCGCCAGGCGCGCCACGCGGTCATCGAGCGGGGTCAGCCAGCGCAGGGTGGCCTCGTCATCCGCGCGTGCGCAGATGCCGATCACTCCCTGCGCCACGGCCGGCGGCCAGGTGCCGACGCCCAGGTACTCGGTGATCTGCGCCGCCAGGCCGAGGCGCTTCAGCCCCGCGGCGGCGAGAATGATCGCATCGTAGTCACCCTGCTTCAGGCGCTCGACGCGTGTCGGCACGTTGCCGCGCAGCTCGAGCAGCACCACATCCGGACGGGCGCGTGCCAGGAACGCGCGGCGCCGCAGGCTGCTGGTGCCGACGCGCGCACCCTGCGGCAGCGCGCTGAGCGTCGCGCCGCTCGCGCTGATCAGCGCATCGCGCGGGTCCTCGCGCGGCAGCGTTGCGGCCAGCTGGAGACCGGGCTCGAGCCGGGTCGCGAGATCCTTGAGACTGTGCACCGCGATATCCACCGTGCCGGCGAGCAGCGCGCGGTCGATCTCCTTGGTGAAGAACGCCTTGCCCTGCACCTGCCACAGCGGCACATCGCTCTGCACGTCCCCTTCGGTCCTGATGTGCACCAGCTCCACGGGCGGTGCGCCAGGCTGCGCGCGCACCAGGCTCTCGACGTGCCGCGCCTGCCACAGCGCGAGCGCCGAGGCGCGCGTGCCGATGCGCAGCGGCTTGAGCGCGCTCACGGCTCGCCCTCCGTGAGGAAGCGGTAGCCGACGCCCCACACGGTGAGGAAGTGGCGCGGGCGGGCGGGGTCCTTCTCGAAGCGCTTGCGCAGCCGCAGGATGAAGTTGTCCACGGTACGGGTCGAGGGGAACACGTCGTAGCCCCAGACGCGCTCGAGCAGATCTTCGCGCGAGACGATCTCGCCGGCGTGCTCGGCGAGCACCTTGAGGATCATCGCCTCCTTCTCGGTGAGCTCCTGCGCCTCGCCGTTCCAGGCGCGGGCGCGGAACGCGCGGAAGTCGACTTCGTTGTCGCCGAAGCGCAGCACCGCGGTGGCGGCGGTGGCGGAGGCGCTGCGGTACCAGTCCCAGCGCCGCAGGATCGCGCGCACGCGCAGCAGGAACTCCTGCAGATGAAAGGGCTTGGCGAGGTAGTCATCGCCGCCGGACTCCAGGCCCCGGACGCGATCCACGGGATCGCCGCGTGCGGTGAGAAACAGCACCGGCGTGTTGTTGCCCTGCTCGCGCAGCGTGCGGCACACGCCGAAGCCGTCGATCCCCGGCAACATCACATCGAGCACGATGAGCGCGCAGCCGCGCTCGCGCAGCCACTCGAGCGCCTGCTCGCCATCGCCCGCGGTGCTCACCTCGTAGCCTTCGGCGCGCAGGTTCTCCATGACGCCGGCGGCGAGGTGCGGATCGTCCTCCACCACCAGCACGCGCGTGCCCGAGGGGGCGCTCATGAGCGCTGCCCCTGCGCCGCCGGCCAGGTGAGCACGAAATGCGCGCCCTGGCCCACGCCCTCGCTGTGCGCGCTCACGCGCCCCTGCCCGAGGTGCATCAGGCGATGCACGATGAAGAGCCCGAGGCCGGTACCGTACTGGCTGCCCGGGCCACGCGGATGCAGGCGCGTGAATCTCTCGAACAGGCGCGCGCCGTCCGCGGGGCGAAAGCCCACGCCGCTGTCGCGCACCGACAGCTCCACCTCGCCGTTGAGCGCGCGGGCGCTGAGGGCGATGCTGCCGCCGCCGAGCGGCGTCACCGCGGCGAGCGCGTTCTCCAGGATGTTGCGCACCACCACATCGAGCGCCAGCGGATCGCTCACCACGTACAGTCCCGGCTCGATGTCGCAGGAGATACGGATGCGCTCCTGGCGCGCGCGCTCCTCCAGGTGCGCCACCACGCGCGCCACCGCCGCGCCCAGCTCCAGCGGCTCGGACTTGAACTCGACCCGGCCGCGCTCCAGGCGCGCGCTCTCGAGGATCTGCGTGACCATCGCCTCCATGCGGGCAAGGTCCGCCAGCATGCGATCGGTGAGCGTGCGCGACTGCTCCGCCGACAGTGTGCGCAGCGTCATGGTCTCGAGCGACAGCTGCAGACTCGCGAGCGGTGTCTTGAACTGGTGAGACACGAGCGCGAGGAAGTTCTCCTGCTCCTCCCGCACCCGCGCCTCCGCGCGCAGCGCGCGCGCGATCACCGCGATGCAGGCCCCGAGCGCCAGCAGAAAGAACGCGCCCTCCCAGGCGTACTGGTTGTAGCGGTGGCGCACCTCGGTGCGCAGCGCCTCCTCGACCTGCGGCGCGAGCGCCGCGCGCCCGTCGGCGACCACGATCTGCGGCAGCAGCTGCTGCACGCGCTGCGCGCTCACTCCGGCATCGAGCAGTGCCTGCGCGGCCGCCGCCTGCTCGGCATACGCGCCGCGCACCACGCGCACTTTCTGCACCGCCTGCTCGCGCTGATCGAGGATCCACCAGCCGACCTGCACTACCGACACCGCCACCAGCAGCAGCGCAGTGAGCTGGAAGACGCGCGCCGCCTTCATGCGAGAGCCGCCAGCGCCTCGCGCAGCGCCTGCGCGAAGCGCGTGAGATCGGCACTGCTGTGCGCGAGTGACAGGAAGCAGGCCTCGTAGCCGGACGGTGGCAGGTAGATGCCGCGCTCGAGCATCGCATGAAACAGCGCGGCAAAGCGCGCGCGCTCGCGTTCCGACAGGGCGAGAGCCGTGCGCGGTGCCCCCGCCTCGTGCAACGACAGCCAGAAGAGCGAGCCGACGCGCACCAGGTGCACGGGGAAACCTGCCTGCGCCAGCACCGGTCTCAACAGCCGCTCGAGCTCGGCGCCGCGCGCCTCCAGGCGCTCCCATCCCGACTCGCGCTCGAGCAACGCGAGCGTCGCCAGTCCCGCCGCCATCGCCACGGGGTTGCCCGACAGGGTGCCGGCCTGGTAGGTGTCGCCATCCGGGGCGAGCCGCGCCATGATGCGGCGCGCGCCGCCGAACGCCCCGACCGGCATGCCCCCGCCGATCACCTTGCCGAAGGTCGCCAGATCCGGGGCGATGCCAAAGAGCTGTGCCGCGCCGCCGCGCGCCAGGCGGAACCCGCTGATCACCTCATCGAAAACGAGCAGCGCGCCGTGCTCGCTCGTGAGCTGGCGCAGGCGGGTGAGGAATTCGCGCCGCTGCGGCAGCAGGCCGTGATTGGCCGGCAGCGGCTCGATGATGAGGGCCGCGATGCGCGCGCCCTCGCGCTGAAACAACTCCTGCAGCGCCGCTTCGTCATCGAGCGGCAGCACGCGCGTGCAGGCCGTGAACGCTTCCGGCACGCCCGCGGAGGATGGGCGGCCGAAGGTGGCGAGTCCCGAGCCCGCCGCGACCAGCAGGTGATCCGCATGACCGTGGTAGCAGCCGGCGAATTTGACGATGAGGTCCCGGCCGGTGAAAGCGCGCGCCACGCGGATGGCGCTCATGACCGCCTCGGTTCCCGAGGACACGAAGCGCACCTGCTCGGCGGCCGGGTAGCAGGCCACCACCTGCTCGGCGAGCTCGACTTCCGCGGCGCACGGCGCCCCGTAGGTCATGCCGCGCGAGAGCGCCTCGGTCACGGCCGCGAGCACCGCCGGGTGCGCATGCCCGGCGATCAGGGGACCCCAGGAGCCGACCAGGTCGAGGTAAGCGCGGCCATCGGCGTCGAACACCTGCGCGCCCGCGCCGCGCGCGATGAACAACGGCGTGCCGCCCACCGCGCGGAAGGCGCGCACCGGGGAGTTGACGCCTCCGGGAATCACGCGGCAGGCGCGCTGGTACAGCTCGGCGGAGCGCGGATGGCGGGACTCGCGCAGGGTGTTGGGACGCAGGTTGCTCATGAGAGTGTCTCTTGGATCAATCGGTGCGCGCACGACCGGTCTTGGCCGCTTCGAAGAATGCCTCCAGCGCATCCGGGCCATGCACCGCGGCGGCACGCAGCCCCGCGAGCGGCAGATGCGCGAGCCGGTGCGCCACCGTGGACGCGAGCCGCTCGAGCTGTCCGCGTTGCTGATCGTCCAGTGTACGCAACTCCTGCCTGAGCGCACGCGCCACTTCCTCGGCGGCGATCTGTTCGAAGGCGCCGCGCAGGTCTGCAAGCCGCGGGCCGATGGCGCGCGTGGCGAGCTCGCAGCGCAGCCGCGTCAAGCGCTCATCGATCGCGGCGCGCACCGGCGCCAGGCGCACCAGCTCCGCGAGCCGCCGCCCCTGCGCCGCCTCGATGAGATCGTTCATGCCGACGCGCGCCACGCCTGCGCGCTGCGCGGCCGCGGGATCGACGTTGGGAGGGACGCCGAAATCGATGACCAGGGGTGCGGGGGCCGCGGCGGTGCGCAACTGCCCGAGCACCTGCGCATCCAGCACCGGCTCGCCCCCGCCGGCCGCCAGCACCAGCGCGCCCAGCAGCGGGGGCTGCGCGCGGAAGCGCTCCAGCGCCAACGCCTCCCCGGACACGCTGCGGGCGAGCTCCTCCGCCGCCTGCAGCGTGCGGTTGACGATGAGCAGCGGAATCCTCGCCTCGTGCAGCACGGCGGCACAACGGCGCGTCATGGGCGACACGCCCAGCAACGCGACGCGCCCGGGACGGCCGCCGAGGTGCTGCAGCACGCGGTCGGCCGCCAGATCCCCGAGGGAGGGTGAGCGCACCCCGGCGCTGAGACGGCGCACGCGCCGCGCCATTCCCAGAGCCTCACCCATGAGGCGGTCGAGCAGCGGTCCGCAGGTGCGCGCGGCGCGTGAATCCTCCCACGCGCCGCGCAGCTGCGCGGCGATCTCGTGCTCGCCGAGCTGCGCGGAATCCAGCCCGCAGGCGAGCAGCAGCAGGTGCTCGACCGCCGCCTCGCCGGTCCAGGCGCGCAGGATGCGCGCTGCCTCCCCGGGCTGCGGATCGCGGCCGGTCAGAATGCGGAACACGTCCTCGCGGGAATCCCCGGCCGCCGTGCCGTCATCGGTGGCGTACACCACCTCGACCCGATTGCAGGTGCCGACGTAGAGAATCTCCGCCGCCTTCAACAGCGTGCGCAGCGCCGGCAGCCGCGCCGGAACTTCCGTCCTCGGCACGGCAAAGCGGGCCACCTGGTCGACGCCCGCGTGGCGATAGGACAGGCCGACCACGCCGATCTGGTGCATCGCGCGAGCTTAACCAGCCGGCACGGGCGGGAGTGTCACCGAATGGTCACAGCTCCCGCAACCGGCCCCTGGGCGGCCCGGTTAAGCTCACCGGGCATTGGCCAGCTCAGTCCATTTCTGGGCGTCGACACCGAACAGCAGCAGCCACAGCGTCAGCGATCCTTCGCCGATGATCCCGGGGGCGAGCACGTAAGGGAAAAGATCGCGCGCCAGGGACGGAGACAGAAAGATGAGCCAACCCAGACCGGCAAACACCATCAGGCCACCCACCACTCGAGGCAGGAAGGTCGACCGGAAAATGAGGTAGCCGATCAGCAGGCAATACAATCCGAAGAACACCAGGCTGAGGTCGTTGGGCTGCCCGGGGAGCTTGACAACCAGGCTGACAGGCTCGATGCCGCACCCCACCAGGCTGACGAGGGCAGCGAGCAGGGAAAGGCTGCGGCTCACCGGCTTGAAGATGACATAGAGGATCAGCGTCACGGCGACGTAGCTCAAGCCTGCGATGACGCCGGCCGCGATACCGAGGCCGCTGCGATCGAAGAGGGCGAATCCTCCCGCGAGAAAGGTGATCGAGTAAAAGACGCCGGCAAGCCTGGCTTTGAAACGCGCCGATGCGGAGCCGGCGGGAGTGGTCACGGATTTCTCGCCTCCCTGATTGGATTCTACGGGCCGATGCTTGAAAGCGCCAACTTCGACGGGAACCGCTCGTGCTTCCCGAGCAATCCGACAGCGGCAACGCCACCGATATCCGGGTCTCGGAAGATCCGAATTTCCTGATCAACATGTCGGTATGGGCGACGATCGAGCCGCCGGCACGGACCGACGCCGCAGGCATTCACGTTCAATCGGCGCTACCCGCCGCCCGGGGAGCGGGGCAGCCCGCAGGACATGAAACCCGAACCGTACTGCGCCGGCTGGCGCTGATCTAATCCCACTATTTGACGTTGATGGCGGTGAGCAGGCCGGATCCCTCGATGTAGAGAATGCCGTTCTGCGACAGAGCCAGCCGACCCACCATCGGATAGCTCCAGACCGTCCGATGGGTCGTCGTGTCGATGCCGTAGATGGCGAGGTTGGTGCTGAGGAAGATCATGCTCTTGGTCAGCAGCACTTCGCTCTTGAAACCGACGTCGCCCGACTGAGGCGGTACCCAGGCCCAGAGCAGCGAGCCATCCGCTTCGGCGCGGGCCTCCAATTGCAGCGGATTGTCATTGGCCACATAGAGAACGCCTGCATCGTAGGCCGGTGTGCTTGGGAAATTCCCGGCGATCCTCCAGTCTATGGAGTTTTGCGCGACATTGAAGTGGAGCAGCGAGTTGCCGACGGCACCGCCGTCGATCACGGAATTCGCATAATTGGCTGCGAAGACGGAGCCGGGAGCACCTAGGACCGCGGAGCCGCCGATTTCATACACGTAGTTCATGTAGGCGGGATCGGCGATCGAGCTTTGAACGAGGCCGGTTGCAGGATCGAGCACTTTCAGAGCATCGCCGGTATATGCATAGACCTTGTTTGCATCGACCACCGGCGTCCACTTCGAGGTCTGCGTGAGCGGTGTGAAGAAAAGCTGCTGACCGGCGGGTTGGAATCCGTATATGCCGCCGTAAGTTCCCGCATTCGTATAGATGCCCTGCGCGCCGATCGCGGGCGCAAGGTAATACTCCCACTGAGAACTCATCGGTGATTTGAAGACGAGGCTTCCGTCGACCGTGTTGAAGGCAAACAGGTAAGTGGAGGACTGCTGACCTGCTGCCACGTACACGACGCCACTTGCGACCGATGGCGGATTTGACGATGGAAACGGGAGGCCGCGGAAATCGTATTGCCACACGGCGCTTGCGTCGAATTCCTTGTACGCGTACAGCAGGTTGCCGCTTGCAATGAACAATTGACCGTTCGATGTCGTGAGCGTATTCGGATAGGGATAGTACGGATCACCCTGCTCGACCGGCGGACCTTGCCAGCGGGTGGAGAATAGATTGGGATCGACCTGCACCGGCACGTAGCCGGTGTGTGCGGCGTTGGCCTGATACATCGTCCAATCCGGCACGCCCGTCCAGGAGTTGAGGGCCGTCAGGTGGTTGCCAGGCCAGGCGCTGCTAGCGGATAAGACGTAGATGTCGAACGGTACGGCAACCGAGGGAACCGCCTGCGGGGCTGTGCATCCCGGGTCGCTGCACAGCTTGAGGTTGACGTTGCTCGTGTAGTGGCCGGGCACGATCCGCGTGGAAACCGTCAGGGCAAGCGTGTACCCCCCGTTGCTGGGCACCACCGTGACGGCGGGTGCGAATACGCCGTTCGTGTCACTCGCGGTCGCGACGAGGGTCCCGGAGAACACGAAATCCACCGGAACGATCGTCAAGGTGATAGTGACCGGCGTGCCGCTGGCGATCAGGCGCGAGATGGCGCCGGGTGTCACGTTCACCGCAATCACCTCGAGCGAGAATGTAAAGCTCGTCGAGCCCGAGACGTTACTCGCCGTGATCGTGTAATCGGTCAGCACACTCGCCGACGTCGGCGTTCCCGTGATCTGGCCGCTCGCGGGATCGAGCGAGAGCCCCGCCGGAAGCGCAGGCGACGCGGAGTACTTCGTGACCAACCCCGTGACCGCAGGCGCAAGAGCGGTAATGGGGGTGCGCGCCACGTAGGTCTGGGGGCTGGGATAGGAGAGCCCGGTCGGGGCCGCAGGCAGCACCGCGATCGACAAGCCGAACGCGGTCGAGCCTCCCGGGCCGTGGGCGGTGATGGTATAGGTCCCCTTGGCCCTGGGGGTTGTCGGCGTCCCACTGATCTGGCCACTGGTCGAATTGATGGTGATACCCGTCGGCAGTGTCGGGGATACGGAGTAACTCGTGACGGGTCCTTGGACTGAGGGATTCAGCGGCGTGATAGCGGCCCCGGTGATGTAGGTCTGCGGACTGGGGTAAGACAGTGCGCTCGGTGCGCTGGGACCCGAGCCGCCGCCCCCGCAACTGGCGACGAGGGCGACGATCACTCCCAGGACGATACGACCTACCTTGGCGGTACGCACGATGGCGCTCTCCCTGCGATCGGCTGTTCTTTCTCGAGCGTGCACTCAAGCGTCCAAATCGGAGGCGACCCGAGCACAGCTCGTCTCCTGGTCTTGCCTGAGCAGCATACCGCGATGCACGTACGAGGTGCGCGGCTGCCGCTTGGTGCGGTGCGGGTTTCCCCTCCCCCCGCTTGAGGTCACACGGTCGTGACGCGCCTCGCTGGGATGTGGGCAGCCGTGCCGATCTGGCGTACGCTCTGCACGAGAGCTCAATAGGGAACTGGCAGTCCTGAACATCTCAGGCGCCATGCCATGGATTCGGTCTGCTCAAATCGGGGATTCACTCTAGCGCTTCTGGCGATGTTCGCGTGCGCGGACGCGCTGATGCTCGCCTCGTGCGGCGGTGGCGGGGGCGCCGCGCCTCCGGCGCCGCCCCTGGCGTTCGCACTGCCGGGACCCCTCCAGAAAACCTACGGCGACAGTCCCTTCACCGACCTCGCCACGGGAGGAGCCGGCACGGGCGCCATCACCTACAGCACGAGCAATGCTTCGGTGGGGCGAGTCGGCGCCACGACCGGAACGGTGACGATCACCGGCGCGGGAAATGCAACGATCACGGCGACGAAAGCCGCCGACGGCAGCGCGAATTCGCAGCAGGTTTCGTATTCGCTCACGGTGACGAAGGCCTCGCAGTCGATCACAGTCTCCAATGCCAACCCGCTCGCGGTCTTCATTGGCCAGCCGCAGACTTCGCCGGTCACCGGCGGCGCTGGAACCGGAGCGTTCAGCTACTCGAGCAACAACACCGCGGTGATCACGGTCGACGCCAGCAGCGGCGTCGTGCTCGCCGTCGCGCCGGGGAGCGCTCAGATCACGGTCGATAAGGCCGGCGATGCCAATTACAACGCGGCGGCACAGGCAACCTTCACGGTCGATGCCATCCCGAAGACTATTCAACTTCATGGCTGGATCGGCATCTCGGATACCGTCGTGTCTGCCGTGCCGGCCGTGCCCACGGTCGGCCTGTTTCGATCGGCCTCCGCAAGCTGCGATCTGAGCCAGTACTCGAGCTGCCCGCAAGGGCAGTTCAACGTGTTTGGTAGCTCGACCATTGCGGACAGTGCAGCAACGCTCTCCCGGCCCGCTTACTACTGGCTGCAGCACGGACCCTACATCAGCAATCCCGCGCTCATTACCCCGACAAAATTCAGCCCGCGCGCGCAAGCGCAGCTGATCGCCTTCAATGGCCGTCTGTGGGTGATCGGTGGCTATGATGGCCAACTGCGCAACGATGTGTGGTCGTCGGCGGATGGCAGCACCTGGACGCAAGTGCTCGCCAACGCCCCCTTCAGCGCCCGGGACGCCTTCGCGCTCGCCGTTTTCACGGGCCGCCTTTGGCTGATCGGAGGCTATGACGGCACGAGTCTCAACAACGAGATCTGGTCGACCCGCGATGGGTTGACGTGGACACAGGTGACCGTGAGCCCGAATTTCTCCCCGCGGTCGGGTCACGGGCTGATAGCGCTCCAGAACCGACTCTGGTTGATCGGCGGCGCCGACGGTGGCGGCTTGCGCAGCGACATCTGGTCATCGGCCGATGGATTCACCTGGCGCGAGGACTCGGCAGCGGCCGCATTCTCCCCTCGCAGTCAATTCGGTGTGACCTCGCTCAACGGCAAGCTCTGGCTGGCCGGCGGCTATACGGGATCCGTTGGCGCGAACGATGTGTGGTCCTCCACTGATGCAATCAACTGGACGCAGGTGACCGCTGCGGCCGCGTTCACCCCGCGCTACGCTCATCAGTTGCTCGCGGCCGGCACGGAGCTGTTCGTCTTCGGCGGCTTTGACGGCGTCACGGGCCACCCCCGAGATGTCTGGAGCTCGAGTGACGGTAGCAACTGGCAGCAGATGACCGCGACCGCCGATTGGTCGCAGAGAGTGCAGTCGGCCGGCACGGTGTTCAACGGTGCCCTCTGGACGACGGGCGGATACGATCCGCTCAATTTTGCGCGCTACAACGATGTCTGGCAGTCCCCCGACGGTCAGCACTGGACGCAGGCGACGCCCCTGGGCCCGTTTGAGGGCCGTTACGCTCACGCAACAGCCGTCGTGAACGGCCGGGTCTGGGTGATCGCGGGCTTCGATGGCTCGGGGCGCGCGGATGTCTGGTCTTCCGCCGATGGTCTCGACTGGCAGGAAGCGACCGCCAGTGCGGCGTTTCAGGCGCGATACGGTCTGCAGGCGGTGAGCTTTGGCAATCAGCTGTGGGTCATCGGCGGAAATACCGGCGCGCTGACCCTTCCGAATGACGTGTGGTCGTCTAGCAATGGGCAGACCTGGTCGCAGGTCACCGCAGCGGCGGCTTTCCCGGGGCGTGCGCTGCATCAATCGCTCGCCTTCGCGGGCCGCCTGTGGGTAATTGCCGGCGCTGACTCTTCAAGTCTATTGAGCGATGTGTGGTCCTCCACGGACGGTATCACGTGGACGCAAGCGACGGCCTCTGCCGCCTTCACCCCGCGCTCTAATCATCAGGCGCTCGTTTTCAACAATCTGATGTGGGTGATCGGCGGGGGGGACAATAGCGGCGCCAGGAACGACGTCTGGTCGTCAGCGGATGGCGTAACGTGGACTCAGGTCAGCGGGGCGGCGGCTTTCCCGGGGCGCTTCGACCACGCCGCCGCCGCGTTCAACGGGCGCATGTGGGTCATCGGCGGCGCGGCCGCCACTCAGATCTTCAACGACGTCTGGTCGTCGGCCGACGGAGTGTCCTGGGTTCAGGCGACCGGCTCCGCACCGTTCACGCCGCGTACCCAGCATCAGGCGTTCGTGCTGAACAACCAGCTGTGCATCGTCGGCGGCAACGAGGAGAGTATCGTGCGTAAGAATGACACCTGGTGCTCGGCGGACGGGGCGAACTGGAGTCTCGCTTACAGTTATCCCGTCCAGTTTCCGTAGAGCGACGAGAGCAACTTGAGTACGCGGCTCCTCTCGCGATGCGCTCACGGCCACCTTCCCTGATAGCCGGATATGCCTGGAGTTGGAGCGGGTGATGGGAATCGAACCCACGTTAGCAGCTTGGGAAGCTGCAGTTCTACCATTGAACTACACCCGCACCGGTGGCAATTCTACGGGCCACCCGTTGCAGTGGGCAAATGCGCCGCGCAGCCCCCTGGCGGGCGGGCCGCTCGGAACGGATAGTCGATGCCGCTGAACACCGCGACCCTGCCGCGGGCCAGGCCGAAATCCACGTAGCCGACGATGAAGGGATTCGCCACGCCGCGTACGCCAAACCCCGGGGTGGCGTGCAGCCTGGAGAACGGGCTGCCGCCGAGCGCTGCGAACACCTTGCCGGCATCGAGGAACGGGGCCGCCTCCACGCTCACGTGCGTGCCGAAGGCGTTCAGGTTCACGACGCTCGTGCGCAGCTCCAGGCCGGTCGCGAACATGTTGCGGTCGATGAAGCGGTCGGCGCCGTAGCCGCGCAGCGGCTCGCGCTCGTCGATCACGCTGCGATCACCACCGAGGCTCGAGAGTGCCCAGAACGGCGCGTTGCCCGCCGAGGGCATGTAGCGCAGCGCCGCGTGCCAGCCCAGCGTGACGTCGAAGCCGCACGCGACTTCGGTCGCGATGTTACAGCGCGTCGGCAGTGCGTGCGCAGTTCCAGCGCCTCGATGCGACGAACCCGCGCGCGAACCCGGCGGCGCTCGGCAGCGCCGCCCGCGCACGTGGCCGGATCCGCGGCTTCAGTGTATAAACCGAATCCAACTGACAGGGACGGACGGGAGGTTGCGATGCAATCCGTGGCTGTCCAGCACCCTCATCTGCTGATCTGGCGCGAGCCGCCGGCCTGGCCCTTCGTGTGGCGCGGCCTGTTGCCACTCGTCGCGCTGGCGCTGACGGCCTCCTTCGCGTCGGGTCCGGTGGCGCGCAACTGGATCGAAGGCGCGGTGCAGCGCGAGACGCGCGAGCAGCTCGACGCCGCGGGCTTCGGCTGGGTGGGTCTTTCGGTCTCCGGGCAGAACCTCACGCTCTCGGGCGGGGAGCCGGCCCCCGGCTCGGGCGAGCGCGCCATCACCGTGGCGAAGGCGGCTCGCTGTGCCACCTGGATCGGGCGTCGCGCCTGCGCGGTGAGCGTTGCGGGCCGCTTTACCGCGCCCGCGCCGCCGGCGAGCGCCGCGGCGGCGCCCCTGCAGACCGCTGCGCAGGCCTGTGAGCGCTCGCTCGCGGGCGTGCTGGCGGGCGGGCAGATCGAGTTTGCCAGCGGCAGTGCCGCGATCGACGCGCGCAGCGCTCCGCTTCTGGATCGACTCGCGCAGGAGGCCCGCAGCTGCCCCGGCACGCTGCGCATCGACGGCCATACCGATCCGGTCGGGCGCTCGGCGTTCAATCGCCGCCTGAGTCAGGCGCGCGCGGCGGCGGTGCGTGATGCGCTCATCGCCCGCGGCGTGCCTGCCGGGCGGCTGCGGGCGCGGGGATTCGCGGCGCGGCGACCGATCGCCGACAACACCACCGAGAGCGGTCGTGCACGCAACCGCCGCATTGAGTTTCACGTCGTGTCTGCCGACTGACTTTCCTTAGGGGAGGGGCGACATGGGCTTTCTCTTGGCGAAAATCCTGTTCCTGCTGGTGCTGGCCGCCGCCTGCGGCGCCCTGTTCGGCTACTGGTGGTTCCGCCGTCACTACGAAGACGTGACGCTCGAGTACGCGCGCTCGCGCGATGAGTGGGCGAGCTGGCGCCGCGGCTTCGAAGCGCGCCTGGCGGCGCGTCCGGAGGTCGATCTGCAGCCGCTGCGCGAGCAGGTGGCGGCGGTGGACGAGGCGGTGCGCAGCATCGACGTCCCCATCCCCGAGCGCGTCGACCTGGCGTCAGTGCATGCGCGCCTGGATGAGATCGAGACGCGCATCGGCGATATCCGCCTGCCCGCGCCTTCCGATCTCGGGCCTACGGAACAGCGCCTCACCGCGATCGAGCACGCGCTGTTCCCGGTGCAGACCCGCCTGGATGAGCTCGAGAGTGCAGTGCGGGCGTTTCGCGCGGTGCCGTCCCAGACGGTGGACCTCGGTCCCGTGCTCGAGCGGCTCGGCACGCTGCAGTCGCGTCTGGAGAATCCGCCGGCGCCGAAGGCTGCGGTTCGCGCAGGCAGTCGCAATCTCCTGACGCATCCCGGACACGGCAAGCCGGACGATCTGACGCAGATCAAGGGTGTGCCGAAGGTGCTGGAACGCAGGCTCCATCGGGTGGGCGTGTTCTACTTCTGGCAGATCGCCGAGTGGTCTGCCGAGGACGTCAGGTACGTCGACCGCAAGCTCGCCGCCTACAAGGGTCGCATCCAGCGCGATGAGTGGGTGAGTCAGGCGAATGAGCTGGCGGCAACCCCGAGCGCCGCGCCGCGGCCCACCGAGCACTGACGCTCGGGCGCGCGCGTCTCAACGCTGCGGCGCGCGCAGCTGCAGGAACTCCTGGTAGACCGCCTCGATCGGGATGGCGAAGCCGATGCCCTGCGCCCCCTGCAGCACCAGGGTATTGATGCCGACCACCTCACCATTCTCGCGGATCAGCGGGCCGCCGCTGTTACCGGGATTGATCGGCGCATCGGTCTGCAGGAAGCGCTCGTGACCGGCACCGCGATCGCCTGAGAAGACTCCCGAGGTCACGCTGTAGGCCAGTCCCGAGGGGTTGCCGATGGTGTACAGGCGCTCGCCCTGGGCGAGAGTGTCCGAACTCCCGGGCGCGAGGTGCGGACAGTGATCGGCGGGCAGTTGAAAGATCGCAAGATCCCGGTTGTCGGCGTACTGGGCGTGCAGCGAGCTGAACTCGGTGCCGTCAACCACCATCGCGGTAAAGCCGCTGCGGCCTGAGCCCTCCACCTTTTCGCTGATGGCGTGGTTGATGCGCACCGGCAGATCGGCGAGCTCCTCCTTCATGGCCTGGATGCGATCGTCGATTTCGATCACCTGCAGGTTCGTGCCCGGCTGCCCGGCGAGCGAGCGCCGCAAGTGCAGCTGCTGGCCGATATTCGCGCGCAGCTGCTGCTCGGCGACGGCGATGCGCGCGCGCATCTCGGCGCTCGAGACCACCGTGTTGGCCACCCTCGCGCCGTCGGTCTCCACCACGTGCCGATTGGTGATCACGTGACAGTCCGCATCGATGATGAAGCCGGACCCCATGCCCCAGCCGGTCTTGATGAATACGGTGGCATTGCGCGCGGTCTCGATGGCGTTGCGCGCCGGAAAGGTCCTCGTCAGCTGCGCTTCAAGACCCTGCAGCGCGTGCGGGAAGGGCCCCGCCGTTGACGGCGCGGACGGCGCGGACGGCGCGGGCGGCGCGGCCCCGATCTGCGCGGCGCCGCTCGCCGCGCTGGCAGGTGACGCGGGCGTCGCGGGAGAGGTGGCGTGCCCGCGCAGGACGTACCAGGCGAGTGCCATGCTCAGTATCGCGGTGAGGGCGAGCGCACTCCAGCCGAAACCGCTGTCAGGAAGTTCATCGTGCGCCGCGCCTGAGCGGCTCGCGATCAGCTCCTGTTGTTGGGCGAATTTCGCGAAATAGACCCCGCACGATGCGCATTTGACCGTGTCAGTCTGCTGATGTCCGCACTTCGGACAGTCCATACCGGAGCGCTTATACCGCCTCCGCGGCGGGCCGGCCTGGGGCCAGGTCCCAGTTTTGCGCCCGCCACCGCCTTGGATGAGCCGCAGGCGCCCGCAACGGCGGCGGGCGCCCATCATGGCGCCCTTTATAATGAGGGCATTGCACGGAAGGACCCCATGAGCTCACCGGCCGAGCGTTCCATCGAGCCCGCCGTCTGCGTGTACTGCGCCTCCAGCCGCCTCGCGCACCCTGAGTATCGGGCCGCAGCGCGGCGCCTGGGCGAGGTGCTCGCCGGACAGGGAGTCGGGATTGTGTACGGGGGCGGCGCGGTCGGCTCCATGGGCGCGCTCGCAGACGGCGCGCTCAGTCACGGCGGCCGGGTGATCGGCATCCTGCCGCGATTCATGGCCGAGCTCGAGTGGGGGCACAAGGGACTGACGCGCCTGCAGCTGGTCGAGGACCTGCGCACCCGCAAGCACATGATGCTGACGCTCAGCCAGGCGGCGATCGCACTTCCCGGCGGCTCCGGCACGCTCGAGGAGCTGCTCGAGGCTATCACGCTCAAGCGTCTCGGGCTGTACCTCAATCCCATCGTGCTGGTGAACACCCGGGGATTCTTCACTGCGCTTCTCGATGTGCTCAACCGCGCCGTCGAGGAGCGCTTCATGGACCGGCGGCACCTCATGATGTGGCAGGTGGTCGGCACACCGGAGGAGGTCCCGGGTGCCCTCGCCAGCGCGCCCGCCTGGAGCGCGCAGGCCCGCGACTTTGCCGCGGTGTAGCGCCTGCAGTGCGCTCAGGCCCGGGCGCGGCGCGCCGCCGCCAGATCAAACGGCAGCGTGTGCAGGCGGATCCCGGTCGCTGCGCGCACCGCGTTGGCAACCGCGGGCGCGATCGGCGGCGTTCCCGGTTCCCCGACACCCGAGGGCGGATTCGTCGAGGGCACGATGTACACCTCGATCGCGCGTGGCATGTCGTTGATGCGCAGCACCTGGTACTGGTGGAAGTTGGTTTGATCGACGTGTCCGTCGGTGAGCGTGATCTTGCCGTACAGCGCTGCCGACAGGCCGTAGCCGATGCCGCTTTGCATCTGCGCCTTCACCACGTCGGGTGTGACCGCGATGCCGCAGTCGACCGCGCACACCACGCGATCGACCGTGATCTTGTCGCCGCTCACCGTAACTTCCGCCACCTGCGCCACCACCGAGCCGAAGGACTCGTGCACGGCGACGCCGCGTCCGCGCCCCTTCTCTTTCGAGAATGGCGAGTCCCATCCGGCCTTCTCGGCCGCGAGCTTGAGCGCACCGACGTGGCGCGGATGCTCGCCGAGCAACGCCAGCCGGAACGCGACCGGGTCCTGTCGCGCCGCGTGCGCCAGCTCATCGATCATCACTTCCTTGGAGAACGCCATGTGCGTGTTCTCGACTGAGCGCCACCACAGCACCGGCACCCCGACTGTCGGCGGCGACCAGCTCACGTGTGCGTCGGCGAGATCGTACTGCTCGGGGGCGCTGCCGCCGACCGCCGTCGGATCGACGCCGTTCTTGATCATCATGGACGCGAACGGCGTGCCGGCGACGATCGACTGACCGACGACGCGCTGGCGGTAGGCGACCTTGCCGTCCTTGCCGATGGCTGCGGTGACGCGGTGGTAGTTGAGCGGCCGGTAGCGGCCGCCGGTGATGTCATCCTCGCGCGTCCAGATGAGGCGCACCGGATATTTCCCGCCCGTCGCCTTGGCGATGGAAGCCACCTCGGAGATGTAGTCCGATTCGGGATTCGCGCGCCGTCCGAAGGTGCCGCCGGCGGCGAGCGTGTTGATGCTCACCTGCTCGGGCTTCAGTCCGACCGCCGCCGCGGCATTCGCCTGGTCGACGGTCTGGAACTGGCAGCCGGCCCAGATCTCGCACTTGTCGGCACTCAGCTGGCACACCGCGGTCAGGGGCTCCATCGGCGCGTGCGCGAGGTACGGAAACTCGAACTCCCCCTCCACGCGCTTCACCGCATGTGCAAGCGCCGCCTCGACGTCGCCGCGCTGCGTCACCGTGACCGCCTCCTTGCTGCGGCTCAGGGCGTGATATTCCTTCATGAGCTGCGTCGTGCCGCGCTTCTCGGCGCCTGACTCGTCCCACGTGACGCTGAGCGCCTCGCGACCCTTCTTGGCGGACCACATGTCTTTGCCGATCACCGCCACGCCGCGCGGAATCTGCACCACGTCGATCACGCCCGCAACGGCCCTGGCCTTGGTGGCATCGAACGAGCTCACCTTGCCGCCAAAGCGCGGCGGGCGCATGACGACCGCGGTCATCATGCCGGGCAGCATGACGTCGATGGCGAACTGCTGCTTGCCGGTGGACTTGGCGCGCGCATCGAGCCGCGGCAGCTTCTCGTTGCCGACGATGCTGAAAGCGGCGGGATCCTTGAGGCTGACCTGCGTCGGCACGGGCTCCTTCGCGGCGCTGCCGGCGAGCTCGCCGAAAGTCGCTTTACGTCCCGCGCCAGTGTGCGACACCACTCCCTGGCTCACCTTGATCTCACTCGCCGGCACGGCCCACGCCTTGGCGGCGGCCGCCACCAGCATGGCGCGCGCGGTCGCACCCGCCTGGCGCAGCTGCTGCCAGGAGTTGGCCACAGCCGTCGAGCCGCCGGTGAGCTGGATCTTGCCCCCCATCGCGAGATTGCCGTACATGGGCACCTGCGCCGGCGCGCTCTCGACGCGCATCTGGTCCCAGGACGCATCCAGCTCCTCGGCGACGATCGCCGGAAGCCCGGTCCAGACGCCCTGGCCGGCCTCCAGGTGTTTGGAGATCACGGTGACCGTGTTGTCGGGCGCGATGCGCACGAACGGCATGACGAGCGGACCTGCGGCAGCGCCGCCGGGGCCGGTGCCGCATCCCGGCAGCACCATGCCGAGGGTGAGTCCCGAGCCCGCGAGCGTGGTGAGCTTCAGGAACTGGCGGCGGCTCAGCTCGGCGGGCGACCTTCCCACGGCGAGCGCAGCGGCGTCTTCAATGTGGCGGAAGTACATGGCGCACTCCTCTTAGGGCGCGGCGGGGGCGCCGGTTGCCAGGGTTTCGGCCGCCTGATGGATGGCGCCGCGGATGCGGACGTAGGTAGCGCAGCGGCAGATGTTGCCGGCCATAGCGGCATCGATATCCGCATCGCTCGGCTTCGGATTGGCCGCCAGCAGCGCTGCGGCGGACATGACCTGCCCACTCTGACAGTAACCGCACTGCGGAACATCGAGTCCGATCCAAGCGGCCTGCACGGCGCGGCCCGCGGCCGTGCTCAAGCCTTCGATGGTGGTGATCTGCTTGCCCTGGGCGGCCGTCACGGGCGTGACGCACGAGCGTGTCGCCTGACCATCGATGTGCACGGTGCAGGCGCCGCACAACGCCATGCCGCAGCCGAATTTGGTACCGGTGAGCTGCAGGTGGTCCCGGATTGCCCACAGCAGCGGCATGTCCGCATCGATATCCAGCTCGCGGGTGTCACCGTTCACGGTCAGTTTGATGGACATGTGAACGACCTCCGTGTGAAGGGCCGGCCTAAACGCTGGTTTATCGCGCGCGTGCGTGCGCCGCGCCATCTCTCGTTCGAGAGACCGGCGTTTGCCCGGCGCCGCTGGCACATCCCGCGCCGGTGGTGCACCGCGGGATGAAAGGGGCGGCTTCCTGGCGGAAGCCGGCCCGTGTCAACGCTGTCGCGCAGGCAGCCGATGCCGCCCGCGGCCCTCAGAAGACGTAGCTTCCGTACACTCCGATGGTGCGCGGCTGGTTGGTCAGGTAGCCGACGCGTGCGCTGCGGCCGCGCTCGTAGTCGAGCGCCAGCCGCGCATTCTTGTCGCTGATGTTGGTGATGTACGCCGCCAGCTGCCAGCGATTGGTCTTCAGGCCAAGTCGGAAGTTGGCCAGCGTGTAGCTCGGCAGCTCCGGATTGAAGTTGATGACGCTCACGGTCAACGGTCCGCCGTACGTGATCAGCCGCGCCGCATTCGGGTCTCCGCTGCCGCCGATCTGACCCCAGCCTGTCTGCTCGTTCTCGAACTGCGAGAATGAGGAGCCCACGTACTGCACGGTTGCGTTCGCGAAGACGTCCGTTCCGCTCTTCACCGGCACGGTATAGCCGACGCTTCCCACCGCCTGTGTCTTCGGCGCGGTCGGTAGGCGGTTGCCGTCCGCCAAGCCACCCACTACGACGACAGTAGACGGGGTCCCCGGAGGAGAGCCCGTCGGCGGCGGTATCGTCGAAGTAACGGACGAAGTCAGCTTGGCGTCGATGACCGTCGCCGAGATGCCGAAGTCCCAGTTGGCGTTCGGCCGCGCGAACAGTTCCGCTTCGACGCCCGTGCTGCGGGCCGTGGGCACGTTGAACACGATGCGTGACGAGCACGTGCCCGCAGTCGTCGTGGCCTGCAGGTCCTTGATATCGGCATAGAACGCCGAAATGTTGAACGTGACGCGTCGGTCCATCCACTGCGTCTTCGCGCCAAGCTCGTAATTCCAGGTCTTCTCGTCTTTCCAGTTCTTCTGACTGCCGAAAACCACCAGATCCACCGGAGAACACAGCGGTATGTTAAGGGGATCGTTAATGCCGCCGAGACGAAACCCGCGGGCGGCTTGCGCACTGAGCTCCACATCCCCTACGGGCTTGTAACTCAGAATCAGACGCGGCGACACGCCATTCGAGTCCGTGGACCCCGGAACGCCCCCGGCTGGCGTGCCGGCAGCGAACCCGCCGTGGAAATTGAGTACCCTGTCCTCGTTGAACTTGTAGTAGCGCAGGCCGGCGGTGACCGCGATCTGGTCGGTCGCATGCCAGGTCCCCTCGCCGAACGCGGCATACTGCTTCAGGCGGTAGCTGAGATCCGAAAAGAAAGGCGTGTCGGCAGGACCGAGCGTGTCATTGCCGAGCGGAAAGCTGCAGGGTGGCCCCGGTGGCGTGGGGCATCCCGGCCAGAATCCGAATGAGGCATTCAAGGCATCATATCCCGGTGTGGGCAAGTTCTGTCCGTAGCGCCGCCCCACGTGCTGGAAGAACCCCCCGACCAGCCAGTCGATCATCTGCTTGCCGTTGGACGCGAGGCGGACCTCCTGCGACAGCACGTTGAGGTGCGTGCGGTCGAAGAGTGGCGAGTTGGTGCGCACGCCCGCTGGGTTGTTCGGGGTGAAAACGTTGCCGAACACGTCGAAGGTCACGCTTCCTGTCAGCTGCGTGGCATCGCGCGCCACCAGCACGTTGCGATGCGTGAACGATGTGATCGAGGTCAGTGTTCCGGGACCCGTGTCGTAATCGACTTTGAGATCCGCGAGGGTGAAGTCATCGATCATGCCGTCATGCTGCTGTCGGTACTGCTGCAGGCTTCCGATGCTGACTGGCGGTTGGGTGGCGGTGTAGGAGTTCCCGAGGATGTTGTAGAGGTCGGTACGCGGATAACCGTTGGTCTCCAGCTTCTGGAACATGATGCGTGGAGTGATCGACAGGTCAGCGCTCGGCTTGACGAGGAACGCGAGCCGCACACCGCTGCGGTCGCCGTCGTTGATTGACTTCTGAACGTTGAAGCCGCTCGGCGAGTTAGCGCCGATCGGGCCGATCGGCGTAATCGCGTCGACGAACCCGGGCAGGTGGTGCCAGTAGCCCACTAGGCGTGCCGCCACCACGTCGGTGACGGGGAGGTTCAGCGCAGCCCTGAGGTAGCCGCCTTCGTCGCCGTGCGAGACCGTCTCGAGGGAGGCGTCGAGCGATACTTCGGTCTTCCCGAGCTGCGGCTGGTGTGTGATGTAGCGCACCGTCCCGGACTCGGATCCTGCACCGAAGAGCGTCCCTTGTGGGCCGCGCAGCACCTCGAAACGGTCGAGGTCGTACAGCTCGAGATCGGGCGTGAAGAGGGCCACCGAAATCGGTGACTCATCGAGATACACGCCCACCTGCTCCTTGACGCCCGGCTGGTCACGGATGACCTGGCCGGAGCTGATGCCGCGGATGGCGACCTGGCTTTGGCCGGGACCGAGGTCCGCCACCGCAAACCCCGCGATGTTGCGGGCGAGATCGACGAGGTCCATCGCGCCGGAGTTGCGGATCTGGTCCTGGCTGGTCGCCGACACCGAGAACGGCACGTCCTGCAGGTTCGCTTCGCGCTTGGTCGCCGTGACAATGATCTCCTGAATGCCCTGGTCCGGCTGTTGCGCACTGGCCACAAAAGGCAGGCCCGCAAAGGCAGCAACCGTGGATATCGTCAGGATCCTGATAAAGCCCGCTCGAGTGCGCGCCATGTGGATTTTCCCTCCAAAGAATGCGAGTCGTCAGCCGTGTCGGCCGGCGTCTCTCGTTTGTTGTTTGGCTCCGCCGGACCGTCGGCGGACTTCAGAATCCGGTCATGATACACACGAACGTGTCTTTGCTGCCACAGGCGCCGGTGGCTCAGGCGTCTTCTTGTACGCGCGCGACAGCGACCTTGAATACTTCAACTCCGCGCGCCCGCAACGCGCGATGCAGGGGAATGAACAGGTAATAGGTGGCGAGAAACCACACCACGCGCGAGAGCGTGGGAGTGCTCGGCGCGGCGGGCCAGAACGCGTGCCCGGCCGCCGGGGCTGCGAGCCAACCCAACACCAGCACACCCGCCAGCACAGCGAAGTAGATGCGGCCAGCGCGGGTGAGCGCGATCCGCTCTCGCCCGCGCCGGTAGTGCATGCGCGTGCGCAGCCACACCATTCCCACGATGAACGCGAGGGTGACCGCGCAGATCGCATTGGAGGAGAGCATGAGGGTGCGCGCAAGGCGCCCGGATGGCGCTGCCGATCAGTGCGGCGCGGCGGTCGCGTCGATGAACGCATCCAGGTCGCGCTTCATCTTGGCCATCGAGGGCGGATGCACGTACATCATGTGGCCGGCCTCGTAGTACTTCATGTCGATGCGCGCGCCGAGGCCGGGCGGCAGGCCCAGGTGCGCCATGACGTACTCGGTCGCCGAGAACGGGGTGGCGAGATCGTAATAGCCGTTCAGCACCAGCACTCGCAGGTTGGCATCCTTCACCAGCGCTTCCGCGAGGTCGACACCTGAATTGACCATGGGCTGCTCGCCGTGCTCGGTCTTGTGCACCCACTTCCAGTGCTCGCCGACGCCGAAATTGGTGGTGCGGTAGGTGCTGCCCTGCCCGAACCTGAGCTCCCCGTGGTAGTAGTCGAGGAACGCCGCCGCAAAGGCGGCGCTGATGGCGGATGACTGCGGGTCATAGTCGGTGTACTTCTCCAGCGGGTCCATGGTCGGTCCGACGAAGCGCCCGTCGAGGCGGCCGAGGGTCTTGCGCTGCGCCTTCAGGAGCTCGTGCGCGAACGCAATCTCCGACACGCGCAGGTTGGCGGCCTTCAGATACTCGACCGACAACCCGGTGTACTCGTGCATCTTCTGCGCCACGGCCTCGCGGTCGGCATCGCCGAGCGCATCGCCCTTGAGGAGCGCTGCGGTGAAGGGGCCCATGGCGTAGGCGCGCACTTCGGTGAGGAACGGCTCGAGCGCGGTGGGCTGGTTGGGCAGCATGTGGTGATACCAGGCCACGGCCGCGTACCCCGGCAGGTATACGGCGTAGGGCCGGTCGTTCCCGGGCAGCTCGGCGAATATCGCCTCGATGTCGGTGGCGACGGACACGAGTATCAGGCCGTTGAAGGCGAACGAGCGCCGGGCGCGCAGGTAGTTGACGATGGCCGCCCCGCGCGTGGTGCCGTAACTCTCGCCCAGCAGGTACTTCGGCGAAGTCCAGCGATTGTTGTCGCTCACGTACTGCGCGATGAAGCGGCTGACGGAATCGATGTCCGGATCGACCGCCCAGAACTCGTCGTCCCGGTGATCGCAGACCGCGTGGCTCACTCCGGTGCCGACCGGATCGATCATCACCAGGTCGCTCTTGTCGAGCACGCCGAACTCGTTGTCCACGGTGCGATACGGGCCCGCCGGCGTCGGACCCGGATCGGACACCACGACGCGCTTGGGTCCCAACACGCCCATGTGCAGCCACAGCGAGGAGGATCCCGGTCCGCCGTTGAACGCGAACATCAGCGGCCGCGCGCCCTTGAGGTCGTGCCGCGTGTAAGCGATATAGCCCATGCTGGCGGTCGGCTTGTCCTCGTCGTCGCGGATGATCAGCGTGCCGGCGGTGGCGGTGTAGTCGAATGACTTGCCGCCGGCGTTCAGGCGATGCTGCGTGACCGAGCTCTCCGCCTTCGGCAGCCGCATCCACTGGTCCTTCTTGTCGCCCTTGATGTCGATCCTGCACAGCTGCGAGGTAAGACCCGCCGCGGGGCCGGGTTGCTCACCCGCACGGGCGCCCTGCTCGATCGCATGGGATGGTTCCTCGGCTCGCGGGCGCTCCTGCGCGAGGCCCGCGCCGCACACACTCGCCAGGGCAATGATGCCCGCCGACCGCCACTTCCACATTGCGCGACTCCCCCTTGTCAGCGGGCCGCTCCCGCACCGCGCGGGCTTATACCATGATCGCGCCGGTGCGCGCCCGTCACCGCGCTGTAGGATCCAGTGAAGACATGACTGCAGCCGAACACCCACGCTCCATCCGCTCCTTCGTGACCCGCGGCGGCCGCATCACGGCGGCGCAGGAGCGCGCGCTGAGCTGCCTGTGGCCGAAATACGGCGTCGCGTTCGGGACGCAGGTGCTCGACACCGAAGCGCTGTTCGGGCGCGATGCACCGTGCACCATCGAGATCGGCTTCGGCAACGGTGAGAACCTGCTCTCGCTCGCCTGCGCGCATCCCGGGCGGGATTTTCTGGGCGTCGAGGTCCATCGGCCGGGCGTCGGCCGGCTGCTCCTCGGGCTCGAGGAGCAGCGGCTCACGAACGTGCGCGTGATCTGTCACGACGCGGTCGAGGTGTTCGAGCGGCAGATCGCCCCGCACTGCGTGCACGAGATCCTGGTGCTGTTTCCGGATCCCTGGCCCAAGAAGCGCCACCACAAGCGGCGTCTGATCCAGCGCCCGTTCGTCGACCTGGCGGTGAGCCGCCTCGTGCACGGCGGCGTGTTGCGCCTCGCCACCGACTGGCAGCCGTACGCACTCGAGATGCTCTCGACTCTGATGGCAACGCCGGAGCTCGAGAATCTCGCGCCCGCCGGCGCCTTCGCGCCGCGGCCGGCGGAACGCGTTCCCACGCGCTTCGAGCGCCGCGGCGAGCGTCTGGGCCACGAAGTCTGGGACCTCGCCTTCCGGCGAATCTGAGACGACGACACCCTTCAGCCGACGCCGAACGCCTGGCGCAGTCCGTCGAGCACGAACTGCACGGCGAGCGCGCCCAGGACCACCCCCAGGAGCCGGCCGGCAACATTGGCGCCGGTCACGCCGATCACGCGCATCAGCGGATCGGCCAGCAGCATCAGCGCCAGTGCGATCGCGAGCACCACCGCGACCGCCGCCAGCAGTGCGCCGAAGAGCGCCGCCTGGCCGGCAAGGTGCAGCGGCCCGAACCACAGCAGAATGGTGGCGAGCGCGCCGGGGCCTGCGATGAACGGAAACGCCAGCGGAAAGACCGAGATGTCCGCGCGCCGCCGGCTCTCGGCCGCCTCGCTGCTGGAGGTGCGCGCGCCGGACTCGCGCGCAAACACCATCTCCAGCGCGAGCAGAAACAACAGCAGGCCGCCGAATATGCGGAACGCCTCGAGGCTGATGCCCATGAGCGTGAGGAACGCCGCCCCGCCGAGCGCGAACAGCAGCAGGATCATGGCGGACACGCTGACGGCTCTCAGCGCCATGCGGCGCTTGTACTGTCTGGTGGCGCCGACGGTGAGCCCGGTGAACAGCGGAATGAGCGATACCGGTTCGACCACCACGAAGAATACGACGAAGAACTTGAGTGGCTGCTCGAGCATTGATGGCACGCGTCACGGGCAGGCCCGCGGCGAAATCCCCCGATAGTTCTTGAAAGCGTCAAGAACGAAGCGCAACATGGATTGTAGAGCGCACTGCGAATCCGCAGTACCAAGGAATGTCTTCGCGGGAGGTGGGCAGCGATGGCGACTCCTCAACCGGCTATCGGCGATTGGTATCGCTCAAGCGGCGGCGCGTTGTTCGAGGTGGTGGCCCTCGACGATGACGACGGCACGATCGAGATCCAGTATTTCGACGGCACGGTCGAGGAAATGGACATTGAGGACTGGGAGGCGCAGTGGGAGGACGGCGCGCTCGAAGCCGCCGAAGCTCCCGAGGACTGGAGCGGCTCGGTCGATGTCGAGGCCACGGACGAGGGCCGCGGCTCGGGCTCGGACTCGCTGGCGGAGGACCGGGACCTGCGCGCGGGCTCGCTCGACGGCATCGATCTGTTCGAGTGATCCGCCGCCCGCAACGCCACCCGCACCGCTAACAGGCCGCCTGCGCCAGAGCGCCCGCGTCCACGCTGTCGGCCAGCAGGACGTATCCGTGTCTGATCTCGAGCGCCACGGGGGTGAGCGCGCGCCCGGCGCACGGGCCTGCCACGCAATAGCCGCTACTCTTCTCGAACAGCGCGCCGTGCGAGGAGCACAGGATGAGCGCGCCGTCGCAGGTGAGGAACCGGTCCGGCAGCAGATTCAGCGGATGGCCGGCGTGGGGACAGCGGTTCACGTAGCCGCGCACCGCATCCCCCACCCGCACCACAAAGCCCCTGAGCGGCCAGTCGCCGGCGCCGATGACGAAGGCACGTGCGCCCTGGCGCTCGAGCTCCGTGAGACGGCACACGACCCTCGCCAGGTCGAATGCCTGTGCACCCTGCATGCGATCCCCCGTGCTCACGACCCCTCCTCCGAGCGCAGCCGGTCGAGCGCATCGATCTTGCGCCGCGTCAGATACACCATCGCCAGGCCCGGCAGGGCGAGCACGAAACTCATCACGTAGTAGACATACCAGCCGCCGTGGTCGGCAATCCAGCCGGCCGGGTACCCAAGACTGTAGCGCGGCAGCAGTGCGAGTGCCGACAGCAGCGCGTACTGAAATGCGCTGTAGCGCACATCGCACAGCGCCATGATGAGGGCGACCAGTGCAATGCCGCCCATGGCGCCGGCAACGTGCTCGATGACCACTGCGCCGACCATGATGGGATAACTCTTGCCGGCGAGCGCCAGCGCGCAGTACAGCAGGTTGGTGAGCGCCTGCAGCACGCCGAAGGCGAGCATCGAGCGCAGCAGCCCGAGCTTCACCATGAGAATGCCGCCCAGCACCGAGCCGACGAGCGTGCTGGCCGTGAACAGTGCTTTCACGATGAGCCCGATTTCGGTCTTCGAGAACCCGACGTCCATCATGAACGGCGTGAACAGCTTGTTGGCAAAGGCATCGCCCACCTTGAACAGCAGCACCACCCCGATCAGCGTCGCCGCGCTCGGGGTGCCCAGCAGTTCCTCGAGCGGCATCACCACCGATTCGCGCAGCGAGCGGGGCTGATGAGGATAGGGGGGCTCAGGAGCCAGCGCCGTCGCCACGCCGAATGCCAGCATGAGGGCGGCGAGAACCAGGAACGCAAGCCGCCAGCCGAAGTGATCGGCGATGATGAGCGCGCCGGCCGAGGCGAACCAGGCGGCCGAGCGGTAGCCGAGGTTGGTGGCGGCCGCGGCGAGTCCGCGCTCGCTCGGCAGCGACACGTCGGTGCGGTACGCATCAAAGGCGATGTCCTGGGTCGCCGAGAAGAATACGATCGCCACGGCGCAGGCGGTGATCGGCGCCAGCGCCAGCGCGGGGTTCTGCAGCGCAAACAGCGCGATGGTGGCCCCGAGCGCGGCCTGCATCGCCACTATCCAGCCGCGGCGGCGCCCGAGCAGCGGCAGCGGGTAGCGATCGATGAACGGCGCCCACAGGAATTTCAACAGATACGGCAGCGCCACGTACGACATCACCCCGATGGTGACGTTGGTGGCTCCGGCGTCCTTCAGCCAGGCCTGCAGCGCGCTCTCGGTGATCTGGTTGGGAAAGCCGGACGCGGCCCCGAGGAACAGGATCGCGAGCATCTTGGGGCTCGCGAGCACCTCGCGCAGCCGCGGCCTGGCGCGCGGCGCGCTCACAGAGCGTAGTCCATGATGAGCGGCGCGTGATCCGAGAAGCGCCGCTCCTTGTATATCGAGGCGGCGCGCGCCTTGCCGGCGAGCGAGCCGCTCACCACCTGGTAGTCGATGCGCCAGCCGACGTTGTTGGCGCGCGCCCGCCCGCGGTTCGACCACCAGGTATACAGCTCCGGCTCGGGGCGCACCTCGCGGAACGCGTCCACGTACCCGCCCCGGCTGAACAAATGGTCCATCCAGGCGCGCTCCTCGGGCAGGAACCCGGAGTTCTTCTGGTTCGACCTCCAGTTCTTCAGATCGATGGCGCGATGCGCGATGTTCCAGTCGCCGCCCAGGATGTAGTGGCGGCGCCGCCGGCGCAGACGTGCGAGGTGCGGCGTGAAGGCCTCGAGAAAGCGGAATTTCGCGGCCTGCCGCTGCGGGCCGGCGGACCCCGAGGGCAGGTAGAGCGATACCACCGAGAGGTCTCCGAACTGCGCTTCCAGGTAGCGTCCTTCGCGGTCGAACTCGGCGACGCCGAAGCCGCGCACCACGCGCCGCGGGGTGTGGCGCGTGTAGAGCGCGACACCGGCGTAACCCTTGCGCTCGGCGTCGCAGAAGAAGCTGTGATAGCCGGGCAGCGTCACGGCATGGCCTGCCAGCTGCGGCTCCTGGCTGCGGGTCTCCTGCAGGCAGACGAAGTCCGCGTCCTGGCGGCGCAGCCAGCGGAACAGGCCCTTCGCCGCGGCGGAGCGGATTCCGCAGACATTGACGGTGATGACTCGCATCAGGCAATCATAGGCCATGCGGCAATACCAGCTCACGTTCATCGACCTGGCTCTGAAGCGCGATGCGCTGCGCTTCGGGAACTTCGCGCTCAAGTCCGGGCGCGAGAGCCCGTACTTCTTCAACGCCGGCCTGTTCAGCGACGGCGAGGCGCTCGCGACACTCGGGAAGTGTTATGCCGCGGCCATCGTCCACTCCGGGATCCGCTTCGACATGATCTTCGGCCCGGCCTACAAGGGTATTGCGCTGGCGGTTGCGACGGTGATGGCGCTGTCCGGCGAGCACGGCCGCCGCGTCCCCTGCGCCTTCAACCGCAAGGAAGCCAAGGACCACGGCGAGGGCGGTAACGTCGTCGGGGCGCCGCTCGAGGGGCGCGTGCTGGTGGTGGACGATGTGATTACGGCGGGCACGGCGGTGCGCGAATCGCTCGAGATCATTCGCACCGCGGGCGCGCAGCCGGCAGGCGTGGCGCTGGCGCTCGACCGCCAGGAACGCGGGCGGGGCGCCGCGAGCGCCGTGCAGGAGCTGGAGCAGCAGCAGGGCCTTCAGTGTGTGAGCATCGTCACACTCACCGAGCTGATCGAGGCCCTGTCGGGGCCGCCGGACGGACGCGCGCGCGTTTCTGCCGAGCAGCTCACAGCCCTGCGTGCCTATCAGCAGCGCTACGGCGCCGCGTGACTTGCCAGCCGCGCATCCGGCGCGGGAATATACCCGCATGTCCTCCCGCGCCCCGCGCCCCCGCTCCCGCTGGCTGCTCGCCGCTACGGCGCTCGCGTGTGCCGGCGCGTGCGCCGCCGCCGCTCCGAGCCACTCCTCATCCAAGCAAGGCGTCGCCTACCGCTGGGTCGATGAGCAGGGCGTGGTGCACTACGGTGACCACATTCCGCCGCAGTACGCCTCCAAGGAACGTGCCGTCCTCAACAGTCAGGGCGTGGAGGTCGGACGCCTGGAGGCGCAGAAGTCTCCGGAGCAGGCCACTGCGGAGGCGCGCGCGCGCGAGGCGCAGATGAAGCAGCGCCAGCATGACGCCTTCCTGATCACCACCTACACTTCGATCAAGGATATCGAGGCGTTGCGGGACTTGCGGCTGGATCAGCTCAGAGGTCAGCGCGCCGCGGCCGAGCAGTACACGGAGAGTCTGCGCACGCGCCTCGCCACCCTGCAGACGCGGGCGCTGAGCTTCCAGCCCTACAGCGCACGCCCCGACGCGCGGCGCATGCCGGATGATCTGGCGGAGAATCTGGTGCGCACCGTCAATGAGCTGCACGCCCAGGACCAGGAGCTCGCCGTCAAGACCCAGGAAGAAACGACCCTGCGCGCGCAGTTCCAGGCCGACATCGAGCGTTACCGGGCGCTGCACACCATCCACTCGCAATAGGGTCCGGCGGGCGCTCCTACAACGGGCTCCAGGTGAGGGCGAGCGACAGCAGATCCGGGTCGCCGCTGCTCGAGTGGATGCGCTCGTACTCGGCTCGCAACGCCAGCGACGCGAGCTTCACCTGCAACCCGGCACCGTACGCGAAACGCGTGCTGCTGCTGCTGGCGGAGTACGGCGGAATGAGGATCGGAATGCAAGGCAGGTTGGTCGGGCAGGTCGCCTGCGCACTGGCATTGACGCTGGATTTCAGTTCGGCCACGCCCGCCTTGGCGAAAATATCCAGATAGGGCAGCGGAATCGGCAGGTAGCCCATCGCAAAGATCGCCGGCGCCTTCGGCTGGGAGTGTCCCGTCGCGTTGAGTCCCCCCGTCGTCACCGTCGCGGGGATGCTGGCCGAGCCTGAGGCGCTGCCGAAGTCGAGGTACTCCGCTTCGGCGCCGATGACCGACAAGGGTCGCATGCCCAGGATGGCCTTCCAGCCGGTCGCGCCCCCGGAGAGGCCAAGAGATCCGAGGATCGGCGCGCCGGAAGCTCCGACGAATTGCACCTCGTTGCGCACCTGCGAGTGTCCGATGCCCGCGCCCACGTAGAACCCCAGGGGGTCGGCGGCGTGCGCCGAGCCACACGCCGCGCCCATGAGGATTCCGACAACTGCGTACCCTGCCCTGCGGGCGTTCGTCATGGGAGCCTCCCTGCCCTGCCCGAAAACGTCGCCCTGCGCCCGCCGTTGACCTTGAACCTCGATCGCTTTCAGCGCTGCCCGGAGTGACCGAAGCCGCCCGCCCCGCGCGCCGACGCAGCGAAGTCCGCCACGACCTCCAGCTCCACCTGCACCACCGGCACCACGACCAGTTGCGCAATGCGCTCGCCGGGCCGGATGGTGAACGGCTGCGCGCCGCGGTTCCAACACGACACCATCAGCTGCCCCTGGTAGTCCGAGTCGATCAGGCCCACCAGGTTGCCGAGCACGATGCCGTGCTTATGACCCAGTCCCGATCGCGGCAGGATGAGAGCGGCGAGTGCCGGATCGTCCACGTGGATGGCGATCCCGGTGGGGATCAGCTCGGCCCGGCCGGCCTCGAGCACCAGGGGGGCGGCGAGGCAGGCGCGCAGATCGAGGCCCGCGGAACCCCCGGTGGCGTAGGCCGGGAGCGGGAATTCCGTGCCCATGCGCGCATCCAGGATGCGCACCTTGAGCGCGCGGGGTGCGGCGGAGCGGGTGCTCAAGCGCGCGCCGTGCCGCGCGTGCGGGCGCCGGCGCGCGCCGCGAGATCTTCGGCGATCAGGCTGACGAGCCCACGGGCGAGCGTGAGCTTGCCGGCCCGGCCGAGCTCGTGACGCCCGTTGCGGGACAACACGATCAGCTGGTTGTCCTCGCAGTCGAAGGCCTTGTCGTGGCCGACTTCGTTGGCCGCGATCATGTCCAGATTCTTCTTCATGAGCTTGGTGCGCGCGTTCTGCTCCACCGCTTCGGTCTCGGCGGCGAACCCCACCACGAACGGCCGGTCGGCCCGGGTCGCCACGGTGGCGAGCACGTCCGTGGTGCGCTGCATCGCCAGCTCCATGGTTTCGCCGGTCTTCTTGATCTTGTGCTCGGCGGCGCGCGTCGGGCGGTAGTCCGCGACCGCGGCGGTGGAGATGAAGACGTCGGTTCCGGGCAGCTCGCCGAGCACCGCGGCCAGCATGTCGGCGGCGCTCTCGACATCCACGCGCCTCACGCCGGCGGGTGTCGGCAGGCTCACGGGCCCCGCGACCAGCACCACCGCAGCGCCCGCCTCGTGCGCCGCCTGCGCGACCGCGAAGCCCATCTTGCCGGAGCTGCGGTTGCTGATGAAACGCACCGGGTCGATGCGCTCGCGCGTGGGGCCGGCGGTGATGAGTACGCGCCTGCCGGCGAGCGCACCGCTGCCGGAGAACAGCGCGCCCACACGCTCGGCGAGCTCGAGCGGCTCGAGCATGCGGCCCTCGCCGATCTCGCCGCACGCCTGATCGCCTTCCGCCGGCCCGAAGACCTGCACGCCGCGCTGTGTGAGCGTGCCGATGTTGGCGCGCGTGGCGGCATTGGCCCACATGATGTGGTTCATGGCCGGCGCCACCGCGATCGGCGCCTCGGTCGCGAGACACAGCGTCGCCAGCAGGTCATCCGCCTGCCCCGTGGCGAGGCGGGCGAGAAAATCCGCGCTCGCGGGCGCGATCAGCACCGCGTGCGCCCAGCGCGCGAGCTCGATGTGGCCCATGGCGGCCTCCGCGGCCGCATCCCACAGGTCGCTGCGTACCGTACGCCCGGAGACCGCCTGGAAGGTGGTCGGCGTCACGAACTCGCGCGCCCCGGCGGTCATCACCACCTGCACTTCCGCGCCGCGCTCGCGCAGGCGCCGCACGAGGTCCGGACTCTTGTAGGCGGCGATGCCGCCGGTGACGCCAAGAAGAATGCGTTTGCCTTGCATGGGAAATCCGCTTCGCCGCGGAGGCAATTATCGCACCGCGCCTGCCGGAACGCGCACACCAGCGCGCGAATAGTGGGCAATTGCGCCACTTCGGGCGCTTTCTCCCCCTCCCGCCCCGTGGCGGCGGCTCCTTAGACTGGCGGCCCACGGTCGTTAGAACTGAAGGTAATGAGCATCCGGCACTGGCCCGGCCGGGAGCGGCCGAGGGAGAAGCTGCTCGAGCGCGGCGCGCACGCGCTCTCGGATGCCGAGCTCGTCGCGCTGCTGCTTGGCTCCGGAACCCCGGGGCGCAGCGCGGTCGAGCTGGCGCGCAGCCTGATCGCGGACTTTGGCTCGTTGCGCGAGCTCTTGAACGCGGAAGCGCAGCGCTGCCTCGCCCAGGCGGGCATCGGGCCGGCGCGCTACGCGATCCTCAAGGCGGCGGTGGAGCTGGCGCGGCGGCATTTTCGCGAGGCGCTGCGCATCGGACCGACGCTCGCGGCCCCCGAAGCGACGCGCACCTTCCTCCTGGCCCAGCTGCGTGACCGGCCGTACGAAGTCTTCTGCTGCCTGTACCTCGACAACCGCCACCGGCTCATCGCCTTCGAGGAGTTGTTTCGCGGCACCATCGACCGCGCCGGAGTGCATCCCCGGGAGGTGCTGCGCCAGACGCTGGTGCACAATGCGGCGGCGGTCATCTTCGCGCATAACCACCCCTCCGGAGTGCTCGAGCCGAGCCAGGCGGACGAGCTCATCACGCGGCGGCTCAAGGAGGCCCTCGGCCTGGTGGACATCCGCGTGCTCGATCACTTCATCATCGGCGACGGACTGTGCTTTTCCTTCTCCGAGCACGGGCTCATCTGACGGGTGAGGCACAGGCTCGCAGCGACCTGTTCAAGGACCTTCCCGCGTACCGGAAGTATCACCCGCAGTAGGACGATTCGCGGACTCACGAGCATGCCGCCGGGCAAGGCCGGCGGGCGGCCGTCATGCGCCACCGCCGGCGTGCCCGCCTGTTACTTCAGCAGCGCCTCCTGCATCGTCTGCGAGCCGAGCACGGTGCGGATCTTGGCGCGATCCGCCTGGGCCTGATTGGCTTTATCGACCGACCCCTGGACCTTGGCTGCGACCGCATCGAGCTTGCCGCCGAGGTGATCGAGAGCAGCCCAGTTCTTGTATTCGGTGACCAGATAGATATCCGGGTCGTTCGGGCCCCGCGCCTCGACCACCATCACGCGGTAACTGAGGATGAGTCCGGCGGCCTTCGAGGCCTCCGATTCCTTTTTGAAGCCCGTCGCGAGCCAGTGCATGTAATCGTCGAAATGCCCGTCGACGGTACGGATCGCCGCGACATTGATGACCGGGCCGTCGTTGTAGTCGCGGCCGTCGGCGAGGGCGGTGGTGGCCACACCGGTGAGGGACAGTAGAGCGCCGGCGACGCAGAAAACTCGCCTCATGAGCTTCATGTAGTTCTCCCAAAGGTAATTGGATTGCGGTTGTTGGTGTTGTACCGCGAGCCGGGGGAGCAGCTCCGGCCGGCCTCGGGCGCGCGCGAGCGTACGCTGCTCATGCCCCACCTGCAAACCGGCTTGGCTTGTGATCGCGCCTCCGGGCTGGTATAAAGCCCGGCCCGGGAAACGAGGGTCCGCTCCTCGATTCCAAGCCACTGAAATCCCTCAAGGTAAGCGTATGTCCCGCGTTTGCGAGGTCACCGGCAAGAAGCCGGGGGTGGGGAACCGAGTCTCCCACGCCAACAACAAGAAGCGCCGGAGGTTTCTGCCCAACCTGCACACGCAGCGCTTCTGGGTCGAGACGGAGAAGCGCTGGGTGAGCCTGCGGCTGACCACCAGCGGCATGCGCACCGTCGAGAAGCGCGGCATCGACAAGGTCCTCGCCGAGCTGCGCGCCCAGGGCCACAGGCTCTAGGCGGCATAGGAGCCACCATGCGCGAGAAGATCAAGCTGCTGTCCTCGGCCGGAACCGGCCACTTCTACGTGACGACCAAGAACAAGCGCCTGCACCCGGACAAGCTGGAAGTGCGCAAGTTCGACCCCGTGGCGCGCAAGCACGTCGCCTACAAAGAGTCGAAGATCAAGTAACGGTGCGCTCACCCAGCGCTTGCCCGAGCTGCCTGAAGTCGAAACGACGCGCCGGGGCCTGAGGCCCTACGCGCTGCGGCGCCGCATCGTCGCGCTCGAGGTCTACGAGCCGCGGCTGCGCTGGCCGGTGCCGCGCGACCTGCCTGCCAAGGTGGCCGGCCAGCGCATCGTGCGCACCGGCCGGCGCGCCAAGTACCTGCTGCTCGAGCTCGAGTCCGGCACCCTGCTCTTGCACCTGGGGATGTCCGGCAATCTGCGCGTCGTGCCTGCGCAGGCGCCGCGGGTGAGTCACGACCATTTCGACCTGGTGCTCGATTCGGGGCTCGCGCTGCGCTTCAACGACCCGCGCCGTTTCGGCAGCCTGCTCTACACCTGCGAGGACCCGCGGCGGCACCCGCTGCTGGCCGCTCTCGCGCCCGAGCCGCTCACGGCCGCCTTCGATGCGAACTACCTGTGGCGCACGACCCGGCGGCGCCGCGTGGCCATCAAGCAGCTGCTCATGAACAGCCGCCTGGTGGTCGGCGTGGGCAATATCTACGCGAGCGAGGCCCTGTTCCGCGCGCGCATCAGGCCGCAGCGCCGGGCGAAAACCCTGACGCGCGCGGAGGCCGCGCGGCTGGTGCGCGGGGTGCGCGCGGTGCTGGCGCAGGCGATCCGCGCCGGCGGCACGACGCTGCGCGACTACCTGGGCGCGGATGGCGCGCCGGGCTACTTCCGCCAGCGCCTGTATGTGTATGAGCGCCGGGGCAGGCCCTGCCGCCGCTGCGGCACCCCGGTGCGGGCGGTGTCTCAGGGGCAGCGCTCCACGTACTATTGTCCGTCGTGCCAGAAGTGAGCCGCATGAGCCAGGAGACTCTCGCGCACCTGTCCAGGGCGGATGCGGTGCTCGGGGGCCTGATCCGCGCCGTGGGGCCGTGCAAGCTCGCCGCGCCCGAGGACTGCCACCCCTTCCAGGTGCTCGCCCAGGCGATCGCTCACCAGCAGCTGAACGGCACCGCCGCCAACACCATCCTGAAGCGCCTCGTCGACTCCTGCGGGCAGGGCACGTTTCCAACACCGCATCAGGTGCTGGAGGCCCCGGTGGAGAGGCTGCGCGCCGCCGGCTTCTCCTTCGCCAAGGTCGCCGCCCTCAAGGATCTCGCCGCGAAGACCCTCGCCGCGGTGGTCCCCGATGGAGCCGCGCTCATGCAGCTGTCCGACGAGCAGATCATTGCGCGTCTCACGCAGGTGCGCGGCATCGGCCGCTGGACGGTGGAAATGCTGCTGATGTTCCAGCTCGGGCGCCCGGATGTGCTGCCGGTCGATGACTTCGGGGTGCGCGCCGGGTTTCGCGCCGCGTATGGCCTCGGCCGCATGCCGCACCCCAGGGCGCTCGCCGCCTGGGGCGAGCGCTGGAAGCCGTTCAGGACCACCGCCGCCTGGTATCTGTGGCGGGCGCTGGAACTGAAGCGCGCCGGCACCCTGCCATCGCCAGCGGAGCGCATCCGCCTGCCGCGCGTGAAGAGGCTGCGCCGCGCGGCGCGCCGCGGGGCGGCCGGACCTGGGCGCGGCAAGCCGCGCGGGCGGGCGGCGGTGCGCGCACGGAAGGTGCGAGCACGTCGCGCCTCGCCTGCAGGCGCGCGCACTCCACGCTCCGCGGCACGCGGCCGGCTCAGGAAAGCTGGGAAAACAGAATAGCGGCGCGGCTGTAGGTGATGCGCAGCAGCAGCCGATCCTGCTGCGGCTGCAGGTTAGCCGGGCGTTCCCCGCCTTCCAGGTCATAGCACACGGTGAGCTCATCGCCGCGCAACTCGTAGATCGCGCGCATCGTGCGCCCGGCGTGCGGTCCGCTGCCCCCGACGATGTCCATGGTCGCAGGGCTCAGCTCCTCGTTCACCAGATAGCGGCCGCCGTCGACCACGTGGTTGCTGCGATCGATGATGCTGTAGCCACCCGCCTCGAGCAGCAGATACCGCACCCGCAGTTCACCCACCGCCAGGCGGCTGCCGGCGACGCTGGCCGCGATCGGCACCCAGGCACCCTCGAGCTGGTGGCGCGGGGCGCGATCCGCGCAGGCGAGCGTGGCTGCGCTCCTCAAGGGCGCCGCTGTTTCTTCAGCTCGGCCTCCACGATCGGATGGACGAACTGACTCACGTCCCCGCCCAGCACCGCGATCTCGCGCACCAGGGTCGAGGAGATGAAGGTGAAGTGTTCCTGCGGCGTCAGGAACACGGTCTCGAAGTTGCGGTCGAGGGCACGCGACATGTTGGCGAGCTGAAACTCGAACTCGAAATCCGACACCGCCCGCAAGCCGCGCACGATCACCGTGCCGTGGTGCTGGCGCGCAAAATCGACCGTGAGTCCCGAGTAGCCCAGCACCTCCACGTTCGTGAGGTCGCTCAGCACGCCGCGCGCCAGCTCGACGCGCTTCTCCAGCGGGAACATCGGTGTCTTGTGGGTGTTGGCCGCGATCGCGACGATCACGTGGTCGAAAATGCCGGCCGCGCGCCGCACCAGGTCGTGGTGGCCGTTGGTGATGGGATCGAAGGTGCCCGGATAGACGGCGTTGCGTTTCATACGGTGTCGGCTGCCACAGGCGCAGTGTGCGCAAACAGATGATAACCGACCTCGCCGGCCTGCTTCGCCCTGAGCGCGCGCCACGGCGCGGGCAGCAGTGGCAGGCCGGCGCGGGCCGCGCACTCCACATAAATCAGCGCCCCGGGCTTGAGCCAGTGGCGCTCCTCGAGCAGCCGCGCCGCCTCGCCCAGCAGCTCGGAGGCGAACGGCGGATCCAGGAACACCAGGTCGAAGGGCCGCGCCTCGCCGGCGAGGTAGCGCAGGGCGTCCGCGCGCACCACGCGCGCATCGCCCGCCTGCCATTCGGCGAGCCGCGCGCGCAGCTCGCGCACGGCCGCCTCATCCTGCTCGACGAAGGTCACATGGGATGCGCCGCGCGACAGCGCCTCGAGCCCGAGCGCCCCGCTGCCGGCGAACAGGTCGAGCGCACGCGCTCCGGGCGTGCGCGTCCCCAGCCAGTTGAAGACCGGGAAGCGCACCTTTCTGCCACGCCACGTTCCCCCGATGATGCGCACAACGCGCGCCCGGCCGGCGCGCTTCACCGCGACGGCTGCGCGGCTGCCTGACTTGCCAGCGGACATGGCCGCACCTTGCCACTGTTCTTGCCGCAAGCGTACCCTAGCTCGCCTCGTCCACGCTCAAACAGCACCGGCGGGAGGGACATGAAAAAACTCATCGCCGCCGGCATGGTCTGGGTTGCGCTGCTCGCGGGCGGTTGTTCGAGCGGCGGTTACGGTAGCGTCGGCACGGAGAGCCTCACCGGCTTCAACGGCAACCCGGGAGGCTCGACGCCGGTCACGCAGCCCTCCAGCAACACGGCGCTGTTTCACCCGGCGGCCGGGATCCTGCCCTATCCGACCGACCTGTATTTCGCCGGCTCGACGGATGGCACGCTGAATATCCAGCCGGCCAATGCGCTCATGCCCAACCAGGCCGCGGTGAACGCCCTCGACGGCTTCTCCACCACCGCCGTGATCCGCGAGCGTTTCGGCGGCGCGCTGAATCCCGCCTCCTTCACGGCCGCCTCGATCATCATCGTCCCGGTCACCACCGACAACCTGACCAAGGCCACCACCGGAGTTCTCGGAGCCCCGCTCACGCTCGGCACGGACTTCTCCGCCGGACTCGGGCAGGAGGTGGGGGTCGGGGCCACGATTCTGGAGATCAAGCCGTTGCATCCGCTGCTGCCTAGCACCTGCCTCAGCGGCGGCATGTTTCTGGGGCCGAACTGCGCCACCGGCACCGGCTACCTCGTGTTCCTGATGAATGGCATTACCGATGCGTCCGGCAACCCCGCGGTGCCCGACACCGACTACGCCAGCATCAAGGCGGCGCTGCCGACCTGCGGCGCGATCAGCGACGCGACGCTGCACAGCATCTGCCTGCTGACCGGCGCGCAGCTGCAGATCGCGCAGGCGCTGCACCTCAATCCCGCCAACATCGTGCTGTCCTTCAGCTTCACGACTGAGTCGACGGTCGATACGCTGGCGCTGATCTCCGCCACCGCCACCGCGCACACCATCAGCGTGCAGCATCCCCCGGGGTTCACGACGGCCGCCCTGGGGCTGGGTCTGCCCGGCCATGCCGATCTCTACGTGGGCGTGCTCAACGTCCCGTATTACCTGAGCAAGGCCGCGCCGCTCACCGAGTACTGGCACGCGCCGCCGTTCCCTCTGGATGCCACCAGCACCTTCGTCACGCGCTTCAACCCGCTGCCGGTGCCGACCGCGACCCTGCAGATCCCGGTGCTGGTCAGCGTGCCGAACGCCGCGTCCGCGTTCGGCGCGGTGAGTCCGACCGCCGGCTGGCCGCTGGTGATCTTCCAGCACGGCATCACCCGCAACCGCGAGGACATGTTCGGCGTGGCGGATTCCTTTGCGGATGCCGGCTTCGTGGTGGTGGCGGTCGACCTGCCGCTGCACGGCATCACCAACCAGTCCGACCCCCTGTATGCCAGCGGCGCCAACCCGCTGTACGCCGGCCTCGGGCTGCCCGCGAGCGGCTCCATCGAGCGCACCTTCGATCTTGCCACCGCCGGCGTGCGCGACCCCTCGGGTCTGCACTTCATCAACCTGACGAGCCTGCT
>VBMV01000064.1 GCA_005878835.1 Gammaproteobacteria bacterium | reverse complement strand
TGGCGCTTGATGATGTCCGCCAGCAGGTCCTTGGCCGGCACCAGGCGGCTGCCGAAACGCGTTCTCACCTTCATCATCTCGCGCTCCGCCCAGCTGTCCACCAGCGGCTTGTAGGCGGCATCGAGCGGATACCCGAGCTCGAGGGACAGCGCGAGCAGCATCCATTCCCAGTTGCACTGATGAGCCGCCACCAGCAGCACCGACTGGCCCTGCGCGAGGAGGGCGCGGGGCGCATCGAGATTCACGATGCGCACGCGCCGGCGGATCTCCTCCGCCGGCAGCGTCACCGACTTGAGGACCTCCACCAGCATCTGCGCGAAGCCGAGGTAGTAGCCGCGCATCACCGAGCGCAGGCGCGTCTCGTCGAAGTCGGGGAATGCCCGGGTCAGGTTCTCGCGCACCACGTGCTGGCGGTACGGGAACGCCCGAAACGCGAGCCAGCCGAGGAGGCCGGCAAAGCCGTACAGCGCGCGCAGCGGAATGCGCGCCAGCAACCGCGCCCACCAGGCCGGGCGCGCGGGCGCGAACGGCGGCGTGGTGATGGAGGCGTTGCCGTTGCCCGGGGAAACCTCGGTCAGCATTCCGTCTTAGTTTACCGGATGCGGTTGCGTGCCGGCGGGCGGCGGCTGCGCCGTGAGCACCCGGCCGAAGCGCGGCGCGAGCCAGCGCTCGATGTCATCGATGAGCGTGAAGACCGCCGGCACGATGACCAGCGTCAGTCCCGTGGAGGTGATGAGACCGCCGATGACCGCGATGGCCATCGGCTGGCGAAAGGCCGTGTCACCGCCCAGTCCGACCGCCACCGGCAGCATGCCGGCAATCATGGCGACGGTCGTCATGACGATCGGGCGCGCGCGCTTGTGGCCGGCCTCGAGGATCGCCGTGAGCCGATCCTTACCGGCGCGCATCTCCTCGATGGCGAAGTCCACCAGCAGGATCGAGTTCTTGGCGACGATGCCCATGAGCATCAGGAACCCGATCATCACCCCGAGGGAGATCGAGTGTGCGGTGATCAGCAGCGCGAATACCGCCCCACCGATCGACAGCGGCAGCGAGGACAGGATGGTGATCGGCTGCAGCACCCGTGCGAACAGCAGCACCAGCACGGCGAACACCATCAGGATGCCGGTGGCCATGGCGATGGAGAAATTGGCGATCAGCTCGTTCATGTACTTGGCATCGCCGATCTCGACCAGGTGCACCCCCTGCGGCAGGTGCTTGAGCGTCGGCAGGTTGTAGATGGCCTTCATCGCATCCCCGAGCTCGGCGCCCTTGAGGTCCGCATCGATGAACAGGCGGCGGCTCTGGTTGTAGCGGCGCACCCGCGTGGGACCCTCGCCGAAGCTGATGTCGGCGACCGCCTTCAGCGGTACGGTCCCGCCGCCGGCGGTGGGCACCGGCAGGTTCTCCAGCGTCGTCAGGCTCTTGCGGCTTTCCTCCAGCAGGCTGACGCGGATCGGCACCTGCCGATCCGCCAGCGAGAACTTGGCGCTGTTCTGATCCAGGTCACCGAGGGTCGCGATGCGGATGGTCTCGCTGATGCGCTCGACCGTCACGCCGAGCTGTGAGGCGAGATCCAGATGCGGGTGCACCAGGATCTCCGGACGCGGCAGGTCGTTGTTGATACGCGCATCACGCACGAAGGACAGCTTGCTCATCTCCTCGACCACCCGGCGGGCCGTGTTGTAGGTGAGCTGCGGGTCGTCGCCGGTGATGTAGATGTTGACATCGCGGCCGTTGCCGTTGCGATTGAAGTGCAGCTGTGCGTCCGGAATCACCTTCAGTTCCTGGGTGACGCGGTCCTCGAACTGACGCTGGGTCACACGCCGCTCGCTCGCCGGCAGCAGCGCGATGTCGAGCTCGGCCTGACGCACACCCTCATCGCTCGTGCCGACCGATTCGACTATGTCCCTCACTTCCGGCTGGCGGGCGATGATGCGGTAGGCGGCCGCGGTGACTCGCGCGGTGTCCTCGAGGCGCACGCCCGGGGGCAGCTCGACGCTCAGGAAGCTGGTGCCCACGTCCGCCTCGGGTATGAAGGAGAAGGAGCACAGAGCCACGCCCACCGCCGACAACGCCAGGAACCCGAAGCCTGCCAGCACGGTCTTCCAGCGATGCACCGCGCACCAGCCGAGCAGGCGCTGGTACCAGGCCATGATCGGCCCGTCGGTGTGCCGGGCGACGTTGTCGGACTTCAGGGTATAGGCGGCGACGACCGGGGTGATCAGGCGCGCCACCAGCAGCGAGAAGAACACCGCCGCCGCGACGGTGAGGCCGAACTGCTTGAAGTACTGCCCGGTGAGGCCACCCATGAAGCTCACCGGCACGAACACCGCAATGATGGTCGCCGAGGTCGCCACCACCGCAAGTCCGATCTGGTCGGCGGCCTCGAGCGCGGCCTGGAAGCCGCTCTTGCCCATGCGCATGTGGCGCACGATGTTCTCGATCTCGACGATCGCGTCGTCGACCAGCACGCCGGCGACCAGCGACAGGGCCAGCAGGCTGATCGAGTTCAGCGTGAAGTCCATCCACTGCATGAACGCAAACGTCGGGATCGCCGACAACGGGATGGCGAGCGCCGAGATCAGCGTGGCGCGCGTGTCGCGCAGGAACAGGAACACCACCAGCACCGCGAGCACCGAGCCTTCCAGCAGCGCGCTCAGCGCCGAGTGGTAGGTCGCCTTGGTGTAGTCGACGCTGGTGAAGATCTGCGTCAGCTTCACCTGCGGATTCTCTTTGCGAACTTTGGCGAGCTCCACCTGCATGCCGTCATCGACGCTGACGTCCGAGTAACCCTTGGCCTTGATCACTCCAAAGGTGGTCGCCGGGCGGCCGTTGAGGCGCGCGATCGTGCGCACCTCGCCGACGCCGTCGCGCACCTCCGCCAGATCCGAGAGGCGCGCGAAGCGCCCGCCGGACAGGGCGATCTGGCTGGCGCCGAGGGCGGCCGCGGTGCGCGCGCCGCCGAGCACCCGGATGGCCTGCTCGCCGCCGCCGAGCTGCGCGCGGCCGCCGGGCGAGTCGAGGTTCAGCGAGCGCAGCTGCTCGTTGACCTCGGCGGCGGTGATGCCGAGCGCCTGCATGCGCGCCGGGTCGAGCTCGACGCGGATCTCGCGGTTGACCCCGCCGCCGCGCTGCACCTGCGCCACGCCGGTCACCTGCAGCAGCCGCTTGGTGATGGTGTTGTCGACGAACCAGGACAGCTCCTCCTCCGTGAGCGAGCTCGAGCTGACCGCGTAGAGGACCATCGGGCCGCCGTCGGCATTGATGCGCTGGACCGTGGGTTCCTGGATGCCCTGGGGCAGCAGCACCCGCACCTTGGCGACCGCATCGCGCACGTCGGCGACCGCGCGGTCGATCGGGGTGCCGATCTGGAACTGTATGAATATGTTCGCCTGGCCTTCGACCGCCCAGGAAGTGATGTTGTCGATGTTGCCGATGCCGGCGACCGCGCCTTCGACCTTCTGCATCACCTGCGTTTCCAGCTCCTGCGGCGCCGCGCCGGGCTGGCCGACGCCGATGAACACGCCCGGAAAGGAGATATCGGGGTCGGCGGTCACGGGCAGGCGCACGAAGCACACGATGCCCATGAACAGCAGCACCACGAACAGTACGATCGGGGGCAGGGGGTGGCGGATCGCCCACGCTGAGATATTCTTCATCCGCGCGGCTCCCGCCTTCAGGGCGAGGGCAGAGTGGCGGGTGCCGCCACGGCCTTCACTTCTTCCCCGTCACGCAGAAAGCCGGCCGCGGTGGTCACGACGCGCTCGGAGCCGGTGAGACCCGAGGAGATCACGACGCCCTGGTCGGAGGTGTCGGCGACGCGCACGGCGCGCCGCTCGGCGTGGCTCTGGGCATTCACGAGGTACACGTAGCTGCCGCCGGTATCGGTCAGAACCGCCGTCTGCGGCACCACCGGCCGCAGGGCCTCGTTCACCGCCACCGTGCCGCGCGCGAACGCGCCCGGGCGCAGCGCCGGGTCGGGCTTGAGGGTGATGCGAATTTCCCCGAGCCGGGTCTGCGGATCGATGATGGCGCCGAGCAGGCGCACGCGCCCCTCGAAGGCCTGCGGCAGGCCGGTCAGGTGCACGCTCGCCGCGTCACCGACCTTGACCTGGGCGAGATCCTGCTCCGCGAGCTGGCCGCGCATCTCGATCTCACCGCCGCTCGCGATCCGAAACAGCGCCTCGCCGCCCGGACTGGCGATCTGGCCGACTTCGGCCCGGCGCGTGAGGACCGTGCCGGCGATGGGCGCGACGATGCGAGTACGATTCAGGCGCGCCTCGCCTTCCGCCAGCAGCGCGGCCGCCACCTTGACGTTCGCCGCATCCGTCACCGCGGTGGCGCGGCGCTTTTCGATGTCCTCCGCCGACAGCGCGCCGGCCGATTCGACCCCCTGCGCGCGCCGATACTCCGCCGCAGACAGCGCGGCCTGCGCCTGCGCCTGCTCGAGGGCGGCCGCGAGGCGATTGACCTGCGGAATGAGCACCGACTGATCGAGCTTCGCGAGCGGCTGCCCGCGCTGCACGTGATCGCCGGGCTCGACGTAGACCGCAACGATCCGGCCGGTCTCCCCGTCGTTGCCGATCGGCATGTCATAGCGCGCCGCGATCGCGCCTGTGAAGGTCACACTCGAGGTCACGGCCTTCAGTCCCGGCGTCATGACCGAAATGAGCGGCACGTTGCGCTGGTCGGCGAGCGGCACGAGCTTCGGCTTCGAGTGCAGGCTGCTCCACAGCACGGCACTGATCGCCAGCGCCAGCAGCACCGCGCCTGCCGGCAGCAGCCATGTGCGCCGCAGTCCCGACTGCAGCGCCTCGATCGGGCCCGTGTGCGGGGATGTGGGGTGCACCGGGCTATCGGGGGTGAGGCGGTCAAACCCGAGTCGGTCGCGCCCGATCCACCTCACCGGCTCGCTGTGCGCCACAGGCGCGTCTGGGACGTGTTCCGGGTTCGTGCCCACGCAGAGTTCCTTATGTTACGGGCCGATCGCATGCACCCGTCGCCTTTGAGCCGGCCAGTTACGGTTAAGTTTAAACGCCATCCCGCGCAATTCTCCCCCGGACGCGCCAGGGGGAAGCCGGCGGGCGACGGGCCGAGACGCGCGGCGGCCAGGGAATGGTGCCGGGAATAGGACTCGAACCTACGACCCGCGCATTACGAATGCGCTGCTCTACCAACTGAGCTATCCCGGCGCAACGTCACGGGGAAAACCGCGCATTCTACATTTTTTTGCGCAGCCTGATGACCAGATCGATCCCGGCCACCTCGGTCCCCGGCGGTGGCACAGGCAGGCTGCTGAACGCCACGGCCGGAACGGGAACATCGATCAGGGCGCCGCTCTCGAGATCGTGAAAGTGATAGTGCGGTTCGACATTGGAGTCGAACCAGGCGCGCGAGCCGTCCACCGACAGCTGGCGAATGAGGCCATGCGCGGCGAACAGGTTCAGCGTGTTGTACACCGTGGCCTTGGACACGCGCGCCCCCGCGGCGCGCAGGCTAGCCAGGATCTGCTCGGCGGACAGGTGCTGGGGCGCCGACAGGAGCAGCGTGGCGATGCGCACGCGCTGCGCGGTCGGGCGGATTCCGCAATCGGACAGCCGCCCCTCACAGCGCTGGCTGGCGCTGGCGGCGGCTGATGGGGCACTAAGCTCCATATCGGGACATTATAGGCACAAAACGGCCCCAACTTGTGAATTTTGCCGCCACGGTGCCCTCGCTTCAGGCCTGCGCGAGCTTGCCCTGCAGGTGCTGCGCGAGCTCGGCGATGGTCGGAAAGTCGAACAGCTCGGTCAGGTCCACCTGCCCGGGGTACTCGCGGTCGATCTGCTCGTGGATCTCGATGAGCTTCAGCGAGCTCGCGCCGATCTCGAACAGGTTGTCGTGGATGTCCACGCGCTTGCCCTCGAGCGCCGCATCGCAGATGGTCTTGAGCTTGTGCTCGATCTGGGTGCGCGTGCCCGACTCCGGCTGCCGCTGCGCCGCGCGCAGCGCCGCGAGCTCCCTCAGGTCCGCGTCGAACTCCCCGTCCGCGTAGCTCTCCTCGAGGAGGTGGCGCTGGATCTTGCCGCTCGTGGTCTTGGGGATGCGCTTGACCGGCACCACCTGCGCCACCTCGAGCCCGGTCTGCTCGTTGATGAGGCGCGCGACCTGGGCCGCCACCGGCAGGAACTCCGGCACGCTGCCGCGGTGAAGTACGAACACGACGAGCTCCTCGATCTCTGCGCCGCGCGCCCGTACACCGGCGGCGACCACCTTGCCGAGCTCCAGCCCCGGGGCGCGCTGCGCGATGGCCTCCAGATCGTGCGGATAGTAGTTCTGGCCGTTCACGAAGATGATCTCTTTGGCGCGGCCGGAGACGTACAGCTCCCCGCCGTGCATCAGGCCGAGGTCACCGGTGCGCAGCCAGCCGTCGGCGGTGAACGCGGCGGCGTTGGCCGCGGGGTCCTCGTAGTAGCCGCGCGTGACGTTGTCCCCCGTCATGTGCAGGTGGCCGATGCGCTCCTCGGGCAGCTCGCGGTCCTCATCGTCCGCGATGCGCACGCGGCAATAGGGGATAGCCCGTCCTTCGCAGACGAGTCGCACCGCGTCGCGGTCGGCCGCGTCCACCAGCTCGACCGGGTCGCCGGCGTTCATGCGGTGCCGGTTGAGCGTGATGGTGCGCAGCGGCGCCCCGACCGGCGGGAAACTCACCGCCAGCGAGGCTTCCGCCAGCCCGTACACGGGGTACATGGCGTTGCGCCGCAGCTTCGCGGGCGCGAGCCTGGTGAGGAACTCATCGCACAACTCGACCGAGATCGGCTCGGCGCCGTTGAAAATCAGCCGCACTGCGGACAGGTCCATTCCCTCCACCGCCCGGTCCCCCAGCACCTTCAGATAGTGTTTGTAACCGAAGTTCGGCGAGCACAGGATCGTGGCGCGCACCCTCGATGCGAGGCTGAGCCACAGCAGCGGCCTGCGGATGAAGAGCTCCGTGGGCATGAGGTGCGTGTGCACCCGGTTGGCGAACATGACCAGATGAAGACCGATCAGGCCCATGTCGTGGGTGAGCGGCATCCACGACAGGCTCACGTCGTGCTCGTTGAAGCCCGCGGCTTCGGTCGCACCACGCCAGTTGGCGATGATGTTGCCGTGCGTGAGCACCACGCCCTTGGGCTCGCTGGTGGAGCCGGAGGAGAACTGGATGAAGGCGGTGTCCCCCGGGAGCGCGCGTTGCACGCTGCCGGCGCGCGAGATGTCGTCCAGGTCGTCCACCAGGAAAGCGCGCGTTCGCAGCCCTTCGAACACCGCACTCTCGCCCGCCTGGGCCGCGAAGCTGCCGATGCGCTCGAGCGCGCGGCGCTCGGTGTACAGGAAGGGCTCGCCGAGCCGGCGCGCGATGCGCAGCAGCTTCATGCGGTGCTCGTCGCTGATGCCCAGCGCCACGGGTACGGGCACGATGCCGCCGAGGATCGCGGCCCAGAACACGTCGATGAACTGCTCGTTGTTGCCCAGGAACAGGATCAGTGTGTCGCCGCGGCGCGCGCCGAGGCGCTGCAGGTGGTACAGGATCCCGAGGGCCCGCTGGTACAGCTCCCCGAACGACACCTCGCGCGCCTCGTCCTCGCCGGCGTGATAGGTGATGCTGCGCGGGACCGCGTGGTTGCTCTCGATGAGTTCCGTGAGCGTCGTGGCTGTGGACATCAGCGGCGTTCCAGCCTCATGTGCAGCGGATAGCGGGTGCGCAGGTTGATCTGCGCCTCGAGCTCGACGGGCCTGTCGGGCACGTAGCTGAGGCGATAGTGGCGCGCGACCTTGTACAGGTGCATGAGCATCTCGTAGAGGGCGAAGGTCTCGCCGATGCAATGGCGGGGGCCCGCGGCGAAGGGCATGTAGGCAAAGCGCGGACGCTCGGCCTCGTGCTCGGGGGCGAAACGCTCGGGCCAGAAAGCTTCCGGATCCTTCCAGAAGCGCGGGTGACGATGCAGCAGGTACAGCGGCAAGAGCACGTTGGTGCCCGGCGGCACCGGATAACCGCCGAGCACGTCCGCCTCGATGGTACGGCGCGACAGCAGCCATCCCGGCGGATACAGGCGCAGGGCCTCGTTGACGACCTGGTGCGTGTAGGTGAGCGCTTCCATCTGCGCCAGGCCCGGCGCCGGCGTGGCGGGTGCCGCGTCGATCTCCGCATGCAGCCGCGCTTCCACCCCGGGGTGTTGGGAAAGCAGGTACCAGGTCCAGTTGAGGCCGCTGGCGGTGGTCTCATGACCGGCGACGATGAGCGTCATGACCTCGTCGATGAGCTCACGCTCGCCCATGGGGGCGCCGCTCTCCCTGTCGCGCGCGCTCATGAGCATCGCGAGGTAGTCGAAGTGCTCCTCCCGCCCGGCGCGCCGCTGCGCGATGAGCTGCGCTACGATCTTGGTGAGCGAGCGAAACCGGTACGCGAACTGCAGGTCGCGCGACTGTTCCTTCGCGACCACCTCGAAGGGGTTGCCGCCGGGCTGCTGGGTCAGGCGCTCCAGGTCGCCTCCGAAGATCGAGCGCAGAACGATCTCGAGCGTGAGCTCGCTCATCTCGTCGGTCAGATTCACGAGCTCGCCACGCTGCGCGAGCGCCTGCCAGCGCTCGATGCAGCGGTCATTCGCCGCCGCGATGACACCCGCGAACCCGCCGAGGACGCGGCGGTGGAAGAGCGGCTGCATCATGTAGCGCTGGCGCTTCCACAGCTCGCCCTCGCTCGTCATGATGCCCTTGCCGAGCAGGATCCTGACGCGATCCAGCCCGACGCCCTTGGTGTAGTTGCGATGATTGGCGACCAGCACCCGCTTGACGTCATCCGGGTGGTGAATGACATAGGTATAAGATCCGCGTGCCGGCACGAACACGCGATAGATGTCTCCAAGACGGGCGAACAGCTCGAGCATGCGCTCCAGGGAGTCGTCCGTGGAGCCGATGTCGAACTGCAGCTCAGCCTCGGGGGGTTGGGTCTGCGCGGATGCGGCGGCGGTCATGCAAGCTGTTGAAAGCCAAACCTTAATCTTATATCACACCGACCTGCGCGGTCTGTTCGCCCGATGAGGGACGACGACGGCGGATTGCGCAACACGCTCTACCGCACCACCACGCGCTCGGGACGGCGGATGACGGCGGCACGACGCTGGCTGTACCGGCTGGCGGTGCCCCTGGGACTGGCCATCATCCGCGCCTGGTGGCTCACCTGCCGCGTGACGCGTGTGGAGGGGGTGGCTCACCTGGACGAGGCGCTGGGGCGGGCTCCCTCGCTCGTGCCGTGCTACTGGCACCAGCACCAGCTGTATTGCGGCAAGTTCCTGGTCGAGCAGCGCTCGCGCGGACTCACGGTGGGCTGGCTCATCAGTCCGTCGGTGGATGGGGAGCTCGGTGCAATGATGGTGCGGCGCTTCGGCGGCGCGGTGATCCGCGGTTCCTCGACCCACACCGGCGCGCGGGCACTGCGCGATTACTACCAGGCGCTCGTGCGGGACAACGTCTCGCCCGTCATCACTCCCGACGGGCCCCGCGGGCCGCGCTTCAGGTTCAAGCCCGGCGCGCTGCTGCTGGCGCAGATGTCGGGCCGGCCGATCCTGCCGATGGCGTATGCGGCCTCGCGCGCGTGGCTGATCAAGTGGGACAAGTTCGTGATCCCGATGCCCTTTTCGCGCATCGCAATCGCCATCGGGCCGCCCTGTTATGTGCCGCGGGTCACCGACCCGCCCTCGCTCGCACGACTGCAATCGCAGATGGAGCAGGAACTGAAGCGCCTCTACGGCGTGGCGCGCGCCGCCTTGTGCCGCGACTGAGTGCGCGCCGCAACCGAGCGCGCGCCCGCGACCGAGCGTGCGCCCGCAACCGCGTGCGCGCCGCGGCGCGAGCGTCGCCCGCCTGCGCCGGCGGGCCGGGGGATTCTGTTAAGTGCCCAAAGCGTGACCGAACAGTACGTTAGCTTGTGTTCCTGACTCAGTGTGCGAGAATCGTGCGCAACCAGTTGGAAAATAGCGGTGGCGAATCCTCCACTCCGTGACGGGGCGTCACGTCCGGGGCGGTGCAAACGGTTACGCTGCGCCCGATTGGTATGGGAGGTCAGGGGCAAATGACGACTCCGCCGCCGGATAAGCCGGCGGACTACACCGCTTCGGACATTCTGTCGGCCGACGCCTGGACCGGCCGTGTCCCGAAGCCCGTTCTGGGCATGGACGTCGTCTGTACCAAGATCGCGGTGGACTTCCAGAACATGCGCCGTGACTGCGTGGACGAGTGCGTGCGCCGCAACCTCGAGTTGCTGCGCGGCGCCACCGGGTCTGATTGCGCCTTCCTCGCAGCCCTCAATACCGAGGACTCGACCATCGCGGATGTGCAGGTGGCGCGCAGCGCCTTCGCCCAGTGCCGTCCCGAAGGCCTGACCGGGTCGGGGCTGGAAGCGTTTCCCTGGCTGAAAGGGCGGCTGGAGAATCTGCGCCTCTCCGAGCTGCGCGACAGCAGCGCGCCGCGCAAGGAGCAGGCGCTGGAGGCGGCCAAATTCGCCGAGCTGCACATCGGCTCGGCGCTGCTCGTGGCGCTGCGAGTGCAGGGCAAGCCGGCCGGCTTCCTCGGGCTCGCGCACGCCATGCCGCGCGGCGCGTGGGACGTGAACCTGCAGCTGCTGATGAAGCTCATCGGCACCAGCCTCGCCACCGGCCTGGAGCGTATCCGTACCGAGGCGCGCCTCGCCAAGCTCGAGGAGCGCACCAATCTGTTTCAGGCCGCGGCCAACGACGGGATGTGGGACTTCGACGTCGAAAGCAACGAGGTGTACTTCTCGCCGCGCTGGAAGGCGATGCTCGGTTACGGCGACGACGACATGCGCGGCGCGCCGGACTGGCGCGCCCTCGTGCACCCGGACGACCTGTCGCGCGTACAGACCGCGATCCGCGATCACGTCGCCGGCAAGACGCCGATTTTCGAGAGCACCCATCGCATGCGCCACCGCAACGGCGAGTGGCGCTGGGTCATCAGCCGCGCCACCGCGCGCGTCGACAAGCACGGACGGCTGCTGCGCCTGGTGGGCGTGGAATTCGACATCACGGAGCGCAAGCTCTACGAGGAGGCGCTGTTTCGCGAGAAGGAGAGCGCGCAGATCACGCTGCAGTCGATCGGCGACGGCGTCATCACCACCGATGCCCACTCGACCATCGACTACATCAACCCGGTGGCCGAGGAGCTGACCGGTTGGCGGCTGGAGGATGCGATGGGCCGGCCGGTGGAAGAGATCTTCCGCGCCTTCCACGAGGAGACCTGCGAGCCGCTCGAGAACCCGCTGAGCGTTTCCGTGCGCCGCATGCGGCCCATCAAGTCGGTGCGCCCGATGCTGCTCATCCGGCGCGACGGCAACGAGCTGTACGTCGAGAGCACCGCCGCACCGATCCGCGACGGTTCCGGCCACGTGGCCGGGGGCGTGCTGGTGTTCCACGATGTCTCCGAGTCGCGCGAGCTCAACCGCCGCCTCTCGTACCACGCGAGCCACGACCTGCTCACCGGGCTCGTGAACCGGCGCGAGTTCGAGAGCCGCCTGGAGCGGGCGCTGAAGAGCGCCAAGGCGCGCGAGGCCTCCTACGCGCTGTGCTATCTGGACATCGATCAGTTCAAGATCGTCAACGACACCTGCGGTCACAGCGCCGGCGATGCGCTGCTGGGGCAGGTGGGGGCGCTCTTGAAGTCCAAGGTCCGCTGGCGCGACACCCTGTCGCGCCTGGGCGGGGATGAGTTCGGGATCCTGCTGGAGAGTTGCTCGCTGGACGAGGCGATGCGTACCGCGGAGACCCTGCGTGAGGGCGTGCGCAACTTCCGCTTCACCTGGGAGGACCGGGTGTTCCGCCTGGGCGCCAGCATCGGTGTGGTGCCGATCACCGCCGACAACGAGGATGTCGCCTCGATCCTGTCGGCGGCCGACAGCGCCTGCGGCGCCGCCAAGGAGGGCGGTCGCAACCGCGTGCACAGCTTCGCGGAGAACGACATCGAGCTCATGCGCCGGCGGCGCGAGATGCAGTGGGCGGCGCGCATCAACGCGGCGCTCGAGGAGGGGCGCTTCGAGCTGTTCCGCATGGCGATCCAACCGCTGCAGCGGGTCGAGGTCGGCGCGCACTACGAGCTGCTGCTGCGCCTGAAGGACGAGGGCGGGCGCATCGTCGCGCCCAACGATTTCATCGCCGCGGCCGAGCGCTACGGCATCACCCCGGCGATCGATCGCTGGGTGATCGAGAACGCGTTCCGCTGGCTGGTGTCAGAGGCCGATGAGCGCGAGAAGCTCTTTCAGTGCTCCATCAACCTCTCCGGGCAGAGCCTGGGGGATGACAAGTTCCTGCCCTTCGTCATCGACCAGTTCCATCGCAGCGGGCTCGACGGCTCGAAGATCTGCTTCGAGATCACCGAGACCGCGGCGGTGGCGAGCTTCTCGCAGGCGAACCGCTTCATCCAGGCTCTCAAGGAGCTCGGCTGCAAGTTCGCGCTCGATGACTTCGGCACCGGACTGTCCTCGTTCGGCTACCTCAAGCACTTCCCGGTCGATTACCTCAAGATCGACGGCAGCTTCGTGCGCGAGATCCTGCGCGATCCGATCGACCGCGAGATGGTGCGCTCGATCAACGAGATCGGGCACCTCACCGGCAAGCAGACCATCGCCGAGTTCGCCGAGAACGCCGAGATCATCCAGATGCTCACCAGTCTCGGCGTCGACTACGCGCAGGGCTACGGTGTCGCGCAGCCGCAGCGCGTGGTGAAGTCCGCGGTCGCCTGAAGCGCGCAGCGTCCACCGCAAGCCACCCGGCTGTTCAGTGACTCGCGGCTGCGTAGAAATAGTAGTCGGCCCGGTAAGGGACCCTGGCCTCCTTGCCCTTCTGCCTTGCGGGGTCGCAGGTCTTGGCGGGCGGCGGCTGTCCACCCACGGTATTGATTCGCTGAATGCTCGTGACACGGGCGAGTACGCCGCGGCCGGCATGAGCGGTGGCGCTCACCAGCAGCCACGGGATGGAGTCCGCGTCCGGTGAGTTGCTGCGCGCCACGGCCTTGCCGGTGACTTCGCTCCCATCGTTGTGCCGCCAGGAGGGACCGGCCGAGTGATGGCCGATGAGGGCTCCTTGGTCATCGCGCAGCTCGGCATCGGGGGCCTTGAGGGTCCACTCCGATTTGCCATCGGTGCCCCGCCCGCAGACGTAGACCTGTACGCCGGTCGCGTGCGCTCGCAACACGACACTCTCGCCGGCCAGGGCTTTGATCACCTCCGGAACCTCGGGCGGAGCGAGGGCCTCGGCGTGTGCCAGCGCAGCAACTCCCATGAGCGTCGCTGGCGCCGCCGCCCGCAGCCAAGACAGTCGCGTGATCAAGGCTTGCTCCTCCTCAAAACTGCGCACTGATCGCGACCTCTTTCTCGTCGCGATGAAGCTTGATCGAGACCCTCGAGCCGGTGGGTGTGTCGGCGACCGCCGCTCGCAGGGCGTCTACCGTACCGATGACGCGGCCATCGTATTCATAGATAACGTCCTTGTACTTGATGCCGGCCTTGTCGCCAATCGAGCCAGGCGTAATCCTCAGTACCGTCGCACCTTTGACGTCGATTTCGGCGAGCAGTTCGACGCCGAAGGCATTAGCGGTGTGCACTACGCGACTCGGGTCGAAGCAGGCCGCCTTCACGGTTGCGTACTGATAGATGAGCGGGTTGCCGGTGTGTTCGCGCTCGATGACCATCGCCTCCTTGCCTTGCTTCGCGCAGTATTCCTTGGCTTTTTTCTCGGCCCGCGGCATCGGATCGCATCCGGCCAGAGCCAGCAGCGCGGCCGCTGCGAGAGCGAACACCGGTCTCATCTCGATCACCGCAAATTGATCCGCGGCGTGCGTTTGCCCGGGTTGCCGTTGCACCGCATGCGCGCTTCAGCCACCGGTGAACTCCAGCCGCATCGACAGATCGACCGCGCGCACGTGCTTGGTGAGCGCGCCTACCGAAATATAGTCCACGCCGGTGGCGGCGATCGCGCGCACCGTCTCCAGCGAGACACTGCCCGAGGCCTCGAGTTTCACCGGCCGGCCGCGCGCCTGGTTGAGCTTCACCGCGGCCTGCAGAGCGGCCAGGCTGAAGTCATCCAGCATGATGATGTCGGGCTTCGCGTCGAGCGCCTCCTGGAGCTCGGCCGAGGATTCGACTTCGACCTCCACGGTGAGCTCCGGAGCGCTGCGTCGCGCAGCCTCGATCGCACCCGTGAGCGAGCCGGCCGCGGCGATGTGGTTTTCCTTGATGAGCACCCGGTCGTACAGCCCCATGCGGTGATTGTCGCCGCCGCCGCAGCGCACGGCGTACTTCTGAGCCGTGCGCAGTCCGGGCAGGGTCTTGCGGGTGTCGAGGATGCGGCAGGGGGTGCCCGCGACCGCGTCCACCAGGCGGCGCGTGGCGGTCGCGGTCCCCGACAGCAGCTGCAGGAAGTTGAGCGCGGTGCGCTCGCCGGTGAGCACCGCACGCGCCGGGCCCTCGATCTCGAAGATCACCTGGTCGGCGGCGAGGCGCGCGCCGTCGGCGGCATGCCAGCCGAGACGCACCTGCGGGTCCAGGCGCCGGAAGGTCTCGTCTGCCCACGCGCGCCCGCACAGGATCGCCGCCTCGCGCGTGACGATGCTGCCGCGCACGCGCTGGCCGGCGGGCACGAGGGCGGCGCTCACGTCGCCGCTGCCGATGTCCTCGCGCAGCGCCGCGTCGACCTGGGCACCGAGATCGGCGGGCAGCTCGGGCACCGCGGTCCTGCGACGCTAGTGACCGATGAACGGCAGTCCGTGGGTCGCCCCGGCCATGCACATGAGCATGGGGATCGACAGCACGAAGTTCACGCGCGAGGCCATGCCGGCCACTTTGCGCGCCTGCGCTTTCTGCTCATCCGTTGCGGCCACCATGCCGAGGATCTTCTTCTGGTTCGGCCAGATCAGCACCCAGACGTTGAACAGCATGATGGTGCCGAGCCAAGCCCCGATGCCGATGGTCAGCAAGTACTCGTGCGGCGAAGCACCCGGGATCGCGCCCAGCGTGAAGGCGCCGATGAAGTTCCCCGCCCGGCCGAGCAGCCAGGCGCCGCCCAGCCAGGTCGCCACCGCACCCCAGCGGAACCAGAACAACGCCCGGGGGGCGACGTACTTGCTGATGCCCGCGCCGCCCGGACCACCCTTGTCGGCCGCGGCGTCCGCCATGGCCGGCGTCTGCGCGACATTGAAGTAGTACAGCAGTCCGATCCAGAACACGCCCGCGACGATGTGAAACCAGCGCGCCAACCCGAGCTCATAGAAATGACCGCCACCGATCAACAGCGCCAGCACCAGCGCGAGGACGATGCCGAGAACCAGCGACTGGCGGTGGTTGTTCAGGGGATTCATGGCTTAAATCTCCAAGTTATTGTTTATGCTTGGACTGAGGAATCCTGGGGCGTTTGAAGAATAGGCGAGGCACCCCCATAATTCAACGCATTGGAAGCCGCGGAGTCCGAGGAACGCCCGCCATCGCCGTGCATCAACGTCTGCGCGCTGGATGCGCGGGGCTGGTGCGTCGGCTGTCTGCGCACGGGCGAGGAGATCGGACGCTGGCCGTCCATGAGCGGGGCTGAGCAATGGCGTCTGCTGGCCGAGCTTGCCGAGCGGCGCAAACTGAAGAGGTAATGTACAGATGGATGTCGTGGAACGGATCAAGACCGAGCTCGGCTCGAGCCCCGTGGTGCTGTTCATGAAGGGTACGCCGGACTTTCCGCAGTGCGGGTTTTCCGCGCAGACGGTGGCCGCGCTGCGCGCCGTGGGCGCCGAGTTCAAGCACGTCAATATTTTTGAGGAGCCGGAGATTCGCGAGGCGCTCAAGCGCTTCTCCAACTGGCCCACCTACCCGCAGCTGTACGTCAAGGGAGAGCTGATCGGCGGCTGTGACATCGCGCTGCAGATGTACAAGAGCGGCGAGCTGAAGAAGCTCCTGGCCGAGGCCGGCGCGCTCGGCCCGGTGCCAGCGCTCTGAAGCCAGCCGCGAGCGCCCGACAACCTGGCGCTACTGCGGCGGAAACTCCGCCTCCAGCGGCGGCTCGTCGGCGCCGGGCTCCTCGGCGGCCGGCCCGGCGGCGACACTCAACCAGCCCAGCTCGCGCGCCCGCTCCTCGGCGGCCTGGTGGCTGTCGCGCAGGCGGTTGCACACCAGGCAGAAGAGCTCGGCGCTGCGCTGCGCGTCGTAGCGGGCGTTGTGGGCACTGCCCGGGTCCCACTCGAGCCCCGCGACGGTCACCGCTTTGGCGAGCACCGTCTGTCCGAGCGCCGCACCGGCGAGGGTGGCGGTGTCGAAGCACGAGAACGGATGAAACGGATTGCGCTTGACCTGCGCGCGCGCGACTGCGGCGTTCAGGAAGCTCAGGTCGAACGCGGCGTTGTGGCCGACCAGGATCGCGCGGCGGCAGCCGTAGGCACGCAGCGCGTGACGGATCTCGCGGAAGACTCTCTGCAGGGCATCGCGCTCCGGCAGCGCCGGACGCAGCGGGTGAAAGGGATCGATGCCCGTGATCGAGAGCGAGGTGGGATCCAGCCGCCCGCCTGCGAAGGGCTGGACGTGGAAGTTATGGGTGGCGCCGCGTTTCAGGGCGCCGTCGCTGTCCATGTCGATGAGCACCGCCGCGATCTCGAGCAGCGCATCGGTCGCCGGGTGAAAGCCGCCGGTCTCCACGTCGATGGCCACCGGCAGGTAGCCGCGGAAGCGCCGCGCCATGAGCGCCGCGGCCGCAGAGGGCGGCGCAGTATCCTCGCGTGGCTCGCTCATGGGGCGGCGCTCGGGCGCGCGAGGCGCCAGGCGATGCGCTCCCCGGCGCGCAGCGGCACGAGCTCATCGGCGCCGAACGGATAACTCTCGGGCACTTGCCACGGCTCCTTCACCAGGGTGAGGGTTGCGCTGTTGCGCGGCAAGCCGTAGAAGTCGGCACCGTGGCAGGAGGCGAAGGCCTCGAGGCGCTCGAGCGCGCCGGCCGACTCGAAGGCCTCCGCGTACAGCTCGATGCCGGCGTGCGCGGAGAAGATGCCGGCGCAGCCGCGCGGGGCTTCCTTGGCGTGGCGCGCGTGCGGCGCGCTGTCGGTGCCGAGAAACAGCCGCGGGCTGCCGCCCGCCACGGCGCTGAGCAGCGCCGCGCGGTGAGCTTCCGCCTTGAGCGGCGGCAGGCAGTAGTGGTGCGGACGCAGGCCGCCGGCGAACAGTGCGTTGCGGTTCATCAACAGGTGCTGCGCCGTGACGGTCGCCGCGATCCCGCTTCTGCCCGAGAGGACGAAGTCCACCGCTGCGCGGGTGGTGATGTGCTCGAACACGATGCGCAACTGGCGGTGGCGTTCGGTGAGCGGCGCGAGCACCGCATCGATGAAGGACGCTTCCCGCTCGAACACATCGACCGCGGGGTCGGTGACCTCGCCGTGCACCTGCAGCACCATGCCGAGCTCGGCCATGCGTGCGAGCACCGCGTCGATGCGCCGCACGTCGGTGACTCCCGCCTCCGCATGCGTGGTGGCGCCGGCCGGATAGAGCTTGCAGCCCAGCACGCAGCCGCTCGCCCGGGCCCGTTCCACCTCGGCCGCAGGCGTGGTGTCGGTCAGATACAGCGTCATCAGCGGTTCGAACTTCACCCCGCTCGGCAGCGCCGCCTGGATGCGGCGGCGGTAGGCAAGCGCAGCTTCGGTAGTGGTCAGTGGAGGTGTCAGGTTCGGCATCACCAGGGCACGCGCGAAGCGCGCCGCGGTGAACGGCAGCACGGCGTGCAGGGCTGCGCCATCGCGCAGGTGCAGATGCCAGTCGTCCGGGCGGCGCATGACGAGCGTGCTCATACCCGCCCGCCGCGAGCGCCGGGAGCCCTGGCAGTCACTTGCTTTACCTGTCGCTGCTCGCCATCATTACTCATTCTATCGCGAGCCGGCGCAACACGCGCGCGGCGACGCCCGCGACTGATCGCATGACCGAACCGCCGAAGCTGGAAGACCTCGATCCCGTCGAGACGCGGGAATGGCTCGAATCGATCGATTCGGTGCTCAAGATTCACGGCCCGGAGCGCGCGCACTTCCTGCTCGAACGGCTGATCGACTACACGCGCCGCAGCGGCGCCTACCTGCCGTTCAAGCCCAACACCGCCTACGTCAACAGCATTCCCACCGGGCGTGAGCCGGAGTATCCGGGCAACCGCGCGCTCGAGCGGCGTATCGAGGCCTACATACGCTGGAACGCGCTGGCGATGGTGCTGCAGGCGAATAAGAAGTCCTCCGAGTACGGCGGGCACCTCTCGAGCTACGCCTCCTCGGCAACTCTGTACGAGGTGGGTTTCAACCACGTCTGGCGCGCACCCTCCGAGCAGCACCCGGGGGATATGGTGTTCATACAGGGGCATTCCTCGCCCGGCATCTACGCGCGTGCGTTTCTGGAAGGACGCCTCGACGAGCAGCGGCTGCGGCACTTCCGCCAGGAAGCCGGTGGCCCGGGCGTGGGCCTGTCATCCTACCCGCACCCGTGGCTGATGCCCGATTTCTGGCAGTTCCCGACGGTGTCGATGGGCCTGGGTCCCATGATGGCGATCTTCCAGGCACGCTTCACGCGTTACCTGGAGCATCGCGGGCTGGTGAAGCCCTCGGATCGGAAGGTGTGGGCCTTCCTCGGCGACGGTGAGATGGACGAGCCGGAGTCGATGGGCGCACTCACCATGCCGGTGCGCGAGGGACTCGATAACCTCATTTTCGTCATCAACTGCAACCTGCAGCGCCTCGATGGCCCGGTGCGCGGCAACGGCAAGATCATCCAGGAGCTCGAGGCCGCCTTTCTCGGCGCCGGCTGGAACGTCATCAAGGTGCTGTGGGGCTCGCGCTGGGATCCGCTGCTGGCGCGCGACCATCAGGGCCTGCTGCGCCGGGTGATGGAGGAGTGCGTCGACGGCGAGTACCAGAACTTCAAGGCCAAGGGCGGGGCCTACACGCGCGAGCATTTCTTCGGCAAGTACCCCGAGCTCAAGGCGATGGTCGCCAACATGTCCGACGAGGAGATCTGGCGGCTGAATCGCGGCGGCCACGACCCGCGCAAGGTCTATGCGGCCTACGCCGCCGCGATGAGCCACAAGGGACAGCCGACCGTGATTCTCGCGAAGACCGTCAAGGGCTTCGGCCTCGGCAAGGGCGGTGAGGGCCAGATGGTCGCGCACCAGCAGAAGAAACTCTCCACGGAAGACCTGCGCGCGTTCCGCGACCGCTTCAACATCCCGGTCTCCGATGAGGACCTCGCGAGTCTGCCGTTCCGCAAGCCCGACGCGGGGGCGGAGGAAGCGCGCTACCTGCACCAGCGCCGCGCCGCGCTCGGGGGCTACCTGCCGAGCCGCCGGTGCAGCGCACCGGCCCTCGTCATACCCCCGCTCGAGGCGTTCGCCTCGCTCCTCGAGGGGACCGGCGAGCGCGAGACCTCGACCACCATGGCGTTCGTGCGCGCGCTCACCATCCTGCTCAAGGACAAGAACATCGGTCGCAACATCGTGCCGATCGTGCCGGACGAAGCGCGCACCTTCGGCATGGAGGGACTGTTCCGCCAGATCGGCATCTATTCCTCGGTCGGCCAGCTGTACACGCCGCAGGACGCGGAGACGCTCATGTCCTACCGCGAGGACAAGAAGGGCCAGATGATCGAGGAGGGCATCAACGAGGCGGGATCGCTGTGCTCGTGGATGGCCGCCGGCACCGCCTACAGCAACCACGGCATCAACATGGTGCCGTTCTACATCTTCTACTCGATGTTCGGCTTCCAGCGTGTCGGGGACTTCATCTGGGCGGCCGGCGACATGCAATCGCGCGGCTTCCTGCTCGGTGCCACCGCCGGGCGCACCACCCTCGCCGGGGAGGGCCTGCAGCACCAGGACGGTCACAGCCAGCTGGTTGCGAGTACCGTGCCGAACTGCGTCGCCTACGATCCGGCATTCGCGTACGAGCTGGCCGTCATCATTCACGACGGCCTGCGCCGCATGTACGTCGAGCAGCAGGGCATCTTCTACTACATCACCTTGATGAACGAGAACTACGCGCAGCCGGCCATGCCACCGGGCGTGGAGGCCGGGATCCTGAGCGGCGGCTACCTGCTGCAGATCGGCGGGCGCGGCAAGGTGCGCGCGACGCTGCTGGGTTCGGGCACCATCCTGCGCGAGTGTCTGGCGGCGGCGAAGATCCTCGAAGACGACTACGGCATACCGGCGGATGTACTGTCGGTGACGAGCTTCAACGAGCTGCGCCGCGAGGCGCTGGAATGCGAACGCTGGAACCTGCTGCACCCCGCGCAGGACGCGCGTGTTCCGTACGTGCGGCAGATGCTGCAGGATCGCGAGGGTCCGGTGGTCGCGGCCACCGACTACCTGCGCGCCGTGCCGGACCAGATCCGTCAGTGGGTCGGCGGCCGCTACGTGACGCTCGGCACCGACGGATTCGGCCGCTCGGATTCGCGCGCCGCGCTGCGCCGGCACTTCGAGGTCGATCGCAACTACATCGCCGTGGCGGCCCTCAAGGCGCTCGCCGACGAAGCGCGCGTGGATCGGGCGACCGTCATCCGTGCGATCGAGGCGCTCGGCGTCGATCCGGCCAAGCCCGTGCCCTGGAAAGCCTGAGGTCGGCGCGCGGCATGAACGCGGCAGGCGGCCTCGTGGAAGTGCGCGTGCCGGACCTGGGCAACTTCAAGGACGTCGCCGTCATCGACGTGCTGGTGAAGCCCGGGGACAGCATCGCGCTCGACACGCCGCTCGTCACTCTCGAGTCCGACAAGGCCGCCATGGACGTGCCCTCGACGGCGAGCGGAGTCGTCGAGAAGGTTCACGCGAGCAAGGGCGGCAAGGTCAATACCGGCGATCTGCTCGCCACCGTGAAGGCGGATGGGTCGCACACCGCTGCGCCTGCCGCGGCGGCAGCCGCCGCGCCGCCGGCGCCGCGCCCGGAGGCCTCCGCCCAACCCGCGCCGCCCGCCCCGCCCGTGACGCCGCCGACGGCCGCAGCGCCGCCGCCGGCCGCGACGCCCGGCGGCAAGCTGACTCCGAGGTCGTTGCTGGGTGTTCCTACCTCGTATCGCAGCGATCTCGCGCCCATCGACGAGCCCGGGTTCTCGCGCGCCCACGCGGGACCTTCGGTGCGCCAGTTCGCGCGCGAGCTCGGCGTGGATCTCGGCCGGGTCACCGGACACGGTTTCAAGGACCGCATCACCCACGATGACGTCAAGGCGTTCGTCAAGGGCGCACTCGGCGGCGGTGGTGGGGGCACCGACACGGTGTGGCCGGCGCTGCCCGCGGTTCCGGCGGTCGACTTTGCGCAGTTCGGCCCCACCGCGGTGGAGCCGCTGTCGCGCATCCAGCGCATTTCCGGGCCGCGTCTGCTGGGAAGCTGGGTGAACATTCCCCACGTCACGCAGTTCGACGTGGCGGATATCACCGAGCTGGAACAGCTGCGCGCCGGCCTCAAGGACCAGGCGCAGGCGGCGGGCGTCAAGCTCACGCCGCTCGCTTTCATCATGCGCGCCTGCGTGAAGGCGCTGCAGGAATTCCCGCGCTTCAACTCCTCACTCGCCGCCGACGGCGCCAACCTCATCGTGCGCAAGTACCTGCACCTGGGCTTCGCGGCCGATACGCCCAGCGGGCTCGTGGTGCCGGTGGTGCGCGACGCCGACCGCAAGGACGTTTATGAGCTCGCTCGCCACCTGGGCGCGCTCTCGCAGAAAGCGCGCGCCGGCAAACTTGCGCCCGCGGACATGCAGGGCGGCTGTTTCACGATCTCGAGCCTCGGCGGCATCGGCGGCACGGCCTTCACGCCCATCATCAACGCGCCCGAGGTCGCGATTCTCGGCGTCTCGCGCTCGAGTCTGCAGCCGCTGTATCGCGACGGCGGCTTCGTGCCGCGCCTGATGCTGCCGCTGTCGCTGTCGTACGACCATCGTGTGATCGACGGCGCGATGGCCGCGCGCTTCACGACCTATCTGGCGCAAACGCTCGCGGACGCGCGCGGACTGCTCGAGGCGGTGCCGTGAGCCGCGTCGATCTGCTGATTCCGGATATCGGCAATTTCAGCGACGTGGCCGTGGTGGACGTGCTGGTGAAGCCCGGCGACCACGTCGACATCGATTCCCCGCTGCTCACGCTCGAGACCGACAAGGCTTCGATGGACGTGCCCGCGACCGCGGCGGGGACGATCGCCGAGGTGCTGCTCAAGCGCGGCGACAAGGTGTCCAAGGGCGCGCTGATCGCGCGCGTGGAGGCGGCTGCGACGGCCGCATCGCCCGCACCCGCCGGCGCGCCGGCTGCCGGGGTTGCGCCAGCTGCTGAGGCTGCCTCCGCGGCGCCGGCGGCGCGCCCGGAGAGTGCCGGCGACACCGTGCGCATGCAGTCCCCGGGAGCGGGCGCCGCCGCTCGCCTCGCGCAGGAATTCAACCGCAGCACACAGTTGCTGGTGCTGGGCGCCGGACCCGGGGGCTACACCGCAGCCTTCCGGGCGGCGGATCTGGGGCTGAAGGTGACCCTGGTGGAGCGCTGGCAGGAACTGGGGGGCGTGTGCCTGAACGTCGGCTGCATCCCCTCCAAGGCGTTGCTGCATGCGGCGAAAGTCATCGAGGATGCGCACGAGATGGCCGGGCGCGGCATCGCCTTCGGCGCGCCGCAGATCGATCTGCCACGGCTGCGAGCCTGGAAGAGCGCAGTCGTCGCCAAGCTGACCGGGGGGCTCAAGATCCTGGTGAGGCAGCGCAAGGTGGAGGTGGTGCACGGCGTCGGACGCTTCGTGAGCGCCAATGTGCTCGAAGTGATGAGCGCGAGCGGCTCACAACGTATCCGCTTCGATCAATGCATCATTGCCGCGGGCTCCGAACCGGCGCGCCTGCCGGGATGGCCGCTGGATCCGCGCATTCTCGACTCCACCGACGCGCTCGAGCTGCCGGAGCTCTCGGGCGGTCTGCTGGTGGTGGGCGGCGGCATCATCGGGCTGGAAATGGCGTGTGTGTTCGATGCGCTGGGCAGTCGCGTGAGTGTGGTGGAGCTGACTGCGCAGCTCATGCCCGGATGCGACCCGGACCTGGTGCGCCCGCTCGAGCGGCGCATTCGCGCGCGCTACCAGCAGATCCTGCTGGACACCAGGGTCGCGGGCATCGAGCGCGAATCGGCGGGGCTGCGCGTGAGTTTCGCGGGTGAGAAGGCGCCACCCCCGCAGACCTTCGAGCGCGTGCTGGTGGCCGTCGGCCGCGTGCCAAACGGCAAGACCCTGAGCGCCGAGCTTGCGGGCGTGCAGGTCTCGGAACGCGGCTTCATCCCCGTCGACCGGCAGATGCGCACCAACGTGCCGCACATTTTCGCGATCGGCGACATCGCGGCACCGCCGCTGCTGGCTCACAAGGCCATGCACGAGGGCAAGGTGGCCGCGGAAGTCGCCGCCGGCCACAAGCGTGCGGCAGATTGGCGCGTGATTCCTTCGGTGGCCTACACCGATCCGGAGATCGCCTGGGTGGGGCTCACCGAGAGCGACGCGCGCGCCAACGGCACCGCATTCAGGAAGGGCGCATTCCCCTGGATGGCGAGCGGCCGCTCACTCTCGCTCGGGCGCGAGGAGGGGTTCACCAAGCTGCTGTTCGATCCGGACACTCACCGGGTGCTCGGTGGCGGCATCGTGGGCACCAACGCCGGCGAGCTGATCAGCGAGGTCGCGCTGGCGGTGGAGGCCGGTTGCGACGCCGCCGACATCGGGCTCACGATTCATCCGCATCCCACGCTCACCGAGACGGTGGCGGGGGCGGCCGAGGCAGTCGAGGGCACGCTCACCGACCTGTACGTGCCGAGGAAGTAACGCCTGCTGCGGGCGTCGCCGGCGCCGACTCGAGGACCGTGGCGGTTCGTTACGCGCTGGTGCGTTGCCGCTGCCTGCGCCTGGTGCGCGCTCGCGTGCCGCGTTGCGCAAGGATTGCGCGCGCCAGGCGGCCGCCTTTCCTGCGTGCGGGCTTCGCCGGCGTCTTGTGCCGGTACTCACACAAGTCGCGGATCAGGCACGTCGGGCAGGCCGGTGAGCGCGCCGTGCACACGTAGCGGCCGTGCAGGATCAGCCAGTGATGGGCATCCTTTCTGAACTCGGGTGGCGTGCTGGCGAGGAGCCCCGTCTCCACATCAAGCGGCGTCCTGCCCGGCGCGAGTCCGGTGCGATTGGCGACCCGGAAGATGTGGGTGTCGACCGCGATCTCCGGCTGACCGAACACCATGTTGAGGATGATGCTGGCGGTCTTGCGCCCCACCCCGGGCAGCGCCTCGAGCGAGGCGCGATCACCGGGCACCTGGCCGCCGTGCCGCTCGACGAGCTGCTGGCACAGGCCGATGAGATTCTGTGCCTTGGTGTTGTAGAGCCCCACGCTCCGGATGTAGGGCTTCAGTCCCTCCACCCCGAGCGAGAGGATCGCCGCCGGCGTGTTGGCTACGGGGAAGAGGACGCGGGTTGCGGCGTTGACACTCTTGTCGGTGGTGTGCGCGGAGAGCATCACGGCCACCAGCAGCTCAAAGGGGGACTGATGCTCGAGCTCGGTGGTGGGCGCGGGGTTCGCGGCCCTGAGGCGGCGGTAGATGGCTCGGCGCGTGGCGGGATGCATGGTATGGCGCGTGGCGCGCCGGGCGTCTTCAGCGGATGCGCAGCGTGATCTTGCCGAGGATGTGCCCGCCCTCGACCCGCTCCTGCGCCTTGTCCGCCTGCGCCAGCGGGAATTCCGCTTCGATCGGCACCTTGAGTTTCGCCGCCTCGATGGCGCGGTTCAGCCGCTGGAACTCCTCGATGCCGGGAATGGCGTTGTAGCGAATGATGGGAAGCCCGGGGCGCGACCTGGGTTCGGGCTCGACTCCGTAGGGAAAGGCGACGTGTCCGCCCGGCCGTACGGCGTCGAGGCAACGCTCGAGTGTCTCGCCACCGGCGAGCGCCAGCACCGCATCGACGCCCTGCGGCGCGAACGCATGGGCGGCGGCTGCGATGTCCCCATGCCGCCCGTCCACAGCCGCATCGGCGCCGAGCCCCTTGACGAAAGCCAGGCCGTCCTCACCGGAGGCGGTGGCGAGCACTTTGGCGCCGCGCAGCTTGGCGAACTGCAGCGCCAGAGTCCCGACGCCGCCGGAGGCGCCATGAATGATGAGGGTGTCTCCGGCCTTGAGGTGCAGCGCATCATCGATTCCCTGGATCGCGGTCAGTCCCGTGGTGGCGATCGCCCCGGCCTGCCGCAGGCTCAGTCCCTGAGGAATGTGGCCGACACGCTCCGCCGGGACCGCGACGTACTCGGCGTAGAAGCCGCCGTGGGGATTGTCCCAGCTGTAGGAGTAGACCTGATCGCCGACCTTGAAGCGCTTCACCTTCGCTCCCATGGCGGCGACCGTGCCGGCGCCGTCCGTGCCGAGCACCAGCGGAAAGGCGGAGTGCGTGATGCTCTGCGGGTGGCGCCGCAAATGGGCGTCCCAGATCGCGACCCCGGCGGTGTCGACGGCGATCACCACTTCATCCGCCGCGGGTTTCGGCACCGGCAGCGTGTGCAGGGTAATGACCTCCGGGCCGCCAGCACGATCGATCGCGGCCGCCTGCATCGTTTGCGGCAAGCTAACCGCCCCGTCGTTTGCCGCGGCAAGCCCCGGGCTCACCAGACACGCAACAACGAGCATCCCGGTGATGCGCAGTGCCGGCATGTCGGTCGATCCTCACTTGATATTCCGAATGGACGCTGGCTGGCAGCCGCCCGAATCATACGCCCCTCACGGGGCGGGCAGCCTGCTTGCGAGCCGTGAGCAGCGCGTCACGCGCGCGCGCGCGCGCGGCGCTGCGCGCGTTGTGAGCGAGGAAGCGCTCCCGGTTGTCGTGCGCCGTGGGAGCGGGCGGCGCGTCTGCCAGGCTCGCCCGGGGCACCATGGCGATGCAGTCGACCGGGCAGGGAGCCACGCACAGCTCGCACCCGGTACACAGCGCGAGGAGCACCGTATGCATCTGTTGGTGGGCGCCGAGGATGGCGTCGACCGGGCACGGTGGCAGGCACCTGGCGCAGCCGATGCAGGCGTCTTCGTCGATCTGCGCCACCCGCGGCGGACCCTCGAGCCCGTTGGCCGGATTCAGGGGCAGCGCGGGCCGCTGCAGCAGGGCGGCGAGCGCGCCGATGCCGGCCGCGCCGCCCGGCGGGCACTGATTGATGGGCGCTTTTGCCGCCAGCAGGGCCTCGGCGTACGGGCGACAGCCGCTGTAACCGCAGCGCGTGCACTGCGTTTGCGGCAGCAGGGCATCGATGTCGTCCGCGGTGACCATGGCGCCAAGGCGAGGCTGATGCAGCGCCCTCAGGTGATCCTCATTCCGGGAGTCGCGCCGGAATCGGGCGACAGCAGGAACAGGCCGGGCGCCTCCCCGCTGGCCGCCAGCACCATGCCTTCCGAGACCCCGAACTTCATCTTGCGCGGCGCCAGGTTGGCAACCATGACCGTGAGACGACCCTTGAGCGACTGCGGATCGTACGCGGACTTGATGCCGGCAAACACCGTGCGCGTCTCCGAGCCCAGATCGAGCGTGAGCTTGAGGAGCTTGTCGGCCCCGGCGACGGCCTGCGCATCAAGGATGCGCGCCACGCGCAGATCGACCCGCTTGAACTCATCGAGCGAGACAGTCGCGGCGCCGCCCGAGCCGCCCGCGTTCAGCGCCGCGGCACCAGGGGCCGTCACCGCCGTTGCCGACCCGCCCGCAGAGGCTGCGGCGGCGGCCGCGGCGTCGCTCTCGAACAGCGCGTCCAGCTGCTTCGGATCCACCCGCGTCAACAGGTGCCGGTAGGCATTGATGCGCTCGGGCGCAACGGTGGCATCGCTCCACCTGAAGGCCCGGTCGAGCCCGAACAGCTCGCGGGCGACCCGCTCGGCCACCTGCGGCATGACCGGCGCCAGCAGTACCGACAGGAGCTTGAAGCCGTACAGCGCACGCGAGCACACGTCCTGCAGCTGCGCAGCCTTGCTCGGGTCCTTGGCGAGTACCCACGGCTGGTTGGCATCGAAGTACTGGTTGATCCCGTCCGCGAAGGCCATGCACGCGCGCATCGCCTTGCCGAACTCGCGCGCCTCGTAGTCGGCACGCGCCTCGGCGGCGACAGTACGCACCGCGTCGCTGAGCCCGGCCATGTCCTGCGAGTAGCGCAGCTCGCCGTGGAAGTGTCGGGTGATGAAATTCGCGGCGCGACTGGCGATGTTCACGTACTTGCCGATCAGATCGCTGTTGACGCGCGCCACGAAGTCGTCGGGGTTGAAGTCGATGTCCTCGACGTTCGCGTTGAGCTTGGCCGCGATGTAATAGCGCAACCACTCGGGGTTCAGGCCGATGTCGAGGTAGCGCAGCGGGCTGATTCCGGTGCCGCGCGACTTCGACATCTTCTCGCCGCGAACGTGCAGGTGCCCATGGACGTAGACGTTATCCGGCACCTTGTAGGGGTGGCCTGCGAACTCGAGCATCGCTGGCCAGAACAAGGTGTGGAAATAGATGATGTCCTTGCCGATGAAGTGAATCTGCTCGGTGTCCGCGGCGGCGAGGAACTCCTCGAAGCCGCGCGGCTCGCCGTTGGCGCGCGCCTTGCCGAGCGCGAAGTAGTTCTTGAGCGAGGCGAGGTAGCCGATGGGGGCATCGAGCCAGACATAGAAGTACTTGCCGGGCGCGTCGGGGATAGGGATGCCGAAATAGGGCGCATCGCGCGAGATGTCCCAGTCGCTCAAGCGCAGCTCGCCGCTGCCCGCAAGCCACTCGCGCGCCTTGTTGGCGACCTGCGGCTGCAGGCGCCCCGGGGCAGCGAGCCAGCCCCCGAGGAAAGCCACGCATCTGGGATCGGACAGCCGGAAGAAAAAGTGCTCGGAAGCCTTCAGCACCGGGCGCGCGCCGGTGAGGGCCGAGTAGGGGTTGATGAGATCGGTCGGCGCGTACACCGTGCTGCACACTTCGCACGCATCGCCATACTGATCCGGCGAGTGGCAGTTGGGGCACTCGCCCTTGATGTAGCGGTCCGCCAGGAACATGCCCTTGACGGGATCGTAGAACTGCTCCACCGGCTTGCGGTACATGAGGCCTGCGGCCTTCAGCCGGGCGTAGATGTCCTGCGACAGTTGCGTGTTCTCGGGCGAGTCGGTCGTGTACCAGTGATCGAAGCTCAGGTGAAAACCCTGCAGGTACTTCGGCCGGCCGGCCAGAAGGCGCGCGATCAGCTGCTGTGGCGTGACCCCTTCGCTCTCCGCCTTGAGCATGATGGGTGCGCCGTGCGCGTCGTCGGCGCACACGAAATGCACCTGATTTCCCTGCATGCGCTGGAAGCGCACCCAGACGTCCGCCTGGATGTACTCCATGACGTGCCCGATGTGGAACGGGCCATTGGCGTACGGCAGCGCCGTGGTGACGAAGATCTTCCGGCTCATCTGCTCAAGTCTACAGGCTCGCTGACGGTCCTGCCGACTCGCGCGCCGCGGGAGCCTCAGCCGGAATCCTTCAGCTCCTCGAATTTCGCCTTGTTGATGGCCTTCTTGTAGGCCTCCTTGCCGGCGATCTGGCGCTGATCCAGCAACTGTTGGATCGCGGTGTCCATGGTGCGCATGCCGAACTGCCCACCCGCCTGCATGGTGTTCTCGAGCTGGTCGAGCTTGCCCTGGCGTATGAGATTGGAGGCAGCCGGAGTGTTCACCAGGATTTCGAGCGCCGCCACACGGCCTTGCCGGTCGGCGCGCTGCAGCAGCTGCTGCGAGATGACGCCCCGGAGCGAAGTCGACAGCATGGTGCGCACGTGCGACTGCTTGTCGGAGGGGAACGCGTTCACCATGCGGTCGACGGTCGGCGCCGCGCCGTTGGTGTGCAGCGTTCCCATGACGAGAATCCCCATCTCCGCCGCGGTGACGGCGATGCTCATGGTCTCGAGGTCGCGCAACTCGCCGATCAGGATCACGTCCGGGTCTTCGCGCAGGGCGGAGTGCAGCGCGGCGGCGAAACTCGGGCTGTGCACGCCGATCTCGCGCTGGCTGATGAGGCAGCCCTTCCTCTCGTGCACGAACTCGATCGGGTCCTCGACGGTGAGGATGTGGCCCTTCACGCGGCGGTTGATGTCGTCGACCATGGCCGCGAGCGTGGTGGACTTGCCCGAACCGGTCTTGCCGGTCACCAGGATCAGCCCGTTATTGGCGCGGCACATCTGCCGCACCGCGTCCGGCATCTTCAGCTCCTCGAGCGTGAGCGCCTTGGAGGGGATGGCGCGGAACACCGCGCCCATACCGTTCAGATGGCGCATGACGTTGACGCGGAAGCGCCCGCGATCGGGGAGCGCGTAGGCGAAGTCGGCGCCGTCCTTGGCCTCGAAGCGCTCCAGCGCCGCCTTCGGCAGGATCTCGTAGAGCGCCTGCTTGACGAACTCCGGAGCGAGCTTGTCGGGCCTGAGCGCCGAGAGATCGCCGAACAGACGGATACGCGGCGGATCGCCGGCGATGAAGTGCAGATCCGAGCCGCGCTTCTCAAGGACTTCGAGCAGCAGGGAGTCGACTTGCGCCATGCCGTGCGAGGCGCTCCGTCAGGCCGCCGAATTCGAGGTCGGCACGGTCGTCGAACCGGTGAGGTCCACCTTGGGCAGCATGCTGGTGTCGGTGACGTACTTCTGGAAGGCACGCTTCTCGAGGGCGTAGGTATAGGCGTCGTCGGGATCGACACTGCGTGCCGTGATGGCGGCGAGCAGCGCCTGGTCGAGCAGCTGCATGCCGAGGTCGCGTCCCATCTGCAGCTGGGTGGGGATCTGGTGGGTCTGCTCGGTCTGGATGAGCTTGGCGATGGCCTTGGTCATCATCAGCACTTCGCAGATGGCCTTGCGGCCGTGGCCGTCGGCGGTCTTCACCAGCACCTGCGTGACCACCGCCAGCAGGCTCTGCGCCAGGAAGCTCTTGGTCTGTTCGCGCTCTTCCACCGGCAGGGCATCGATCACGCGATCGATGGTCTTCACGGCGCTGGTGGTATGCAGCGTACCGAGCACCAGGTGGCCGGTCTCCGCCGCGGTCATCGCCATGGAGATGGTTTCGGCATCGCGCAGCTCACCGACCAGGATCACGTCCGGGTCCTCGCGCATCGCCGCACGCACCCCTTCGGCGAAGCTCGGGATGTGCGTGCCGAGCTCGCGCTGGATGACCTGGCTGTTCTTGCTCGGGTGCACGAACTCGATCGGATCCTCGAGGCTGATGATATTGAGGCGGCGCGTCTGGTTCAGGTGATCGATCATCGCCGCGAGCGTGGTGGACTTGCCGGTGCCGGTGGAGCCGGTGACCAGCACCATGCCCTGGTGGAAATCGCACAGCTTGGCGACGATCGGCGGCAGCGCGAGCTTCTCGAGCGTGGGGACTTCCGCCGGAATGGCGCGGAAGGTGGCGCCGACGCCGGTGTCCTTGCGATAGACGTTGACGCGAAACCGCCCACCCTCGGTGGACACGTAGGAGAAGTCCAGGTCGCCGCCCTTGGCGAACAGCTGGTTCTGCGCGTGGGTGAGAATCTCCGTGATGTAGCCTTCCAGCTCCACCCCGCGCAGCTCACGGAACTTGATCGGCATCAGGTCACCGTGCATGCGCAGCATGGGGGGCACGCCCACCGCCAGGTGCACATCCGAGCACCCCTGCTGCGTGCCGAGCTTCAAAAACGCGTCGATACGCGCCAAGCAACCACCCTCCTAAGAGATTGATCTACCGTTGTTTAGCCCATGAGGGCGTTCAGGATCAACGGCTTGTGCATGGAAATTTGACGTAACGCACGAACTTTGGCAAGGCGCGGGCCGAAGGCGAGGGCTGCCGCCCCGGCGCGGACCCGGCGAGGGCTGGCGCCCCGGCGCGGGCCGCTAGCGCCGGAAACTCTCGAGCGCGGCGCTCAACTCAACCATGGTCTGGAAGCGCTTGGTCTTGTCGACCGCCATCGCCTTCATGATCAGGTCGGAGAGGCCGGGGGGGAGTGCGGGGTTGAGGTCCTGGGGCACACGCGCTTTGCCCTGCACGTGCTGATACATGACCGACATGTGATCGCCGCGGGAATAGGGCGGCTGGCCGGTCAGCATCTCGTACAGCATGACACCCACGGCGTAGATGTCGGCGCGCTCGTCGACCTTCTTGCCGAGGATCTGTTCCGGGGCCATGTACTTCGGGGACCCGATGACATAGCCGGTCTTGGTGAGCTGGGTGTCGCCCTCACGCTGCGCCGCCGCCACGCCGAAGTCCACGATCTTCAGCAGCCCCTCCTGGTTGATGAGCACGTTGGCGGGCTTCAGATCGCGGTGCACGATGCCCACCTGGTGCGCGACCGTCATGCCGGTGCAGATGTCGATGGCGAACTGCAGGGCGCGCTGCAGCTCGACCGGCTTGTCGTTCACGACCTCGCTGCCGAGGGTGTGCGAGGGGAAGTACTCCATCGAGATCGCGTACAGCCCCTGGATGTACAGGAAGTCGTAGATGCGGATGACGTTCTTGTGGGTGATCTTGCGCGAGTAGCGCAACTCGTGGACGAAGCGCTTCATCACTTCCTCGTCCTGCGAGACGTTCGGGTTCAGGAACTTCAGGATCAGGCGCTCGTCGACGACCGTGTCCTCCATCAGCAGCACGGTGCCGAATGCGCCGCGGCCGATGCGGTCGATGTACTTGTAACGGCCTTCGATGATGTCGCCCGACTTGAGTGTCTGGATGTCGAGCCTGGCCGCGGCTTCCGCCTGCTTGGTGGCCTGGGCGGCGAGCGCGGGGTCGGAGATCAGCTGCGTGCGGGCCTCGGCCGGCGTGGGCTGCGGCGGACGCACGCCCGCCTGCGCCGGCGTGGGCGTCGCCCCGGAGGTGAGCGGCGTGACACCCGCGATGCGGTCGTCGAGCTCGCTCACCGCCGCCGCCGCCATGCGCGAGATGGTCTGATCGGGTGAGGCGACCTGCGCCTGCAGCTCGTGGCGCACCTGCTCGGCGCGGGCCTCGTCGGCGACGCGCGACAGCGCCTGGATCGCCTCGATGCGGATCTCGCGCTCGGGCCTGGCGACCAGCGGCAGCAGCGTGTCCACGAGCCTGCTGTCGCCCAGCTTGCCGAGCGCGCGCACCACGATCGGCAAGGCCTTGCCGCTCGCCGGGGTCTGCAGCATTTCCATCAGGCGCGGCACGGCACGCTTGCTGCCGATCTCGGCGAGCGCGTCCACGGCGCGCTCGCTGACCCACCAGTCGCTGTCGCGCGTGGCCGCGATCAGCGACTCGACCGCGCGCTCGTCCTTGGTCTGGTTGAGGATCTCGATGGCGGCGCGCCGGATGTCCTCGTCCTTGTCGCGCACCAGCTGCAACACCGCGTCAATCACCTTCGGGCCACCGATCTTGCCGAGGGCATCAGCGGCGCGGCTGCGCACCCACCAGTCGCTGTCCTTGAGCGCCTCGAGCAGGTACTTGACGGACTTGGCGTCGCCGACCTCGTTCAGCACCTCGACCGCGGCACGGCGCGCGTTCTCGTTCTCGTCCTTGAGCACCTCGATCAGGTAGCGGATGGTTTCCGGGTGGTTGGCCTTGATGACCACGTCGATGGCCCGGTTGAGAACGTCGATCTCCGGGTCCCGCAGCAGCGCGCACACGCGCTCGATATCAATGGGCCCGTTCATGCGCTGCAGCGCCGACAGCGTGGCTCCGCGGATCAGCTTGTTGGGATCCTTCAGCAGTCCCTGCAGCGCCGTCTGCACCTCGGGGGTGTTGAAGCGCGCCAGGGTGTTGATGATGTGCACGCGCGCAATGGGGTCCTTGCCTTGCACGCGGCCGATCAGCTCGGGGATCGCCTGCTGGTCGGCAATCTCGCCGATGACGCGGAACAGCGCCGCCTTCTCGTTGGGCTCCTGCGTATAGGCCGCAGCCAGCAGCTCCCGCACGCTGAAACGCGTCTTCTGCGCCGCGATCACTTCCAGCACCGTGGGCTTGGAGATTCCCGGTATCGCGAGCGCTTCGAGCAGCAGGTGCGGCGGATAGTTGCGGCTGCTGGTCAGTGCCCAGGAAATCCCGGAGACCACGCGCGGACTGCCTTCCACCAGGCCGCGCATGAATTGTGGGAACGTCTTCTGGCTGACGAGCCCGGCGAGCACCTCGACGAAGGCCATGGTGGAGCCTTTGTCGGCATCCGGCAGGGCGGCTAACACGGACTCGATGGCGCCCGGGCCGACATCTTTCAGCCGCGCGACCGCCTTCTGCGTGGCCGCGCCCGTGGGATCATTCGAAGACCGGATCTCGGTGACCAGCCTGTCGGCACGCAAGTTCGTGAAAAAGCTCATTCACCCCTTCCGTCGCAGACTGCTCCCTGCACGCATCCGGCGCGCCCTCGCAACCGGAGCCGAGGATACGAGGCGGATGCGGGTCTGTCCGCGGCTGGCGCCATGCTGCGGTGGTCGCGGGTCAATAATATGGCGCCCGATTCCCCGGACCGTGTGGATTATGCCACAGCCTTGACAGGGGCCACGCTACCCGCGCCTTATGCGTCTATCCTGGATTCGTCCGGTTTTCGTATGACTGCTCAAGACTCTGTGGATGCTGTGCGCGCGGCACTGGACGCGTATCTCGACCCGTACGTGCAGGACACCCTGGGCTCGGCGCAGGCGGTCCGCGAGGTGCGCGCGGCGGGCGGGGGGTTCACGGCGCGCATCGTGCTGGGCTTTCCGATCGGCGGCTACCAGGCGCAGCTCACCGCCGCCCTCAGCGGGCAGCTCGCCGCCGCGGGAATTACCGCGCCGCTCGCCGTCGACCTCGAGTCCGACATTCGCCCGCACGCGGTGCAGCGCAATCTGAAGCCGCTCGGGGAAATCAGGAACATCGTGGCGGTGGCCTCCGGCAAGGGCGGGGTCGGCAAATCCACGGTCGCCGTGAATCTCGCGCTCGCCTGGGCCGCCCAGGGCGCGCGGGTCGGAGTCCTCGACGCCGACATCTACGGACCCAGCCAGCCACTGATGCTGGGTCTTGCCGGCCAGCGCCCGGTTTCCAGCGATGGCAAGCGCCTGAGTCCCTTGATCAGTCATGGCGTGAGCGCCATGTCGATCGGCTTTCTCATCGATGCCGAGCAGCCGATGGTGTGGCGCGGCCCGATGGTGACCCAGGGCCTCACGCAACTGCTCGAGCAGACGCAATGGGGAGCGCTCGATTACCTGGTGGTCGACATGCCGCCCGGCACCGGCGACATCCAGCTCACTCTTGCGCAGCGCGTACCGGTCGCGGGCGCAGTGATCGTGACCACTCCCCAGGACATTGCGCTGGCGGATGCCCGCAAGGGGCTGAAGATGTTCGAGAAGGTCGCGGTGCCGGTGCTCGGTATCGTCGAGAACATGAGCGTGCACGTCTGCGCGAATTGCGGTCACACCGAACACATTTTCGGCGCCGGCGGCGGGGCCCGCATGGCACAGGAGTACGGCGTCAGGCTCCTCGGGGAGCTGCCGCTCGATGCGCACATTCGCGAGGAAGCCGACGGCGGCCGGCCCACGGTGGTCGCGGCCCCCGAATCGGCGCGCGCCCGGGCGTACTTCGAGATGGCGCGGCACACGGGCGCGGCGCTGGCGGCGCGCGCCCGCGACCGCAGCGCCCTGTTTCCCAAGATCGTGGTCGAGGAGACCTGAAGCTGCCGATCGAATCCAGCTCACGCCCGGTCAGGCGAGGGTCGGAGCAAGCTCGAGGCCTATCGCGACAGTCTCATCGATGGCGGAATCGAGGTGCTGCCGTTCGATCGTGCCGCCGCCGAGTGGATGGGGACCGAGCGGGCGCGGTTGCGCAAGAAAGGCGTCACGCCCGCTTACCGGGACGCACAGATCGCAGCGGTCGCCGCGACGCGTAAGCTCATCGTCGTCACGCGCAATGCCCGTGATTTCCGCGCGTTCAGCGGGGTGCGCGTGCAAAACTGGTTCACCCTGACTCATACCGCGCCGCGGCAGGAGAAGCGATGAGCATCAAGTCCGACAACTGGATCCGCCGCATGGCGCGCGAGCACCGCATGATCGAGCCCTTCGAGCCCGGGCAGGTGCGCGAGGCGAACGGCCAGCGGATCGTCTCCTACGGCACCTCCAGCTACGGCTACGACGTGCGCTGCGCGGACGAGTTCAAGATCTTCACCAACATCAACTCCACCATCGTCGACCCGAAGAATTTCGACGCGAAAAGCTTCGTCGACTTCAGCGGCGCCGTGTGCATCATCCCACCCAACTCCTTTGCGTTGGCGCGGACCGTCGAGTACTTTCGAATCCCGCGCAACGTACTCGTGGTGGCAGTTGGAAAAAGCTCGTATGCGCGCTGCGGTATTGTGTGCAATGTAACGCCTTTGGAACCCGAGTGGGAAGGCAACGTCACGCTGGAATTTTCCAACACCACACCGCTGCCCGCCAGGATCTACGCCAACGAAGGCGTGGCGCAGATGTTGTTCTTCGAGTCCGACGAGGTGTGTGCTACCTCGTACCGCGATCGCGGCGGCAAGTACCAGGGCCAGCGGGGCGTCACGCTGCCGAAGACCTGAGCGAGGTCAGGTATGAAACCCTGGAGCGCCGCTGTCCCGTGGCTGCGCACGCTTTGAGGCGCGCTTCTGGGAACTCGGTGGCGCATTAGATATACTCAAGAACAATAGTATATCCAGAGGTGCCCATGCAAGTATCGAAATGGGGCAATAGCCTGGCAATCCGACTTCCCGCCGCCGTGGTGAAAGCCCTGGGACTCAAAGAGGGCGATGACGTCATCCTGCACGCTGCGGGAAAGCGGTCACTCGAAATCGAGAAGGCGCCAGGCATCAAGGAGCTCCTGGCGCGCCTGAGGAGATACCGCGGCCGATTGCCTGCGGATTTCAAGTTCGATCGTCTGGAAGCGAATGCCCGACGCTGACGTCTTCTTCGACAGCAGCGTCCTGCTCTACCTGCTGTCGGAGGATGACAGGAAGGCGGACCGTGTAGAAGCGCTGCTGCAGGACTCCGGAAATGTCAGCGTCCAGGTGCTCAACGAGCTCACTGCCGTCTCGAGAGGCAAGCTCGGCATGTCATTCGCGGAAATCCGCGAAATTCTCGCGACAGTTCGCGCTGTCTGCCGCACCCATCCGCTGACGCTCGAGACGCATGACCGCGCCATCGAGATTGCGGAACGCTACGGGTTCTCCGTGTATGACTCGGTCATCGTCGCGTCCGCGTATCTTGCAGGCTGCAAGACCCTCTACGCCGAGGATCTGCAGCATCTTCAGGTCATCGAGCGGCAATTGACCATCATCAACCCCTTCCTTGGTCTCTCCGCGAAGTGAGAATGTCGCGTTGTGCGCACCGCACCCGGCGCACTCGCGGGCTCACTCGCGCGTGAGGCTCTGGATCTCCATGGTCCACTCGATGTCATCGCCGCGCTTCTGCTGGACGCGCAGCGGGACGTAGCCGCGCCACGGCGCGCACCAGAAGCGCGTCACGCGCGGCGAGTTCTCGCGCTCGCTGCGATAGATGATGGTCGCGACCTTGCCGAACGGCGTCTGCACGGTCGCCTCGCCTTCGCGCACGTAGCGGTACTCGCGCACCGCATCCTTGTTCAACAGGGAGAAGTGCTCGGGAGTGTGGCCGCGCAACAACTCGACCATCAGCGCCACCTGTACCGAGGCGTCATCCTGCACCCCGGGAGTGAGCGGCAGGTCCACTTTGACGTCCTCGTAGACGCCGGCGAGACGGCCATGTTCCCAGTCGTACTTCACGTCCACTGCGCGCCGCGTGGAGCTGGTGCCGTCGCTCGCTTCATAGCTCAACGGCTGCGTACCGGCGTCGGTGACCCGCAGCACGCTCTTCTGCGTGGGCCGCTCCGGGAACACCTTGCCGACGCCGCGCGGCTCGCTGCGTGAGCTGTACGTCCAGGTGTCGCCGGTCTTTTCGAGCTTCAGGGTCGAGGTCGCGACGGTCATGCCGTGCCAGATCCACGCGTAGCTCGCCTCGAAGGGCTTCAGCTCATCGGCGGCCGCGACGTTCAGCCCCAGGACTGACGGCACCGTGGCCAGGATGAGTGTCGAGAACTGGAGCCTGAGGCGAGGCGGATCAGTGATGTCCTGCGGCACGGAAATCCTCCACCATGGGCGCGTCCAGGCGCCGCCCGTCGAGCCATGCGGCGCCCTCACGCCATGCGAGACGCCGCTGCGCGCACCACCCGAGCACGCGCGGATAGATGATGTGCTCGGTGGCCTGAACGCGCGCTGACAGTGTGGCTTCGCTGTCGCCGGGCTGCACCGCGACCCTGGACTGCAGCACGACCGGCCCGGCGTCGAGCTCCGCGGTCACGAAATGCACGCTGGCGCCATGCTCGGTGTCACCCGCCGCGAGCACTCGGGCGTGGGTGTGCAGGCCGCGGTACGCCGGCAGGAGCGAGGGGTGAATGTTGAGCATCCTGCCGAGGTAGTGATCGACGAACCGCCCCGTCAGAATGCGCATGAAACCCGCGAGCGCGATCATATCCGGCTGATGCTTCTGCAGCGCCCCCGCCAGCGAGCGCTCGAAGGCGCTACCGCCTCCGCCCTGGGGCTGCAGCACCGTGGCGGTCTCGATACCCAGCGCGGCGGCGCCGGCGAGACCGGCCGCGTCGGCGCGGTCGGAGATCACCACCGCGACCCGCGCGGGGATGCTGCCCGCGAGGCACGCGCGCGCGATGGCGATCATGTTCGAGCCGCGGCCGGAAATGAGGATGGCGAGCCTGAACGGGCCGGCGCTCATTCGTGGATGAACACGCCACGAGCGCCGGCGCGGACTTCACCGATGACCCGGGCCGTTTCCCCGCGCGCCGTGAGGAATTCCACCGCCGCCGCGGCGCGCTCGGGCGGCACGATCACCGCCATGCCGACCCCGCAGTTGAAAGTGCGGTACATCTGCGCAGGCTCGATGCGCCCGGCACTTTGCAGCCAATCGAACACCGGATCGCGGTGCCAGCTGCGGCGCTCCAGCACCGCCTCGAGTCCCTCGGGCAGTACCCGCGGCAGGTTGTCGCTCAAGCCTCCGCCGGTGATGTGCGCCATCGCGTGCACGGGCATCGCCTGCAGCAGCGCCAGCAGCGGCTTCACGTAGATCCGCGTCGGCGCGAGCAGCCGATCGACGAGGCTGCGCCCCTCGAGGCTGGTGGTGGCACTCGCGCCGGCGGCCACCAGCAGCTTGCGGATGAGCGCATAGCCGTTGGAGTGTGGCCCGGAGGAGGCGAGGCCGATGATCGCATCCCCGGCTCTCACCCGCGCGCCGTCGACGATCGCGTCCTTCTCCACCACGCCGACGCAGAATCCGGCGAGATCGTAGTCCTCGCCGTGGTACATGCCGGGCATCTCCGCGGTCTCGCCTCCCACCAGCGCCGCGCCCGCCTGCACGCAGCCCTCCACGATCCCGCGCACCACCGTCTCGGCGAGCGGCACGCGCAGCTTGCCGGTGGCGTAGTAGTCGAGGAAGAACAGCGGCTCGGCGCCCTGCACCACGACGTCGTTGGCGCACATCGCCACCAGATCGATGCCGATCGTGTCGTGGCGGCCGGTGTCGATCGCGAGCCGCAGCTTCGTGCCCACGCCGTCGGTGCCCGACACCAGCACCGGGCGCTGGTAGCCCGGTGGCAGCTCGACCAGCGCTGCAAAGCCGCCGATGCCGGCGAGCACTTCGCGCCGCTGCGCGCGGCGCACCAGCGGCTTGATGCGCTCGACGAGCTCATCTGCGGCGTCCATGTCGACGCCGGCATCGCGATAGGTGAGACGCGGGCCTTCTGTCATGAGTCTTGGGGCGCAGCGGGCGGGCCGCCTTGTCGCGCGGACGCGTATGGTATTGTACCTGTCGCTTCGCGCCGTGGCGCGTGCCATGCAGACCATGTCCCGAGCGGGCCCAAAGTCAACCAGCGCGAACCTGCGCGCACTTCTCGCGAGCCTGTGCGCCCTGTACTGCGTGCTGCCGCAACCGTCGTGGGCGGGGCGGCCGGTGCGGGTTTACGAAGTCGATGTCGAGGGCCAGTCCGGCCCCGCGCTGCAGGACGCCATGCGCCAGGCGCTGGTGCGCGCGACCGGCCGCCGCGAGTCCGCCGACGACCCGGCGCTCGCCAGCGTGGTGGCCGATGCGACCCGGTACGTGAAGAACTATGCGGTCGGGCCGCGCGGTGAATCGCAGGTGGTGTTCGACGCCGCCGCGGTCGAGCAGGCCATCACCGCGGCGGGCCGCAGCATCTGGGACCGCGAGCGCCCGTTCACACTCGTGGTGCTCATCCCGCCGCGTAATCGCGCCGCCGAGGACGCGGCGCGTGCCGAGCTCGAGCGGGTGGCGGCCGAGCGCGGGCTGCCGATCAGCCTGCTGCCGCTTGCGGTCGTCGATAGTGACGGTAACCTGCTGGCGGCGCCCGCGATGCTGCAGGCCGCGCAGCGCTACGGTGGCGATGAGATGCTGGTGGGACGCAGCGACGGCGCCGCCCCCGACAGCGACTGGCAGTGGACGCTGTACACGCGCTCCGCCAGCGAGAGTTGGAATGGTCCGCTCGTCGCGGGCATCGACCACACGGTGGATCTGCTGGCGCCGCAACAGGGCGCCGCGCTCGCGCAGGCGGAAGTGGAGACGCGGGTGCGGATCGAGGGCGTCAGGGGGCTGGCCGACTACGCCGCGATCGAGCGGCTGCTGCAGAGCGTTGCGGGCGTGCGCCGCGCCAACATCGCCGCCGCCGACGCCAACGGCGTCGCCTTCGATGTGACGGTACGTGGCGGCGCGGCCGGCCTGGATCAGGGACTGGCCGGCTCGACACGGCTGGTGCGCACCAGCGCCGCCGGCGCAGCGGCCGTGTACCGTTACCAGCCCCAGGGATGAGGCGCGCACCACCCTGCAGCCTCATCCGACCGTGCGCCACCTGCCCAACCTGATTTGTCTGATCCGCCTCGCGCTGATCTGGCCGGTCGTCGTGACGCTGCACGCCGGTGAGCACGTCGTGGCGCTCGGCTTGTTCGTGGCGGCGGCGGTCTCGGACGGCCTCGACGGCTACCTGGCGAAGCGCTTCAACTGGACCTCCGAGCTGGGCAAGATCCTCGATCCGACGGCCGACAAGCTGCTGCTGGTCACGGTGTTCGTCGAATGCGCGTGGCTGGGGCTGGTCCCGTGGTGGCTGACCGCCGCGGTGGTGGCGCGCGACGTGCTGATCGGGCTCGGCGCGTTGACCTTCCGCCTGTGGTTCGGTCCGTTGCGCGGGCGGCCGACGGCGATCAGCAAGATCAACACGGCCGCGCAGCTGGCGTACGTGATGTTGGTGCTGCTCGATGCGGCAGCGGGTGTGCCACCGCGCGAGATGCTCGACGCCTGCGCCGTGCTCACGCTCGCCACCACCGTGGTGTCGGGACTGCACTACGTCCTGACCTTCACGCGGCGCGCCTGGGTGCAACCCGTGCACTCCTCGTAGCGCTGAACGTACGTGCGTCAGATTCCCTTAGGTGTGCGTCTGCCCGACCGCGCGGTATTCGCCAGCTTCCTGGCGGCGCGCAACTCCGAGGCGCTGGAGCACGCGCGGCGCCTGGCGAGCGGGGAGCTGGCCGGCATCACCTGGCTGTGCGGTCCCGGCGGCGCGGGCAAGACACACCTGTTGCAGGCGACCTGCGCCGCGGCGAGCGAGCGCATGCGCGCCGGTTACGTGCCCCTGGCGCAGGTGTCGGGCCTGGGTGTCGGGGTCCTCGAAGGCCTGCCGCAGCTGCAGTGCCTGTGTCTGGACGATATCGACCAGGTCGCGGGGCGAGCGGACTGGGAGCGCGGGATCTTCGGCCTGCTGCGCGAGATGGAAGACGCCGGTGGGCGGCTGATCGCCGCCGCGCAGGCGCCCCCGGCACTGGCGAACTGGGCGCTGGCGGATCTCGGCTCCCGCTGCACCGCGGGCGCGGTGTTTCAGCTGCGGGTGCTGGACGAGAACGAGCAGCAGGCCGCGCTGCAGCTGCGCGCGCGGCTGCGCGGCTTCCAGTTGCCCGCCGCAACCTGCCACTGGCTGCAGCGGCGCTTCCCCCGCGACATGCGCAGCCTGTACGAGCTGCTCGATACCCTCGATGAAGCCGCGCTCGCCGCGCAGCGGCGGCTGACGATACCCTTCATCCGCGAAGTATTGCGCTCAGCCGCGGGCACCCGCGGCGAATGAGGCCAGCTGCACCGCGAGGTGTGCCACCCGCCTTCCCAGCGCCTGCGCCAGCGACTTCTCCTGATCCGTGAGCGCCGGGACCGTGCCCGGGCCGCTGACATGGGAAGCGCCGTAGGGAGTGCCGCCGGAGCGGGTCTCGTTGAGTGCGCGCTCGGTGTACGGCAGGCCCACCAGGTACATGCCGTGATGCAGCAGCGGCAGCATCATCGACAACAGTGTCGTCTCCTGGCCGCCGTGCAGGGTCTGCGTGGAGGTGAACACTGCGGCCGGTTTGCCCGCGAGCACGCCGGACAGCCACAGGCTCCCCGTGCCGTCGAGGAAGTGCTTCAGCGGTGCGGCCATGTTGCCGAAGCGCGTCGGGCTGCCGAGCACCAGTGCGTGCGTCTCGCTCAGATCCTCGAGTGTGGCGTAAGGCGCCCCGCTCGCCGGCACCGGCTTGGCCGGGGAGGCGCTTTCGGCGTACACCGGCGGCACGGTTCGCAGCCGCGCACTGGCGCCCGCAACTGCCTCCACGCCGCGGCACACGTGGCGCGCGAGCTCGGCGGTCGCGCCGCTGCGCGAGTAGTAGAGCACCAGTATCTCCGCCATGCAGTACTCTTGCGCCCGCGGACCGGTCGCGGTGCGCTCGCTGTACGTTGCCACAAAACGACGCTGGGATCATCTGCGCAAGGCACGCGCGTGCGGATCTCAAGTAGTATTCGTTGCGCATGATCTGCAAGAAATGTCTGGTCAGCGGTCGCGTCCAGGGCGTGTTCTACCGCCACACCGCCGCGCGGCGCGCACAGGAGCTGGGCGTGAGCGGATACGCACACAATCTTGCGGACGGGCGTGTCGAGGTGCTGGCGTGCGGCGAGGATGCGGCGGTGTCCGCGTTCGTGAAATGGCTGTGGATCGGCTCCTCGGGCTGCAGGGTCACCGCGGTGGAAGTGACCGACACCGCGGTCGACGCGCTGCGGCGTTCCGCGGGTTTTCACACCAAGTGACCTGATGCGGATGTCGCACAGACTCTCCCCCCTGTCGACCCTGGCTGCGCTGGCGCTGTTGGCCTCGGCCACGTTGGCGGTGGGTGCGGACCCGCCGCTGCCCGCCGATGAGCCGTCACCGCCGGCAACCGACCAACAGGCTGAGGCACAGGTGTCCCCTGCAGCGCAGGAGCCCCCTGCGGCGCAGCCAGCCCTTCCGGCGCCCGCACCGGCCGCGGCCGAGGCGCTGCCGGCCGCTCCCGTGGCACCGCCAACCGGATCGGCACCGCCCGCTCGGGTCTCCCTGTTCCATCGCCACCCGCGCGGCGCGCAACCGGCGTGGGTCGCGGCCGCCAATCCGCTGGCCGTCGACGCCGGACTCGAGATTCTGGGCAAGGGGGGCAACGCGGTCGATGCCGCCGTTGCCGTGCAGGCGATGCTCGGACTCGTCGAGCCGCAGAGCTCCGGGATCGCCGGCGGTGCGTTCCTGCTGTACTACGACGGGCACACGCGCAAGGTGAGCGCCATCGATGGCCGCGAGCGCGCGCCGGCCGGCGCGCAGCCCGACATGTTTCTGGACGAGCACGGCAAGCCGCTGCCGTTCGTGGTAGCGGTGCGCAGCGGACGCTCCACCGGCGTGCCGGGCGCAATCGCCATGCTGCACGCCGCGCACGCCAGGTTCGGGGCGCTACGCTGGAAGGAGCTCTTCCAGCCGGCGATTCGTGCCGCGACGGCGGGGTTCAGGGTGCCGGCGCGGCTGGCGATGTTTCTCGGCGAGGGATCGCCCGTTCCGCCCACCAACGAGGTGCGCACGCTGTTCTCGCGCCCCGACGGCGACACCATCCAGGAGGGTGACCTGTTTCGCAATCCCGAATACGCCCGGACACTGGAGCGCATCGCGCTCGACGGGCCGCGTGCCCTCTACCAGGGTGCGATTGCCTACGAGATCGTGGCCACCACCCACCAGGCGCCGTTCCCGGGGACCATGACGCTCAAGGACCTGAGCTCGTATCGCGCCACCTGGGCCGAACCACTGTGCCGCCCTTACCGCGGCTACTCGGTGTGCGTGCCGCCGCCGCCCTCGAGCGGCGTGTGTCTGCTGGAGATGCTCTCCATGCTCGACCGCACCGATATCGCCGGTCGGCGCCCCACCGACCCTCAGGCCTGGTTCCTGTTCGCGCAGGCGAGTCGTCTCATCTACGCCGACCGTGACCGCTACGTTGCCGATCCGCGCTTCGTGCCGGTGCCGGTGGAGCGCTTGCTCGATCCCGCCTACGTACGGCTGCGTGTGCAGCTGATCGGCCAGCATGCCGGCCCGGCGCCGCCGCCGGGCGAGCTCTCCATGCCGCGCGGCCGGGATGCGACCGCGGAGTCCGCGGGAACGAGCCACTTCGTGATCGTGGACGCGGACGGCAACGCGGTCTCGATGACGACCACCGTGGAATCGATCTTCGGCTCCGGGCGCACGGTGCGTGGGTTCGTGCTCAACAATCAGCTCACCGACTTCTCCTTCGTACCCACGGACGCCGGGCGCACGGTCGCCAATGCGGTACAGGGCGGCAAGCGTCCGCGCTCCTCGATGTCACCGGTCATCGTTCTGGACCGCGCCGGCAACTTCGTCGCCGCCCTCGGCTCTCCGGGCGGCTCCGCGATTCTCGAATACAATGCCAAGGCCCTGGTGGGATTGCTCGCCTGGAAGCTGTCGCTCGAACAGGCGATCGAGCTGCCGAACCTCATCGCACGCGGCGACACCTTCAGCGGTGAGATCGCGAAGCTCCCTCCCGCGCTGCTCGCCGGGCTGCGCGAGCGGGGCATCGAGCTGAAGAGCGGCCATGCCGAGAACTCCGGATTGCACGGCGTGGCGCGCCTCGCCGACGGCAGCTATGAGGGGGCGGCCGACTCGCGCCGCGAGGGCGTGGCACGCATGTTGGCGCCACACGCGCCCGCGAAGCACGCCGGCGCGAGGTAGGCGCGGGGCGCAGCTGCGACGCGCGCCGGCGCGCCCGAGGATGCACTAGCGCGGCGCGGGCGGCGTCTTGGGAAACCCGAGATCATCCGCGCCGCTCCAGCGCGTCCACTGGCTGAGGACCAGGTCCGGGTAGTCACGCCGCCCGGGGCTGCCGTTGTAGCGCGCCAGCGCCTTGCGCACGTCGTTGCGCTCGTAGCCGAGGTAGAAGCGCAGGATCGCGCAACCCATGCGGATGTTGGGCGCGACGTGTATCAGCTCGTGGCGGCGCATGCCGAGGCGCTCGGGCCAGAACGGCATCACCTGCATGAGACCGACCGCGCCCGCAGGCGATACCGCCCAGCGATCGAAGCGACTCTCGACGTCGATGAGCGCCATGACCAGGCCCGGTGGCAAACGCGCCTCCCCCGGCCGGTGCGTCTCGCAGTACACCTGCCTGAGAATATCGAGACGCTCGTCTTTCTCCTTGATGATGCGCCGCAGCCGCGGCTCCATCAGCGTGTACCAGACGGCGGAGTCGTACTGGTCGGTGAAGCACTGCGCCTCCGCGATCGCCTTCGCGACCACCGACTGCAGCTGCGGGTCACGCTGCCCGTCGGCGCGCGTAGCCCGAGGCACGCCGACGCCGAGCGCGGCGGCGAGCGCAACAGCGAGAAGCGGGCGCACGCGCGCTGCCGGCGTTGCGGCCTCAAGCCCCGAGGCGTGCGCGCATGAACTCGAGCGCGCCGTCCGCGGGGAGCTCGGTGCTCGCGCTCTCGCGCCGCTGGCGGTACTCGAGTCTGCCGGCCTCCAGGCCGCGATCCGCCACCACCAGCCGGTGCGGGATCCCGAGCAGCTCGGCGTCGGCGAACTTGACGCCCGCTCGCGCGTCACGGTCGTCGTACAACACCTCGATTCCGGCGGCGGTGAGCTCGGCATACAGGCGGTCACTGACCTCGCGGACACGAGCGGATTTTTGCAGGTTCAGGGATACCAGGACCACCTGAAAGGGCGCGATCGGCGCCGGCCAGATGATGCCACGCTCATCGTGGTTCTGTTCGATGGCCGCGGCCACGATGCGCGTCACACCGATACCGTAGCAGCCCATGTAGAGCGCGGTCTCGCGGCCGGCCTCATCGAGCACCAGCGCCTTCATGGGCTCGCTGTACTTGCGGCCCAGCTGGAAGATGTGACCGACCTCGATGCCGCGCGCGATCTTCAGCCTGCCGGCGCCGGTCGGGCTGGGATCGCCCTCGACGACGTTGCGCAGATCCGCGGGGATGGCGCCGCCCACGTCGCGCTCCCAGTTCACGCCCGTCAGGTGCATGTCCTTCTCGTTGGCGCCGCACACGAAGTCCGCGAGCGCGAGTGCGCTGTGATCGGCATACACGCGGCACTTCAGCCCCACCAGGCCGACGTATCCGGGCTCGGCGCCGGTGGCCTCGAGGACGCGTTGCGCGCTCGCCATGCGCAGCGGGCTCGCCACGCCCTCGAGCCTTTGCGCCTTGACGGCGTTCAGCTCGTGATCGCCGCGCAGCGCCAGGGCCACGACCTGCTCGCCGCGGCCCTCGACAATGAGGGTCTTCAGGCAGCGCGCGGGGTCCACCTTCAGGAAGCGCGCGAGCTCGGCGATGGTGCGCGCACCGGGAGTCGCCACCTTGCGCAGCGGCTGCTGCGGCGCGGGGCGCGCCTGGGCGGGTGGCGCCGCGACGGCGGCCTCCAGGTTGGCCGCGTACCCGTCCTCATCGGAGAACGCGATCGCATCCTCGCCCGAGGCCGCGAGCACGTGGAACTCCTGCGAGACCTCCCCGCCGATGGCGCCGGAGTGGGCGCGCACGGCGCGGAAGGTCAGTCCGGTGCGCGTGAAGATCCTCGTGTAAGCGTCGTACATCGCCTGATAACCCGCCTGCAGCGAGGCTTCGTCGAGATGAAAGGAATACGCATCCTTCATGATGAATTCGCGTGCCCGCATGACGCCGAAGCGCGGCCGCACCTCGTCGCGGAATTTCGTCTGGATCTGATAGAAGTTCACCGGCAGCTGCCGGTAGCTCTGCAGCTCGCGCCGCGCGATGTCGGTGATCACCTCTTCGTGGGTAGGACCGGCCACGAAGTCGCGCTCGTGCCGGTCCTTGATGCGCAGCAGCTCCGGTCCGTACTCGGTCCAGCGGCCCGACTCCTGCCACAGCTCCGCCGGCTGTATCACCGGCATGACCAGCTCGAAAGCACCGGCCCGGTTCATTTCCTCGCGGATGATGCGTTCCACCTTCTGCAGCACCCGCAGTCCGAGCGGCAGCCAGCTGTACAGGCCCGCCGCCACGCGCCGGATGAGCCCGGCCCGCAGCATCAGCTGGTGACTCAGCACCTCCGCTTCCGCGGGGGTCTCTTTCATGGTGTTGATCGGGTATTGGGACAGCCTCATCGCGGCGCGCTTACCTGATAAGTCGGGGTCGGTGGCATCTTATCAGGAGGCCCCTGATAAGATTGCCGTCGTGGCGAGCGACTCCCAGGACTACACCAGACCCCGCAGCAAGGGCATTTACCTGCTGCCGAATCTTCTCACCACGGGATGCCTGTTCTCGGGCTTCTACGCGGTCGTGGCGGCCATCGACAAGCACTTCGATCACGCGGGCATGGCGGTGTTTGCGGCCATGATCTTCGACACGCTCGACGGGCGCATCGCCCGACTGACGCGCACCGAGAGCTTCTTCGGCAAGGAGTACGACAGTCTCGCCGACATGGTGGCCTTCGGGCTCGCGCCGGCCATCGTCGCCTACCAGTGGGGCGTGGTGCGCATCGCGGAATACGGCCATTTCTGGGGGCGTTTCGGCTGGCTCGCGTGCTTCTTCTACGCGGTGGCGGCGGCGCTGCGGCTGGCGCGCTTCAACGCGCGCGCGGCCAGCGCCGACAAGCGCTACTTCGAGGGGCTGCCGAGCCCGTCGGCGGCGGCCATCGTGGCGGCGTTCGTGTGGTTCTTCAGCGAGTGGCACGAGCCGAGACTCATCGGGCTGATCGCGGCCTTTGCCGTTACCGCGAGCGCCGGAGCCCTCATGGTGAGCCGCTTCGGCTATCCGAGCTTCAAGCAGTTCGATCTCGACCGGCGCATCAAGTTCGTCTACATGCTGCTCGTGCCGCTGTTCTTCGTGCTGATCGCCATCGATCCGCCCACCATGCTGCTGTCCATGTTCGGCACGTACGCGCTGTCGGCGCCTCTGCTGTGGGTGGGGCGCCGTCTGCGGCGCAGCGTGCGGGGCGCACCGGCGGCCGGAGCCTGAGCGCGTATGCAGCGAGAGCGGCGCATGCAGTACCTCGAGGCGATCGGTATCGACCTGTGGGTGAGCCGCCGGGACGGCGGCGCGGGCGCCGCTCGCGGCCGCGCCCCCGACGCCGCGGCGGCGGAGCGTGAAGCGGCGCCGCCGGCCGCCGACACCGCGGCGCGCTGGGAAGCGCTGCGTTCCGAGGTCCTGCAGTGCACCCGCTGCCCGCTGCACCTCACCCGCACGCAAGGGGTCCTGGGCGTGGGGCCGAAGCGCGCCGACTGGCTGGTGATCGGCGAGGCGCCCGGAGCCGAAGAGGATCGGCGCGGCGAGCCGTTCGTGGGCGCGGCCGGCCAGCTGCTGGATGCCATGCTGCGCGCCATCGGGCTCGATCGCAGGACCAACGTCTACATCGCCAACGTGCTGAAGAGCCGTCCCCCGGGGAACCGCGACCCGCGGCCCGAGGAAGTGGCGGCGTGCCTGCCGTACCTGGTGCGGCAGATCGCGCTGTTGCAGCCGAAGATCATGCTCGCGGTCGGGCGGATCGCCGCGCAGAACCTGCTCGCCACCGACGTGAAGCTCGGCAGGCTGCGGGGGCGGGTGCATCGTTTTGGTGAGCTGAACACCCCGCTGGTGGTGACGTATCATCCCGCTTATCTGCTGCGCACGCCGGCGGACAAGCGCAAGGCATGGGAAGACCTGAAATTTGCCCGCAGCGTGTACCAGCAACTGACCCAAGGCGCAGTGACTGATGGCAACCGCTCCTGAGCTGCTGAAGACCTCGCCCGAGGTCGTGATCCGACCCATGCGCGCGGCCGACGTCGCGGAGGTGGTGGACATCGAGCGCTCCTCTTACCAGTTCCCCTGGAGCGAGGGGATCTTCCGCGACTGCCTGCGCGTGGGGTACGTGTGCCGCGTGGTGACGCTGAGCCGGGCTCTGTTGGGTTACGGAGTCATGAGTGTCGGTGCGGGCGAGGCGCACATCCTCAATCTGTGTGTGAGCGAGGCGTTCCGCTGCCGCGGCGTGGGCAAGCGCCTGCTCGGCTCGCTGATCGAGCGCGCGGCCGCCGCCGGCATGGGAGCCGCGTTTCTCGAGGTACGGCCCTCCAACACCGCAGCGATCCGTCTGTACCTGTCGATGGGCTTCGAGCAGGTCGGCAGCCGGCGCGGCTACTATCAGGCGCTGAGCGGTCGCGAGGATGCCGCCGTGCTCAAGCTCGCTCTGCGCGCTTCCCACGCCCCCTCGCCCTGAGCTCCCGCGCAAGCGTATGACTGACCTGGCTGCCGAGATCCCTCGGCGACGCACGTTCGCCATCATCTCGCACCCCGACGCCGGCAAGACCACTCTCACGGAGAAGCTGCTGCTGTTCGGCGGCGCCATCCAGATGGCCGGCACCGTCAAGGGTCGCAAGGCCGCGCGCCACGCGACTTCCGATTGGATGCGGCTCGAGCAGCAGCGCGGCATTTCCGTGACCTCCTCGGTGATGCAGTTTCCCTATCGCGACTGCGTCGTGAACCTGCTCGACACGCCCGGTCACGAGGACTTCTCCGAGGACACCTACCGCACACTGACCGCCGTGGACTCCGCGCTCATGGTCATCGACTGTGGCAAGGGGGTCGAGGAGCGCACCATCAAGCTCATGGAGGTGTGCCGCCTGCGCGACACGCCGATCATGACCTTCATCAACAAGCTCGATCGGGACGGCCGCCCGCCCATCGAGCTGCTGGATGAGATCGAGCGGGTGCTGCGCATCAACACCGCGCCGCTCACCTGGCCCATCGGAATGGGGCGCGAGCTGCGCGGCATCTACCACCTGAGCGAGGATCGCATCTACGTGTACGCCGCGGGCGAGCGCGGTCGGGTCGGTGAGAACCGCACCATCGACGGCCTGGGGAGCGGTGCGGCGCGCGACTTCCTCGGCGATCAGGCGCGCTCCTTCGACGAAGAGATTGCGCTGGTGAAGGGCGCCAGCCACGGCTTCGATGCGCATGCCTACCTGGCCGGCCGGCAGACGCCGGTGTTCTTCGGCTCCGCCATCAACAACTTCGGTGTCGAGGAGCTGCTCACGGCGTTCACCCGGCACGCTCCCGGGCCACTGCCGCGCAGCGCGCGCGAACGCAGCGTGGCGCCGGGGGAAGCGGCGCTCGCGGGCTTCGTGTTCAAGATCCAGGCGAACATGGACCCGGCGCACCGTGACCGCATCGCCTTCCTGCGCCTGTGTGCCGGCAAGTACGCGCGCGGCATGCGCCTCTACCACGTGCGCCTCGGCAAGGAGGTGCGCGTGGCGGATGCGCTCACCTTCATGGCCGCGGAGCGCGCCCAGGCCGAAGAAGCCTACGCGGGCGACATCATCGGCCTGCACAACCACGGCACCATCAACATCGGCGACACCTTCACTCAGGGCGAGCGGCTCACCTTCACCGGCGTGCCGAATTTCGCACCGGAGATCTTCCGGCGCGCAGTCCTCAAGGATCCGTTGAAAGCCAAGGCGCTGCAGAAGGGCCTGTCGCAGCTGTGCGAGGAGGGCGCCACGCAGCTGTTCAGGCCCCTGCGCAGCAATGAGCTGATCCTGGGCGCGGTGGGGCAGCTGCAGTTCGAAGTGGTGGCGTTCCGTCTGCAGGACGAGTACGGCGTGCAGTGCGTCTTCGAGCCCGTCACCATCTACACGGCGCGCTGGGTCGAGAGCGCGGATGCGCGCAGGATGGAGGAGCTCCGCAGCCGGATGCACGATCACCTGGCGCTCGATCACGGCGGCGCGCTGGTGTATCTGGCGCCCTCGCGCGTGAATCTCGAGCTCACCCTGGAACGCTGGCCCGACATCGCGTTCCGCGAGACGCGCGAACACGCCGCGACCTGAAGGAACGCCGATTTCGGGGTATGGCGCGGCGCGCGGATTTGTGCGACATAGACGTGCACGGCACACGCCACATACCGCAACAGGCCGACCCATGAACGACGTCACCCCGGCGCCCGCCCTCACGCAGCGCGAGGTGCTGCTGCACGCGCTCTACGAGGCCGCGGAGCTCGAGCACAACCTCATGTGCACCTACCTGTACGCCGCGGCGAGCCTCAGGGACGGGGAGCGCGAGGGGCTCGGCGTCGAGGAAGCCGCGGCGGTGCGCCGCTGGCGCCAGGTGCTGCTCGGGGTCGCGATCGAGGAGATGGGCCACCTCGCGGCGGTGTGGAACATCACCTCCGGCCTCGGCGGCAGTCCACGCTTCGGACGCACGAATTTTCCGCTCGATCCGGGCCTGCTGCCGGCGAGCGTGGTGGTCAAGCTCGCCCCGTTCAACGCCCACACCCTGCAGCACTTCGTGTTCCTCGAGCGTCCGCACGGCTCGACCGAGCCGGAGGGCGGCGGCTTTGCCTACGAGCGCAGCTACGTGCGCGGCGGCACCAGCGGGGCGCGACTCACCCCCATGGGCGTCAACTACGACACCGTCGGGGACTTCTACGCGGCCCTCGGGGAGGGCCTGCGCGCCCTGGTGGCGCACTGCGGCGAGGCGAACGCGTTCGACGGCGATCGGGCGTTGCAGCTCTCGCCGGAGGAAGTGAACCTGCCCGGTGCGCGGCACGTCGTGTGCCTGAAGACCGCGCTCGCCGCGTTCGCGGCGATCGTCGAGCAGGGCGAGGGCGCGCCGCGCGACTCGGTCGGCTCGCACTACCAGAAATTCCTGGGAATCCGCGCCGAGTTGCAGGCGCTGACCGAGCGCAACCCGGCGTTCGCGCCCGCGTTCCCGGCCGCCACCAACCCGGTGCTGCGCCGCCCGCCACGGCCCGAGGGGCGCGTGTGGCTGGAGAACCCGGACGCGGTGGCGACCGTGGATCTCGCCAACGCCTGCTACGGGCTGATGCTGCGCCTGCTCGCCTACGCCTATGCGGTGCGCGGCCCGAGTGCGGAAAAGTCCCTCGCCGTGGATCTGGCGATCGGTCTCATGCAGGCGGTCATGCCGCTCGCCGAGCGCGCGGCGCGCTTGCCGGCGGGGCCGTCGAACCCGCAATGCAATGCCGGCATGTCGTTCATCACGCTGCGTGACTCCGCCGCGCTGCCACCCGGACCGGCCGCGCGGCGCGTGTTCGTCGAGCGCTTCGCACAGCTGGCCGAAGGAGCCGCGGCGCTGCGCGCCGGCGGCGATGCCCGCGCGGTGGCCGCCGCGGACCAGCTGGCCTCGCTGGCCTCGAGGGCCCAGCAGCGCTTCGATCTCACGCCGGCCGCTGCAACGAGTGCCGCGCCCGCAGCCAGGCCCCAGGGCGTAGCGACTGGGGCGGCGCCCGAGGCAGCCGCGGGAGCTGCCGCGGGGGCCGACGCTGCCGCGGCCTCCGGCGCCGCGCCGGCCTCGACAGTCAGCGGCGGCGTGGAGACCGTGCAGGGAGAGCGGATCGAGCTCGCGTTCGAAGCGAGGCGCTGCATCCATTCGCGCTTCTGCGTCACCGGGGCGCCGAAGGTGTTTCTCGCCAACGTGAAGGGACCGTGGATCCACCCCGACGCCATGCCGGTGGAGCGGCTGGTCGAGGTGGCGCATGCCTGCCCCTCGGGCGCGATCCGGTATCGGCGCAAGGATGGGGCGCCCGAGGAGCCCGTGCCGCCGGTCAATCTCGCGAGCGTGCGCGAGGGCGGCCCGTACGCATTTCGCGCTCAGCTGCAGATCGACGGCGCGGCGGCGGGTTTCCGCGCCACGCTATGCCGCTGCGGGGCGTCCAAGAACAAGCCGTACTGCGACGGCTCGCATCACGAGATCGGCTTCACGGCGACTGGGGAGCCGCCGAGTGGCAAGACCGACGTGCTGCCGGTGCGCGATGGCGTGCTGGCGATCGATCCGCAGGCCAACGGACCCCTGAGGGTGCGAGGGAACCTCGAGATCAT
>VBMV01000020.1 GCA_005878835.1 Gammaproteobacteria bacterium | reverse complement strand
AGCCATGGGTGTTACCCGATCTGCCTCTCAAGCCTCTCAGCGGATCGGATTAAACGGAGCCGGTCGTGTTGCTGCGGGCGTGTGCGCGTCGCGGATCGTTTCGCGCATGGTGCCCCATGGTACCGAGGACCGCACGGCGATGCGATCCCAAACTAGCTTTCAACACTAGGAGACTACCTGCACGGCCCCCATAGCGGACGTGGCTCAGTGAGCATGATTAACGGAGGGAAATATCAGTAAATTCAGGGGTGTTCGAAATACTACTCACCTACCAATTGCAATGGTTTGCGGCGCTTTGCAACGGACTGCCGTCGTCAATGACAACCGGGCGGAGCAGCATGGCCGTGTGGCCACTGCCCTCTCTAAATGCCGATGACCTTGATGATGCGCTTCAGCGCGTCAAAATCGGAGGCATTGCGCGTATAGAGCGGCAACCCGTTGGCCGCGGCCGTTGAAGCGATGAGCAGCCGCAAACATCCTCCCGTACATCCGCGCTGATTCTGCATCAAACGGCAGCGGGTCCCATGTTGTAGTCGCCCAGTGCAATCGGTCCTGGCGGCGAGCGCGTTCATCCTTATTTTTGGTAGCGTGAGGGCCGGCTGCGAGTTCGGCGAGCGTCACTGCAGATATCGGCGACTCGTCGGGCAGTAGCGCGGCATCGATCACGTCGTGATCGATCACCACGGACGTGTCGAGCACGCCGCGCGTCGGGTCAGCCATTGATGTGCGGGTTAATCACGGCATCGAGGTCCGCACGAAAACGGTCGGCGTCGATCCGGGGTGCGCGAGCCGCTGCGTCGACGATAGTCGCCCGGGGCACAAATCGGTGCCGCCGAATCGGCCGCAGTTCCCCGACCGGCGTACCGTTGCAGGTCACGAAGCGGCCCCCCGCTACCATTTGCACGTTTTGCATCGCTATGCTCCCGGGTGCAACGTCCGTGAACCCTTAGGCAGGCTCCTGTCGAGCAGACGCAGCCGACAGTTACTCGTCGCCTGTCAGGCTGCTGTTTCCGTCTCTCGCGGTTCAATTGCGCGTACGGCTTTTCGCGTTTCTGCGGATCGCTCCGCTTTTCGAAGGTCGTAAGCAGACTGCAGGTTGAGCCAGAACTGCGCGCTGCTACCAAAGTAGCGCTCTAGGCGCACCGCGGTATCCGCGCTAATACCGCGACGCTCTAACACAATGTCGTTCACTCGCGAAGGCGACAGGTGTAGGGCCTTAGCGAGCGCGTTCACGCTCATGCCCAGGGGCTTGAGATACTCCTCGCTGAGCACCTCGCCCGGGTGCACCGGTCGCATGCCGTTCTTGAAACCCATAACCGTCACTCCTACTGGTAGTGCTTTGTGATCTCTACGTCCGTTGGACCCGCCTCCGTCCAAACAAAACAGATTCGCCACTGATCATTAATCCGTATGCTGTGTTGTCCCGCTCTATCCCTGGTCAACGCCTCAAGTCGGTTTCCCGGCGGCGACTCCAGGTCCTTGAGTGTCGCCGCCGCATCAAGCATCCCGAGCTTTCGCGTCGCAAGCTTACGAATAGATCCAAACTGCTGGGACCTGTCCGTTTCAAAGAGTTCCTGTGTATCGGCGCACTTGAACCCTTGAATTGCCACGCGAGTGATCGTATCCCGTTTACCGGTATTCAGCAAGGCCTCGGCCTAGCCGCCAAAACGGACTCGTTACCACGGGCATAATCGTGCATGCCCTAAATTTCGCCAGCATCTCGGCCATCGCCGACTTGGACCGGCACCAGCGATTGCGGCCGGTGGTACTGCTTGCCCCCACCCGTCCGCCAGTTCCGCCATCGCTCAGTTAGCCGGCGGACGCGGGAGGGCGCGTGTGTGCCTGTTCTCCTAGCGCACGTGCATGCGGGACGTTGCAAAGCGTCTCATCGCGTCGCGACGCCGCGGCCGGAACCGCCGGCACCTGGATGGAATAGGCGCTATGAAGCTCAAAGCGTCCCCCTGATACTCCATTTGCAACGGTTTGCATCCCGATGCCCGGATTGCACCGTCAATTGGCGCCCCTCCTGATTGGCCAACGGCGATCGAAATCGGCGCTATTCCACGACGTTCCACTGGCCATTGACCCGATGCAGTCAGTCAAGAACGGCAGCTTTCGGGTATGCAACTGACCGGACTTCGTGACGCCGCTACTCCGGCAGGTTCATCCTGCGCAAGAACACCTTGTAGCGGGGATCGGTTTCGAGATTCTTGAGCAGCGGGGCGCCCTTGACGAGATAGAGGTCCGAAACCTTCTGCGCGTAGGCGCGATCGAGCCATCGGAATGCCTCATCGCTCTCGCCCCTGTATGCATGTGCCTCCGCAATACTGAAGGCGTCGTCGCTCGCATGTTCCCGCGTGAGAGCGGCGAGCTGGGCATCGGAGTCCGCCCTGCGGCCGAGAGCGTAGTAAATAAGAACCAATCCTTGAGCTCGGTCGGCCGGGTCCTGCGCCTGCGGTATTACTTTCAGGGCTTCGTCACGTCGGCCACGTGCAAGCAGCACGATCGCTAAATTGTACGGCCCCGACGAATACGTGGGGTTGATCTCTAGCGTCTTTCGCTCCGCCGCTTCCGCTTCAGCCAACCTTCCCGCTCGCGCGTAAACGCCGGAGAGGATGTTATACGATGCGGAAAAAAGTGGATCATTTGCGATCGCAGAATTCAACAGGCGGAGCGCCTCGTCCCAATGACCAAGAGCTTCGGACAATCTCGCGGCACAGATCAGTATCTTGGAGTCACGAGGCGACAAGCGCAGCGCCTGCTTGATCTCAGCGTCGGCGGCCGGCCAGTCCCAGTCATAGGCCATGTGAACCCAGCCGAGCCACGCATGCGCGGCGCTAGAGTTCGGGTTGTGCCTAATCGCCGCCTCGAGGCTGCGGCGCGCTCGCTCGTAGCCTTGCGAAGCGGGAACGAAATTAAACTCCGCCTGTAAGACAAGTACCCAGCCAAGATCCGTCGCCGCGGCCCCGAAGCTCGAATCGAGGTCGAGTGCCTGCTGGAAATAGTTGGCCGCACTCTCGAAGCCCTCGCTGTTGTATCGATCTGCCGCGTACAGTCCACGCAGGTAGAGGTCGTATGCCTCCGGATTCCTCGAGGCGTCGTGCGATTGAAGGGTGTCACTCCCGACGGTGATGTCCAACGCTCGAGCGACGCCCGCCGCAAGCTCGCCTTGCAGTTTGAGCACATCGCCAAAAGACCGATCGTACGAATTCGACCAACGACGGACGGCGTCGTGAGTGCCGATCAGCTGGGCAACAACGCGCACGCGGTCACCGGACCTGCGAACGCTGCCTTCGAGCACGTACGCGGCGCTGAGCTTTGCGCCAATGGCGCGCAGGTCATCATTCTTTCCCTTGAACTGAAATGAAGACGTACGCCCAATCACCCTGAGGGTTGGAATACCCGCCAGCAGATTGAGTATTTCCTCCGAAAGGCCGTCCGCGAAGTACTCCTGGTCCCTCTTTTCGCTCATGTCCATGAACGGCAGGACGGCGACCGAGTTTTCAGAGATCGTGGGCTGAGGCGGAGCGCCGGCCGCACGAGCAATCGAAGTCGTAGCGACTGCTTTCTCCTGCGCCGCGTGCTCGGAGATCCAGAACTTGTCTGCCAACAGCACCGCGAGCGCCACGACGAACATGGTTCCGGCTGCAAGCGGAATCCAGGTAAAACGCAACTTCCGATGTGCCGCCGACGCTGTAGCGGCTGACGCCTCAAGAGATACCGCAGGAGTCTTCGGTGGAGCGGTTCTCGTGGGATCGCGAATCGCGTCGATCAGCTTGGCGTACGCGGCCTCCATGCTCCCCGTTTGAGCCTCGACCCACTGCGATTCACTGAGGAAGTACTCGAGCGCGGGGGTCAGCGGGGCAGCATCGATGCGCAACGCAATGATCGGGCGCTTCTTGGACGAAGCACGCTCGATCTCTCTGCTGACGTGTGAGGACGCGATGGCGCTTTCCGACAGTACCAGCACGCAGGCCTTGGCACCGCTGATCGCGCGAACAATCGCGTCCGCGTACAGCGCTCCGGCTTTTACGTCGCGCGGCGCGATCCAGCACCCGACTCCGTGTCGCTCCAGGGCTTCGACTAAGGCAGCTGCGACGGTAGCATCCTGCGACGCGTAGCTGATGAAGACGTGGATGGATGCGTTGGGGACCTGCATTGCCGCGGGCGGGTCAGTCGGCGGCGGACCCGTTCCCGATTGGGGTGCTTCTCCCGACACTCACTGCCCCGATACGATCTTGCTGATTGCCGACAGGATGCGCCGGAGGCGTCGGGCCCGCAACTTACGGCCTGGCGCCCGCGTACTTTGCGACTCGGCATCATTTATTAGCCGAAGCGGCGTGTCAGGAATGACCGCTTCCGGCACACATTTCAGCAGGCCGTACATCCGCTTTGGCCGCATGCTGCCGGTGGCCTCCCTTGCGCGAAGAGCAGCGGTCATCTCTGGGTACCTCGGTCCGAAGCTCTGTAGGGTGTCTCATCTCGTTCCTGTGACCGCCCGTACCGCTCTCAATGGGCGTGGACGATGAGCGGGATGCCGGTAAGTCCGAGGTGAAAGTCGGTCGACCAGCACGATCTGATACGGCGTGCCGCCATTAGACCTAAGCCTGTGGCGTCGACGAGCGTCAGGTCCTCATCGGAGAATTTTCGGAGAATGGCGATCGCTGCGTCCAGTTCACGTTGTCCGGCGGGAATGATCTCGAGAAACCTCATCTCTTCGATCATCGCGAGAAACTGTAAGGCCCGCGTGCGGTCGTAGCGCTTGAGAAACCACGCGTGGCCTTCCGCTACCACCATGGTGCTGGTCAAAAGCGCCGGCGGTTCAGAGAACAAGCGCCTGAAAAGCGCGTGATAGCTGTCTGATTTGTCCGCGAATGCTATGAATGCGGAGGTATCCGCGTAGCTCTCAGTCTTTTTGGCCATAGACGATGTCGTCAATGCGCTGACTGGAGCGCGCATCTCCGGATTCAATCATTCCCGCATAACGCATCCACGGGCGCGATTGGTCCGTTGGCAACGTCAGCCGCAATGACCGCCGGAGCAATTCAGCGAGTGAGATACCGAGCCGGCGCGCCTCTTCCTTGGCGGCTTGGTATTCGGTTTTGGAAAGGCTGATTTGGGTTCGTATCATGATGATAACAGACTACAATGATTCGTTATCATGTGCAAGGGCTACTGGCGAGCGTTGCGGCTCTGATCGTAGCGTTGCGATCGATAGTCCGATCGGCTTCAGCATCCGCAAGCCCGGGGCGTCATCGGATTCAGCAAAGCGGTGCATTTCGTTGCAGACTGTTGCACGGCGTTGGGCTATCACTGGTTCAGCAATCGCGGCGTGCTACATCTGAGTCGCAGCGCTTTCGTCCGTCCCACAAGTACGCGCCCCTCTCCGATTGGGTCATGCTCCCGGGCATGAGAAAGGGACTCAGGCTGCCGGCTTCTGTCGATGCCTAAATGCAGCGGCGCGGTTGCGACCACACTGTCGGCAGCGCCAGCGCCGCTCGTGCTGCTCTATACGAAGGTTGTCTGGTGTGAGCGCGTGCCCGTTACCACAGTGGTTTGGAACCTCGAAGGCGGCAATCTTGCGGCGGCGGTCAGCGCGCGAGAACGCAATGACGACCGTGCTATTAGTCGCAATCGCGCCCCCGCTACCAACCTACAGAGCCCGAAAGCTCACCTCGATCGGCCTGCGCGCGGTGCTCTCACGGGCTCGCCGCTACGCGAAGACTCTCGGGGCTCCCAGCCTCGCTCGCGCAGATCGACGGCGTGCGGCGGAGCGCGGAGCTCATCGATGCCCGCGGTCGATCCGTGCAGCCCGATGACCAGCCTGCGGGCCGCTGCTGATATGAACCGTCGTCGAAAGTGAAAAGCCATGCTCGCCGCGATCGTGGAACACGGCTTCGGCGTACAGGGCCGCGTAGGCGTCGTCCGGCGTGCGCGCCTCGCATTCGTAGAGACCGCCCGAGCGGCTGCATCGGCGAGAGGTCCAGCGTGCCTGACGAAAATCGCGGGTCGCGCTCAGCGCGCTCCACGCCAGCACGCGCGCAGGCGTCCGATCGGTGCGCACGGTGAGCTCGAGCCGGCCGTTGCGCTGCGTGAAAGCTCCGGACACTTCTGGCAGCGCTTTGCCCTCCTCCGCATAGCGGTTCAGTGCGGCGAGGCTACCGATGAGGCGGTCGACATCCCGCAGGCCGTGCGTCTGATTGGGGAGATAAAGAACCCGCTTCGGTTCCGGCAGCCCATTCCAATAGACGTTCAGCGCATCGAGTGGCCAGTACGGGTCGTTGGTTGCGAGCAGAATGAGCTTGGGCTGCAGCAGCCGATCGCGGTAGCTGTACGGGTCGACTATCGCCGCCAGCTCCCGCCCGGTCGGCGAATCGATGCGCTCGGGGAGCCGAATCTCCTCGTAATCCTTGATCTCCTCAGACAGCCCGCCGAACGTCTGCCGCTGCAGCTCGATCTGCGCCCTCATGTTGAGCATGTCGATG
>VBMV01000063.1 GCA_005878835.1 Gammaproteobacteria bacterium | reverse complement strand
GACGGGCGCTGCAGGCCCGTAGCGCAGCTGCGCGTAGCGCGCCAGCAGCGCGTAGACGCTGTCCTTGAGGTCCGGGCGGTGCGTGGTCACCGTCGCGGCGAAGCTCAACGGACCCTGGTGCGGGGCGCGCGGCGGACCGATGCGCCCGAGCTTGTGGCACAGGCGAGTGTAGGCGCGCGCCAGGGCATCGGGCGGGGCGGGGCGGGCGCTGCGGCCCACGTGCCAG
>VBMV01000019.1 GCA_005878835.1 Gammaproteobacteria bacterium | reverse complement strand
AGTTCCAAAGCCCGGCGTGGCGGCCGAAACTCGGGAAGACCGAATATCGATCGCTCCCACACGCTGGCTGCCCGCATGAACCAGATAACTTGACTCTGGCAGGCTGTTGGCAGGTACTTTCAGGCGGGACTCGATGACCCGCCGGCCCCAGGCATCGGGCGCTGCATCGCGAATTCCGCCGAACAGGGGGAGATTGTTCGGCGGGAATAGAGCCGTACCGCGTACCAGATCCATGTCCCGAAGGCTTAGGCTTACCGGATCCACTTCGAGGGCGCCGGGACGTTGCAGATAACGCAGCCCGTACGCGAACGTTGAGGCCGACAGCTTCGCTCCGTCTTCGGACAAAGTGAGCTGGCCGCAAGGCACCCACTCCGTGTCGAGATAGGTAAAGACATACAGCTTCTGTTCCGTTGCGGTCATGGTTCAGAAGTCGATCTCTTCGAGCTCGCGCTTTGACAGGTCCCGGGCCCGGCGCCGCCGTTCTTGCGCACTGAGAGCGGCTAAAGCAGGATCCGTCTCAGACAGCAGTTCAAGCAGCGTCTTGCCCGGCACAATGGCATCCAGATAGCGAAGGATTTGACCCATCGCGATTCCGGGGTCGCCTTTTTCCAGCCGATACGCCGTGTTTCGTGACAGGCCAGCCCGCAGTGCCGCCTGGTCCTGTTTCATGCCGCGAGCGATCCGTAAACGCGCGAGGGCCGCCCCCAGCTTCTTCGCTTCAGCAGCTTGGCTTGAGCTCAGGAGTGCGGATTGGGTGACCTTCATACTCGTTTAAACAAGCACTGATCGCTTAACGATCGAATAATCGAGCTTATCTTAGAAACTGGCGGTGATCAAAGAGCAAGCAGACCGAGACGCTAAAATCGATCTTTAAGCCGATAATGATCGATTAATCGACTATGGTGGCAGTCCACTGGCTGCGGGGGGGGTCTGTCCCCGTTCTACGGGCTTAATAATCAACCACTTGCAGCGCTTGCGAGTCCCTCTTATCCCAGCCTCCTCCACCTGGCAGGCGGCTTACTACCCTGACTCACTAGAAAATGTTCCTTTACTAAGCAACAGTCTAGGTAAAGAATACTTTCCTAGAGGTTCCGACATGCGCGTCACGGGCAGAACACTTGGGAGAACCGTCGCCGGCGAGCAGATTGCCGCATTCATACCTTACCCGCTTCCACCCCGCGACCCACCATTGAAACTGGACGGCGAGCTTGCGGCGCTGCTCCTGCGCGCCCAGCAGGCTCTCGCGCGTCTTGAAGTGGCCGGCGAGATGGTGCCATCACTCGACTGGTTTATTTATGCGTTTGTCCGCAAAGAAGCCGTCGTCTCCTCGCAGATTGAAGGTACTCAGGCCACGCTCATCGATCTTCTCGAATACGAAGCCGAACAGGCAACTGGAGTGGCCATCGATGACGTGCATGAGGTCTGCAACTACCTCGATGCCGTTAAGTACGCACGCGGGCAGCTCAAGAGCGCCCGCGGGCTGCCGATTTCCACGCGTCTACTGAATGAGACGCATCGCCGTCTGATGCGCGGAGTCCGCGGTGCCAATAAACAGCCGGGAGAAATTCGGCACAGTCAGAACTGGATCGGCGGCACGCGCCCGGGCAACGCCGTTTTCGTTCCCGCCCCACCGGAAGAGTTACCAGCGCTGCTGACGAGCTTTGAGAAGTATCTTCACGCGGAAAATGGATTACCGCCGCTGGTGCGTATTGGGTTGGCGCACGTTCAGTTCGAGACCATCCATCCCTACCTCGATGGTAATGGCCGCATCGGTCGGCTGCTCATTACACTGCTGCTCGAGCATTGGAAGCACCTGTCCGCGCCACTGCTCTATCTGAGTCTGTTCTTCAAGCGCCATCGAGCTGAGTATTACCGGCTGCTTGGTGAAGTTCGAGTAACTGGGGACTGGGAGTCGTGGCTGAACTTTTTTCTAGAAGGCGTAGCGACGATCGCAGATGAGGCTGTCGCTGCTGCCCGAGAAGTTTTCGCGCTCATCAGCGAGGACCGCCTGCGCCTGCTTGCAGCGCCGGGTGCCTCCGTCATGTCGATCCGATTGATCGAACAACTCCCCATGCTCCCTGTAGTTACTATCCCGGCCGTAGTGAAACTCCTTAAGACGACCAAGCCCACGGCCGGCAAAGCGGTTCAGGTGTTGGAAA
>VBMV01000018.1 GCA_005878835.1 Gammaproteobacteria bacterium | reverse complement strand
GGCGTGAGGGCTATCGAAAGCGCCACAGCGTTTTCCTTGACGTGCGCTGGAGAGCCGGATTCGGGAATTGCGATAACGCTCCCGCTGCGAATGACCCAGGCCAACGCAACCGCGGCGGCCGAGCAACCATGGATAGTGCCGATCTGCGCCAGCGTGCGGTCACCTACTAGGAGGTTATTGTCGCCGCCGAGCGGAGAATACGCCATCACCGGCATATTGTGCTGCTTGCACCACAACAGAACGGCAGGCTCAATGTGACGGTAGTTGAGACTGTAAGGGACCTGGTTGGTTGCGCAGCGATGGCCGTCTGGAACACGGAACAGATCTTCCATCTGGCCAACGTTGAAGTTGGATACACCCCAAGCGCGAATCTTTCCCGCCGTGCGCAGTTGTTCGAATCCTGCTACAACACCGGAGAAGTGCGTGCTGGGGACCGGCGAATGCAGCAAATAGAGATCGAGATGGTCGGTGCCGAGACGAGCCAGGCTCGCCTCGCAAGCACGCGCGATGCCATCTCCAAACACTTCGTTGGGCTCCACCTTGGAGACCAGGAATACGCGGTCGCGCTGACCGGCTGTCACGTGACCAATGAATTGCTCGGAGCGGCCGTTGCCGTAATTACCCGACGTATCGATCAACGTCATGCCGAGCGAAATGCCTGTGCGCAGCGCCTCTTCCTCAACGGCTAGCGGATGCCTTCCCTGACCGAGATGCCAACAGCCTTGACCGAGCGCCGGGACGGTGGTGCCGTCTGGAAGCCTTACGGTACGCGCTGCAGGCTTCGATGCCACGCCAGCACCAGGAACCTGTGCAGTTGCTTGCGCCGCAATCATTGCACTCAAGGCGGGAAACGATAAGCCGAAGGCCGCACAACGCGCGCTAAAAATACGTCGGTTGAGCAAATGCTTGTGCATAGTGTCGTCTCTTTCGAACTAGACAATTCTAATAGTCTGAATGCGGTATGCCGATAGCACTAGGCAAGCCACGACCAGGATATGTCTCATGTGCGACTCCTGAGCGAACGTCTGTCGTCAACTTAAACGAGGCCGCAGGAGAATCGGGGTTAGCGGGACTCGTGTGCCCGCACCAAATCAAGGCCGCTAGTCGCGGACGGTGGGGCGGCGTGCTGCCGAGCCAGCGGGCGCCGCGCTCGGCCGGACTGGGATCTGGCATGGGTGGCAAATGCGCATAGAGGGGTGCACCCTAAGCGAACCAGGTTGACAGCATGCTCATCAACGCCGATTTCTCAACGCGGGTCGTGTTACGACCCGATGAGCTCAGCTGGATCCCATCGCCTATGTCCGGCGTCGAGCGCAAAATGCTTGATCGCGTCGGCGACGAGGTGGCGCGAGCGACTTCGGTCGTCCGCTATGCACCGAACTCCCATTTCTCCGCGCATGCCCATGGCGGCGGCGAGGAGTTCCTGGTCCTGGAAGGCGTGTTTTCGGATGAGCATGGCGACTATCCGCCAGGTACGTATGTGCGTAACCCAGTCGGCAGCTGCCACACACCGCATAGCGACGGCGGCTGCACCCTGTTCGTAAAGCTGCACCAGTTCCAGGAAGGCGATGCGGTGCACAAGGTCATCGACACCCAAGCAGCGCATTACCAAGCGGGATCGGCTCCGGGTATATGGGTTCTGCCTCTGCACGAGTTTGGAGCCGAGCGGGTAGCGCTGGTCCGCTGGGCGCCGGGCAGCAGCAGTCCCCGGCATCGCCACCGGGGCGGTGTGGAGGTTTTCGTGCTCGAAGGCGTGTTCCAGGACGAACACGGTCACTATCCGTCGGGCAGCTGGATCCGTGGGCCCGACGGCTGGGAACACACACCTTTCAGCGGTACCGGGTGCCTTTGCTACCTCAAGAGCGGCCACCTGGCCACTTAATGCAGCAACGCGGAGCGCTGAGTTAAGCTAGCTTCTCTGGTCGGCGTTTTACGGGAGGAAGAAAGAATGAAGACACTTAAGGTTGTTCTGACTCTCGCGGGAACACTTACTGCAGGCGCCGGGCTGGCGGCTCCGCTTCAGACTCTTCACGTTACCGAGACGGTAGAGATCAAGGCACCCCTGGACAAAGTGTGGGCCACCGTCAAGGACTTCGACGGCCTGGCCAAATGGCACCCAGGCTTTGCGAGCGATGAGCTCATCTCCGGTAGCAACGGCAAGGCCGGAGCCATGAGAAAGCTGACGATTAAGGACGGTCCCGTAGTCACCGAGCGTCTGCTTGCGTACGACGAGGCTAAGCATTCCTTTCGGTACACCATCACCGAGTCCCCGTTGCCGATCACGCACTACACTTCGACGACTTCCGTGCGGGCTGGAAGGACCGGGATGACCAAGGTGACCTGGAGTGGAAGCTTCAAGCGCAAGAACACCTCCGACGATCCGCCGGAGGCTGAGAGTGATGCAGGCGTCACCAAGCTGATCAAGGGCGTGTACCGCGGCGGCTTGGACAACCTAAAGAAACTGCTCGAGCCGTAATAGCGTGCGGCACAGCGGCGCGATGGATGGTTAAGCCGACAGGCGTCGTACACCAGACCAGACCCGACGCTGGGGAAACAGGTGAACAGGTCGTCGCGAACTGCGCGTTATTCCCATAGTGTCGCAGTGGGTGTGCTGCTTTTCTATGGCGGACCTTGCGTCCCGGCTGAGCCGCCGTCGAGCGCTGCAACCGGTGCTCCAGCGAATCCCCCTGCGAGCGACGTGCAAGCTCTGGCTCCCCAGGGAGGTTTTCTTTCATCCCTTAAACAGGGATTTTCTCAAGACCTGGAGCGCGAAGTAGTCCGCGGACATTTCGACGTGAGCTTGCCCTCGGGTACCCAGCGTTACTATTGCCTGCTTGACCCCAAGACGGGTAAGAGCGAGGCAAACGCCGTGTCAGGTCAGTTAGTCTCGCGACGAGACGGGATGACCGGCCTGAAGGGCGCTGCGGTCACTTTCTACCGATGTACCGACGCCGAGCAGAAGGGAATGCTGGTCACCACCGGATACCTTGTGAGCAGTAGTGTCGGCGGCGGGAGCTCTCGGGCTGCGACTGTGCAAGGACCTCCGCGAGTCCGTGCTCCCACGGTGCCAGCGCCAGCCGCAGGGCTCACGCAGGCAGAGGTCTTGACGGTCTATACGCGCTTCATCGCCGGCCAGAATGCCCACGATCGTGCGGCCGTCTCGGACGTGTTGCTGAATTCCAATGACTTCGTGTGGACCCAACACAACGGCAATTCCGTTTGGGGATACCAGCAGGCCATGGACGCGTTCGAAAAGTCGTGGGAAGGTATCTGGAAGCTGGATCCGCAATTGAACGAACTTCGGATTGCTGAGGTATCGCCCGGTGTTGCCGTGCTCATTACGCCGCTACTGTTCACAGGGGGCGCCCCGGCTAAGAGCCCGTCCGCAGTCCCCGTAAGGTGGGGCGGAGTCTTCGTGAAGACAGAGTCCGGCTGGCGCATATCGTCGATATTCATCACGCCCCTCGAAAGTGGGCACACGCGACCCGGCAGCTGACCGCCGTCCGGCAGCCCGTTCTATCCGGCGTCCCGAGCTGCCAATTCACGGCTCTCCTTATCTCGCTCGACGGACGGCCGTCGGACCAGATATAGCCCATCGTCGGCGAGCAGGAATGTCGTGCCCGTCTCCTCATTGGTAATTTCCTCGCGGACCCGTTTAACGTCGAAGACGCGAACGCGGTCCGGTAGATTCGCTATATCGATCACCGACGTATCGACAAATGAATCGCTGAGCGCCGGAGTCGCCTCTACCGGGCTGGTGACGGCGAATCCATCGTTACCCAAGCGCACGAGCGAGCCCTGCATAGGTATGCCTTGAATTATTTTGAGACTCGGACGTTTGTCATTGTGAAAGTCAAGCACCGCGCTTCCTTGTCCTTGGCGAAACCGGATGAGTGCTGCGCGGCTTCCCAGATCGGAAATAAAGTCAAATACCCCGGGAACATCAAGTCTCACCGATCCGTCGCTCTTGACATGACGTGGGTCAGTCACGTCAAGGATAGCTAGCGCCGTACCCTGGTCTTGCTCGATATACAGAACCGTTCGGCCATCGTGAGCTTCGCGGAGAAACATCGCCTCTCCAGCTTTTCGCGCCAATTCGGGTAGACCCGCTGGTGGTACTAGTACGATGTCGTTGGACGATCCGGCGCTGGCGCCTTGAGTCCCAATAGCCGCGCTTGCTA
>VBMV01000115.1 GCA_005878835.1 Gammaproteobacteria bacterium | reverse complement strand
GGCCCAACCATGACACCCCGCAACCAGTTGTTGAACCGGATCCGTGTCAGCCGCCCTTCGCGGTCCACTTCGATCACCGGCGCGCTCGTGCGGATATCGCAGGTATGGTCGTGAAAGCGGTACTCGATGTCGTGGGTGCTGAGCAGGTTGAAGGCTTCCCGGTCCGCGGCACGGAGATCCTCGGCAACCCTGAACCCGTCCGCGAAAACAGATTCGCCGCCCATCACGCTACTCTTCAGGCAAAAGAGTAGCTGAACGTCCGGCGGTGCATGCCAATTCGCAAGGTCGGTATGCAGTTCCAATCCCATCGACGTATATGCCGATGCATTCGGATAGGGCATCGAGACGATGTCATAGTATTCGCCAAAGTTGCTCGCACGCACCGGTCCGATCCGGCGGGCGACCTCCAGCAGCCGGCTGGGCTGCTGCGGCACACCCCGGAGCAGCACGATGCCTTGGGTCCTTGCCCCCTCGATCCATGCACGCAAACCAGCGTTCGTCTGCATGTAGTCTGTGTAGTCGATGCAGGGAAGCCTGTAAGCGATACCGGCATCCCAAAGCTGTGGTGTGCACGGCCGGTCACGCGTTTGATTCTCGGAATAACCATGGGCGCGCAGCCACCCCTTGGTGTACCTGGACAGGTGCGACTCGTCGCCGGCTCGGAATTCGATCTCGAGAACCTCGTTCGCACGCAGAGTGGCCGAGCGGATGGATGGAGCGGTGTGATCGATGAACATGAAGGTGCGCTCCAGTGCCTGCGGATGACGACACTGAGGGCACGGACAGTTGTCCCGCAGCCAGAGCACGTGAAAACGGCTGCGGAGCCCATCGTCCCACCGCAGTGCTACGCCCTGCGCATCGTGTTCCAGTGCGATGATGGTGCGACCGGTCTGCATGGGCGCGAGGTCCGCCATGGACGATTCGCGAGGGGCGTGATGCTTTTTGTCGACGGCAAGCACGGTAAGTCCGCGCAACGAGTCTGGACCAAGGCTAGTTGACCGGCCGCGTGCACGACAAGCAACACGTTTTGGGGACAGGCCTTTAGTTTTTCTATAACCTACGTTGAATGAAGAATGGAAAGACCCCGGTCAACTGGCTGCGCAGCTTCGAGGTCGCGGCGCGGCACCTGAGCCTCTCGGCCGCTGCATCAGAGCTGAATGTCACGCCAGCGGCAGTCAGCCAGCAGGTGCGGCTGCTGGAGCTGCGGCTGGGCGAGAAGCTGTTCGTGCGGCATGCGCGGGGCCTGCGACTCACGCTTGCGGGCGAAGCCCTCGTCCCCGTTTGCCGCGAGTCGTTCGAGCGGCTCGACACTGCATTGGCCGAGCTTTTCGGAGATCGTGGGAAGCAGCAGCTCGTGATCCGAGTGTCGCTCGGGTTTGCACGACAATGGTTGCTCGCGAGGCTGGCGGGCTTTGCCCGGAAGCATCCCGAAATTCCGATTCGCCTGGTGACTACTGTGTGGGCCGGGGAGCCGCTGGACTCGAGCGTGGATGTGGATATCCGGCTCACCGCGGGCCCGATCCCTGGAATGCAATCGCATCAACTGACGCACGATGCCGTGTTCCCCGTCTGCAGTCCCGGACTTGCAAAGGGCCCTCCCCGTCTACGACGCCCCTCGGACCTCCGACACCGCTCCCTCCTCACGACAATCGGTTTTGCCGAGGGCTGGCGCCACTGGTTCGCCGCGGCAGGCATCGACCCTGAGCCCTCGGCCACGCGTCTCGAATTCGACTCGATGCGGCTGGCCTTGGAGATGGCAGCGCTCGGTCACGGCGTGGCGCTTGCACGCAGCAGCTACGCCGAGGACCTGTTGCGCGCCGGGCGAGTGAAGCCGCTCTTCAACGTGCGCATCAGTGCCAGTGACAATGTGTACATGACGCTCGCTCGTGGACTGGAGGGGAGTTCTCCAGCGGTTCAATTTCGGGACTGGATTCTCGGCAAACCGGTGCGGTAGATACAGACGGCTACAAGAAAGAGGCTTGGCCAGTGTGTTCGCTTGGCCGCTCGAAACTCGGGACGCGTGAATTGGGATCCTTCTGCTGCGTGGTCCGTTACCTCACAGCCTTGCCTCATGATGCGTTTGATTATGGAATGCAGCATATTCTTCTCTGTTGCGCGATGTTGCGATGTTGCCGTTCTTCATGGGGAGAAGCTTCGCATACGGGCAGTGCGAACACAGCGGGGAGTTTCCGGGGAGATTTGGCGCAAACCCAATGGGACGTGAGCGCTGCTGTACTTGGTAGTCCGTCGCGCATTGAGTGGATCTGATAGAAGTGCCCTCGGATGATCAGGGGCTTTCCCGACAAGGCAGCCTGACGCGGCAGCGGTTCACGACGTAGCCGTCTCCTGCGGGAGCGCTGCGATCAGATGGAACCCCACAGAGTCCGCGGCCAAGACAAAGCGGTCTTCCACGCCGGCGCTGGCCTTCGTCTTGTCGGCGAGTTGATAGTCGCATGTCACGACCAGCAAACGATCTCGCGGCTGCAGCTCCGCTACCTGTGGCGGTGTGATGCTCTGGACGGCAGTCCCCTCGTCATCGAGGGTGGTGAGGAAATCCTCAAGGCGCAACGGACAGTTGTAGCTCGCGCGGAGCACCTTGCACAGCTCTTGATGGCGTCGGCGCTCCTTTGTCCGATACGGCGCAAGTAGATCGTCCTTGCTGACGCATAGCAGGGTCTTGTCCGCGCGCGCGGCGCAGAGCATCGCGCTGGCTTCACCGGCACCGATCACGCGCCGCTCAAACCGCCCGTGCGGCAGGTTGTCGAGGCACAAGTCCCACAGGAAACGTAGAGATGGCTGGCCATGGCTCTAACCTCCGCCTGGCATCTGCAAAAGTGATAGTACCGATTAATTTAGCAATTAGCCCACACTGAAACTTGCAATTGGTCGCCCCCGGGACCTAGCATCGTCTGTGACAAGCTTCGCGAATGGGAGGACTACTACAATTACCACCGGCCCCACGGAGCCCTCGATGGGCAGACTCCCTACGAGCCGCTCTTGGCAAAGAAAGAGCGTGCCAGCGTGTCACCGAAGTCCTGAGACCTTACAGCTGATTTGCTGAGGTTTTCTACGTCTGACAACTCTAGTTCGGTCTCTGGATCACTGTCCGTTTCCATTTTGTTTCCAAACACCAGGGATGCGAGCCGATCGCCGCTCGGATCGTGCTCGCGCGGAAGCATGTGGCTATAGACGTTGAGCGTAAAGGCCGCGTTGGCGTGTCCCATGAGCCTCGACACACGCACGATGTCCTCCCCGTTGCTGATCATCAAACTCGCGAGGTGTGCCGGTAATTTCGAGATCGGAATTAGCGCCATAACTCCGGGTCCCGGATCATTGCGAGTCAGATGCCTGCGATGATCTGACATCCGTTTAGCATCAGTGCCTTATGCCGAGGATGGTTCTTGATTACTCGGCATTATTCGGCTGTCGTCTTTCATCCATGGCCGGACAGCCGCTTCTCTGTCACTCACCCGCGGTGGAAGCCTGAATCGGGCCCGCTCGGTTTTGTGCGGGGGGCGTTCAGCGATGAGCGTCCCTACCGCGATCGGACCACGCTGGGGTGGTTTTTCAAGTCCATGCTGAGCTCGGACGAGTAGTTCGCGTGCCGCAGCTTGATCTGCCCTTGATCTGCTCGCCCCCCAGCTGATCCATTTGCGAGAGCGTTGCACCCTTTCGCCATGCAGCGCTACGGAGAATCCGGCGCAATCTCACGGTGCAGGTCTTGGTCGCAATGCCGGCAGACCCCGGCACTGGCAGCCACATAAGGATGATGCAGCGCCCGCGATTGGCGTACGTCCTGGACAGTTTGCCAGGAATCCCAGCTGAGCACCGCGACGCCGATCGCCGTAACGACCCACGTTACGGAGTGCATCTTATGCCGCCGTGAGGGCGCGGCTTGTAGTGCCGGCCTCTGCGCAGCCTCAGTGTCCTGTCCGAACACCTCGTTGCCATACTCGCGCCTCATGGAAGTCATTCCGGCGTCCTCCTCCTGCACTCGCCATGAGTGCGCGAATATCAGACGCCACGAGACATAGAGCCGCCGTGAACGCCATCACACCTGTCAACGCACCAGTAATTGACCCTACTATCGGCCAAGTAAATTTCCCTAGGCGCATTTCAGTGGCCGACCGCACGGCCGCCGCCACGGTCGGTGCAAAGGCGCTCTGCCATAGTGTGCATGCGATCCGTGCCAGGCACATTGTGGTCCGCAAAAACTCAGTCACGCACAGGAGGGCGCGAGGGAGTATTCGTACCGCGTTCGACACACAGGGCGAGTTGTCGACGCAAAAATAAATTCCCCGCCTTGATTGACCGTCGCCCGTCCGGTCGGCGTCAGTCCCACGAGCTCGCTCCCGCGCAACATGAATTGCAGCGTCCAGACGTCCCGTCGTGGATGGAACAGCGGGGCGATTTCGCGCGTGCTGGCATCGACTCCGGTGAGATTGGGTCGCTTGTGGTGGTTATATCGATGGCACGCCCACGCGAGGTTGTCGAGGTTCGTCTCGCCACCATGTTGGCGGGCGACGATATGCTCCAAATGGAACGGCTCGAGCGGAGGTAACCAATCTGGGAGGTGGCAGTATTCGCAGCGCCTCCCAGCGCGCTCACGAACCTGCTGGCGCAGCGCCTCGGTCACCTCATCCGCGCGCGAACTGCAGCTGGCGCTCGGCCTTTAGGCGTAGTGTGGCAATGATGTCGCCTAGTTCGATGAACCGGTCGTATTCGCGCGCCTCCTCCGCCGCGAGGTAGGTTTGTGCAGCCCCAAGGCCGATACGATAAGCGGGTAGACAGAACTCGGCCCGAGCGCGGCCTCTACGCTCGAGCCGGCGGCTTCGGTTGCGGGCTTCCGGCTGATTCTGATATTTGCCCGGCACTCATTATTAAAGCAAGGAAACCTTTGCTTTAATAGGCCATCCGGTTACTAAGCAATCTTTAGTAAGGACCCGTGCAACGCCCGGACATCCATCCACCCCTTTCCCGACGGAAACGGACGAATCGGTCGCTTGCTCATCACCCTGCTGCTCTGTCATGACGGGGTGTTACGCGAGCCGCTCCTCTATTCAAGCCTCTACTTCAAACAGCATCGCCAGCAGTACTACTCGGAGCTCAACGGTGTGCGTGAGTCGGGCGATTTCGAGCGCTGGCTCGATTTCTTTGCTACAGCCATCCGTGTCAGCGCCGAGCAAGCGAGCAAGACCGGCCAGCTGATCTCCGCTGTATTTCAGGAAGATCGAAGCCGTCTCAAGGATCTCGGCCGCCAAGCCCCGACCGCCCTCCTCGTTCAAGAGGCGTTGCAGGCGAAGCCGCTGACAACGATCGCTGCTCTCACGCAATCCACGAAGCTCACAACACCTACAGTGACGCAGGCGCTGCGCGAACTTGAAAAGCTAGGGATTGTACGAGAGACGACCGGACGTGCCCGGGGCCGGATTTTTGCGTACGCGCGCTATATTGATGCACTCAATGCCGAGACGAGGTGATGTCCACCCGACGATCGACCGATCACGCAGCATTCCGGCCGTAGGGCGCAAATTATTGCGTCCAGTCAGGCAGGGCACAGCGGATACTCGTGATGCAGCCCCCGAGCACCGCTTTGCTACGCACTGAGCCGAAGTCCCCGATGCGATGGCAAGACTTCGGCGTCGCGGTGGGTCTGGCCGCCGGAGGGTCGGGCACTCCAGGGCCGAGCATCACGTGGGGGCGGCCGCGGTTGTAGTGCTCGACCCAATGTCTCAGGGCACGCCGCAGAGGGGCTTCCGAGAGCGGAATGAGCCAGTCCACACACTCGCGACGTCGTCCCGATCACCCGTTCGCAGAGGCCGTTCGCCATCGGACAGCGCGGCGGCGTTTACAGAATACGCAACTCGAAGCCGCCGACCGCGGCGTCGAGCTCCCGAGGAAAGATGCTGTCGCGGTCATGAAGCAGATAACCGTAGTGGGTGCCAAACCCGAGGGCGAGTTGCCGGCGCAGGCACAGCACTTCTGCATGCAGCGACTGGCGCGACTGAAACGCCAGGGCAACCCACCGACCAGTTCGCTGGCGAGTCGCGCGACAATGGAAACAGCGCTCAGCACCCGCCGGAAACGGAAGTCACGGTGCTTTGATTGCGACACCGCCAGACGAAACGGGCGGCAACAGCCGAGAGGCACCTACCACCACCGCGCCAGTCGTCGACTCTAGCCGTGACTTTCCGTGTTGCCGGCGTGGACCGTCGTGACTAAAACGGATAGCCGATTCCGGTGAAGACGGCGCTGCCCTCGCTACCGTAGCCAACGTCGACGTAACCCACCACGAACGGCCTTGCTATTCCGCGGAACCCGATTCCGCCGACAGGGTGAAGCTGAGTGAATGGGACCGTGCCCGATCGGCCGAAGACGCGCCCCGCGTCCACGAATGGCGTCACTTCAATATCGACATGAGTCGAGAGCGCATCGAACGACAGCAGCTTGTGCCGCAGCTCGACCGTCATCGAGAACGAATCCCGGTCAGTGAACCGTCCGGCTCCGAACCCACGCAGCGGCTGCTCAGCGCCGATATCGCTGCGGCCCCCGCCGATACTGCTGAGCGCCCAGAACGGCGCGTCATTGGTGTGAAGCAGATACCGGAGTGCGAGGTGCACCGCAAGGATCGTATCTTGGCGGAGCGGCCAGAACCCGCGGCCGTCGACTCCCGCTTCGCTGTATAGCGAATCGTTGAGCAATCCGCCGCGACTCGCCAGGCCGCCGTAAGCGACCCACTGCGTGCCGTGGCTGGGTATCGTCAGGTCGTCCCGTGTGTCATACGTGATAGATAGCCGCTGGAGAAGCTCCCTGTCCGTGCCCAGACCCGTAATGTGCGGGAAGCGCTGCTCGATCGACTCGATACCCGGCAATGTTCCTGGCAGCACGTCCACGGACCGTGCGCGCACGGTATACGCCAGCTGCCAGATTCTGCTGATGTTCAGCCCGATCTGAGCCCGGGCGACCTGTTGCGCTGCGGTGTAGTTTGTCTGGGAGCTCTCCGGCGTTTTGTTGCCGGTACCGAAGAAACGCGGAGTGCCGTCACGATCGTAGATCAGGCCTCCTGTGAACGACCAGCGGTCCCGCCGCGCGCGCCCGATCTGGTATTCGCCATCGAATCCGCGTTCGACGTGCTCCTTGATCTGCGCTACCACCGACCACTGTTGGTCCTCGGAAGGATACTCGTACAGGCGCACGTGCATACCGTATCCGAAGTAGGGATTGTGCAGAATGTCGGGAGCGATGATCCGATCGATGTGATGGTTCTCGTCGGTTCGCAGCCAGGTCGGCAGGACCCCGAGCGTCGTACCGCTATTGGGATCCGTCGCGACTTCCGGCACGGGAATGAACGGGGCGGTCGAGGGATTGAGCCAGCGCGCCAGACCCGTGGTCTGCCCAGGCGCTGGCACTGGTACCGAGGGCGGCACGGGAGATGGCGGGCCGCCCGATTCCGGAGGCGGCAACTGGGCGAGGGCGATCGACGGCACTGCCGTCAACAGCACGGCGACGACGCGTCGCCACGCGGCGAACTGGAAATCCGCAACAGCGTTCCAGAGTGCCTGCCCGCCGGTCGAATCGTGCATATTCTTGACAGCCGTCACAATTGCGGAAGTACCTCGCGCGCCGCACGCTCCACGTCAGCGGGAAAGTCGATCTCGATCCAGGGCGTTCCCGTGACGTCGACGACTTCGAAGATTTGGCTGGATTCCCGCAGCAGATCGCGTATCGCCTCTTCGTGCGGTAGATGAGCGCGCCCGTCATTGACGTAGTCGGCCACGATGCCGGCGAGTCGACGTGCGCCGACTTCGTCGAAGCGAAAAAACCCCACCGACTCGCCGATGGTGTCGTACCGTAGATCGCGGGCAACCTGCTTACGCAACTCAATGGCAACGCCGTCCCGCACGCACAGCTTGACCGGCTCGTCCCCGGCCTCGAACTCCCGATCCATCAGCATGCGGTTGACCGGCCGGTGGCCTGCAGCCAATGCAGCCATGATGCGTTCGTGATACAGCACGTCGGCATCCATCAGCAGAACATCGCCACCGCGCGTCATCGCGGCTGCGACCGTGTGAACGGTCAGGACGCTGCCCAGCTCAAATCCGGGGTTCAGCACTATTTCGGGCCGAGGCTGCCAGCGCAGACTGTCCAGCTCCGCCTCGACCTGTTGGTGAGAAAAGCCAAGCGCCAGGACAACTTCTTCCACACCGGCGCCTCTCAGCAACTGCAGGTGCCGCTCGAGCAGGCTTCGGCCTCCGAATCGCAGCAGGCACTTGGGCAGCTCCGTGTCCTGCGGCTGTTGCATTCGTAACCCTCGACCGGCGGCGAGCAGGATGGCGCGCATGAAGACCCCGTGGAAGTGAGAAGGTGTGAATAGTACAAAATGGCATACCCATGGTGTCGCCTCAAGCCGGCCGGCGCACCTGGGCCACAAGGCCGGCGGAGATCTTTAGTCGCGCCGGCGCGTTGCTCGCCTGGCAGGGGGAGTCATTCAACAGCAGGAGCACGGCTCGCACGGCGCCGCAGGGCCTGTTCGGATACGTGCAGACAGACCAGACCCGGTGCCGCCAATAGCAGTTCGCGGGCGCGCTTCGCCAGCGACAACGCCAGCGCCACATCGGGACGCAGGCTCGCCAGAGGCGCCAATAGCAGATAGCCGGCCTCCTGCACGCCAAGCGACCCCGGTACCGCGAACGCCGCCCCGCGAATGGCCTGACCCAGGCTTTCCAGCACCAGTGCGTCGCTCCAGCTGACTCTGGAACCCACCAGCCAAAGAGCCAACCACACCTCACCAGTGCCGGCAACCCAGCCGAGCAGACTCAGTCCGAAACTCGCCGTCACCTGCATGCTTTGGCCGTGCAGGCTCTTCACCGCGCCGTCGATCGCATCTGCGTGGCCCGGCATCAGCGACCAGTCTCGGTTGCCCGCGAAACGCAGCGCCAACCGCATCATCTTCCCGAACAGACCACGACGCTGCAGCAGATAAAAGGCCGCGATCAGCAACGCGAGGACACCGCTGCCGACCAGCACGGGGGTCGCTGCAGCGCTGCCTTGAAAGGAATGCCTCGCCCGCTCCCCCAGCAGCGCCACGCCCATCAGGGCGAACACAATCTGTGCGAAAGTCTGGAAAGTGGTACTGACGGTGATTGCGGCCGCCGCGTCCGGGGCGGGCGTACCACGCTGACTCAATTGGCGGATCATCAGCAGTGGCCCGCCGATCTGGCCAGCGGGCATCAGGCTGCTGACGGACTCGCCGACCCAGCGTGCCAGCAGTGCATCGACCATCGGGGCGCGCCGCGCGCCGCTGGCGAGCAATACGCGAATCGCAGCGGCATCGAGCACGAGTGGCAGCAGGTGGAACAGGGCGACTGCTATCAGACCCCAACCGGCAAGCGCCAGGGTCGCGAGCACTGCCGTGACTCCCTGCGACACGAGCACGCCGATGAACAGGCACACGCCCGCCGCAAGGAGCCAGATCGCCGCGCGCGTCATGTTCCGTCAGGTCCGTCAGCTGGACCGAATTGTCGGCGCCGCGCGCGGCGCTGGAATACCTGGCGAAATCCGAAGTAGGCAAGCGAATCCTTCATATTTGACACGAAGCGCCACCAGCCGTGCATGCGCGGGTCGGTGAGGTACTCAAGAGTCAGCGACACGCGCGTCTCGCCCTCGCCAAGTGGAGTGATACGGTGACGCAGCGCATCGCCGTCGAAAAACACCAGCCCTCCCGGGGGAATCTGCACCGAGCCGGAAACTGCGTTCCTCCCCCGGTTGCGGGTGTGCAATTGGTAGTCCAGGCGGCACGAGGATTCCTCGATTACCCCAAGCAGCAGCGTATAGCGACGCCCGGCATAATAGGAAGCGTCATAGTGCCAGCCGATGTGGTCGCCGGCTCGCGTGTAGAAGTACAGCGCATAAGCGTGAGGATCGTGGTCCGGCGACATATGCAGTCGCTCTCCCGCCAGCTGTCCCAGCCACTCGATCAGCGCGTGCGAGCGGTACAGGTTGGCGATGACGGGCGCCAGCTCGTCGATCGCATGGCGGCTGACACTGCCTCCCTGCTTGTGACCGGGAAGATAGTTACGGTTGACCGATCGCCCGACAGCGGCCACCCCGGCGACCAGCTGTGCGGTCAGCTCAGGGGGCAGAAAGTCCGGGAGAATCACAAAGGCTCCCTGGGACAGGAACTCGCGCCGCAGCTCGGTCGCATCGAAGCCGCCCAGACGGGTAGCCATCGGGTCCGTCATCGGATGTACCCGCGCACTACACGTCGATAGTCGAACACCACCCAGACGGCAAACAGCGGCGCGCCGATCGCGGCCGCTACCAGAAACGGCGTGGCACCGTTGCACAACGTCACGAGCGGCAGGAGATACAGCACGTCCTCCGTCTCGAAGCCACCCATCGAGGCCTGTTTGCTTGCGGCTTTGCCCGCCATCTCCTCGATGTGCGCCCGCAGGAAGAAGATCAGTACGATCGCAGTACCAGCGACGGTCCCGAGCGCGAGCGGCGGGATCTGCAGCACGCGGGCGGACCTCGTGCCCACTCCCACGCCGATAGCCGTGAAAAGCAGGATGGTAACCACGGCGTCACTGGCGAGGTCGTACCAATGCCCGACCCGGCTGGTCTTGCCGCTGATGCGCGCCAGCTCACCGTCGGCGTGGTCCAGAAAATTCGACACGGCTAGCAGCACAGCGCCGAGATTCATCCACGCGTAGCTGCCCCGCGTGAACGCGCCTGCTGCGGCAATTCCGAACGCCAGGCGCACGGTAGTCAGATGGTTGGGCGTAATCGGGCTGCAGCGCAGCGGCCTCACCAGAGTGCGTGCCAGACGAGCGTCCCATGGAGGCGCAGCTGCGCGGGCGGCGGGGAGCTCGGACGGTTCGGGCATGGCAGAGGAAGTGAATGCAGCCGGCCCAATGGCGAATTGCCGGCATCTTACCCGTGTCCTTGCCACGCCACCAAAATGAAATGCCCTGAGCGGATCGTCCGACCGGCGTGGAAGGGTTGACGACGACCACCGATCCGCCCACACGGGCTGCATCGCGAGCCACTTGTTCCGCCAGAAACTTCGAGGCCGCCCCGATGAAAGACTCAAGCGACATTCCGGCGATCATATCGGCTCAGAATCCATAACGCGGCCGGCAATGCGGTGAAATCGGCAAGCAACGCGAGGACAAAGGCCGATGAAGAAACGATGCCGAACTGGCGCATCGGCGGCAGGTCGGAGAGCGCGAGCGTCAAAAAACCGCTGACGTTAATGAAAGTCGCGAATACGATCGGGCGGCCAGCTATCAGCAATGCATGTCGTAGAGCGCCGCTGGTCGTGCCAGTCCAGCGGCCTTCTTGAAAATGGTAGAAGAAATGAATCTGGTCGTTCTCGGTCGCACCCAGGATGGTCGAGCCGATGAGGATCGTTGCAATATTGAGCGGAATGCTCGTGCAGCGCATCACTAGAAACACACACAGGATCGCGAACAGCGACGGAATCATCGTTATCAACGTGGCCGAGGGACTGCGAAACACCAGCAGGAATGCGAGAAAAATGACGCTGCCCGTAAGTACGAAGCTCTCGGCGAGAGTGGGAAGAAGACGCTGCGTGATTTGCGTGGCGAGGACTCCCTGGCCTGCCACTCTGCCGCGCACCGAGCGCAGTGCAGACTGTGCAGCCCGGGCCGCGGCCCAATTGCGCTCCACGAACGTGCGCATGGCACCGATCGGGCCGAAAAGCTTCGCGCGTCCACGGATGGTGAGCCGCACATTGGCGAGCTCTGCCACATCGGCATAGGCGCGCGCTCCGGGCTCAGTCAGCATGATCTGTTCGAGATCCGCAGCGAGCTTCGGCCACGCGGAGGCCGACGTCGGCAGTTGATCCGATCTGGTTTCAACATAGCGCGCCCACCGCAGCACCGACGTTGGCCCTTCGACTGCGGTGATGCGTGGGTCGCTCTCAAGTTGCCGGGTCAATTGCTCCAGCGCGCGCAGGAACTCCGGGTCCAATGCGTGGCCAGGTGGCGTTTGCAGCCAGAGCTCAACGGTATCGAGCGCATTCGACTCCTCGAAATAGCGGGTATCCTGGGCCACGCGCTCGCCCGGATTGACGTAGGTCAACGCGTCGGTCTCGAGAGCGAGGGGTGCGATCACGCGCGGAATGCCGAACAAAGCAGCCGCTCCGCACAGCATTAACACAAGGGCGCCACCGACCAACGGCCAGCGGTAGCGATCACTCGCCGGGACCAGCGCGTCGGCGAAGCTGGGAAACCGCTTGGCGACCGAAGCTTTTTCAGAGCGCATTGGTGTGCGCAGCAGCGACTGCAGCGCTGGAAACAACGTAAAGCATCCTATCCAGGACACGATGAGCCCGCCCGCGGTCCACAGGCCCATGTCCCGCACGGGACGAATATCCGAGATCGCAAGCGCGCCAAAACCGACCGCGGTCGCGAATATCGAAGCGGTGCACGGCAGAAATTTGTTCGCGAGCGCACGCGCGTGGTGCTCGAGGAGAGTCGGCGAATCGTCCGGCTCGATATACCGTGAATGAACATACACGAGCGTGGCGGTGGTAGTGACCATCACGGTCAGCGGGACGAGGGTAGAGACTACCGTATGCGTCCAGCCGAAAAGGTAAGCCAGCCCGATCGCAATCGCGATGACGGCGCCGAGCGTGAGAATAATGGCTCCCAACGCGCGCCAGGAGCGGTAAATGATCAGCACCAGTGTTATCGGAAAGATGCCGAACAGGGGCATGAAGCGCGCCGTCGCTGCGCCGGTTTGTCGCTCGAGCCAGGCGTTGAGCCACGGCGATCCGACGCGCCGAACCCTCGTGATCGTTCCGCCGGGAGCCTCGACCGGCAGAACCAGCGAATCGATTGCCCTTAGTGCACGGTCGCGCTCGGCCCGTGATTTCACGCGCAGCTCGAGCGCAATGCCGAAATAGTGGTCGCCCAGAAGTCCCGCACGGCGGAATAGCGGCGTGCCGGTCGCGAACGCGCGCACACGCCCGGCTTCGACGCGAGTGATTTCCCCTGTTGAGACGGCGCGACGGTAGAGGTCCAGAAGGCTATGGGCCTCGACCTGCGGAATCCTCGCAAGTTGCTGCTCGAGTCGGTCGGCGGCGCGCAGCGCGGCGAGGCCTAAAGGATCCGGCGTTTCGAGCATGATGAGCGCCTGCACGCCCTCGGGAAATATACGATCGAAATCGCGCGTGGCGAGCGCGACGGGGTCGCTGGCTACGATCAGTCGCTCGGTCGAAGGATCATTGGGCACCTGCAAAGCGCCGTATATTCCCGCTGCGGCGAGGACTACGAACGCGCCGGCAATCCAGCCTCGCGCTCTCAGTACATGGAGGAAGATTTCAACGGCCTTGGGCGCTGCGGGAACACGCATGGATGAAAGCGCGCTCCTTCCGACGGGGAGACCCGCAGCGCCGGAGAATGATAGCCTAAACACATGAGTACACTGTTAACGGCAACGCTTGCGACCCTGGTGTTCTGTGCCCCGGGGTATCCCGGCGGAGCCGGCGATGCGCAGCCGCTCATAGATCAATTCACAAACGCCGCAGTGGCAATCTCCGGCTGGCCGGCGGGAAGTCTTGCGGCCGTCTACGATTCGACGGAGGAGGGCGGCCTCGCGAAACTCGGCAGCGCCGATGCCGTGCTCGCCTTCGTGCCGTATCCATTCTTTGTGGAGCACGCGGCTCAACTGCATCTGACGCCGCTCGTGCAGGCAGACGTGGCGGATGTTGGCCCGCAGCAGCGGTGGACGTTGGTTGCAAAATCTGGCCACGTCACCGGGCCGGCGTCAATGTCGGGGTACACCATACTCAGCGTCGCGGGTTACGCCCCCAACTTCGTGCGGCACATCGCCCTTGAGGGCTGGGCGCTGCCGTCGGACGTTAAGATCGAGTCGACGGGGCAAATACTCAGCGCCTTGAGGAGGGTCGCCGCCGGCGAACAGGTCGCGGTATTGCTCGATCAGACTCAGGCGGCGGCACTTCCGAGCCTGCCGTTCGCAAGCGAGCTCAAGGTCGTGACACAGTCTCCGGAGCTACCCGTTGCCATCATTGCGGTGGTTGACTCGCGCGTGACCGCGGGCCGGGCACGGGCCCTGCAGGCGGGGCTGCTTAAGATCGGTCGCGTATCTGGGAGCGCCGACTCTTTGGCACCGCTACGTCTGCACGGCTTCGTGCAGACCAAGCTGCCGTCCCAAGCGGCAGCGCGGTGATCAGGCAGTTCTGGTGCGGGTTGTTGATAGTCGCGGTCGCCGCATGTGTGACGCGACGACCGGCCCCCCCGGTACAGGGCGCGGCGTCCACCTCGGTCGCCGCGCTGGCTGCGGCGATCGAGCTGGAAGCGCAGCGGAGCGATCATGAGTCTGACTCGAAGATTCGCGGCGAGCTAGCGGCAGAGGCCAGCCGCGATGCGGAGGCATGTCTCTTGCGTGAGCCGCAAGCGTCAGCCTGTCTATACGGACGCGCGGTTGCGCTCGGACTTAACGCGCGGGCACACCCCACGCGCTCGGGCGAGTTCTTAAGGGACATGCTCGCTACGTTGACGCGTGTCGAATCAACGGATCCCAACTACCACGAGGCAGGGCCGGCGCGCGTGCAGGCTCTGGTGTTGATCCGAGCGCCGGGCTGGCCGTTGGGGCCCGGCGACGCCGAGGCGGGATTGGCTGCCGCGCGGCGCGCAGTAGCGCTCCGGCCGCTTTACCCACCGAACCTGCTTGCGCTGGCGGAGGCGTTGGCGAAAACGGGAGACTCGCGCGGTGCCCTGGAAAACTACCTGCGCGCTCGCGACGCGGCGCTGGCGCTGCCCGCCGCGCCCGATCGGGATGAATGGGTGCGTGAAGCGGACCAGGAGCTACAGCGCAAATAGGCTTCCCTGGGCCAACCTCAACTTCGTTTCGAAAGCGGGCGCCGCTGCCTTTAGGGTGGAAACCCAGCCTGAGCTCCCGGACCCGCTTAGAAGGAGGTGAAGCTGGCCACGTGAGACGGTCACGAAGACGGCGCCCGCGCGCTGTTCCAGGTGAAATCCAAGGTGCTCGGTGTAGAACGCGATGGCCCGGTCGACGTCGAGCACCTGGTAGCGAGCAACAGCCGCCGTCGTGTCCCGCGCCAGAGGCGGCGATGGCGTACGGACCGAATAACGAGGCCCGTGTCCGCTGGTGTCACTTGCCCGCATGCAGAGATAATATCGCTCTGTCTCCGTAGTCGTCCCTTGTCGTTGATCCATGCAGCCGTTGGTCGCGGGCGCGAATGGCCTCAACGGAATAGATCCGAACCCGGTCGTAGCCGGGGAATCGGGGGCCACCAGCGCCCGACAGGCGGCAACGGATGACGTGAGCACCGGCCCACTCGCGCGATCCTCGGAAGCTGTGAAATATCAAGCGGCCGGATCTATGCAAATCAGGTACGCATCTGGACGCGAGGGGTCCAAATATTTCATAGCTCTCACTACCGGGCGCCGACTCGGCGCATCGTGCGAGAACGCGGCGCGATGAGTGACATGGGCAACCGGTTTCGGGCGTTGGACGCGCTGCGTGGTCTCACGCTCGCGCTGATGATTGTCGTGAACATGCAGATCGGTGACGGCAAATCCTACGCGCCGCTGCTGCACGCGGGTTGGGATGGTCTGACGCTGACGGACCTCGTGTTTCCGACGTTTATGTTTGTGGTCGGAACGACGCTCACTTTCACACTTGAGAAGTACGAACCTCGAGGCGACGCGGCAGTCCTGCGCAAGATCGCGATGCGCACCGCCCTGATCTTTCTGTGCGGTTACCTGCTCTACTGGTTTCCATTCTTCAGGGTCGATGGCACCGGGCACGTCGTCCTTGCGCCGATTGCATACACGCGCATTTTCGGCGTGCTGCAGCGCATCGCCCTCGGCTACGGCGCGGCGGCCCTAATCGTGCACTATGGAGGGAGGGCTGGCGCGATCAGCTTCGGGCTTAGCGCACTGCTCGGCTACTGGTGGGTGATGCATGCCTTCGGCGATTATTCGCTCGCCGGCAATGCCGCGATCAAGCTCGACAAGCTCGTACTCGGCGAGGCACACATGTACCATGGCGAGGGCGTTGCCTTCGATCCGGAAGGCATCCTGAGCACGCTACCTGCCATTGTGAATGTGCTCGCCGGCTATCTAGCCGGTCGTTTCATCCGCGACGATGGCACGAACGGCGGCACGATCGTCAGGCTGCTGCTGGCGGGGACTGCCTGCGTTGTGCTCTCCCTGTGGTGGAATACAGTCTTCCCGATCAACAAGAAGCTCTGGACCAGTTCCTATGTGCTGTGCACGGTGGGAATCGACCTCGGCGTTCTCGCGATCATCGTCTACCTGGTCCCCCAAGTGCACGACCGCCGCTGGACGTACTTCTTCGAAGTGTTCGGCCGCAACACCCTGGTCATTTACCTCCTCAGCGAGGTCGGACAGGAGTTGCTCCAGATCACGCGCATGGGCCAGCAAAGCCTCTTCGAGAGGCTGTATGCGGTTGGGTTCGCGCCCTGGGCCGGTGAAAAGCCCGGCTCGTTGTTGTATGCGGTCGTGTACATGCTGGGTTGCTGGACGGTAGCCTGTGCGATGGATCGCAAAGGCATTTACATAAGGCTCTAGCCGATTTTCGGCTTCGGACCGAACGGGACGCCGAATTCCGCGCGTGCGGCAGCAGATGATAACCACCGGGATTCGTTAGGCGCGAGCCGCTGCAGTGCACAAGCAAAGGACATCCACTCTGGGTCAACCGCTCACCCGCAGCCAATTCGCCGCGGAGCAACGCTCGGAGATGATCGCTGCTACGCCGTTATCCGCTTTCGGCTAGCGTCCCAGAGCGCGGCGCTGTTGTGAAAGTAGGAGTGATTGGCCATGTGGCAGGCAATCGAGGTGTTATTTCCGAAGACCGCATCCTCCACCGATGGTTTTCGGGTTTTCACGGACTCGAAGAAACTCCACAAATGGTCGTTGAGGTCGCGGTAATTGGGCGGGAAGATATAGGTCTCTGTGCCCTCGATCGCTTTGGCGGTTCCCGGCTTCGGATCGTTCTCTTCGTGCCACGCTTTCTTGTAGGCATCGCGCATCTTTTCCGGATAGCTGGTGCAGTAATAACAAGGTGCATCGTCGGTGCCGTCCTGCCGTGTCACCGTCATTTGGGCGCCGTCGTCATGGATTTCTATGACCCCTCGCGGACCGAAGAAGCGGGTGACGCCGTCCCGATTAGTGCATTGTGTCATCGAAACCGCAACGCGCAGGTTTGGATAATCATAGAGCGTGCTCATCACGTCGGGGAATTCGCGCCCGTCTTTCCAGTAGAAAAGGCCGCCCGTACTCTGGGCACGCTGCGGGGGCGCCTCCACGCCCATGACATAGTGGATACCCGTGAGGGCATGAACGTAAAGATCTCCCGATAAACCTTCGCCGTAGTCCTTATAAGCACGCCAGCGCGCGAAACGAATGGGATCAAAGGCTCGCGTGGGCGCATCGCCAAGCCAAGTTTTCCAGTCGAGGTTTTCCGGTGAAAGTCCCGGCGGCGGCGCATAGACCCACGCGCCGCACGGAGAATTCCTTCCAAGGACTGCTTCGACGAAGTTGACCTCGCCGATGGTACCTTGCCCAATCAGTTCCTTGGCCTTCGCGAAGCTGATAGAGCTCCTTCGCTGGCTACCGATCTGAACGATCCGGCCATTCTTGCGGGCCGCCTCGATGATCTCGAATCCCTCCTCGACCTGATGAGTCATCGGCTTTTCGCAGTAGACGTCTTTACCAGCGTTACAGGCGTCCACGATGATTTGCTTATGCCAGTGATCGGGCACGGCAACGACCACGCAATCAATGTCCTTGTTGTCGAGCAGGTCCCGGTAGCGACGCGTGGTGGCCACCGTCTTGCTCGTCGCTGCGCCGATGATCTGGTTGGCGAGCGTCTGGCGGTCGTCATGAAGGTCGCACGCAGCCACACATTCGACACCAGAGAGCCGCACCGCAGTGTCTAATACCCCGGAGCCTTGCATCCCGATGCCGATCATGCCGAAGTGAACCCGGTCGCTCGAGGAGACCGTTTGCGTCGCGCCGTCCGCTGGACCTGGCTCCAGGAAAAAGGGCGACGCTGCCAGCGCAATGCCGGCTCCCGTGGAGCGTCGCACGAATTCACGACGAGAAATTTCGTTCTTATCCATGGGAATCTCCTGCTTGCGTCGAACTGTACGACGAGTCTTCTCTCGACTCTTTCCGATTCGGCTTAATTATTGCGCGGGCGTGATGACGATATTACGAAACGCTACTCGTCCGTCCTCAGTGCCCTGCAGGTATATGGGACCCGGTGAGCCTTCGTTGCTGTCGATGGCACCGCCGGTAATCCCGGGAACCTCCTGGCGGTCGATGACCGTTTGACCGTTGTGAACTACGGTGACCGTTCGCCCGACCAGCGTGATGTCGTAGCTTTGCCAGACATCCGGCGTGCGAGGGACTGCGGGCTCCGGTGCGATGAACCCGTACACGGCGCCCATGCGACGGTTCGGTGACTCCTGCGCCGCGTTGGTCTCGATTTGGACCTCGTAGCGGCCGCGGAGATAGACACCGCTGTTGGCCATAGGCCCGCAATTGAACTCGATGTGTAGCTTGAAGTCCTGAAACCTGGAGGTCGTAACGATTTCAGAGCCCCGGCCGTGCTTGATAAGCGCGCCGTCTTCGACGCCCCAAATGCCCGCCTGAGTCGGATCGGTGAACGTCCAGCCGGTAAGGTCCTTACCGCCGAACAAGGGAATGGGTTCACCCCATCTCGGCGCGCCCTTGCGTGCGAGGGATGGTGCTCTTCGGCCGGCCCATTGCCATGAAGC
>VBMV01000017.1 GCA_005878835.1 Gammaproteobacteria bacterium | reverse complement strand
CTGCAACCGACGCGCTCTGAGACAAGCCACAAGTGAACGAGGCGGGGAGCAGTTTGTGGGAGCTCGAGGCCGTCTGCTTTCAAGAAATGTCGCATCGAGAGCGCGGAGAACCCCTTCGCCGCGAACCTATGTGACCGGAATGGACAACGTTGCAAATGGTAGCGGGGGCGCGATTGCGACTAATAGCACGCTCGTCATTCCGTTCTCGCGCGCTGACCGCCGCGGCAAGAGTGCCGGCATCGAGGTTCCCGATCACTGTGGTAACGGCCATCGGCTGACAGTTGGAAACGTCCGAATAGACCATCGTGAACGCCGCTGGCGCTGCCGACGGTGTGGTAACGACCGCGCTGCGGCATTTAGGGATCGGCAACGGACAGGCTGAGGGCGCTCGCATAGTCAGGAGCATGCTCCCATCGGATCGGTATGTCGCCCTTCGCAACGGATGAAATCGCCTGGACCCGATTGTCGCACGCGAAGACTGCCCGAGGCGCCCGTACGGTGGCGCAACGCCTTGCAGCGGTCTGCACCCAAACGCATCACGCAGCGTAGTTTCTGCTCGATGGGATAAACTTAGCTTCTCGTCTGCGTTTGCGTTGCGAGAAGCAAAGCTCGGCGCAAAGAACAAGCGGATTTGCTCGCCGACGAAACCGTGAGAGCAGGGGATGCCGTGCTCGAGACCGACAAAGTACCAGTGCCTGTCCGGTTTCACCTCGACACGAAAGGGCGCGTCGTTAGCTTCGCTATGAGACATTGATAACACCGCTCGCGCACAGCTCGGACCGACTGATGCCGACACCCGAGATGCACCGAATGCACGCGACGGGTGAGCTGCGTTTTCCTTTGTTCGCGCCATTGTGTGGAACCTGACGACGGACGCCAGCCGGCTGGACCTCGCACCCAGCAGCCCGTTCCGCGTCTCCGCGACGCTCGAGCGGACGATCTCATCCACATGGGCCACCGCCTCTAAGAGGCGCGAGAAACGTCATCAGTCGGAAGAGAACTCAATCGACCTGAACTGTCGCTGACGCCGTAACCGTATTGACGCCACTGAGAGGCGTTGCGCCTGCGTTCAAAACAACAATGTCGGTCACGGTGCTAGGCACGCCATCCTGCCCGGCATGTATGGTCACGTGAAAGACGCACTGTCCGGATGTCGTGGAAATACCAGTATTGGTCGAAGCGTTCATCACCGGAACCAGAGACCCCCCCGCTTGCCCCACCAGGACTTTCACATTAGAGGGTGCAGAAGCGCCAGGAGAGCAATTCGCCGCATCGTCGGTAATGGCGATATGCGCGCTGGAGATTGTGTGTGGAGTCGTGTCAATAAACGGGAAGACAGCGCCCGGAGCCAGGCCGGAAAGCATGGAGCTTGCCACTACAAACTGACCGCCATCGCCGTTTGCGGACGCTTCCCTGGCGGGCAATACCACAGCGAGCGAAACGACCAGACCAACTGCGAGAACCACATAGTACTTTCGAGTCTTCATGGGGACCTCCTCTGAACTGATTCTCGAGGGGCCTGATCCCCTCGGCCAGCATCCGCGGAGAAAGCTACGATGAGCCGGGAAGGGCCTACAACAGGCAGTTGCGGGCTGTCCGCTGATGCCCGCTCGTGACCGCGTCGGGACGAGCGTAATTGCCGGGGGACGGTGCACTGCGGTAAAGTTTCGTGCAAATTCAAGCAATTTTTCGGTAGGTCTCTCAGATCGCTCGTGGACGGTCCCGAACCACACAGCCGGGAAGAGCGCTCCGGGTCCCGCACGTCGGATCGTCTGGACTCCTGGAAAGAGATCGCGGCGTACTTCAAACGGGATCAGCGCACTGTGCGCCGCTGGGAAGAGAGCGAGGGCCTGCCGGTCCACCGGCATCAGCACAAATCTCGCGCGGCCATCTTCGCCTACAAATCTGAACTCGACGCGTGGTGGGACAACGGCCGCCAGAGGTTGGAAGGGGACGCGCAAACTACGGCTGCGAGAGGAACGAGACGGCTCATCTGGCCGGCTGCGGCAGCGGGGATTTTGCTAGTCGTTGGCGGGATGTTCGCACGCCACTGGCTGCGGGACAGGAGCATCCGGGCTCACGTCCAGTCGATTGCGGTCCTGCCGCTTGCGAATCTCTCTCAGGATCCAGGGCAGGACTACCTTGCGGATGGGCTAACCGAAGCTCTGACGACCAATCTCGGAAAACTCAGCGCCCTGCGCGTTATTTCCCGGACTTCGACTGCGCAATACAAGGGCACAAAGAAATCCATTCCCGAAATTGCACGCGAGCTGCACGTGGATGCGCTGGTAGAGGGTGCGGTCATGCGCTCCGGAGACAGGGTCCGGATTACGGCACAGTTGATTGAGGCACCGGCGGACCGGCATGTGTGGGCCGAAACCTATGATCGCGACGTCCGGGACGTGCTGGCATTGCAGGCTGATGTGGCGCGCGCGATTGCCGTGCAGATCCGTGGGAACCTATCCTCTATCCCGGCACCGCATGAAGCGATGCCGCTAAATCACGAGGTGTATGAGCTATATCTAAAGGGCCGCTACGCGCGGGATGAGGGCAGCGAGGATGGCCTGAAATTGGCCTTTGAATACTTCCGGCAGGCCCTGGAGAAGGATCCGCAATACGCACCGGCCTACGCGGGACTCGCCGACTGCTACGCCCATCTTCCCTTCTACTCGGAAACCCGTCCGGCAGAGGCCTTTCCCAAAGCAAAAGCTGCCGCGCTGAAAGCGCTGCAGCTCGATCAAACCCTGGCCGAGGCACATGCTTCCATGGCTTACGTGGAAACCTATTACGATTGGAACTGGCCGGGCGCCGAGGCAGAGTTCAGAAGGGCGCTTGAACTCGATCCAAATTATGCGGAAGCGCCGCTAGGCCGCGTTGAGGAGGCCCGCGCGGAACTCAAGCGCGCCCAGGAGCTCGACCCGCTTTCCCTGTTGGTTCAGGCCAATAGCGGAGTCATCTCCTATTTTGGGCGGCAATACGACCAAGCCATTCAGGAACTGCGACAGATCAATCGCCTGGACCCGAAATTCTCTGTACCTTACTGGGGCCTTGGCCTCTGTTATGAACAGATGGGCGTGTATGAAGAAGCAGTCACCCAGTTGCAGAAAGCCATCGACCTCTCGGGGAGAGGGGCGAATGGTATTGCTTCTCTCGGCCACGCATATGGTCTGGCTGGTCGGCGCGGTGAGGCGCTGAAAATACTCCTCGAATTAGAGGAACGCGCCAAGAAGAGCTACGTATCCTCTTACCAGATTGCATTGGTTTATCTCGGTCTGCACCGGAACGATGAGGCATTGAAACAATTGGAGAACGCTTATCAAGAGCGCTCCACTCTTCTCACCTACCTTAAAATGGACCCCAGAGTCGACCCGCTCCGCTCGGATCCACGCTTTGAGGACCTGCTCCGCCGCATTGGGCTTACGCACCAATCAGCGCCACTATAACAGCGTCATCGGCCAGCGCGGTTTGCGGGGCCAGGCAGGATGATCGATTGAATCTAAGCAGCAGGTTGAAATGACGAAGGAGAAGGCGAGATGACGAAGTTCTGGGTCGTGCTTCTTGGAGCTGCACTGCCTCTGACCAATCCCGTCGCGCAGAGTCAGCCGGACGCTCGGCAGAGAGTCATCGAACGCGCAAAGTCGCTCGAATTGAACACGCCTTACGTGCCGCCTCCCGGCGATCCGATGGAGCACTACGCGTCGGGATACGCCAAAATCATGTGCTCGTCAGTGTTCATCACCGGCCTGGATCCCGCGTTCGCTGCCGAGAACGTCGGCTATTTCACAGCTCCGTACGCGGAGCGCGCGAAGCTCGGCACACCGAAGATCGACCGCGAGAAGCGCAGGGTGCAGGTCACCATGCCCAATGGGAAGGTTCGCACAGCCAAGCAGGTTGCCAGTCAGGGGTGCGTGACGCTGCCGATCGGCCAAACCGATGTGTTCTTCAAGCCGTCGATTGTGAAGAGCGCGCTGCCGGATCCAAAGACACAGCCGTGGCCGATGGGCGACGTACTTCCCTCCGGGACTCTGCCGCCGGAAGTCAACCAGGCCAAGATTCAGCAGGCGGTAGATGCGGCCTTCGACCCCGCGGGCATGACCGCGGCGTTCGTCGTCACGTACAAAGGGCGGATCATCGCCGAGCGCTACGGCGAGAACATCACACGCACGACGCCGCTCGAGGGCTGGTCGATGGGGAAGAGCATAAGCGCAACGCTTATGGGCATCCTCATCAAACAAGGCGCGTACGAGCTATGGCAGCCGGCGCCAATTCCTGAGTGGCAGACTCCGGGCGATTCGCGCGCGAAGATTCGCATAGCCGATCTCCTGCACATGTCGAGCGGCCTGAGGATCCGCGCACCACAGGATCCGGACTACGACGAGAAGGGTCCGTATGCCGATCACTTCTATCTCTACACAGGCAGCGTTGACTCCTTCAAATACGCCGCCACTCGTCCGCTGCAGTGGCCGCCAAATACCATTGGACGCTACCACAATACCGACCCGGTCCTCACGAACTACCTGATCCGCCTCGCCGTGGAAAAGCGCAATGAGGACTACCACTCGTTCCCCCAGCGCGCGCTATTCGACAAGATCGGCATGCGCACGATGGTGCTCGACACCGACCCGTACGGGAATTTCCTGCTGCAAGGCTATGAGCAGGGCTCCGGCCGCGACTGGGCGAGACTCGCAAATCTCTACCTGCAGGATGGCGTTTGGAACAGGGAACGCATTCTGCCCGAGGGTTACGTGAAGTTCGTGAGCACGCTCGCGCCTGCGTGGGAGGCAGACAAGCGTCCAATCTATGGCGGGCTGTTCTGGCTGAACGGCGACGGCACATTCCCTGCGCCGAAGGAAACGTTCTACATGAACGGCGCCGGCGGGCAGTTTGTCCTCATTATCCCCTCGTACCAACTCGCCATCGTCCGGCTTGGACACTATAAAGGTGCCAGTGCTGGCGGTCTGGCGCTGCGGAAAGCGGTTGCGATGATAATGGATGCCGTTCCCCCCGTGGACAGATAGATCCCTGGCTTGGATTACTGCCACGTGCCAACGGGCCAATGACAGCTTTTCTCGTTGCTCTGTGACCGAAAGGGTCAACAGGCGCAGTTCACTCCGAACAGGCCGATTCCGGCCTTATGAGCGCGCAAATTGCTCGCCGCAAACCTGACAGTCGCGGGTCAACGGTCACGAAGTAGGAAAGCAACAACTGGACCGTCTCAGGCGCCCTCACGGCCACCGGCAAGCCTTTGCTGGCGAATGACCCTCACCGTGTGATTGCTCAACCCTCATTGCGCTACATAGTGCATTCGAACGCGCCAGGCTGGAACGTCATTGGTGCCGGAGAGCCAGGTTTGCCAGGTGTCGCCGCGGGACACAATGAGCGCATTGGCTGGGGTTTCACCATCTGTGGAGCAGATCAGGAGGATCTGTATCTGGAGACGCTGAACCCGGGCGATCCCAAGCTCTACAAGACTAGGAACGGCTGGGCGCCCATGCGCGAGGAGCACGAAACTATTCGCGTACGCGGCGCACCTGACGTGCCCGTTGTCCTCCACTTTACGAATCACGGTCCCGTAGTGTGGGGCGACGGCAAGCGGGCTCTCGCACTGCGATGGATCGGCGCCGAACCGGGAACAGCTGGTTACCTAGGCTCCTTGACGCTTGACCGGGCACACAACTGGCAGGAGTTCGAACGTGCGATGCCGCACTGGAGAGTGCCTTCGGAGAACATCGAATACGCCGATCGGGACGGCAATATCGGCGAACATTCGACCGGGTTGGGGCCGCTGCGCTGAACAGGCCCGCGATCGAGCAGGCCTTTCAGATCTGGCGCAGTGTATTCGCGGCGGCGTTGCCGGTGCAGCGTTCTACGTCCACTTCGCGGAACATCCGTCACGACGTGGCACGTGAAGCTGCCACTCACCGTCGACGGCAAAGGGTCAAAGAGCCGCCGGTGGGAGGATGTGGAACAGCGGCGATTTCGATTACCGGCGGCCAATCAGGAAGGGACGCCAATGGACGTTGCAATCCGGTGCATCGGGATGCAAACCGTTGCAAATGGTAGCGGGGGGCCGCTTCGAGCTTTATAGCGCCTATCCCATCCGGGTGTCGGCAGTACCGGCCAGCATCGTTGCGACGAGATGAGACACATTGCAACGGCATGCATCGAGGCGCTCCAAGTAGATTGCCTTCGATACAACGGAATGCCGTTCTGTCTGTGAGGCGCCGGATGGCGTGGCTCGTCGCCTCCCGGCCAGGACCGGTCACTGAACCTACGAAACCCCGTTACCACGGAATAGACAGGACGTTCATAAAGGCGGCAGCGCAAGGAAAGCGGTCTTGCCCTTGCTCTTCACGTAACGGTCAAGCGAAGGATCGAGGCGCACTGCAGTCTGTAGATCGCTGACAGCTTCGCGCGAGTCGCCAAGCCCTCCGAAGGCTGCGCCACGGAGGAAATAGGCCCGAGGCAGCCTTGGATCAAGTTGGATCGCCTGGGTCTCGTCTCTTATGGCACTTTCGTAGTCTTGCTGACGCAGGGACATGTAGCCTCGTTCGGTCCACAACGCAGCAGTTTTCGGACGAGTTTAGAGTTGATACCTATGGCTGTGTCGAAGTCCCGCAAGGCCGCATCGTCATCAGATTGCGCTGCGTAGAATACCCCACGGTTGTAGTAGAGGTCGGCGTTACGGGGAGCCGATTTAACGGCTTCATTGTAATCGTCGAGTGCATGCTGCTTATCGCCCTGGGCAAAATACGCGGCGGCACGATTAGCAAACAGAAAAAAACGCTCGTTGCCCTGGAGAATTTTGCGGTCCAACGACTCTGTGCATGCCTGAATGACCCTCGGCGGCGCCGTGTTCCCGCTGCGATGAATGCGCGCCTCGATCACGATATGCTTTTCCCAATTGAGCTGATGCTCACAGATCGCCGACTGGATATAGAACCCGCGGAGGTCTTTAACATCAGCATCTATCCCAACTTCCCTCATGCAGTTGGTGAATTCGTCCGGACCAGGCGAGCGAAACTCGCGCTCCTCGCCCGAACCCGCCTAGGATGCCTACGCAGCGGGCCGGTGGCGTAAGCCGCGCTATTGGACTCGCTGCGACCCTTAGCCGATCACCTTACATAATCCGTGCCTTCGATTACCTATCGCGAAATCTGCGACATAGTTGTCGTCGATAGAGAGATGCGGGCCGTCGTTCCCGAGCGCTAGGTGCGACAGGATATTCGGACCGTTCCGGCGCATGAGTGGGGACTGAAGAAGGCGTGGCTCGCGTAGTCAAAGACCAGGCGTCCGACGACATCTGGCATCTCAGCATCGAGGACTTATTGGCTCCTTCGAGGGAACCGGCGCGAGCTGCGGGCGCGGGTCCCTTCGTCGTCAATCTGAGGACGTCCTCGACTACGATCGGCTCGCCGCCAAAAGGACCGCTGCCGATCGATCGACTGCATGTATACCAACTCGAGCGAACTCACGACGGGCGGCCGCAGTTTCAGCTCCGCCTGGGTATCATCGAATCCGAGCTGGAAGCCGACGCGCTCCTCTCAATGGTGCGTGAGCACTACCCCGCCGCTATCAAGGAAACCGCACAAGACGACGACAAGGCCGCGATCGCGCGTGCAGCGCGCGCTGCGGGGCCGGCGAAACCGCCGAGCGCGGTCGCGGACGCAAAGGCACCTGTCGCTCAAGAGCGGCGGAAGCCCACCCCGCCTGCAGCGCGACAGACCGCCCCGCCTGCAGCGCGACAGACCGCCCACGCTGCAGCACGGCGGGCCGCCCCGCCGGCAGCCCGACACGCCGCGGTGGAATCAGCAGAGCATTTTCGGTGGGACATCGACGAGCTGTTGCCGGGGCTTGCCGCAGCTTGGCCGCCGCCGTCGGCGCCCGAGCCGATGTTGCCGCTTTATACAGCGTCCAAAAGCGAGCGCAAGCCACCCAAGCTGAGCGCCTCGCGCGGCTCCGCAAAAGCGCAGATGCCGCGATCCTCCGCGGCGGCGCCAAGCACTAAAGTGAGCGCGCGGTCTGGCGCGACTCCTCCGTTGCAGAAGGCGCGACCGTCTCAGACTTCTCAACGCGTCACCAATACATCTCTTGTTGAACGGCGGGAACTACCATCGGTCGCACCCACTCAAGTTCCGACCGAGCCGCGCGAACGTGTCAATCCAGCACCGCCGCTCGCGAAGACCGCGCAGCTGTCCGTCGAGGTCTCGCACGGCGTGTCGCACATTGAGGGGGCGCCGAAGAGCGCAGTTGTCGAGGAAATCGAATCGGACCCGAATGCCGTAACCGATCAAGTGGAGGTGCTCACCCGGAGGAGCGAGCGGCAAATTGGTGCCGCGATGGCAGCACCGCTGCCACCGGCTAGCACGAGCAGCACGGAGTTTTGGCTCGACCAGAAGCTTCTCGACGTTTCCAAGCCCACGCCTGCGCGACCGGAACCGGACTTGCGTAACCTCGATGCTTCTGCTCGAACCGAGCCTAAACGAGTCATTATTGCGGACTTCCCCGCAGTCGACTCCGTGCGCCCAGAACATCACGCCGTAATTGCTGCTCCCGCTCCGGCGGCTGATACCCCGGGGAAGCTACCCGTCGCAGCCGCAGAGGATGCCGATTCGGAAGCACTGCAAAGCCGTGTGGCAAAGATCGGCGCGCTCGTGGATTCGGCAGAAACACACCAAAACAGTGCGAACGCGCTCCAGAGCGATGCCAAGGCATCTGTCGCGGCTGCACCGCCCGCCGGTTCGCCTCAGCTAATTGCACCTGAGCCGATCGGCCCGAGTCCGCCGCCGGGCACTCCGCAGTCCGCGGACGCGCGGGCAGGCGCTCCCTTGATGGACCGTACTCAAACGGTGCGTGCGCTCACACCCCTCGAGCTCGGGGACGGCGAGGCCTCTTGCTGGTTCGCCATTCAACTCATGCTTCGCGAAGAGCCGATCGATGCCGAGCAGGTGCCGAACCTCCCCATATTTGCAGAATACAGGCTGTACTCGATTACAGGTCTAGAGCAGGACCGCGTGATGCACGCGCTGCGCGTCGGCTTCTTCTCGAGCGAGCTCGCAGCGGAAGCGGTGGCAGGTTATCTCGGGAGCTACTTCGACTCCCCGGTCATCAAGCGCGTAAGCATCGCAGAGCGTGAGCGTTTTGCAGACACAGGCGTCGCAGCTCGCAAGGATGTCGGTACAGCAGCGATGCACGCCGTGATTGAACTGGCGACCCCGGCGCCTCCGGCAGAGCGCCGCCTCGCGGCTCCCTCTGACAGGCGCGCGGCTCCCTCTGACAGGCGCAAGAGTGCTGCGAGCCAAGCAACGTCGCTCTGGTCTCGCCTGGTTGCGTCGCGCCATCGGTGAGATTGCGAATTAGCGGACGCTGCCAGAAATAGGGGGGCAAGCGTGCTAACGGCCGGCGGTGCGGCGCAGGGCGGTAGCGCAATCACCCATCCGACTGCAAGAAGTGCGAATCCGGCTCGGCGACCGGAGCCTAGAGCGCTTCATCAGAGTCCGGATGTACGGCTTCAATCTGTTCCTCCCCCCTCCGCCTGCGCTTACTGAGGAGCGCCTTGCTGGTAGCGGGGGGCCGCTACGAGCTTTATAGCGCCTACCCGATTCGGGTGCCGGCAGTCCCGGCCAGCGTCACCGCAACCAGATGAGACCGTTTGACCGTTTGCAACATCTTGCATCAGCCATGCCTAGAAAGGCCGATCGCCTCCTGCGCGCTCGCACTCCCGGCACTGCGCCTCGCAACGCTCGCTGCGCCGCAACACCGCCCAAATGCGATTGGGGAGTACTTCCGTGAGGGCAGGGCCCGATCCACTGACGGATCGATCGGCGTAGTCGGTACGTCTCGGGACCGCAACCCTAAGGCTGCCAACTGCGGATGCACCGCCGGCGTGACACATCCGACATGGCACGGCCTTGTCCGCGGAAACATGCGCGCGCATGCTGGCAGATGCCGGGTCCACTCGAAGATCGTGGGTGGACTGTCAGATAACATCATCGAGTAACGGGGGACGAACATGAGAAAGCTACTTGTGCAATCGTGGCAGCGATCGGCGGCGCAGCGTTTGCTGCGGCGGCCGTTGCTAATCCAGCGATCGGCACCTGGCAGCTCAACGTCTCAAAGTCTACGTTCACGCCCGGCCCGGCGCCCAAGAGTGAGACGAGAACGTACTCGCAGTCCGGACCGAGCATCACGCTCGTCATAAAGAGGGTGGGCGCCGACGGAAACGAAATGACGAGCCAGGCCACCTATCAGCTGGACGGCAAGGATTACCCGTGGACGGGTGACCCCAGTTTCGACAGCCTCTCGGTCAAGCAGGTCGACAGCAACACGGTTAAGTTCACACAGAAGAAGGCGGGCAAGGTAGTCTCCACCGGTAGCCGTACAGTGTCCAAAGACGGCAAGACGCTGACCTTGAAATCCAAAGGGACCACAGCGAAGGGTGAGAAGTCCGAGAACGTCGGGGTGTTCGACAAACAGTAAGCGAGGGTCGGAGCGACCGATCACCAGTTCCTGATCGGTCGCGCTCCGTTCAGCGTCTCGTGTTCGTGTTTGTGTGCATTCGCGGGGAGTGTCGCCTCCGGTGGGAGCTGAGTGGCGCGGTGCGGCTCTGTGTGGCTCAGAGCACCATGCGTGACTTTTAATCCGCTGGTGGAAAGCGGCCGTCACGAGCGGCCACGCTGCGAGGTGCCATCCAGGATTTGCGACAGAGGCAGGCGAACCTGCAATGCGCGACCTGGCGGCGCACGATCGCACCAGATGTGGCGCTGCCAGCTGAGGAGGCCTATAGGGCGGCCGTCTCCGACATCAACGCGGCACTGCAGGGGAAGAACGTCGAAGCCGCGCGTGCCGCACTGCGCGGCCTACTGGGGAATATCCCGGTGTTTCAGAGTGGGCGCCAATTGGCGGCCCGCCTTACGATCAACCGGGGAGCGCTGCTCCGTAACCCGGCAAACGTACTGAGCTTTCGGGCACATAGGTTACAGAGTATTCCGATCCCATCGCTGACACTTTTGGGCTTTTGCGGGAGACGCAGATGCCCTGGCAGGAGTGTCAGAAGATGGACGAGAGGCTGCGTTTTGTCGCCCGCTTGCTCGAAGGGGAGAAGATGGCGGCGCTGTGCCGCGAGTTCGATATCTCTCGCCAGACGGGCCACAAGTTTTATAAGCGATACAAGGATCTGGGCCTTCAGGGCCTGACTGATCGCTCTCGGCGACCCTACCGCCAGGCCAACCGCCTACCCGAGCGGGTGGAGT
>VBMV01000016.1 GCA_005878835.1 Gammaproteobacteria bacterium | reverse complement strand
GGGCGATCGACCGGTTCAGTTCCGACAACGATTGCGGGCATGGCACAGCATGCGTTCGCATTTCTCGATGCGCTGAAGCTTGGCCGCTGCGACGTCCTCGGTTTCTCGCTCGGAGGAATGATCGCCCAGCAGATGGCGCTGGATCGACCCACGGTCTTTCGCAGAATGGTCGTGGTGGGCACGGCGCCCCGGGGCGGCGAAGACATCATGCATCTCGGAAAGCCGAGCTTACAGGTCCATCTCAGCGATCCAGAGCTTCGTGGTTACGCTGTCTTGGGCAAGATCTTCTTTGCACCCACGGAATCGAGCCAAGCCGCAGCACTGCTCCCTGAAGACGGCCGGCTCTGTTTAGAACGTCTGTGATACGCCGACGAAGTACCCGCGCCGCTGACCGTACTGCGATGCACCCACGCCCACTCCTGTACCGCTTGAGGCCCTGCGCGTCGAAGGCGTGGCTCGCGCCGAGATTGACCTGACGGTAGTACGGGAGGTGGGCGCCGTTCGGAATGCTGGTGCCGTTAGGCAGGTCAAGGCCCGCACGTAGTCCTGAGCCGGCCAGTAAGTCGCCGCTCAGGCGCGTACCGTGCCACAGCCAGGCAGCGCCGCCGGAGGCGGTCATCTGCTGCTCGTGGTCGAGATGGATGTAGTGGTCGGCGACGTAGGCCAGGTCGTCGGGCGAGAAATTGAACTGGCTCGACTCGAAGTGCTTGCCGATGGCTCGCTGGAACGCGAGGTTGCCGTAGGCCTGGAAGTGGCTGACGTTGTATTGCCCGGTGAATTCGACGCCGTACACCTGGCCGTAGCGGTAATTGAACGGCGTCAGGATGATCGGCGCGCCGAACTGGCCCTCATCGATCAGGTGGATAGCCTGCTTGTAATAGCCGTCCACACCGACCGTCAGAGCCTTGGAAAGATTCTGCTCGAGGCCGACGTCATAGTAGCTCGAGCGCTCGGCCTTCACCGGGTCGTCCTGTTTGACGGTCGGCTCGAAGGTGGTATTGAGGAACTTCTGCACGGTGGTGCTGCCGACCAGCTCAAACGGTGGAGGTGAGAAGAAGCGCGAGTAGCCGGCGTGCAAGGTGGTGTTCTCCGCCGCCTGCCACACGAAGTTGACGCGCGGGCTGAGCTGGCTGCCGCTCGTGAACGCCGTGAAATGATCGAAGCGCACGCCGTAGTTCACTACCAGCACCGAGTTGATGTGCCACTCATCCTGCAGATAGGCGCTTTCGATGTACTGCGAGTTGCGGCTGTCGTCGATGACCGCGAAGGGCACGTCATTGATCGGTACGCCGCCGGCGGTTTGTAGCGCAAGCGAGCTGGTGTTGCTGGTGAGACGGTCGGTCTGTGCATACACCCCGACACGCAGCGTGTGGGACTCGTTCAGCTGGTACGCGCCGTCGCTCTGCAGGGCATAGGCGACGTCGCGCTTGTAGGCCTGCTCCGCGATGCCGTTGAAGAGCAGATCCCCGAGCGGATCCGGTGTGAAATTCAGGCTCGAGTAGCGGGTGATGAGCGAGGTCTGCACGCTCAAGGGTCCGGCCGAGTGCTGCAGGCTCACCGCAGCAAACTGCGTGACTTCACGTTGAGTTTCGTTGAGGTTGTTGCTGAGGAAGTCCGTCTGCCCGTTCACGGTGAGGCCCGCACCGACGTCGGCGGCGTGCACGCCGGCGAGATTCGGAATCTCGAAGCGGTCATCGGAGGATCCGGCTACCACCGATAGGCGATTGGTCTCATCGAAAATGTGCTCGAAATAGCCGAATCCGTGGTACTGCTTGGTATGGTCGTGGAGCGGCGTCGTACGGCCGTCCGGGGACTCGATTCCTAAGTCGTTACGGATCAGGTCGCCGGTGACGAAGTAGGTGTTCGAGCCGCTGGTGCCGCCATAGTTGAAGCTCGGCTCGATGGAGGCGTGGCTGCCACCGTACAGCGATAGATCGCCCCCGGGCTGCAGCGCGCCACCCTTGGTGGTCAGATCGATGATGCCGGCGCTGCGCAGGCCGTATTCCGCCGGCAGACTCCCGGTGATCAGTTTCATCGACGCGATCATGCGCGGCGGCAGCGTCTGGCCGAAGACGCTGATGCCATCCGGCAGGATCACGCCGTTCAGGCGGAACTGCAGGCCGTTGTGGTCGCCACGGATGTGCAGCTGCCCGAAGGAGTCCTGGGCGGCGTCCGGCACCTGCAGCATGACCTGGTTCAGCTGCACATTGTCCCCGCCCGGGGCCGACTGGATGTCTTTGGAATTGAAGGTGTAGGTGGAGGCTCCCGTTTGGGTATCAATACGCGAGCGCTCCTCGTTCAGATGTTGCGCGGTGACGACGATGGTGGGCAGATTGGCGCCGGGCTGATCGGCGACCTGCGCGAACGTGGCCATCGCGGCACAGGCGAGAATCGCTGTGGCGACTGCTCGCCCAGCAACTGAATGAATAGTAAGCATCGGCTGAACTCCTCGAATCCGTGACCGCCGGCAATGCCGGGTGCGACGCGTGAGCGCGCGCCGTCCTTCCAGAGCTGGAAACTCCAACAGTCCTGCAGCCGGGTCGGCCGCAAGGCGCCGCGAGCGCTGCAGACCGTCAGATCACGAGAGGTTGAGAGGAGGACCTCGAGGGAGGTGATTGCCCACCGGCGAGCGCGCGGGCAAAACGATTTCCGCACGCACGGCCGCTACGCGCACCACGAGCACCGGCTTGCTTATGACTTTCGACTGCGCCGGTGAGCCGGCGCTGCCGCCGAAGTGCACGCACAGGTCGCAATGCGCATGCTCGTGCGAACGCTCGCCGAGCGCGTGCGCCGAATAGACGGCGGTACAGGCGATCAGCGTGCAGGCCGCTAGCAGGGCGACCAGGCGATTGCGATTGCGGGTGATACTCAAGTCAGGCTAACCCCTTGACGGAGCAGTGAGAGTAACTGCCCCCGACGGGGCGGGCAACCCCGGGCACTCGATAACGAGATCTGGTCGGCCCCTACTCCGACAGGCAGTAGGAGGCGCGAAAGCGGATGGCGCGTTGGAAGGTCTCTTTCGACCCCCACGGGAGCCCAACTGGCGGACCGGTAGCTGCCGATCCGGGAGCGAACTACGTTCGCGGCGGGAACGACAGCACTCTCCCGGCCCGACCGCCACTCCGGGTACGGACGCGATGGGCGACGGGTTCGCGGCTATCGTCTCGACCATTCCGCTTGGCCGCGCCGCCGAACCCGAAGAGATCGCCGAGACGATCGTCTTCCTCGCCTCCGGCAGGGCGAGTTACGTGAACGGAGCCATGATCCACGTCGACGGCGGCCGGGTGGCGGTGTGACCGGAAGGCGGGTTCGGCGCTTTCGATTCATGATCCTGTCCGCTTCCGGGCAGGCCAATGACATGCCTAATGAGCCATATCAAAGAGCAGCAGCTCAGCGTCTTGCTTAGCGCTGATGCGAATCGATGAGCCATCAGACCAGGCAGCACCGTCGCCGGCATTGAGTACGTCGCCCTCAGTCTCGACACTGCCGCGTGCGACCTGCAACCACAGCTTTCGCCCGGACCGGCTGCGGTGATCCAGACGTTGGCCGGCCGCGAGGCGGGTAGCGTACAGGTCAACGTCCTGGTGGATCCTGACAGCTCCGTCGCGCGGGGAGCCGGAGGCGATCAAGCGCCATTGGTTTAGCCGTTCCGGCGCCGGGAAGGCACGTTGTTCATACCCAGGGCTAAGGCTCGAGCGCTCGGGGAGCAGCCAGATTTGAAGGAAATGCACCGGTTCGCTGGCTGAGCCGTTGAATTCGGAGTGTGTGACACCGGTGCCCGCACTCATGCGCTGCAACTCGCCCGGGCGGATTTGTGCGCCGGTTCCCAAGCTGTCTTTGTGTTCGAGCGTCCCCTCAAGGACCCACGACAGAATCTCCATGTCGCGGTGAGCGTGCTCGCCGAATCCCTTCCCAGGCGCGACCCGGTCTTCGTTGATGACGCGTAAGGGACCGAACCCCATGTGGTCAGGATCGTGATAGTCCCCGAACGAAAACGTATGACGACTCTTAAGCCAACCAAAGTCGGCGAGTCCGCGATCCTCTGAACGGCGAGTCACATGCATTGGAGGTGTCCTCTGAAACTGCGTGCCTGAAACCTTAGATGGCGACAAGGGTTCTGCCTAGCTGGATTACAGCGAACAGCGCGTTCGAGCAAAACGGAACAGCGTGAAGCAGGAGCTCGCGCTTGCTCGCTCACCGACGCGCAGGACGCCGTTAAGAGCTCGGCCTTGTGAGCGATTCATCGGTTCGATTATGCGGCGCGGAGAGCATCGGTAAGGTTTTGCAGCCGACCCGACGCTCGCCAGCGCAAAACGAGGGCTACGATTTGATAAACGCCAAGAGATCCGCATTGACCGTTTCGGCTTGGGTCGTGGGCATCCCATGTGGAAATCCCTTGTAAGTCTTTAAGATGGCGCCCTTTACCAATTTGGCACTGAGCGGCCCGGAATCGGCATAAGGGACAATCTGATCGTCATCACCGTGCATCACGAGTGTAGGTACGGTGATTTCCTTAAGGTCTTTTGTGAAGTCGGTCTGAGAGAAGGCGACGACGCCGTCGTAGTGCGCCTTCGCTCCACCCATCATTCCCTGACGCCACCAATTTTGAATAATGCCTTGGGAGGCTTTGGCACCTGGCCGGTTAAATCCGTAAAAAGGCCCAGTGGGGACATCCAGGTAGAATTGGGCTCGGTTCGTGGCGACCTGCTTCTGGAAGCCGTCAAATACCTCTTTGGGCAGGCCTCCCGGATTGCCCGGAGTCTTGACCATGAGAGGTGGCACGGCGCTAATCAACACCGCTTTAGCCACGCGACTTGCACCGTGTCGGGCGATGTAGTGCACGACCTCACCCCCGCCAGTGGAGTGTCCGACGTGGATTGCATTCTTGAGATTCAGGTGCGCCGTGACCGCCGCAAGATCGTCGGCATAGTGATCCATGTCGTGGCCGTCGGCGGTCTGGGTCGAGCGCCCGTGACCGCGACGATCGTGCGCAACGACGCGATATCCGTGACTCAAAAAGAACATCATCTGGGCATCCCAATCGTCGGACGATAACGGCCAGCCGTGCGAGAAAACGATTGGCTGGCCCTTTCCCCAATCCTTGAAGAATATCGTGACTCCGTCCTTCGTCGTAATCGTGTTCATCTTTGTTTCTCCAATGTGATTTGAGGTACCTGCGCCCGCGCCGTTGGATTGAGCTACGGCGCCCCACGAACAGTAGCGCCCATAATGCCGGCTGCGCTTCCGAGTAGCACATCGCGTCGAGTGACATACGACTCCAAATGCCGTCGCGTGTCCAGGGTCACGGGCTCATCGCCGGCGCGCTTCTCATTCATCCCGATGCTCCTTTCGACATCCTTCAACCGCGGATCCCTCAGGTTCTGTACCCGATGTACATCTTCGCCTCGCGCGGTTCGCATAAATAGCCACGGGAGTTGTGGATTCAGGTGGAAGCGCGGCAGCCTCCGTCCAGGCTCACCGCTCAATCGCGTAGCGCGCCGTGATCGCTGCGAGGGCAGTATAGCCAGCAAGGACTGCTCCGGTTGGATTCGCATTACTCACGGCGGCCTGGCTTTTTTGAAGTTCGGCATTTCGACCTACTCCACGTTTCGCCTCGGCGTCTTGCGCTCCTTGCAAATACGCATAGACCATGAAATCCAACGTTTGAGCGTAACCCTTGGCAACCGCTAGGGCGGCCTGGTTTGAGTCAATCCCGCCCCGTGGACTTGTCACGCCGCAACAACTGTGCACAACGAACCGTGCACGGCGCCTCCTGCCAAGGCTGCGGGCTGCTTCCCGGAAGAGAACGCGCCGCTCATAAGCTAACCACGTGTTAATAGGCAATAGAAGACTGCGACGCCATGATGCGCCCGCGAGAAAGTCCCGCATTGTCATCGATGACAAGCGCGCAACGTGCAACGCCTGCGGGAGGCGCAGTCAGGCGGGCTAACTCGCCGGCAATCTCATTCGGGCGCAACACGAAATCCACGCACCCTGTTTCAATGGCGCTGATGGGCATGCTGGGAAAGCGTGCAGATCCCGGGTACTGCGCAAGTGTGGCGCCGCCACCTTGCTTGAGGGCTTGTATGCCGAGGGCACCGTCGGAGCCTTCGCCCGAGAGGACCACGCCGATCGCGCTACGGCCACGCTCTTTCGCGAGCGAGGTGAACAGAATATCCGCGGGATGATGCAGTCCGCCTGGGTTGGGTGTCACGCAAATGCGCCCACCGGTCATTCCCAACGTGGCATTTGCTGTTATCACGTACACGTGGTCTTGCTCCACTACCGCGCCGTCGTGCGCGTGTATCACCGGAAGAATCGTTCTCTTGCCGAGAGCTTCGAACAGTAATCTCTCGCGGTCCGAATCGAGATGTTGAACGATAATAAAGGCTGCACGGCATTCAGCCGGTAAAGCGGACAGCAGTTCGGAAACGGCCTCAAGGTCGCCTGCAGAGGAGGCCACGGCTACGATAGGAGATGTATCCATTACTGCTCACGCGGCCGCGTGTTCACAACGCGGTCCGTCGCGGCGCTTGACATTGAACCCTCGCGGAGCAAAGCGTGACTGCCGCCGCTCAAGCTGCCTGTGCGGTTGTCTTCGCAGGGCGAAT
>VBMV01000114.1 GCA_005878835.1 Gammaproteobacteria bacterium | reverse complement strand
GCCTGCACGCCGAAGGGGTGGTGGTACAGAACGGACGTGTGACGCGCTTGGCGATCATGGACCTCGACGAGCTGGGCTGACTGCTGCGGCGCAAGTCAACCCGTGCGACGCTCTGATCAAGGGCCGGGAGCTTGCGGGTGCCGTGGAGACTCGGCCAGCGCTTCGAGCCACCGCGCGAGCTTCTCGTACTCGAGCGCGAGCACACCGAGCTCATCTCGTACTTCTGAGTATTGCATCGAGGGGATGAGGGCGCGCACCGAGCTCGCTATCTCGCGATAGCGTTCGGCCTTAGCCGGCCCAATCGAATTGTTATCCGTCATCCCGGCCGGCCGTCCCTATCAGCTATCCCCGCAGAGCTCAGTGAAAATCATAAACGTGCAGCAATTCATGGGCTGTCGGCGCCCGCAAAGCCCCTTGTAGGCAGCAATTACGGCTACCCGCCGGACGTGACCTACCCGGTCGGAATGTTGCGAAAAAGCTACGCCACTCTGCGCACCCCGTAACGTGGCAAAATCCTCGGAGGCGGCCTTGGCGCTGACCACTATGCCCGCTAACTCCTGGGTATACACGGGTCCATGGGTGATAGGTCCGACGCAGTGCGTTGAGACTTTGATGTAGTAATGTTGTAAAAATCCCATAGAATATCCACAGGCTGCGAGGAGTCGGACCTCTTGGACCGACCTCGATGGGCCTTCGGAAGCGGCATTGGGGTAGGAGGATCCAACAGGTCGCACAGTGTCCGTCTGCCGCAAAAACAAGGGTTAACACCACCAGGGGAGTACGCGAATGAAGTTCTTGCGGATCATTCTCGCCGCGGCGAGCCTTGCGGCCGCCGCAAGCGGCGACGTCGCCCAAGAGCAACCCGCCGGAGCACCAGGTACCAAGGCGGTCGAAGAAGTCATTATTACCGGGACGCGTCGTACCGACCGCACCGTGGCCGAGTCCACGGCACCGATCGATGTCTTGAGCGGCAACGATCTTGCGATCGAGCCCTCGGGCAGCATGACCGACACCCTGTCGAGTCTCGTGCCCTCGTTCATCGTCGGGCAGAACTCCATTTCAGACGCCTCGAGCTTCGTGCGCTCTCCTTCGCTCCGCGGCTTGCCGGCTCGTGATGCTCGACGGCAAGCGCTACAACCGCTCCGCCCTCGTCCAGGTGTTCTACGGCGGCGAGACCGCACTCGCCTTCGGCTCGCAGGGTCCCGACGTTGGCGCCATTCCGTCCATCGCCGTCAAGTCGCTCGAAATCCTCCGCGACGGAGCATCGGCGCAATATGGATCGGATGCCATCGCGGGAGTCTTGAACTACCAGTTGCGCGATAACTCCTCCGGCATCGAGCTGACCTCGCGGCTGGGCGGCTACTTCCCGACGGGCTACTCCCGGGACGGCACGGATCGTCAGATCGCGGGGAATATCGGATTGCCCCTCGGAGGCCAGGGCTTCGTCAACCTGAGCGTCGAATGGTCGAAATACGACCAGACGGTCCGCAACCCCACGCGCCCGTCGGCACTCGCGTTTGCGGCTGCCAATGCTGCCAATCCCAGTCTCGTGTCACAGCTACCCCATTACCCGGGACCGGTGCAGCAATGGGGAACGCCCCCACAGGATGGCGTCAAGGCCCTGGTCAACTCGGGCATCCGGCTCGACAACGGCGACCAGCTCTACTTTTTCAGCAATTACGCCAACATCCAGACGAACGAGAGCTTCAACTTCCGCCTGCCGGTGAGTGTGCCTGGCCTACCCCAGGACGTGCCCTTCATGCAGGCGTACGACGGCATAACCAACGGTATGTGGCCTCACCACGGCGCTTTCAATAACGTGTATTTGGACCCGTGCACGTCTCAGCCGACCTATACAGGGTGCCCGGCCGGCGGCTGGATCCAGAACGGCAACACCTATAACTACGGCGTCCGGAACGCGAACTTCCCCAACGCTCCGTTCTATCCTGGGGGTTTCACGCCGCGCTTCTACGGCACGACCCAGGAGTTCTTCGGCACCGTGGGTTACAAGGGAGTTGCACCCGGCGGGTTGCACTACGACGTCTCCGGCTCGAGCGCGCAGAACTCTCTCGCGGAATCCTTGAAGAGTACGGTCAATCCTTCCCTGGGCCCGCTATCGCCCACGGACTTCTATGCCGGCAAGTTCGTGCAGCGCGAATCGACTTTCAACGTCGACCTGAGCTACCCGTGGCAGCTCGCGGGACTCGCGAGCCCCCTCTCGGTCGCCGCGGGTCTCGAATATCGCGACGAGAACTACCAGCAGCTCCTCGGTGACCCGGCGTCCTACACCGCGGGGTCCTATGCCGCGCAGCCGCTCTACAGCTGCTCAGGTACGGCGTGTTCGCCCGTCATGATTCCCGATCCCAACCATGCTGGCCAGTTCGTACAGAAGGTCAACACTGCGCTAATCGGCTCCAACGGTTACGCCGGTATCGGCACTGGCATCGACGCCTCGCAGATCAGCTATGGCGGTTACGTAGATCTCGAGGCGGACGTCTTGCGCTGGCTGACGCTGGGCCTCGCCGGACGCTACGAGGACTACAGCTCTTTCGGCTCCACGACGCTCGGCAAAGTGCAGGCTCGTGCCAAGGCGACGGACTGGCTGGCGTTCAGGGCCACCGCCAGCACCGGCTTTCACGCGCCGACCCCGGGGCAGTCGAACGTCGAGACGGTCAGCACGACCTTCTAGCCGAACTCGACGACCAACGTGCAGATCGGCACCTATCCGGTGACGAGCTCGATCGCCCGATACTACAACGCCACCGCGCTCAGGCCCGAGGAGTCGACCAATCTCGCCCTAGGCACCGTCTTGACCTTCCCCGACCGGACCCTCGTGACCGTGGACGGGTACAGCATCGCAGTTCGCCACCGCATCGGCATCTCGCAGCAGTTCAAGGTGCTGGCCTCCGATATTGCCGCGCTCCCCGATCTGGCTACTGTCGGCGCTGGCGGTGTGGTGCAGTACTTCACCAACGGGTTCGACACCCGCACCACGGGGCTGGACGTGGTAGGCTCGCGCGTATTCTACCTCGGCAGCTATGGCCAGCTGAGCACGCAGCTGGCTTACAACTACAATACGACGAGCGTGCCCACGTACAACAAGAGCGTCATCGACCAGGCGCGCATCGTCAACATCAAGCACTACGCCCCAAACAGCCGGGTCAACCTGAATCTCGACTATCGCATAGGTCCGTTCGAGGCGCTGGTGCACGAGAACTACTATGGAACATACCGGGACGAGTATGATTACTCGGGCCAGCTCTTCTCGGCTAAGTTCATCACGGACCTCGATCTCGCCTACGAGGCCATGAAGAACGTCACCGTGGGGATCGGCGGCAGAAACATCTTCAACGTGTTCCCCGACAAGATTGCCACTTCCCTCTATCCCTCAACGGGCGGTCGGGACGACGGTGAGCTGTACCCCCGCACCGGTGGCCCGTTCGGCTACAACGGCGCTTTCTGGTATGCGCGGGTGTTCGTGAAGTTCTAACTGCCTGTTCGTGGAACAAGCCCCGCCGCAGCTTGAATACGGCTGCGGCGGGGCGTGGCTGACTTCCCTGTCAGCATGCGGTCTGGATGCCGTGACAGCCGTACGATGGAATATAAACTGCGACTCGCGACTCTCGAGGACGTTCCGGCATTACGCGAGCTGATCGCGCGCTCGATACACGGACTCGGGGCTGCGGACTACACGCCTGCGCAGATCGAAGCGGCACTCCAGGGAGCCTTCGGCGTCGATACGGTGCTCATACGCGATGGGACATATTTCGTCGCCGAGACGCCCACCCGGGACATCGTTGCATGCGGTGGCTGGGGCCGGCGGCGGACACTGTTCGGCAGCGACGCGCGCGCCGAGCGGGACGAGTCCTGGCTCAACCCGAAGACGGACGCGGCCAAGATCAGGGCGTTCTTCGTCGACCCGGCGCATGCCCGCCACGGGATCGGGCGCGCGATTCTCGCGCGCAGCGAAGCGGAGGCGATACGGGCCGGATTCTGGTCGTTCGAGCTGATGGCGACGCTTCCCGGGGTGCGGCTGTACGAGAAGCATGGCTACGTCCCGGGCCCGGCGATTGACCATCCGCTGCCAGGCGGGCTCACGATCCACATGGTACCGATGCACAAAAGGGTTCACCTGGCGCCGAGCGCGTGACGTCGTTGGCTTGACACGCGATCGCGTCCGGGACGCGCCGAAGTGGATGAAGACGAGGTCTGTTGGCGGCGCCCCCGCACCCATGCCCGGGAGTTGGTCGCCATGCGCAAGATCGCCCGCCATCGGAAAAAGCGCCCTGGCACGACTGCGCGGTTGCTGGTTTCCCCGCTCTTGACAGCAGGCGAAGCCGGCGTACCATCCGGGCCCCTTTTTGGGAAGGAAAGCCACAATGAAATTTTTAACCATACGCCTTCTCGCAACATTGCTCATCGCCCCGCTGACGCTCTGGTTTGCACCCGCAGCGCTTGCGCAAGAAGACACAGCGACTCCCGTACAGATCGTGGCGTTGGACGAATGCGATCCGACGACCTTCAACGCCGCGCTGGGACCGGAGTTCTGCAAGAACGTCGCGCTTGCATTTGCCTTCCCATCATTCGTCACGAAGTTTGCGGATCTATTTGCAGAGGCAGCGGCTGGACATCCGGACCCGGGCTGGGACTTCGAGCCGGACAGGGTCACGATCACGAAGGGAACCCCCCTTGTCGTAGTCAACCAGGGTGGTGAGCCTCACACCTTCACCGAGGTGGCGAAATTCGGCGGTGGGTTCATACCGCCCCTCAATGGAGGACAGGCGACAGCTCCCGAATGCGCCGGCGGCTTCAAGGACGTCGCGGTCGCCCGGACTCGCATCCTTCAAGGCAGCCAGTTGCAGGTCACGGGTCTGTCGAGGGGCGAACATCTGTTCGAGTGTTGTATTCACCCTTGGATGCGCGTGTCAGTCGAGGTCCAATGACCGTGGCATGGCATGGTGGTTGCGGGAAAGTGCTACATGTAGCACAATTACCTCATGAAAGAGGCGGGAATACGCGAAGCCCGGCAGAACCTGTCCGCCCTGATCGCTGAGGTTCGAAAGGGGCACGAGATCACCATTACGGATCGTGGCAAGGCGGTCGCAAGACTGGTGCCGCCTCGTCCCGCGGGCGCCAAGCCTTTTCGCGGCCGTGCGGCATTTCGACGCCGGATGCCGCAGCTGACAACCCCGCTCTCGTCCGCCGTTCTCGATGGCAGAGCCGAGCGAAACTGAGGTAAGCGGGCCGGTTTCCCCGGGCATCGAGACCGCGGTGTACATCGACGCCAGCGCGTTGGCGAAGCTTTATGTGCCGGAAGCTGAAAGCGAAAGACTCGATGCGTTTCTGCGCGGTCGAGTCGGTTTGATGATCTCGGAGCTTGCGATCACGGAGGTGCTTTCCGCGGTTGCCCGCAGAAAGCGCGAGGGGGAGCTGCGTCCAGAGCTGGCCAACCAGATCCGCGGTGCGCTGCTCGCTGATGCCGAGTCTGGTTCGTTCGCTCGATTGCATTTGGACCCTGCGGTGCATCGGGAGGCGGAACGCCTGCTGCTCGCCACGGACTCGCTGGCTCTGCGCACACTCGATGCCCTGCACATGGCGCTGGCGTTCTCGGGAAGAGCAACTCACGTCCTGACCTTCGACCGACGGATGCGAGAGGCGGTCGTGCAAGCCGGCATGAACGTGATCGACATTTAGGACGCCGCTTGCGGCAGTGACCAGTCGTCATCCTACCGCTCACCAGGGCGCGCTCCACCAGATAGTGATCGTCGGCGGAGGGGCGGGTGGCCTGGAGCTAGCCACCAAGCTCGGCAACACGGTTGGCAAACGCGGCAAGGCGCGGATCCAGCTGATCGACAAGGCCCGGGCGCACCTGTGGAAGCCGCTGCTGCACGAGGTGGCCGCCGGCAGCATGGATCTGGGCGTACACGAGCTCAACTATCTGGCTCAGTCGCACTGGCACCACTTTCGCTACCGTCTTGGAGAGATGGTCGGCCTCGACAGGCAGCGGCGCGAGGTGCAGGTAGCGCCGGTCATTGATGAGGATGGCGAAGAGATCACCCCGCGGCGCGCGTTCTCTTACGACACGCTGGTGATCGCGGTCGGCAGTCTCACCAACGATTTCGGTACGCCTGGCGTCAAGGAACACGCCATCGCGCTCGAGACACCGAGCGACGCGGCGCGCTTTCATCGTCGGCTGGTCAACGCCCTCATGCGCGCGCACGCGCAGTCGGAGCCGCTTCGGCCGGAGCAGTTGCAAGTGGCCATCATCGGTGCCGGGGCAACCGGCGTTGAGCTTGCCGCCGAGCTGCACAACACAACCCGGGAACTGGTGGCGTACGGCCTTGACCGGATCGATCCGGATGCGGACATCAAGCTCAACGTGATCGAGGCGGCCGAACGAATCCTGCCAGCGTTGCCGCAACGTCTCTCTGATGCCGCCAGCAGGCTGCTGCAGAGCAAAGGTGTGCGGGTGTGCACGTCGGCTCGCGTCGCCGAGGTCCTGCCGAACGGAGTCAGACTCGCGAGCGGGCAAACCGTTGCGGCGGAGCTGGTCGTGTGGGCGGCGGGCGTGAAGGCCCCGGACTTCCTCAGGGACCTGGACGGACTCGAGACGAACCGCGCGAACCAGCTGATCGTGAAGCAGACGCTGCAGACGACACGGGACGAGAACATCTTCGCCATCGGCGACTGCGCCGCCTGTCCATGGCCGGCAAAGAATTCGAACGTGCCGCCGCGTGCACAGGCCGCGCATCAGCAGGCGACCCACTTGGTCAGACAGATTGCAAATCGGCTTGCGGGCAAGCGATTGCGGCCTTACCGCTACCGGGACTTCGGTTCGTTGGTCTCATTGGGCGAGTACACCACGGTGGGCAACCTGATGGGAGCTCTGGTTGGCGGCAGTATGATGATCGAGGGCTACATCGCCCGGGTGATGTATACCTCACTCTATAAGATGCACGAGCTGGCGCTGCATGGCTGTACGAAGGTGGCGCTCGACACGCTGGCACGGCTCATCACTCGGCGCACCGAGCCGCATGTCAAGCTGCATTGACCCACGATAGCGCTTAGTATGGGTTGCAGCGTGCGCCGCCGGGCGCGGGCGCTCGCTCAGGTGGAATCGTATAGCCGAAGAGGAGGGCGTGATGGGACGCCGCATGCCAGGTCGAAATTTCCTGTTCGTCCCTGGACCGACCAACGTTCCGGACCGCGTGCAACGGGCCATGATGGTGGCGATGGAAGACCATCGGTCGTCCAGATTCCCGGAGCTCTCATCGAGTGTCCTGAACGACCTCAAAAAGGTGTTCAAGACCGCCACGGGCCAGGTTTTCATTTTCCCATCCTCAGGCACGGGCGCGTGGGAGGCGGCGCTGACCAATACCCTCTCGCCGGGTGACAAGATCCTTGCGGCGCGCTTTGGCCAGTTCAGCCATCTTTGGGTCGATATGGCGCAGCGTCTCGGCTACGACGTGGAGGTTCTGGATGTCGAATGGGGCGAGGGCGTGCCGCTCGGCCGTTACGAGGAGATTCTCAGGGCCGACAAGCGACACCAGATCAAGGGTGTGCTCGCCTGCCATAACGAGACTGCCACCGGGGTCACCAGCGACATCGCCGCAGTGCGCAGGGCGCTGGACGACGCCAAGCACCCTGCGCTGCTGTTCGTGGACGCCGTAAGCTCCCTCGCGTGCATCGATTTCCGCATGGACGAGTGGCGGGTGGACCTGGCTGTCAGCGGCTCACAGAAGGGTCTGATGCTGCCCGCGGGGCTCGGCATCCTGGGCGTGAGCCCGAAGGCGCTGAGTGCGATGGGCGGTGCCAGGTCACGGCGCTGCTATTTCGATCTCGCTGACATGATCAAGGCGAATGCCACCGGTTACTTCCCTTATACGCCCGCGCTACCAATGCTCTACGGCTTGCGTGAGGCTTTGAACATCCTCTTCGAGGAGACCCTGGAGGTGGTGTTCTTCCGGCACCGTTACCTGGCAGAGGGTGTGCGCGCGGCCATCACCGAGGGGTGGCGCCTGAAGCTCTGCGCAAGGGAACCGAAATGGTATTCGGATACCGTGAGCGCCATCCTCGTCCCGCAGGGTATCAACGCTGCGCACGTGATCGATGTGGCGTTCCGCCGCTACAACCTCGCATTGGGCGCGGGGCTCTCCAGGGTGGCCGGCAAGGTGTTCCGTATCGGACACCTGGGGGATCTCAATGAGCTGATGCTGATGGGCGCCCTCGCCGGTGCCGAGATGGCCATGCTCGACGTCGGCATCAAAGTCACCCCGGGCAGCGCTGTCGCCGCCGCGTCCAACTACTGGCGCGCGCACGATCCGATTCCGAAAAGGAAGGTCAGCCAGGAAGAGCAGTTCTATGGGGCCCACTCGACCGGATCCATACAGGGGTAATGCACAAACCTGCGGATTCGGTCACGAGGCAGACCCACCACGGGCATCCGGGTGCCGGTATGACGCATCAGATTGTATTCCTGGATCGCTCCACACTGCAGGCGAAGCTCAGACGTCCCGCTTTCGAGCACAGGTGGCAGGAGTACCCGGTCACGGCGCCGAACGAACTGCCGGAACGCTTGCGTGACGCAACCATTGCCGTCACCAACAAGGTGCCGCTGCGGGCCGAGACGTTGCAACGCCTGCCGAAGCTCAAAATGATCGCCGTGGCTGCAACCGGCTACGATGTCATCGATATTGCCTATTGCAAGGCGAACGGCATCGCGGTGGCAAACATTCGCAACTACGCGGTGCATACCGTTCCCGAACACGCGTTCACGCTGATCACGGCGCTACGACGCAACCTGCTCGCTTACCGGCGGGATGTCGAGAATGGCAGGTGGCAGCAGGTCGATCAGTTCTGCTTCTTCGACCACCCGATTCGCGATCTCCACGGCGCAACCATAGGCCTCATCGGCGAGGGTGCCCTCGGCCAGGGAACGGCACGTATCGCCCGTGGCTTCGGCATGAACGTGCTGTTTGCCGACCATGCTCCGCCAAGGGCACCCGGTGTCGTATTCACCCCGCTCGCTCAGGTACTGGCGCAGAGCGACGTGATTTCCCTGCACCTGCCGTTGACCGACGAGACCCGCAACATGATCGGCATCGAGGAATTCCGCAAGATGAAGCGCAGCGCCATCCTGATCAACACGGCTCGGGGCGGGCTGGTGGATGAGCAAGCGCTGGTGCAAGCCCTCCAGCAGGGACTGATCGCGGGCGCCGGCTTTGACGTCCTGACCAGCGAGCCGCCCAAGCAAGGCAACCCGCTGCTGGAGTTGCGCCTGCCGAACTTCATTCTGACACCCCATATCGCCTGGGCCAGTGACGGCGCCATGCAGTTTCTCGCCGATCAGCTGATAGACAATATCGAAGCCTTCGTCGCAGGGAAGCCGCAGAACCTGGTCACCTGACCAGGCGGCCAGCCGCAGGCTGCGGCGCTCTGCAGGCGCAGCCGCCGAGCGGGCGGCATCGGGAACATTGGTACAATATGATGGCCCATGTACCGCCCGGTATTCGCCTGGTGTAGGCTGCCGGCGATCCGAGGCTTGCCGGGTACCTTTTGTGTTTCAAAAGCCGCAATACTGGTGGGTGAATCACCGGCAGACGTACCCCCGGGAGCTGGAGGGCGAATACCTGTGGTCGCCGAAGAAGAATCAGAACGGCGCAAGAAATCTGTCGTATGACAACATGATCCACGTGATGCCGGGGGATATCGTGCTCTCATTCGCCGACGCAGCGATCCGCGCCGTCGGGGTCGCGCTGGGGCGGGCGCGGGAGGCGCCGAAGCCCCCCGAGCTCGGCTCGGCGAGTGATCGGTCGGAGACCAGTCCGGGTTGGCAGGTGCCGGTTCGATTCAAGGAGCTTACCGATCCGCTGCGGCCCAAGGACCACGCATCGCAACTCGCGCCCGTCCTGCCGGCCAGACACTCGCCAATTCGGGCCTCAGGTGACGTCAATCAGGGCGTGTTCCTCGCCGCGGTTCCGGAGCCGATGGTCGATAGACTCACGGAGTTGCTCGCCGGCCAGGTCGAGCAGATCGCCGAGTCGATCACTCGGACGACGGGCGGAAGTGTTGTCGATGATGCGGCCGAAGAGCGCATTCTGCAGCGGACCGACATCGGTCCGACGGTCAAGAAGACCTTGCTGAATGCGCGCCGCGGTCAAGGGCTATTCCGGGTAAACGTGGAGCGGATCGAGCGCAAGTGTCGCGTGACGGGACTCTTGGATCGGCGGCATCTACGAGCCAGACACATCAAGCCCTGGTGCATTTGCGACGACCGGGAGATGCTCGATGGATTCAACGGATTGCTGCTATCGCCTCATGTCGATCACCTCTTCGACAGAGGTTACATCTCCTTTTCGGATCCTGGCGAACTGCTGGTCTCGAAGGACCTGAATCAGGCAGTCCTCATGAGTTGGGGCATTGCCTTGCCGCGGAACGTCGGACGGTTCAGCCAGGAGCAGTGTGGGTATCTTGAATATCATCGAGTCCAGGTCTTCGGGAAGTCGAACGGCGGCCGGCGAGGTCCATCGAGCGGGGGACCTGAAGAACCCGGCGCGGGCGTGATCGGAGAGCCGCTGGTGGTGCGTACGGAGTAGCCCATACCGCGCCTCAGCCGCGGCAGGGTTCCGAACGACCTTGAATTCGTTCATATTCCCTCGGCTGGGCTACCGATCCGCTCACGGCTTTGTTGGCAAGCGGGCGCGGCCAGGATCAATCTCTAACGCCTATACGTAATAGGCACGATGATAGGCGTGCATCGAATTGGGTAATAATTCAAGCGAAGCTGACGCGAGAAGCGCAATGGCAGACCGGGACGCAACGAGGGCCCTTTAGCTCCGGAGCGACCGGCAAGGGGCGCCGTGGCGCAAGCCCGGTTCATTACGAGGAGAATCTACGATGAGCGCTGTTATCAAAGAGACCCAGATATCCCGTCCCGTCGCTCAGTTCATGGCCAACCCCAAGAAACTGCTCATCGACGGTAAGTGGCTCCCTGCCGCTACGGGAATGACCTTCGAGGTCAAGAATCCGGCGACCGGAGCGACCATCGCCCGCGCTGCCGAGGGTGACAAGGCGGATATCGACACGGCGGTGCGCGCAGCGCGGCGCGCGTTTGAGTCGGGACCCTGGCCGGCGATGACACCCTCCGAGCGCGCACGGGTGGTGTGGCGGATCGGCGATCTCATCTCGAAATATACCGACGAGCTCGCGGAGCTCGAGTCGCTCGACAACGGCAAGCCGATGGCGGTGGCGCGCGTGGCGGACGTACCGCTGGCCGCGGACATTTTCCAGTACATGGCAGGCTGGTGCACGAAGATCGAGGGCAAGACCATTCCACTTTCAGTTCTTTATACGCCGGGCGTCCAGTATCACTCTTACACGCGGCCCGAGCCCATCGGCGTCGTGGGACAGATCATCCCCTGGAACTTTCCGTTGCTGATGGCGGCGTGGAAACTGGCTCCGGCCCTCGCCACCGGCTGCACGGTGGTACTGAAGGTAGCGGAAGAGACGCCGCTCACCGCGCTGCGCCTGGGCGAGATTCTGCAGGAGGCCGGCCTGCCGCCGGGCGTGGTGAACATCGTCACGGGCTTTGGCGAAACGGCCGGGGCAGCGCTCGCGGCTCACCCGGGTGTTGACAAGGTCGCCTTCACCGGTTCCACCGAGGTCGGCCGCCTGATCGTGCAGGCGGCGGCCCGCGACCTGAAGCATGTGTCGCTGGAGCTCGGCGGCAAATCCCCGAACATCATCCTCGAGGACGCCGATCTGGACGTGGCGATTCCCGGTGCTGCGAGTGCGATTTTCTTCAACCACGGCCAGTGCTGCTGCGCCGGCTCGCGGCTGTACGTGCACGAACGCCTGTTCGACAAGGTTGTCGCTGGCGTTTCGGACCAGGCCAAGGCGATCAAACTCGGATCGGGACTTGATCCGGCCACGCAGATGGGGCCGATGGTCTCCGAGACCCAGCGCGATCGCGTCTGCAGCTATCTCGAATTCGGCAAGAAGGAGGGTGCCAGGGCGGTGACCGGCGGCAAGGCGCGTGAGGGGTCAGGTTACTTCGTCGAACCGACCGTATTCGTCGACACCAAGCCCGGCATGAAGATCGTCAAGGAGGAGATCTTTGGGCCGGTGGTGACGGTGACACCGTTCGCGGAAGCGGGAGATGCCCTGGTTCACGAGGCCAACGACACGATCTATGGTCTGGCGGCCGGAATCTGGACCCGCGACGTCAGCAAGGCGCACGCTCTGGCGGCACGCCTCAAGGCCGGCACAGTGTGGATCAACTGCTACAACATCTTCGACGCCGCATTGCCGTTCGGCGGCTATAAGCAGTCCGGCTGGGGGCGCGAGATGGGCGAGGCGGTTCTCGACAACTATCTGGCCACCAAGGCGGTGACGATCAGTCTGTAGATTTGCTTGCGCAATCCCAAAGTAGACCCCGCCCCGGGCGGGGTCTGCTTTTATGGGGTGGCAACCACTGATGCCGGACGTATTTTGATCGTTCTGCTGCTGGAGGCGTGAGCGGTGCACGGCGGCGCCAGTGGGCTCGAGGCGCTAAGGTCGGCGCAGCGATGTGTCTGACGTCGCAGCTTTCTTCGAGGATTATCGGTTATGTCAGGATGACCTCACACATCGTAAAATCATAATAGAACATATCCAAGAGGATGCCGCGCACTGCGAAGCGCGTCACATTCTATGCGCCTGCGGCACCGACCGTTGTCACTGTTTGGCGACGCAGTGTTCCTGTACAACGATCACCGGAGTGAATGCTCCGCACTACTAAGAATCAGGAACGCTCTCATGACAACGAAAAGCTGGTCTCGGCGGTGGTTATTTGCAGGGTGCATGGCGACTGTCTTGCTGGCCCTTTGGGCACTGATGTGCCGAAGCGACGCACCCACGCCATCGCCGGTGACCGCCGTATCTCGGCTGGTAGCGCCGATGCCCGTCGCGGCTGCGCCGGCGCGGGCGCGGACGACACCACCTTCCCGAGTTGAACCGGTGGGCGTGCGGCAGGACTACATCGTGCAGGCCGAGAGCGTCGAAGTCGCGCGCAGCGCGGTCGTGCGCGTCGGCGGCGTGGTGACCGGCGATCTGTCCATTATCCGCGCAGTGGGCGCCGCACTGGATGACCGGGAGCTCGAGGCGCTGCGGGCCTCAGATGTCCCGCGTCTGCGCATTTTCGATGACTCGCCGGTGCAAGCCAGCTCCAATCATCTGCCGGAAACCAACTACCCGTCGGAGGTCGCCGCCAGCAAGCTGCACGTCGGTGGGGTGACCGGACGAGGTGTCACGGTCGCGGTGCTCGACTCCGGTGTGTGGAGCACTTTGGGCCCTCTGCAGACGACACCGTACCAGACCCCGCACGTGCTTGCGCAGTACGACGTGATTCAGGCGCGGCTGCAGCCGACCTACAGCCAGACCGCCGCGCAGCAGAACTACAGCCGAAGCATCGACGACTTGTTCGGTCACGGCACCCACATCTCCTCGATCATCGCCAGCAGTGGTGTGGCCACGACCGGCAACTTTCAGGGCGTCGCACCCGGCGGTAATCTGGTCTCGGTGCGTGTGCTGGACAGCACCGGCGCCGGTCGGTACTTCGACGTCATCGCCGGTATCGGGTGGGTCGTCAAGGAAAAGTCCCGCTACAACATTCGCGTGATCAATCTGTCGCTGGGGGCGCCGCCGCAGTCTCCTTACTGGGACGATCCGCTCGACCAAGCGGTGATGGCCGCCTGGGGCGCCGGAATCGTGGTCGTGACCGCGGCCGGCAATCGGGGACCGCAACCGATGACCATCAACGCTCCCGGGAACGTCCCGTACGTCATCACCGTGGGTGCGGTCACTGACGCCTATCACCCGATGCAGCCGCTGCAGTACCAGCTCGCCGGCTTTTCCTCCACCGGTCCGACGTACGAGGGCTTCGTGAAGCCGGAAATCGTAGGAATGGGCGGTCACATACTCGCTTACGCGCCCAACAACGGCACGCTCGCTCAGGAATTTCCGCAATGGGTCGGACCATACGATGACTTCACGATGTCGGGCACGTCGCAAGCCACTGCCGTGGTGAGCGGCGTGGTCGCGCTGATGCTGCAGGTAAATCCGTACTTGACTCCGGATCAGGTCAAGTGCCGGTTGATGTCGGCTGCCCATCCAGCCGTGAATTCCAAAGGCAACCTGGCTTATACGGTGTTCCAGCAGGGCTCGGGTCTGGTGAATGCGCACGATGCCGTCTACGGCAGCGCCACGAACTGCGCCAATCAGGGATTGAACGTGGCGGCCGATCTCGCCGGGACCCAGCACTTCGGCGGGCGGGCGAATCGGGATTCGAACGGCAATTACTACATCATGTCCGACCAGAAAACCACCACCTGTTCGGGTGGTGGTTTGATCGGCGCCTTACTGTGCGTGGTGAAGGACGTGCTTTCCATCATACCGTTGGTCGGGGACGGCCTCCTCTGGAATGGGTCGTACACGTCGGGCAGCGGCTACACATGGAGCAATGGCTACACCTGGAGTAACGGCTACACCTGGAGCAACGGCTACACCTGGAGCAACGGTTACACCTGGAGTAACGGCTACACCTGGAGCACCGGCGACACGGTCACCGGCACCGACCTCAGCAGCCAGCCGTAAGTACGAAGTTCGCCGGCCGGCGCGAGGGGAAGGCCGCTGGGTTTACGGCGGCCGAAGATAGGGGCCGGCGGACGCGCCGCGCCCATAAAGAGGGGGCTGCCGAACGGGGGCAACCCTGGCGGCCAGGAAACAGCGTTCCCTCGAAAGCGGGTCCCGATATTACGTCAGATGGACCTGCGACACACTGCACGAGCCCCCGCTCTCGCATATCCGGATGTGATGTAGGTCCTGGCTTGTGGGCGTCCGGTGTGACGTCGCGCAACGGAGGCGCTGCGGCCGCGCCGTATCGTGTCTGCATGTTGGGACCGTTGTCGTGATGGAGAATCGGATGAAAAGGTACTTCGCCCTCACTTTCCTGCCGTTGTTGATCGCATCTGCATTCGCAGATATGTCGCCGCCGTCGCAGGACGCGCAGAAGCAACCGCGGACGCTTGGTCAAAAAGCGGTGCTGCATATCTACTACTATGCGCCGAAGACGCTGGAAATCACGTATGTGGATTCTTATCTGTTCAAGGATGAGAGCGCTTGCGAAAATGCAGTTTCGGCGGCCCTGAAAATCGCCATGCCCTACGCGGGCGAGGGTGATCTGGTAAGCGCGAAATGCGTCGGCATGAATCCACCGGAGGCGATCACCACGCCCGACAAGAGGCGAGAGTCTCCGGAAAGCACTGAGTTGTAGCGATCATCCTGGAGGAATCGACCCCTCCGATCTGGCCAGCCGCGGGTGGGCGAGTTGACCCGGACCGGCTGGTAGCGATGGGTGCTACCTGTTGATCTACCGGATGTGTGCCTGGTACGAGGCGCCCGATGGCGAGGCATCGAACAGTTCACACCATGTACGCATTTCTTCGATGTAGAGTGACGCGCGTGTCCTCCGTACGGTGGAACATAATGCGCGAGTTTGACTTAATACATACGTCTCCGGCGCTGGCCTCATAAGGGATGTCGGCCGAACCATCATGCTCACATCGCTGCTCTGTGAGGCGCGTATCTGGCCGGTAGTCTGGCGACGCAGACTCGCCTACTGGCTCGCCGGCGAGAAAGAGAATCTGGCGTTCCTCGTGATGCTCGGGCTGCCGGTCCTTGCTTTGGCAGGCATCATCTATTTTGCCTACCTGGACGGAACGCGCATCGCGCCTGCGCGCATTCAGGCCGTGCAGCGGGAAGCAACGCACGCGCGTCGGCGCGCAAGTGACCTGCAATGCCTCGCCGAGAATATCTATTTTGAAGCACGCGGCGAACCACTCGAAGGCCAGTACGCGGTTGCCGAAGTCACCTTGAATCGCACACAGGCCCCGAACTTTCCGCACACGATCTGCGAAGTGGTCCACGAGACCCGGTGGGATCCGAACCGCCGGCGTCTCGTTGGCGACTTCTCATGGACGGAGCTCGGCGCGCTGTCCCCGCCGGACGGACCCGCCTGGAAACAGGCGATGGCTGTGGCGAGTGCGGTGTACGATGACCTGAACACGCCGCTTGTGCCCGGTGCATTGTTCTATCACGCGACCAGCGTCCGGCCCGGATGGTCGAGGGCCAGAAGAGTGGTCGCTGCGATCGGCAATCACATCTTCTACCAGTGAGAGTCCCGCAGAGCGCAGCTCTATCGCGAGGCCAACGCGACACCGGACCATGTGAACTGGACGCGGCCGACTTACAGGCATCCCGCTCGTCGTCAACGCCCACTGAGAACGGTACGGGCGGGACCGCCGATCGCTTTACATAAGCTGGGCTCCTGGATCACCGGTCGCCAATTCTGCGACATAGTTGTCGCCGATAGAGGATGCGGGCCAGCGTTCCCGAGTCCATGGTGCGACAAAATGTCGGGACCGCTGTGGTGGACGATTGAGGAAGGAAGGCGTGGGTCGCGTGGTCAAAGTGCAGGCGTCCGAGGACATCTGGCATCTGGGCATCGAGGACCTATTGGCTCCGCCGAGGGGATCGGCGCGAACTGCCGGTCCGGGTCCCTTCGTCATCATTCTGAGGACGTCCACGGCCAGGATCGGTTCGCCGCCGAAAGGACTGCTGCCGATCGATCGACTGCATGTATACCAACTCATGCGCGGTCACGACGCTCAACCGCAGTTTCAGCTCCGCCTGGGTATCATCGAATCCGAGCAGGAAGCCGACGCGCTTCTCTCGATGGTGCGTGAGCACTATCCTGGTGCGATCAAGGAACGGGCAGAAGACGACGACAAGGCCGCGATTGCGCGTGCAGCGTGCCCCGTTGAACTGGCAAAACCGGCGAGGGCGGTTGCGGCCGCGAAGGCACCTGTCGTTGAAGTACCGGAGAAGGTCTCCCCGCCAGCAACACGACAGGCCGCACAGAAGCCAGCAGAGCATTGTCTGTTGGACATCGATGAGCTGTTGGCACAAGACGACGACAAGGCCGCGATCGCGCGTGCAGCGTCCGCTACTGAGCCGGTGAAACCGGCGAGCGCCTTTGCGGACGCGAAAACGCCTGTCGTTCAAGAGCAGGGCAAGGCCGTCCCGCCACCAGCGCGGCGGGCCGTCCCGCCAGCAGCACGACTGGCCACCCAGAAGCGAGCAGCACGACAGGCCGCACAGAAGCCAACAGAGCATTGTCGCTGGGACATCGATGAGCTGCTGCCGGAGCTAGCCGCAGTGGGCCCGTCTGGGCGCGGGCCGACGCCGCCGACTTCGACAGCGTCCAAAAGTGAGCGCAAGCCACCCAAGCTGACCGCCCCGCGCCGCTCCGCAAAAGCCCAGATGCCACATTCCGCGGCGGCGCCACGCGCGAGACCGGGCGCACAGTCCCGGTCGACGCCTCCGTTGGAGGAGACACGACAGTCTCAGACTTCTCGAGGCGTCACCGATGCGCCTCACGTTGAACGGAAGGAACCAATATGCGTCGCATCCAATCGAGTTCTGACCGAACCGCGCGAACGTGTCAATCCAGCACAGCCGCCGCTCGCGAAGACCGCGCAGCTGTCGGTCGACGTCTCGTACGGCGTGTCGCACTGTGAAGGAGCGCCGAAGAGCGTCGTAGTCGAGGAAATCGAGTCGGACCCGAATGCCATAACCGATCAAGTCGAGCTGCTAACTCCGAGAATCGACGGGCAACTCGGTGCCGCTACGGAAGCACCGCTGCCGCCGGCTAGCGCGAGCAGCATTGAGTCTTCGATCGAGGAGAAACCTCTCGACGTTTCCAAACCCGCGGATGCGCGACCGGAACCGGGATTGCGGAGCCTTGATGCCTCGGCCCCGACCGGGCCCGGGCCGATCATTCCTGCTGACTCCCCCGCGGTAGACTCCGTGCCTGCAGAACGTCGCGCCGCAAACACGGCGCCCGCTCCGGCTGCTGAAACCGATGCAAACCTACCCGTCGCATCCGGGGAGGATTCGGGCGCGGATTCCGGAACACTTGAACCCCTTGTGGCAAGGATCGGCGCGCGGCTGGACACCGCAGACGCACACCACAAGAGCGCGAACGCGCCGCAGAGCGATGCAAACGCGTCTGTCGCACCTGCGCTGCCCGGTTCGCCTCAGCCCATTGCACCTGGGCCGGTCAGCCCGAACCCGCCGCCGTTCATTCCTCAGTCCGCGAGCGCGCAGGCAGACGCTCCTGTGATCGACAGTACTCAAACGGTTCGTACGGTCACGTCCCTCGAGCTCGCAGACGGCGAGGGCTCTTGCTGGTTCGCCGTTCAGCTCATGCTCCGCGAAGAGCCGATCGACGCCGAGCAGGTGCCGAACCTCGGCATATTTTCTGAATATCGGCTGTACGCAGTTACGGGGCTCGAGCAGGACCGCGTGATGCACGCGCTGCGCGTCGGCTTCTTCTCGAGCGAGCTCGCGGCGGAAGCGGTGGCGGGCTATCTCGTGGCCTACTTCGACTCGCCGGTTATCAAGCGGGTAAGCATCGCAGAGCGCGAGCGCTTCGCGGATACAGGCCTCGCGGCTCGCAAGGATGTCGGCGTGTCAGGCGTACACGCCGTGATTGAATTGGCAACCCCGGCGCCTCTGGCAGAGCGTCGGGCGGTGGAGCGTCGCGTGGCAGAGCGTCGCGTCGACGCACCCCCCTCTGACACCAGCAAGCGCGCTGCGCTCGGAGCAACGTCGCTCTGGTCCCGCCTGCTTGCGCCGCGCAATCGGTAAGATCGCGAATTTACGAAAGCGGGTAAGAGGCGGAGGAGGCGCTGCAGCGGGATGTGGCAGGCGGGCGCCGCGACCTGGCCGCGATCGTCAGTTCGGTGTTGCTAAAGCGGCATGTGTCGGGTCTGGCAGGTCGACCATCAGGTGTCGCCCGGCGGACGGTCTTGAGGAGCCCCCGCGCGGCGAGCGTCCCTTAGAAAGCTAAAGATTGATCGCGGGACAACGGTGAAGTCCCAGCTTCGGAATCAGCACCAACGGACCGGCCGGGCTGCAGTGTCCGTTCGCGGCGGGTCGCGGGCGACCATGCTTGCCTCCGAAAAAGAGGCGGGTTAATACCCATTGCATGCCATGAGGGCAAGGCGTACACGGCATGCGGATCAAAAAACAAGCAGGTCCGTCATTAAGAACGTAAGTGGGAGTGCGCGTATGAACCGTCTGTCTTGTTACATGATGCGCATGCTGCCGGTGATTTCGCTGGCCTTTGCGGCAATTGCGCACGGCGAAAACCCTTCCGAAGGTCGTGGGCAGGAGAGGTTCGAGCTCGTTGAGACGACGATCGCCGACATCCAGCGGGCGTATCGCTCCGAACTTCTGACGCCAGAGCAGCTGGTCAAGATGTATCAGGCGCGCATCGCGGCGTTCGACCGGGCGGGGCCGCACCTGAATGGCTACATGTACCTCAATCCGAACGCCGCCCATGCGGCGCGCGAGTTGATGCGCAAGTCCAACAACGACGACGACGGTCATGAGGCGTTGCCGTTGTACGGCGTGCCGGTCGTCCTGAAGGACAACATCGCCACGGCCGGCATGCCGACGACCGCGGGCTCCGTAGCCCTCGGCGAATCCATTCCCTTGAAAGACGCGTTCATCGTCACGAAACTCAAGGACGCCGGCGTAATCATCCTCGGCAAGGGGACGCTGACCGAGTTCGCGAACTTCTTCGCGCTCGCAAACCCGAGCGGCTACAGCTCTCAGCTCCGCTTCCAGCTGTTTGAAGAGGGCGGCGACATCGCCCGCGTCGGCTATGGGTTCAACCCGTTCGATCCGCGGCCCGACCCGCGCCCGGATGTAATCAACGACGGCATCCGGTTGACCCGCAGGGACGACGGGCGTCCGGCGCTCGATACCGGTGGCTCGAGCTCTGGCCCCGGCATCGCCGTCAGCGCCAATCTTGCGGCGGTCGGTGTCGGTACGGAGACCTCCGGCTCGATCCTCAGCCCGTCGAGTGCAAACCTGCTGGTCGGCATCAAACCTACCGTCGGGCTCGTCAGCCGGACGGGGATCGTGCCGATCACGGCCGACCAGGACACCGCGGGTCCGATGGCGCGCACCGTGACCGACGCGGCAAAGCTGCTGAGCGTTCTGGCCGGGTACGACCCAGCCGATCCCGCGACGATCGCGTGCCTGACGCCAGGCAAGTGCCTCAAAGACTACACGCCGTTCCTCAACAAGCACGCTCTGAAAGGCGCCCGGATCGCGGTACCCCACCTGCGGTACTGGACCAACGCCTCGGGCCAGACCGTAATCAGCGCCGAGATTCAGCAGGTGATGAACGATGCTATTGCTGTGCTGCGCGCTCAGGGCGCGATCGTCGATGACCCGGCGGACATACCGGACGCGCAGGAGCTGAACAACGTCGGCACGTGCGTGGTCAACCCCCCGTTCCCGGCCACCTGCTCGACAGTGCTGGCGTACGGCTTCAAGCGCGACTTGAACGCCTACCTAGCGGATTTCGGTCCGGGGATCGCCGCGGATGGCAAGACCGTGATCAGTAGCCTCGCCGACGTCATCGCGTTCAACGACGCGTTCGTCGCCGGGGGCGCACAGGTCGGGCTGAAGTACGGGCAGGATATCCTGTTGGCCGCCCAGGCGCTGGACACTCGCGCCGGCAGCAGCGACACCGCTCGGTATCACGCGGACCGAGCGAGGGATCTCGACCTCGCGCGGACGAAAGGTCTCGATGTGATGTACCAGACGTACGATGCGGTCCTGTTCCCTGCGAACCGCGGGGCTGCTATCGCGGCGCGCGCCGGCTATCCGAGCATCGTGGTTCCCGGTGGTTTCATTGCAAATCCCGCGGTGCCGCCGCCGCCGTTGACGCCGCCGACACCGTTCCCGGCAGGCTTCAACGCCGAACGCGCCCCGTACGGCGTAACTTTCTCGGGACCGCCGTTCAGCGAGTCGAGGCTGATCGGCTACGCGTACGCGTTCGAGCAGGCGAATCGCGTTCGCAAGCCGCCGACCAGCGCGCCGCCGCTACCCAGCGACGTCGTCGTGCACTAGCACGGGGGTAAGCGCGACTGGCCGGCCGGGCATTTCTGCGGCGGACGATCAGGTGGCGACCGAGTCGTCCTCGCTTCGTGACCGCGGCAAAGGTCGCCGATGGCGCGGCGCCGGTGCAGCTTCTGTCGTCGCCGCAAGAGGAAGTAGCGTGCAAGGCCGTGAACCCATAAAGATTCTGTTCATCGCGGGCTTCGGTCCGATCGTCCGTGACGTTGCGGCAAGTCGCAAACTGTACGGCGCCACCCTCGGCATTCCGTTTAAAGAGGAGGGCGGCGGCTACCTTCATACTGAAGCCCTGAAGGGCGCGAAAAGCTTCGCGCTCTGGCCACTGCCGCAAGCGGCGCAGTCATGCTTCGGGAAGGATTCCTGGCCTGGTGACGTTCCCGTCCCGCACGCCTGGCTCGAATTCGACGTTGATGATGTCGAGCAAGCGACGGCGCAACTCGAATCTCGCGGACATCGCATGCTCGTGAAGAACAAGAAAGAACCCTGGGGTCAGACCGTCAGCCGCTTCCTCGATCCAGAAGGACTGCTGGTCGGGGTCACGTTCACACCATTCATGCGGGAAGCCCCGAGCTGATCGATCGGGCTGACCGTCCGGCGCGAGGCTCGTCAGAGGCGGTGCATTGGGTGCAACTGGGTGCAAAACGTTGCAAATGGGGTATGCAACAACTGGGCGTGCGAGGGTCGCCGCAGCGGATTCAGCTGCTGCCAGGCATTTCATCCTGAGCCAAGAGCCAACCGACGCCGCCCGGCGAGATACGCACGTCCGACTCGCGTGGCTTAGGGTGATGACCAACGTAAACAAAGTGACGTTTCTCGAGCTCAGCGAGATGGTATTTCATGGCCGCCAATCCGACCTGCGTTCCGGCGGCCAGGTTCGATAGCGGTACCTTATCAATGCCGCGATTCGCCAGCCCGGCGAGAAAGCGCAGCATGCGTATCTGCTCAGGTGGCAAGTCTGGCGGCTCAGCACGTGCATCTGGCGCCGGGCTCTCCGCAATCTTGATACCGGCGGCCGCCGACCGTAACTCCGCGAGCATTTCTTTAAACGCGAGCCTGCGCGGCTGCTCTAGGCGCAATGCGTCAGCAACGCCTCCGAGGAGTCGCTCTGCAGCGTCGTCCTGGTCGAGCCCAACGCCATGGAAATCACCGAATGGCCGAGGCAGATCACCGACGCGTAGCTCGGAGTGGCAGAGCGGAATGATATGTCGATGCTTGATCCAGGCAGCGCCTAGCTCAATGTTCACCCACGGCCGGCGCAAGGAGACGGGACTGAGAAGTGCGACCACAACGGCGGCTTGGTCCAGCTCCTGCTCAATGACTTCAATCCACTTACGGCCAGCCGGCAGATCCTGTGCATCACCGGAAAGAAATGTCGTGACGGAGCGCGCGTGAAACGCATCCTTGATGCAGCTACTAACGACTGCACCGAGGGCTGCTTCCTCGTGGATATGCGAGATGAAGACTCGAAGTGGAGCGGCCGCCATTGCGGCAGCTTACCGCCGCGCGGCTGTAACGACGGTGAACTGATACTCACCCCACGCGGGGCCGGCACCATCAAAAGCTTAAGCGTCGCAGTGTCACGGCCAGCGACAGCCGCCAGCGCACGCCACACCTGGCCTCTCAGTAGCGCCCTCGGCCGATGTCGGCCGCCACCGCTGCGCGCCACCGTTAGCCATCCGTTTTCGGGGTCACTTTCGAGTCGGTCAGGCTGCGGGCTACCGGGGCGCACAAAACCCCGGTGGCCTGCGCCACGGTCGCCGTGATCGCTGCGCCCGATGCATGAGGCGCGCTCGGCAGCCGGCGACGAAGCGCAGTGAGCGTAGGAGGTGGATGTGGCCGCGCACCCGTGCTCTGTTGTTAGGTCCTAGGAGTTGGAACAGTTGTATGACGTTGCTCCCGTCCTGCCGCTGACGTGCGAAACACTTAACCAGATCATCTTGATTGGCAGCTGATGACGCGGTCTAGACCCCGGGGTTCGGCTGGGCCGTATAAAAACAAGACGGTTGGTGCGGGTGTGACGCGCTGCCACTCGCTTGCTGGGGCCAACTAGATCAGAGCGCCCTGTCTGTCAGCTCCTGCCGCAGCCACTCCGGCAGCTGCACCCGGTCGCGGAAGTGCCAACTATCTCCGCACGCGCCGCAAACGACAGTCTTTCCGTCTGCTTCCGTATGGCCGCCTGCAGTGCGGCGAAACTCCTCCCTGAGCCGCAGAGAGGCAGTGTGCTGGCAGGGGTGGCAGGAGGTTAGTGTCATTTTTTTAACAAGCTACTCGTCTTGGATGACTGTTCCAATCAGGGTGATTTTCCAGGAGGGTAGGGAATTAACGTAGGCTACCCGACTCATGACTGAAGCCATGACCGCTATCGGCACATACGGTGCTGGTTTTCGTCCCGTTCGGACAGCTGGTTATGTCTTACCGGCACTTGCGATTGCTAAACCGATCGACGAACGACACGCGCAAGGAGCTGCAACGGTCGTCGATATGAACGAGCTTGCGGAGGAGTTTCACGGATGGGCGGGGAAGCTGCGGTGGGCGGGGGCGTGAGTTGGGTTTTGAACGACCCTGAATTTATTGACATTTCGCTCCGCTAAAGCCCGATTACCGACGGTATAGTTCACGTGCGGCTGCCCCGCGAGCGGGCGTCCGCCGTCCTACCGCGCTGCCGCAATCTCCGCCTGCCCGGAATCCGGGAACCCCTTCGGGAAACCGAACCTCCGACGCTGCATAATTGCCGCCTGCCATGAAGAGCTCCATCAGCGAGTTCCACCGGGCCACCACTGTCGGCATTTCAACATTCGGCGCGGCGTGGCCCAGGGAGTTGAACTGTTCGGGGTTGAGCACCATAAGGGAACTCGGTTAACGTCAGGCTGGGAAGAAGGGGATAACCCGATGAACGAGGATCATGTCAAGTACGATTCCCAACTGATCCAGAAGTTCGCCGATCGGCTCTATGCCGAGGCCAATAGAGTGGTGATTCACTCCACTGTCGTGGCGACAATGGTAGGCATTATTGCTGGCTACGTGATCGCTGCCGTCACACGCGTCCAGACCATTGGGTTCGTCCTGGTGTGTGCGGTAGTAGCGGGGGGTATCGGCTACGTGCGCGGCCGGGAAAAGGCGTTCACTCTCAAGATGCAAGCGCAGCAGGTGCTTTGCCTCATGTACACCGAGCGAAATACCCGCTTTGTCGCCGTGTCGGTTTCTAAGGGCTCTCACGCTCCAGTACAGCATAGCGATCGTCCGGCCGAACAAGGGGCGGCTTCCTAAGCAGGCACCTTCAAGGATCGCTTGCTAATGCGCGTGTACACCTATGCCCCGCTACAGCACTGATCGATCGACCCGCCGGGCAGGGAGGGCGTGATCGAGCGTCACGCCCCGGCAGCATGTTCGTGCAGCTCGTAAACTTATGTTCTGGTCTGCGTTTGCGTCGCCCTCGACAAAGCCTTGCCGCAGAGAAACGACGCGGGAAATCCATGAAGCCTTGGCGGAGAACCTGAGCGGCGATTACATTCTTTTGTCTGTGGCGCGTGCGCGGAACGCCTGTCGCGCGGCCGATCCCGCACATACCAGCGCCCGCTTCAGTGTCTCGAACAGCTCGAACTCAACACCGAACAGCGCGCGAAGGTTCCAGGCGGTACCGCGGCGCGTTCTTGAAAACTCTATGGGGACATACGATGGTCACGATTCGATGGGCTTTCGCCTGGTGCGGTGTGGCGGCGGCGGTGGGGAGCCTCGCGATGCAGCGCGCCGCCGGCGCCTCTGTGCTTGAGGTCGATGTTGCGTACGCAAAGGCGTACGCGCTGTACATCGCTCTGCACCAGCATCCGGAGCTTTCCGGTTCCGAGCTACAGACTGCTGCCAGAGTGGCGGCCGAGCTGCGCGCGCTCGGCTACACAGTGACCGAGCACGTCGGCGGCACCGGAGTGGTCGCGATCCTCAGGAACGGCCCCGGTAAGACCGTCATGCTGCGCACCGAGCTCGACGCGCTGCCGGTCGAGGAGAAGACGGGGCTACCGTTCGCGAGCAAGGTACACGCCAAGGACCCGGCCGGACGGGACGTCCCGGTCGGGCACATGTGCGGGCACGATCTGCACATGAGTGCGCTCGTTGCCACGGCGGGCATCATGGTACGCAGCCGCGCTTCCTGGCAGGGCACATTAATGCTGGTCGGACAGCCGGCCGAGGAAACCATCAGCGGCGCGAAGGCGATGATCCGCGACGGGATATTCACGCGCTTCCCGCGACCGGACGAGGTGCTCGCCCTGCATGTCGTGAATGAATTGCCCGCCGGGCAGGTCGGCGTGGCAACCGGAATATACGATTCCAACGCCGATTCGCTGCGCATCACGATCTACGGCAAAGGAGGCCACGGCTCCGCTCCGCACACCACCGTGGACCCGATCGTGATCGCTGCGCGCACCGTCCTGGCGCTGCAGACGATCGTGGCGCGCGAGGTGAAGCCGGGCCAGTTCGCTGTGGTGACCGTTGGTTACGTCACGGCCGGCACAAAGAACAACATCATCCCGGATCAGGCAGAGCTCGGCCTCACCGTGCGCACCTACAAACCCGAGATACGCAAACAGGTTCTCGAAGCGATCACGCGCATTGCGAACGCGGAGGCGCAAGCCGCTGGCGCCCCGCGCGCGCCCCTGATCGAGGGTTACGAAACGACCGACGCGGTCTACAACGATCCCGCGCTTACGCAGCGGCTGCGTGCGGTTTTGGAAGCCGCGCTCGCTAAGGACAAGGTCGTCACGCAGGAGCCGATCACCGCATCCGAAGACTTTTCGGCATTCGTCGCCGAGGGCATTCCGGGCTTCTATCTGACCCTGGGTGGCGCCGATCCGCAGAAGTACGAGCAGGCGAAGGCTGCCGGGACGCGCTTGCCGTCAAATCACTCGCCGCTCTTTGCGCCCGACATCGATCCGGCGCTGCACACCGCCATCACTGCGGAGGTGGCGATGCTGCGGGACCTCCTGCGGCCCGGCGCGGCCGGAGGTTGACTGCGCAATGCGGCGATCGCGTAGTCCAGCTCAGCAAGTCCCTCGGCCCCGGCCGCCTCCGCCATGGATCTGTATTGCCCCTTGGACTGAGGTGGCAGGCCGCTTCCTTGACCCGCCTTAGGCTATTGCTTTCAATCAGCGTTGTGTGCTGCGCTTCGACAATGAGGCGGGCAAGGGAAATCACAAGCATGTCGGCGAGCGCGAGGTACCCTACCCGTTCACCGATGTGGATTCGCTGCAGTCGGATTTTTGGGCGGAAGTGAAGAAGCGCAGGAGAGGAAAATGAGTACCGTCACGATCGGCGTGTCTTCGCTTGGCGATGCCCAGCGGCGGACCGCCGCTGCGTTCCGCGGTAAGAAGCAGGGCGCACGGATCTCGTTCGCGTCCGAGGAGCTGCTGTGTAAGACGCTGACGCCGAAGCGCCGGGCACTCCTGAAGGTGATGGCCGGCGGCGGATCGCTGGCGATTCGCGAGATTGCGCGGCGGGCTGGCCGCGAGGTGTTGAGAACTGGTCAGCCGATTGAGGCGTTGACGAGGGCCTGCGAGTTGGCCACTTGCTCTAGAATGACTGAACGAGGCGCTCTTCGGGGCAGCGGCGAACGATCCATGGTCGACCGGCAGGAACGGTTTCTCAATCAGATCTTCCGTCACCGCGCGGACCTGCAGCGTTATCTGCAGCAGTTGACGTCGGGCGCCGAGGATATCGAGGACCTGATCCCGGTGGCCGCGGGGCCCGGCCGATCGGTTCTGCAGGGATGGGTCTCATGAAGATCGCAATCGTGGGAGCTGGGGCCATCGGCGGCTACGCCGGCGTCAAGCTGGCTCTCGCCGGTGAGCGGGTCACCTTCCTCGCCCGTGGGGCGAACCTCGAAGCCATCCGCAGCCGTGGCATCAAGCTCATCTTGAGCGACGACACCGAGCTCGTCGCGCGCGACGTGGAAGCGACCGCGGACTACTCGGCGCCAGGACCCCAGGACATCGTCATCCTCGCCGTCAAGGCGCACCAGATGGATGCCGTGGCCCACGGCGTACCGAGGCTCTTCGGCCCCGCGACTGTGGTCGTCACCATGCAGAACGGGATTCCGTACTGGTACTTTTATGGGCACGGCGGTCCGTTCGAGGGCCGGTGTGTGGAGGCAGTCGACCCGACCGGCGTCTGCTTGCGCCAGATCCCGCCGGCGCGCGTCATTGGCTGTGTGGTCTATCCGGCCGCGGAGCTGGTGGCGCCCGGGGTCATCCGCCACATCGAAGGCGATCGTTTTCCCGTGGGCGAGCTGGACGGCTCCTCGAGTGGGCGGGTGCGCGCGGTGTCCGAGTGCTTCACCCGCGCCGGATTCAAAGCGCCGGTGCTCGACAACATCCGGGGGGAGGTCTGGCTCAAGCTCTGGGGAAACCTCGCGTTCAATCCGATCAGTGCGCTGACGCACTCGACGCTCGTTGACATCTGCCAATATCCCCCCACGCGCAATCTGGCGGCGACAATGATGGCGGAGGCAGAGGCAGTGGCCAACAAGCTCGGCATCACGTTCCGCCTCCCGATCGAGCGGCGCATTGCCGGTGCGGAGCGGGTCGGCAGGCACAAGACATCCATGCTCCATGACCTCGAGGCCGGACGGGTCATGGAGACCGACGCGCTGCTCGGCTCGGTTCTCGACCTGGCCCGACTGACGGAGACCGCGGTGCCGACCATCGAGGCCGTACATGCACTCACCAAGCTGCTCGGCAAGCCCCTCGAGCGGGACAATCAGGCCGGCGGCGCGCCCGCCGCCGCGGGCCGGTGAGAGCCGAGGCGCCGCGATCTGTCGCGTCGACGGTCGCCGATGAGCGATACCCCGCAAGCGAGTCGACCCATAGCCGGGGTGGATGCGCTCGTCAGCGAGTCCGCCGGAGTGAGGCCGTGCGCGGACTACGCCACGCGGCTTGCCTCTGCGGCACACGAGCGAGGGCGAGTCGAGCTGACCGCCGAGTGGATCCTGAGCGTCTTTGACAGCTTTTACGCCGAGTTCCTCAAACTGACATGGGCGGCAAAAGCGGCGTTCCAGAGCCGCGATCATCCGACGTCAATCGCAAACGCGAGGAGGCGTCTCGGACTGTACAACGCTACGGTGTACCCGCTCGCCGAGACGTTGCGGGAAGCTTTTCCCAAGTTGACGGAGGGCGGGCCGCTCTGGACGGATGTCGAGGCTGTCTATCGCGGGGCGGTTCATGGCCGTTACGAAGCGGATCTCGCGCTCGCCTATCTTCACTCCGTCCAGCGGCGTGTCCATCACGGCGAGTGGAAGCCCGTCGAGTATGGTTTCGGAGGCTCGCACCGCGTGCTACCGCCGTCAACGGCCGTGTACGCGCGCTTCCCCTGTTCCTGGCCCATCGACTCCCTGGTCATCCAGAGAGCACTGCAGGTCGCGGAGCTCACGGTCCCGTTCTGCGATCCCGCGCGCGACGCCGAGCTCGTGGCCCGGCGGGTGAACGACGTGCTCGCGGACCGGGCGGGAGCCGGACTGAGAGCCTTCGAGATGGTCCGCGCCGGCTTTTTCCGCAACCGCGGCGCCTACCTCGTGGGCCGGCTGGTGCTCAGGGGTACGGAGCTCAAACCTCTCGTCATTGCCCTGCTGAACTCCGAAGAGGGCGTCCGCGCCGAAGCCGTGCTGCACGCGGTGCCACACGTTCATAACCTCTGCAGCTCCACCGAGGCACCGTTTCAAGTCACGAACCGGCACTACCACGAGCTCGCGGCATTCCTCAAGAGCATCATGCCGGGCCGGCCGCTCGGGCTGCACTATTCCACCATCGGCTATTACCACTTCAGCAAGGTGGCGGTAATGACCGAGGTTCGCCGCCGGCTGGTGCGCGAGCGCGAGCTGCTGGCGGTGGCGCCGGGCAGTCTCGGCACGGTCACCATCGCCTTCACCTCACCGCGACTCGATTACGTTCTGAAGGTGATTCGCGACCGGCCGACGAGCGCCTACAAATGGGACAGCTTCGAGGGACTGGACGTCGTGCTGGCCAAGTACAAGCGAGTGCACGAGATCAATCGCACCGGTAGCATGCTCGATAACATCGTCTACTACAATCTCAAGCTCGAGCGCTCCTGGTTCGAGCCGGCGCTGGCGACCGAGCTGCTGCATGCGTCGAGCAACAGCGTGCGCGAGCAGGGCAGGGCGCTGGTGTTCAAGTACCTCATCGCGCAGCGCAAGCTCACTCCCCTCAACGTGTTCCTCGAAACCGCACCCGAGGAAAAGGCGGTGCGCGCCATGATCAACCTGGGATTCTGCATCCGCAACAACGCAGCGGCGAACGTCTTCAACAAGGACTTCGACATCCGCAACTACGGCGTGAGCCGTTATCTCAAGATCTACCTGTACGACTACGACGCGGTGGAGACCCTGACCGACGTGAAGGTTCGGACCAACCGCGATCGCTGTGACGGCGAGGAGGATGTGCCGTCCTGGTTCTTCGAGCCGGGCGTGACCTTTCTGCCCGAGGAGATCGAGGCGGGTCTGCGGGTCCGCGACCGCACGCTGCGTCGTGCGTTTCGCGCCGCGCATGCGGATCTCATGAGCGTCGAATACTGGGAGGGACTGCAGCAGGCATTGCGCGCCGGGGAAGTTCCGGGCATACACACATTTCCCGAGTCGTGCCATCTTCGGGACTGGGGCGCGGAGACGATCGCGATCGAGTGACGCTGTTAATATGTCTTGCGCGCCGAGTCGCGTATCGAACGCGCAAGTGTCTGCCGCAGCGACCACCCACCGCTCGCCTCTGCAGTAGCTACGGATCACCTCGCCGCTTGGCATCGCCGGCGAGCTTCAGCGCGCAGATGTCCTCTTCGATCGCGTAGAGGACTTCGCCGCCAGTCCCCTGCGGTCACACTTGCACACCCTCGCTGCGTAAATCACAACGCCACGGAGTTACCGCTTACCGTGCACCAGCAACGCTGGAGGGACGGCGGCCCGCAAGTGTCCTCGTTGAGCGGGAGGGCGGGGAGAGGTCCTGCAAAGAGAGACTGGTAGCGAGCCGTTGCCTAAGTGATTGTTATTGCGAGTGGTAGGGGGCGTGCTAGTGAGAAGCGCGCTCGAATGTGACCCGAGCACGTCGGCAAGATGCGCCCCTGAGCGCTGGAAATCGACTGCAAACCCGGTCTGCAAGTGGCACGCAAGCCAAGGTTCCCCGGAGGCTCGCCTTGGGTGTACAGAGATCATGGGGGGAGCCATGGGGGGAGCACGGTATGCGCCTGAGCAACGGAGTTCTGCATCGCCCGGGAGAGACCTTATTTTGGGTCCGGCAAACGCTGGGTACCATTTGCTGAGGTGCGGCGGTGGCACCGATCTGGCGGCGCCACTGCCCGCTTGCAAGTGCGGTTTCAGCGCTGACGCCAATGACCGAAGCATCTTTTGGGACTTATCGATCCGTTGCGGGGACAGGCGGCCCCTCACGCGCTGCTGCGCTGGCCGAGATCCTTGCGATGCTTGCGCTCGTGCTCTCGTACATCTGGGTCTGGCACAAGCGCTTCCCGGGCGATGACCTGGTGGTGACGTTCCTGTACTTCGCACTGTGTTATGGGAGCCATCTGCGCCACCATGAATCCGCGCGCTCCGTCGGACTGCGGCTCGACAATTGGCGGCCCGCGGCTCGCCAGGCCTGCTTGCCCGTGGCCGTCGGCGCAGCCGTACCGCTCGCGATCGGCGCGGCGCTCGGCACTTGGCATTTCGGGCCTGCCGGCTCGCTGCTGTCGCTGCCCTGGCACGTAGCCTGGGGCACGGCTCAGCAGTACGGATTGCTGTGCCTGCTCTATCGCAGATCAGTGGATACTTTCGGGAGCGTGCGAGGCGCCGCGCTCGCTGCCGCGGGCGCATTCGCACTGTTCCATTTGCCGAATCCCTTGCTGGTCACCGTCACGTTCCTCGGTGGCTTGGTTTGCTGCACGTTGTATCGCCGCGTACCCAACGTGCTCGTGCTCGGCATCGCCCATGCGATGATCTCAACGGTAGTGTTTTCCGCTCTGCCGATCTCGATCACACATCATATGCGCGTCGGGCCCGGCTACTTCAGCGTTGCGACGGGGCTTGCGCATGCGAGCTGAACATGCGCCTGCCTTTCACCGCTCGCGCGGTTGGGGGTGCCTGTTCTGGAGTACTTGCGTCATGTGCTGCGCGTTCATGGCTCACGCGCATGCGGGCGATGAGCTCGAGCGCTACGTCGCGCAACCCGATGCGAGTTACGCCTTCCATATCGTACGCAACGGCAGGCTGGGTGGCGCGGAGTATCTCGAAGCGATCCTCACGTCGCAGACGTGGCGCGGCATCCCCTGGAAGCACCAGCTCTTCATGCTGAGGCCGCGTCGCCTCGCGATGCCGGCGACCCAGGCGCTGCTGTTCATCGACGGAGGCTCCTGGGAGCCCGAGTACGACGGCACCGCCACGCACTCTGTGCCGCGGGTGGCCAAGGAGTTCGTGCGTCTCGCAAACGCGCTGCACGCACCCGTGGTGATCGTCCGGCAGGTACCGTTCGAGCCGTTGTTCGGCGGGCGCCGGGAGGACGCGCTCATTGCGTA
>VBMV01000015.1 GCA_005878835.1 Gammaproteobacteria bacterium | reverse complement strand
ATTTCCGAACTGGCCCTCAACCTCGGTTTCTCGGACCAGAGTCACTTCTCACAAGCGTTCCGAAAGATGACGGGCACGACGCCCAAGCGGTATCAAAGCACCTGCTGAGTCCGGCGCGTGCTGCGCATCAGATCGAGATTACCGATCGGCTTGCCTGCGCGCTCGAGCGCCGCGCGGATGCGCGCGTCGTGGAAAGTCACCGCATCCGTCCAGTCGAGGATTGCCAGGCGCGCGCGGCCTTTTCCGCCCCGAAGTGCAGCTCCGCCGCTGTGACGACCGAGACACATAGCTCCGAAGCGTAATGCCCGAAGCGCTCGGCTACTGAAGCGGGCCTGCGGCGAATGACGTAGCTCGAGATATCCGTATCGAGCATGAGAAGTGCCGTGGCGCGGGCCCCTGCGGCGACGTCCGGGTCTTAGAGCGGCTCGCGTGACTGCGGTGGTGAGTCCCCGCGCGGCGCAAGGAAGTCGTCCGGGACCGCCGTGTCGAGCTCGAAAAAGGAAGCCCAATCGCGTCTCACCGGCGAGAGCACGATGGCATCGCCCCGGCGGCTCACCTGCACTTCCTTCACGTCCTGCGGAAAGGCAAGGTCTTGCGGCAGCCGTACGGCTTGATTGCGACCGTTGCGGAAGATCGCCGCACGTCGCGGCGCAGCAGGGTGAACCGCCCTCGCCGCAGTCTTGTGCGATGACACGGAAGCGCTGCGCTTGCGCGCACGATGACGACGCGCGTTCACCGTCCACCTCCAGTCGCAACCAGCCTATCTAGGCATAGGCTAAGCACATGCTGACGTCAATGCCCCGGCGAGCGCCGCTCAGCCCCGCCAGCTCGAGGCCGATCGCCTTAGCGTCGCGCTCGTCGCTGTGCCATCCTGGGACGTAGGAGTCGCAGGTTCAAACCCTGTCACCCCGACCATTGAAATCATTCAGGATTTTTGTTCCGATCTCGTATTGGGGTCCAGTCGATTCAGCAGCTGGGGTCCAGTTGGGGTCCACTCTGGCGCGCGCGCGAAACCAAGGACTATCGGTTCAAAATTGGCTGAAACCCTAGCCTTGGTTTGAACGCTCACAAGGACTGTTTGAGCGCTCGGATGAACTCAAACGCCTCATTGATTTGCGTGTGTCGGGATTCCGCGCGCTGTTTGTCAGATGCTGTTCCAGTCGGGGCGGACAAGGGAGCGGTAGCTCGAATCAGCGTGCCATTCTTATCGGATTGAAGGTCGAATCGTCCGCCTAGCTCGATGATTCTTTCACGCATGCTCCTAAGTCCTACCCCGCTGCCGCTACCGCTTGACTTAAATCGCTCTAGTATTTCCGGCGGTATGCCTTGCCCGTAGTCTTTCACCTGAAGCCTGATCTCGTGGGCACTAAGCTCCACTTCAATCTCTGCTGACTGGCTGTGAGAGTAGCGATGAATGTTCGTCAGGCTTTCCTGCAGGATGCGGAACAACGCAAGCTGCAGCGCATCCGGCAACCGCTCCAGCTCATGCGGAATGTTGACGTTCACTTGAATCCCGCTTCGTTCGGAAAAACCCTCCACATACCACTTGGCTGCGGAAGAAAATCCAACCTCATCGAGAAACGGAGGATACAGCAGGTGGGAGAGGGTCCGTGTTTCCGTCAAACACTTGTCGAGAGTGTCCACCAAACGTGAGAAACTTTGCCTCTCCTCTTCCGGCGCATCAGCCCTCCTCAGCGACTCGACACTCATTTTCGCGTGCGCGAGGTACTGGCCGAGACTGTCATGCAACTCGCGTGAGATTCTCCGCCTCTCGTCATCTTGCGCGTGCATTAAGTGCACGGACAATTCCTGCAATTGCGCGGATTGAACCAGTACCTCGGAGGTGCGCCTCTCAAGCTCCGCGGTGCGTTCCTTCACGCGGGTTTCGAGGTTGCTGTTAGCTTGCTGCAATGCCACTTCCGCTTTTCGTTGCTCGGAGATATCGGTGTTGGTGCCAAACCAGCGGTCCACTCTGCCATTGGAATCGAACGTAGGTAATGCGCGAGTCAGGAATGGCCGAAATGCGCCGTCTGCGCCGCGCACACGACACACCATCTCAAAAGGCTTTCCAGTGGCGATGGACTCGCGCCAGCGCTCCATTACGTCAGGCAGACTCTCAGGGTCATGCACCGATCGCCATCCCCAGCCTAGCATTTGCTCAAGCGTCGTACCCGTATACTCGTACCAGCGCTGGTTGTACCAAAACCTCGCTCCTGTGGGGTCTGCTATCCACACTAGCTGCGGGAGGGCGTTGCAAAGCACTCGTAGGTCTTTGATCTCGCGCTTGCGTTCGGTGATGTCTTCGACGGCCAGGAGAATCATCGGCCGATCGCCGTGGATATCGGTAATTCGCCGCGCGTTGAGCAACATCGTTTTCATCCCCAATCGGGGGAGTTCATGTTCGACCTCAAAGTCGGAAAACGGAGCATCTTTCGAGACCACTTCCTGCAAGGCCGTTCGCAGCTTCGGTATGTCCCACTGGTGGTTGCCCAGGTCGTAAAGCATCTTTCCTTCCGTTTCCCAGCGGTTCACGGAAAAGGTCTTCAAGAACGAAACGTTGACATACCGCACCTTCAAATCTTCCGTCAGAACGACGAGCGGTTCGCGAATCGTGTCAACAATGTCCTCCATGAACTCTTTGGATTTCTGGAGGCGCTCATTCAGCTGCTTCATTGCAAAGGAATCGGTTTTGCCACTCGCGCCCGCGCTGTCTTGCGTGTCAGTCGCCTTGCGATTGGACGAAGAGGGCCGCGTGCGCCGGCTGCCACTTTGCTCGCGCGTCCGAGGATGATTTTGGCTCTTCGATTGCCGGGAGGGGGGATTGTTCGAGTCAATCACCATCAAAGAACCCTTCGGCAGGCCAATTTCGCTTATACCACAAAAGGCGTTGAAATTATGTCGTCTAAAGCAGGACGCCTGGGCAGCGGCGACACGCCCGATGCTCGCACGCGGCTCGATTCCAGTCATGCAAGGCATGGACATATCCATGACGATGAGATGCGGAGTAAGGGAGCGATTGTTCTTAAGGCTTTCGAAGCCATCCACGGCTTGGTCAGCAACGCGTCGGATCGACCAATTTCAGTCCCTCGAATCGCAGGAAATCCCGGTCCGTCGAACAGAGCGTTGCGCCGGACTCGATGGCAAGTGCGGCCAGCGCCGCATCGGTCACCAACGGTCCGGGCACTTGCGCCCGCTTCACCTGCTCCACAAAGATCGACCAGAAGGACTCGCCTGGCGCAACGACCACTACGTGCGGCAGCGTCAGCCATTGCGACACGATGACGCAGGCGCGCTCGCCGGACAGCGGCACGCGAAAGGCGCGGGAGTTAGTGGCGATGCGCACAAAGGCGAGCAGCGTCTGCCAAGGCAGACCGATCTGCTCTCCGCCGTTGAATGCCTCAGTGAGCCAGTGCCGACAACGCTCGTGAGCGGGCGAACTCGAGTCGTACGCATAGAGCAAGACATTCGCGTCGAGGACGATCACCGATTGTCTGGCCCCTCGATCCGTTCGAGCAGCTCACCAATGTTGTCGAGCGAGAGCCCAGGGTGCAATCCCCCGAAATTGTGTGATTCGACCATGAATTGTTGCTTCGGCCGCGACAGACGCTTTTGCGCAAGACCAGCCCGCAAAGCCTCGTTGACCAGCGTCTTGAAAGGCCGGCCCGTTCGCCGTGCCTCGGCTCTCAGCCGCGCAGCGACGTCGTCTTCAAGCGTCAGTGTGGTTCGCACATCATGATGTTAGTTATACAGCATCATGATGTCAAGCAGGTCACGCAACACAAGATCCGCCGACCCTGCGCGCGCCGAGCGCCGCTCAGCCAGCCCTGAAGCTCGCGGTCGATCGCCTTGCCGTCGCGCTCCTCGCTGTGCCACCCGGTACTCGTGGGCGGCTTGGTGAGGCTCCACGAGCCGCCGGGGCATAACTGCGAAGCGTTCCGTGTCCATTTCTGGCGCCGGGTGGAGTATCGCGGCGCCAGAATGCTGAGGATCATGTCTTGATGAGGACACTGGTCTTGCTGCGGGACGCAGTTCTCAGAAGTCAGCCACGCTGCGTGATTAGATCAGCAAGAAAGATGTACGCGAGCGTCGCTCGGATGCCAACGACCGAACACATCCTGCTCGAGTCGGACTTCCGGCAAGTGCCGGACCCTCGGGACGCGCGGACGGTCCACGCGCGAATCGAGTTCCGCAGCCGGCTTCGCAGACGCATTCTGCAGCTTGAGATCATCGACTACTACTATCTTTCCGTACGCTCGCACTCACGCTCCATCCTGATCGAGTACGTTCTCGATCTGCGGTTCGTCGATGCGCCACGGCGGTTGAGGCACATCGCATGGCGATGGATCACCGTGTCATTATTAATAGCTCTGGCGCCAGGGATCGCTTCGCGGATCGACTCCTCAGCGACCCGTTCGTGGCAGGCCGATTGGCTTCCGGTGTGTGTCACCCTCATAGTGGTGTGGGCATTCGCCACGCTGGTGGCCGTATACAGGACGACTGAGACGGTGAGTCTGTTCAGTACCCACGGGGCAGCGAGATTGCTGGAATGCACCGGTGGCCTTGGAACCTTCTACGTTCTTCGGGGTTTCATGAAAAAGCTTGCGGCGCACATTCGGCTCGCGTCGGCGGCGCGCCGACGCACGAAAGCCGAGCACCTCCGCGACGAAATGCGCGAGCATCTCCGTCTCAAGGAAATCGGGGTGCTGTCTGCAGGAGAGTACGAGACAGCCAAGGTGCGCATCCTCGACCACCACTCTCCCGCCGCGCAACCACCTATCGCCCGTGCGTCAACGACGCTATAGGCAGACCATCCTGCGGCAGTAACTCTTCGATCCCGCTGGCAGGTTTGTCCTGCAACGGCTAAGGTACTGCGGCATTCATACCGAAGGGAGCTTCGCTGCATGGACATCGTCATTCCAAACGCTGCGTCGATCGGCGTATTTGCTGTGGCGGCGATCCTGCTGCTGCTGACGCCGGGTCCGGCCGTCCTCTACATCGTCGCGCGCAGCGTTGAGCAAGGCCGCATCGCCGGGCTGGCCTCGGTTTGCGGTATCACAACGGGAACACTCGTCCATGTGCTGGCAGCGGCGCTAGGGCTGTCGGCGCTGCTGGCTTCCTCAGCGCTCGCCTTCGCGGTCGTCAAATATGCGGGCGCCGGCTATCTGATCTATATCGGGGCGCGGCGGATACTCAGCCGGTCTGACACGCCGGCCGCGCAGTTGGAACTGCCGCGGCGTAGCCTGGGGCGGCTCTATCGCGACGGTTTCGTGGTCAATCTGCTGAATCCGAAGACGGCGCTGTTTTTCCTGGCGTTCCTGCCGCAATTCGTCGATCCCTCGCGCGGCGCGGTGGCGTTCCAAATCGCCTTCCTCGGTCTGCTGTTCGCATTGATGGGCATGACGAGCGATGGCCTCTATGCGTTAGCCGCCGGCACGGCTGGGCGATGGATCAAGCGCAAAGGTCACTCCTTGCGCTCGGAACGTTACGTCACCGGCGGCGTTTTCATCGGCCTCGGCGTGACCGCCGCCTTGGTTGGCAACGGGAGGAAGTAGCCGTCGCGCTGAACGCTCGCTCAGCCGGCTACTCCTGCACGATCGCATACACGAGCGACCCACCGGGCAACAAGCGCGCGCCTGGCGTGAGCGTGGCGGGCAGCACCTGGTTGTGTCCCATGATATGCGCCACCGAGATCCCCTCCACCAACAGGTAGTCGGCAATGATGCGGCGGTGGCACCGCCACCACAGGACTTCGGCACACATCACGGCACAACACTGACGTCGCGCCAGAGCTTCCAGCTCGTCGAGTCCAGCACGGAATGCTTCGCTTGCGGCGTAATCTGCGTAATTGCGGAAAGACTCGTTCCGCCAGAGCGTGTTCGGCGATGGCGTCTGGTCTTGGCTGCGCTGGCGCCGGCCGCCAAGCGTACGCAGATGCCGGTACGTCATCCCGGCTTCGGCGAGCGATCCGGGTAGGATATCCGCGTTGAACTGAGGATTCGTCCGCGAGCGCGGAATCGAACGCACATCAACAACCGACTCGACCGCCACCTGCGCAAGCAAGGCCACGAATTCGGCGATCGTGCGCGTTGAATGGCCTATCGTGAAGACGGTCACAGGCACCCGCAATACCGCTCACTCGATCTGCTGTCTGCGCGCCGAGCCTTTGTGCATCGCGATGTGCATTGTGCCACCAATGGCTCCGAGGGGCGGTGCCGCAGGACGCACAGATGAGTCTGGATGAGCCGGTTGCACTTTCAGAGTGATCCTCATTCCGGCCCCGGAATGGGCCTCCGGGTCTTCGACGAAGTCAAACTGACGCCGCTGGTTCACGGGAATTGACGGCACGTGCGGGCAGCCGATAGCGTGCCGGACGGCAGCCGGACCGCCCTGCTGGCGGGTGCTCGCCGAGTCGACGATATGATACGAGATTGCTCATGACCTCTACCCACTCCAGCGCGCTTCGGCGCGTTGTCTGGTGCGCCTTCGCGCTGGCTCTGTTTGCCTCCGGCGCTGGAGCCCAGACACAGCCAGCGGCAGATCCTGCCCTGGAGCGGGCGCTCGGAGCGGAAATTGACCGGTTTTTGGAAGCCGATCGGGCCTCGCCACCTGCAGCCTGTCAGGTGCTTTTCGTCGGCTCGTCGAGCATGGTCAAATGGAGGGGCAGTCTCGCAGCCGACATGGCGCCGATGCCGGTGATCGACCGCGGCTTCGGCGGCTCGCACGTCGAGTATGTGAACCGCTGGTTCGACGAGATCGTCGCTCCCTATCGACCGCGCGCCATTGTCTTTTACGCGGGCGAGAACGACATAGACGCGGGAAAGTCGGTGGCCAGAGTCGTCGCCGATTTCGACGCCTTCATGGCGCGTAAGACACAGGTGCTCGGCAGGACACCGGTCTATTTCATCTCGCTGAAGCCTTCGAAGTTGCGGCTTGCGCAATTTCCTCTTCAAAGCCAGGTCAACGGTGCGATACGAGCGCGCGCCGGCACGCGTTCCGATCTACATTACATCGACGTGGTCTCCCCGATGCTCGAAAACGGCAAT
>VBMV01000113.1 GCA_005878835.1 Gammaproteobacteria bacterium | reverse complement strand
AAGATTCGTGCGATCGCGTCAAAGTCTCTGTCGCGGCTTAGCAGTTCGTGGTCGTATCGCAGGCAGATCTGCGCAATCAGGCAATCGATGGTCGATCGAGGCGTCGTCCCGCGGGCGCGACACGCGCGGTAGATAGCCGCCGCCTGCTCATAGTCAGATCTTGTAAGCTCGGGCGTCAGCTCAAATGCCAGCAATGCGCGAGCAACACGAGCGGCCTGCGCACCATCGCGCACCCCCAGGAGAGTTTCTGTCAGCACCAGACCCGCGAGCACCATCGGGCGCGCTTCGGCGATGCAGAGGGTGAGAAAGTCGGCCTCGACGGAGCCGTAACCGTTGAAATGGTCGATCCACACGGACGTGTCGACCAGAATCACCGCCTGCCCCGTCGATCTGCGCGCAGTGCATCGAGATCCCCCTCCCAGCGGACCTTCCCGCGCATTGCCAGCAGGTCGCGACGTTGCAGGAGCCTGGCGTATTCAGCGAGTGCGGCATTCACCGCGGCCTTCTTGGTGGCAAAGCCCCCCAGTTCGAATACCTGCTCCAGCAGCGCGTCATCCAGCTCAATGTGCGTTTTCATGTCGCCCGAGTGTACATGCAAGGGACAGCACGAGGTACATGGTTTTATGTGTCTTATGTACATTGGCTGCGATCCCTTGGGCCCCTGCCCGCGACGTGTCCGCCGCTTCCCTCGGCTCGCGCAGCATCTCGAACCCGTCGATCAGCCGATGCGGTCGACCCGCTGCACCGGGACACCGTGAGCGATGAGGTTGGTGTCTGCATCCGCGCGTCGCCATGCTGCGTGGCATCAAAGTCCCGGAGTGAGAGCCCGGACATACTCCCCGGCGGGAGCGCGGGATTACACTCGGGCGCCCTGACTGATTCGCTGAACGTGAGCTCTGCCTTCACGGCGCGTTGTCTGCGCGCGGAGACACTGGCCCCACAGCGGTTGGGCAGGTACCTTCACCCATCAATTACCACAGGGACTACCCATGGCGCTTTGGAAAGATACAAATACCGGAACCCTCTCCGCCCCGACCAGCCCGGGGGTTGCCCCCACGCCGGTGCATCCGCGGGAGCCTGAGAAGACCAACGTGGCGTCCCTGAGCCCCGAGCCCGCCCGGCGGCCGGCGCAGGCCCCGGCTCCCGCCCCGGCGCACCGCCACGACGCGAAGGAATCGTACATGTCCTCGGATCTCACCATCGAGGGCAAGATCGTGGGTACCGGCCATATCCGCATCGCCGGGCGCTTCAAGGGGGATGTGCAGGTGGACGGGAACGTGAGCCTCGATGCCGGCGCGCGCCTCGAGGGCCACGTCAAGGCGCACGTGGTCAGCGTCGGCGGTGAGCTCATCGGCAACATCGAGAACGCCAAGCGGGTGGAGCTGCTCGAGACCGGCGTGATCAACGGCGACGTCAAGGCGGGATCCCTCACCGTGGCGGCCGGCTCGCGCATGCGCGGGCAGGTCGAGTTCGGTTACGAGGGCGAGGGCCGCGCCAAAGCTGAGACCAAGGGCTTCGGCAACGCATGAGCGTCGCCTCTCGCCCGGTCGCGGCGGGCAAGACGCGCACGTGTCCGCACTGCAAGGCGACGATCCTCGAGAGCCTGAGCATCTGTCCGGGCTGCCTGCATCACCTGCGCTTCGATCAGGACGCGGCCAAGCGCCAGGTGGCGGCCACCTCGGCGCTGCGCGTGGAGGGGGTGATCCGTCACCCGCCCTTGCAGGAGCCGTGGGAGTATTTCGTCGTCATTGCGATCCGCAATGACCGCGGCGAGGAAGTGACGCGCCAGGTGGTGAACGTCGGCGCGCTGCAGAGCACCGAGAAGCGCACCTTCGCCCTCTCGGTCGAGGTGCTGCCCCCGCAGGCCGAGGTGAGCCCGAGCACGCCCAAGGCGGCCCCGGCCGCCGGAGCCGTGAGCGCGGGACGCAAGCGCTAGCAGTTGGTACCGGCTACAGCACGACCAGATTGCGCTTGGTTGCCTTGCGAGCCGCCGCAACAGGAATCCCGGCGTCGAACGTGACGAATCTTCCGTCATGCTCAACGGCCAGGGCGAGCAGGTATATGTCGGTCAGTTGCCGTGGGCCATGGATTCGCGTCGAGTCAACGACGTGCGGATCCAACAAGCTGACCTCATCTGACCAGAACTCGTGGACGTCTTCCCCGCACGCTTCGGTAAGACGCTTCATGACTGCCTGGGCCGGCAATGCGTTCGGATAGCTCGGGTTCGACATGATACGCACACAACCGTTTTGGGTGATGGGACAGGAAGCCCAGCCTTCTCGCGCGTGCTTCGCAAACCAACTCATTGCGGTCCCGTGCAGCGTGTGATCGGAGTCGAGCAACGCGATCAGCACGTTGACGTCCAACAGCGCGCCCACTAATCCGAGCCCGTCGAGCCAGGACAACCGCCGGGCTGGACAGCGCCTGGCCGGTGCAGGTGGCGGCCTCGCGGGGGGCTAATACGCATCCTCTTCGCGAAGCTTATCGATCAATTCGTTCGTGACGATCCCGCCGCGCGGAGCGAACGGCCGCAGACCATAGACTGCCTCGGGTTCCTTTACTGAATGCGCTTCCGGGGGCGATGTCAGAGCGCGCCGGGCCAAGTCCGAAATCATCGCTCCGACGGTCTTTTTTTCGCGCTGCGCCCGCTCCTTGGCGGCTTGAAGCACGTCATCGGCAATGTCGAGGGTCGTTCGCATGCATCAGATGCTAACGCATCACGCATCAGATGTCTAGCGGCAGAACGCGTGGGCAAGCGCCGCCATATGACTATACTGACCATTATGTCTATCTCAGACGGGCACACCAATCTCTGGACCGTGGCAGAAGCCAAAGCGAAGCTCAGTCGGGTGATCGAGGACGCTCAGACACGCGGCCCCCAGACGATTACGCGTAGGGGCCGGCGCGCCGCGGTAGTGGTCGACGCCGAGGAGTGGGAGCGCAGAACTCAACGCGCGGGTACGCTGGCGGATTTCTTCAGGACCTCCCCGTTGCGGGGTTCTGGGTTGAACATCCGGCGCTCGAGGGATCGATTGCGTCCCATAGAGCTGTGAGGTATCTGCTCGACACGAATGTAGTGTCCGAATGGACCAAGCCGCGTCCGAATGTCGGAGTCATCGAATGGCTCACGCAGGTCGATGAGGACGAGGTGTTCCTCAGCGTCGTCACCTTCGCCGAGCTGCGTCATGGCATTGAGCGGCTGCCTGCGAGCCGGCGGCGCCGGCACCTTGACGCGTGGCTGCGCAGCGAACTGCCGCATCGATTCGAGGGGCGGATCGCCTTGGTCGACGGCGCCATCGCGGATGAATGGGGGCGCCTCGTGGCGCGCCACGAGGCGCGCGGTCGGCCAATCCAGGCCATGGATGGGCTCATTGCCGCGACCGCGCAAGTCCACGGCCTGACGCTGGTGACGCGCAACGGCGCAGATTTTGCGCTGTCGGTCAAATCCGTGCTCAGTCCCTGGAGATAGGCTGTCTTGAACCCCCGCAGGTTTCCGCCGCCGCTCCAGCCGCTAGAGTTCGAGCACGCGCACGAACCCCGCTTTGCCGTACTGCAGAATGTGTTGATCGCGAGTCGCGAGCACGGCGCCTTCCGTACGGGCACTGGCAATGAGGAAGCGATCCGCGGGGTCGCCGTGCAGCGCACCTGGTAGCGACGTACTCTCGACCGCCGCAGCGGCATCCAAGGGCAGCAAACGTAGGCCGGGCGGCGCGAGCGCCTGGTCCACCCAGTCTCGCAGCGGTATGGGCAGTTGAATTCGGCCCTGCGCCACCTGCATGCCCAACTCCCAGACCGAAATGGCCGATACGAGCAAGCCCTCTTCCCGACGGGTTGCCTCCAATCTCCTGACGCTCGCGGGCGGCAACTGCGCGGCGTCGCCCTCGGCATACCAGAGCCAAATATGCGTATCCAAGAGCAGCGCGCTCATTTGTGACGGGCGCGTGCTTTCTGCGGCCGCCGTCGGTAGAGCGCGTCCTCATCGCCCGACAGCGCACTCCACTTCTCATCGATCGGCGCCATGATGTCACCCCGGATCTTCAGGGTGTCTTTCATGTATCCGAACAAGGCCGAGGCGACGGGCGGTACCGGCGCGAGCTGGGCCACGGGCCTGCCATGCTTGGTGATGATGACCGGCTGGCGAGTCTTTTCGACTTGCTCCATCAGCTTCAGGCATTGCGCCTTGAATACGGCTGCGGGAATGCTCATGGCAATCTGGATATGACCACAATTTATGGTCATAATACACCTTCCGGGTCCGGGGTCAAGACTGGTAAATGAGATGCGGGCGGCGCACCCTCAGAAGTGCTGCTCGGTCTGCACCAGAAACTGCACCCGCTTGATACTGCTGTCGCCGTTGAAGGGGAACGCCAGGTCGACGTGCACGACGTTGCCCAGGCCCGAGCGGGAGTTGCCGAAGCGCAGACCGAAGCCTGCGTCCTTGAGGAGCCCGAGGCCCGGCGCGGCCAGGGGCGCAGCGCCCCAGGTGCGGCCGGTGTCGAAGAACACCGCGGCGCCCACGCGAAACAGCCGGAACGGGTACCAGTCGGTGAAGAAGCGCTGTTCCACCGTCCACAGCGCCCGTGCCGTGCCGTCCTGGTAACGCAGGGGATAGCCGCGCAGCCCATTGTCGCCGCCAAGCAGGATCTGGTCCTCGAGATCCAGCCGCCACCCCTTGGTCGCCTGCAGCGTCGTGAAGAACAGCCAGTTCTTGCTCTGTTCGACGTAGTAGCGCACCGAGCCCGCGAGCAGCACGTTGCGCGGCTCGCCGTTCTCGAGCCGGCCGGTCAGGGTGCCGGCGAGCAGCAGCGTGGAGCTGCCACCGTCGCGGAACCCGCGGCCCGCGGCGCTCTGCAATACGAGCGCGCTGCGGCTCGAGCCGAACGCCGCGTCCGCCCAGCCGAAGCGCACACTGGCGGTGGTGCCGAGGTAGAAGTCCTCGGTGCGCGCGATCTGGTCGTGGTTCCAGAGCTTCAGATAATCATCCTGCACCAGGTCGAACTGTATCCACGGGTACAGGAAGCGCCGATCCTCGGGGAGCGCCGTCACGCCGGTCCAGGTGCTGACCGGCTCGAAGCGGTGCTCATCGTAGGTGACGCCGGTGCTCCAGCGGCGTACCCAGCCGTTCTGCAGTCCCTTTGACCGGCCGCCATAGACCTGCACGGCCTGGTGCCGGTCCTGGAACCGATCGATGACCTGCCCGCGGTCGTACAGGGAATCGGTCTGCACATCGTCCATGCCGGCAACTCCGGCCGCCCAGCGGGTGTCGAGCGCGTAGAACGGATGGTTCAGCGTCAGATCGCGCATCCGCCCGTCGCTTAAGTCCGCGTAGTTCACATCCACCGCCGTCCAGGTTCCGAAGGCGTGCATGTCGGACACCTCCAGCTGAGACTTGGTGCGGTCGACGTCCTTGGTGTGGGCCAGCTTCAGCCCGGCCCCCGTGCCGAGCAGGTTGATCTCCTCCAGCTGCACGCCCGTTGAATTGCTGCCGCCGCTGCGCCCGAAGTTGAACCCGGGATTCAGGGTCCACACATCGCGCGTGGTGACGCGCAGGTCGACCTGGCCGTCGTGATAGCCCACCGGGCGGATCCAGGCGTCATAGAAGTAGCTGTGGGCGCGCAATATGCGCTCGGACTCATCGATCAGGCGGCGCGAGTAGCGCTCGCCCGCGCGGAACAGCAGCTGGTCGCGGATGATCGCCTTGCGGGTTCTGCTGTGCAGGTGGTTCGCGAGCCGGAACAGCTTGACGTCGTCCTTCGGGTCCTCGAGGTTGAAGATGTTCTGGTTGTCGATCAGCACCTCACCGACCACCGCGCCGGCGGCCTCGAGCTCGGCGTCCGACGGAATACCCGGCGTCTGCCCGGGCGGACCGTAGGAGGGTGGCGCGCCCGAGAATCCGTCCATTGCGGCGGCGGCGCGGTCGGTGGCCGCGCCCTCGGTGCCCGCGAGCGTCACGGCCCCGGCGGTTGCGGCAGCATCGGAGGCGGTGTTTGCCGCACACACCGGCCCGGGAAACACGAACAGGACGAACAGCGGCGCGGCCGCCGTCCGCCGCGCAAATGCGAAGGTGCGGTCAAATGGTGAATGAGCTCCCATGGCCGAGCAGCACCCGGGGCCGTCAGTGTGCGAGTCTGTGCATCCGGGCATTGTGCGCTGCCACCCTCGTGACTCCGGTGCCGCAGGTAGCAGTTCGGGAGCCCCGGGCGGAAGCGTGACTCACCGCAAGCGCCACGACGCCCGGGCTTGACATCTGGCTCTTTACTCTTAACCGAAGGGCAGGACCCATGACAAGCCAGTCGCCGCGCCATGCGCTTGTAGGCTGGGCGCTCATGCTCGGGGTCGCGGGCACGGCCGGGTCGACGGGCCCCGTGGGTGCAGCGGGTGCGGGCACTGCCGGTGCGCACACATCCCCGCAGCTGCTGGTGTTTGCGGCGGCATCCTTGAGCGATGCGCTGGAAGAGGTCGATCGCGCCTTCACCGCGCGCACGGGTGTGCGCGTGAACGCCTCCTACGCCGCGAGCTCCGTGCTCGCGAAACAGATCGAAGCGGGAGCACCGGCCGAGGTGTTCTTCTCTGCGGACCGCGCGTGGGTCGAGTACCTCGAGGCGCGCGGGTTGCTCGAGCGCGGTTCGCCTCGCGAGGTGCTCGGCAACGCGCTGGTGCTCATCGCCCCGGCCGACAGCCCGCTGCACCTCAACATCGCGCCCGGATTTGATCTCACCGCTGCGCTGGGGGCAGGGCGGCTCGCGGTGGCGGATCCGGACTCGGTGCCGGCGGGTAAATACGCGCGCGCGGCGCTGACGAAGCTCGGCGTGTGGCCGCGCGTGTCGGATCGGCTGGTGCGCGGCGAGAACGTGCGCGCGGCGCTTGCCTACGTGGCGCGCGGGGAGGCGCCGCTCGGCATCGTGTACGGGAGCGATGCCCTGGCCGAGAAGCGAGTGCGCGTCATCGGGATGTTTCCCGAGGACACTCACCCACCCATCACGTATGTGCTGGCGCTGACGGCGAGCGCGCGCCCCGAGGCGGCGCGGTTCGCGGAGTTTCTGGCGGGCGAGACCGCGCGGCAGATTTTCGCGCGCTACGGGTTTATCCCGCTGGCCGTGCCAGGGCGACCACTAGCTCGTCGGCTCTTGCGGAGCGTCCGCGCCTCGCACTTTTTGACCGAGTCGCGACCCTTTGCGACGATGGGCAATGCACTTCCGGATTCTTGGCGACATAGCCGATGTGGAGACGATAGCCACCAGGTCCGGCATTCGGGAAATCGCGCGCCTGCGGAAGCGTTACGGGCGCGGGCGGTGGCGCAAGCGCAAGGGCACTGCAGAAATCGAGCTACCGAGCGGTGCGATTGTCTGGGCCGAGTTACACTGGTACGAGGCGACGGGCATTGGGCGCCGCGAGTTTAAAATCAAGCGCTTCCTCTGAGAGGCGATGACGCATTATGGCCAAAGCAGCAAAGCGGCTCGTGATCTGTGTGGACAACTCCGGATACGAAGTATCTCTGGAGCGTCGCAAGATCTATCTGTCCCTGCCGGATGCGAAGGCGGAAAGCCTGGGCCAAGTGCGAGTCATTGACGAATCAGGCGAAGACTACCTCTATCCGAAGAAGGCCTTTGTCGAAGTTGCCTTGCCACAGCCGATTCGCCGAGCAGTCCTAGACGCAGCCTAGCGCATGGGCTCGCCCGTCGTCAGCGGCACGCCCGAGGTACTGGGGGGGAACGCCAGTGTTCCTCGGTACGCGCGTGCCCGTCCAAACGCTGCTGAATTGCCTTCAGGCGGGAGACACACTCGACGATTTCCTCGCCGGGTTTCCTACCCTCACTCGAGCGGACGTTGCGTGTACGGGCACGGCTTGCCGCGGAACACAAGCGGTGAAGACCTACAGCGTCGTGCCATGCCGAAACGATCATGCGAGTGATTTATGAGCAAGCGTCTCAAGCGCATCCGGAAATTCGCCAATGAGGTCGCAGAGAGAGCGTTCTGGGAAAAGAACGACTCAACAGCGTATTTGGATTGGAAGAAAGCTCCGCCCGCTCAAGTCGTTGTTGGCAGGGCAGTGCGGTATACCTCGCAGGACGTCCATAACGCGCTGTTTCCCAAGAAGGCACCCAAAGAAAAGCCTGCGGACGTGAAGGAGGCAATCCGAACATACATCCGCAAACGACATGGGCGCTTCCCCTGAGCCGGCCGCATCGCCCGATACGGGCGATGCCCCGGCCTCTGGCACCGGCGTCAGAACTTCCCGCTCTGGAAGTCGGCAAACGCCTGCTGCAGCTCCTCGCGCGTGTTCATGACGAACGGGCCGTACTTGGCGACCGGCTCGCGCAGCGGCCGTCCCGCCACCAGGATCGCGCGCGCCGTCTCCCCGTCCTCACCCGCGCTCACACCCGTGAGCCGGATCGCTTCGCCCTCGCCCAGCACCGCGAGCTCGTGCGCGCGCACGGCCTTGGCGCCCGGGTCCGCTCCGATGCGCAGCGAGCCTTCGAACACATACACGAACGCCGCGTAGTCCGGCGGTAGCGACTGCACGAACTGCGCGCCCGGGCGCAGCGCGAGATCCAGGTACGTGGGATCCGTGGCCGGCTGCAGGATGGGACCTGCGATGCCCGCCACGCGCCCGGCGATCACTTTCACCCTGACCCCCTCGGCCGGGATCGCGGTCGGGATACGCTCCGGCCCGAATTCCTGGTAGCGCGGCGCGGTCATCTTGTCGCGCGCCGGCAGATTCAGCCACAGCTGAAAGCCGCGCATGCGGCCCGCCTGCTGCTCGGGCATTTCCGAGTGCACCAGTCCCCGACCTGCGGTCATCCACTGCACGCTCCCCGGCACCAGCACGCCCTCGTTGCCGTGGTTGTCACGGTGGCGCATGCGCCCATCGAGCATGTAGGTGACGGTCTCGAAGCCGCGGTGCGGATGATCGGGAAAGCCCGCGATGTAGTCCTCGGGCTTGTCGGTGCCGAACTCATCGAGCATCAGGAACGGATCGAGGTCGGGGAGCTGTGGCTGCCCGATCACCCGCGTGAGCCTGACGCCTGCGCCATCGGAGGTCGGCATGCCGGTCACGACACGCTGCACCGAGCGGGTAGCAATCTGCGTATCCATGGAACGTTTCTCCTAAGGTCGAAGCCAAGAATGCCTGACAGGACCGCGGCGCGCACTGCGCGCGAGCGAGCTTCAGGCCGCCATCGCACTGCAGTCGGCGATCGCGGCGCGCGCGGCGCTCAGGCTCGCGGCGCGCTGCTGCGGTGAGATCGCCAGCCCTTCCGCCCGCACGAACCTCACATCGTGGATGCCGAGAAACGCGAACAGGAACTTGAGGTACGGCTCGCCGAACTCCCCGGACGCATCGCTCGCGCGCACACCGCCGCGCGACACCGCCACGATGACCTGCTTGCCGCCGGCGAGCCCCTGCGGGCCGCTCTCGGTGTAGCGGAAGGTCTTGCCCGCGACCGTGATGCGATCGATCCACGCCTTGAGCTGCGAGGGAATCGTGAAGTTGTAGACCGGCGCGCCGATCACGATGGCGTCGGCCGCGAGGAACTGCTCCAGCGCCTCGGCATTGCGCGCCGCCTCGAGCTCATCCGCCCGCACCAGGGATTTCTGTGACAGATGCGGCAGCTCCTGTGCCGCAAGGTCCAGGTACGTGACCTCGGTGTCCGCTCGCTCCGCCTTGAAGCGCGCGACGATCTCCCGGGTCAGCTCCCGGCTCGCCGACCCTTCGCCCTGGATGCTCGAATCGATGTGCAGCAGCTTCACGACCGTCTCCCGCTTGTTCACGCCTTGGGAAAAGCCTAATCTGTAGGACGATGATTGAGTATCCAGGCAAAATAGAACATATCGTTCTGAATTTGGAGCTAATTGACAGAGATGCAACCCCTCGAGGGCCTCTACTACTTCACGCAGGTGGTCGAGCACGGCGGATTCGCACGCGCAGCGCGCGCGCTCGGGATCCCCAAGTCGCGCCTGTCACGTCACGTGGTGGCGCTCGAGGGGACACTCAGCGTGCGCCTGGTGAACCGCTCCACGCGGCGGTTCGTGGTGACCGAGGTCGGCCAGGAGGTGTATCGGCATGCCACCGCGATGCTCACCGAAGCGGACGCCGCGCTGGAAGCGGTGGAGTTCGCGCGCGCCGCGCCGTGCGGCACCATCAAGGCCAGCTGCCCGGTCGCGCTCGCCCAATCCGCTCTGGCGCTGATCCTGCCCGAGTTCCTGGCGAAGTACCCCGCGGTGCGCCTGCAGCTGCACGTGAGCAACCGGCGCGTGGACGTCGTGAGCGAGGGGCTTGACGTCGCGCTGCGGGTGCGCTCCGTGCCCACGGGCGAGGATGGCCTGGTGATGCGCAGTTTCAGGAGCGTGGAGGAGTTGCTGGTGGCGAGCCCCGCGTATCTGGGTCGCGCCGGTGCGCCCGCGGAACCTGCGCAACTCGCGCAGCACGCCACCCTCGACTACGCCGGGGAGTTCGACCGCCGTCCCTGGGAGCTCGTGGGACCCGACGGGGAGACGGCGCGCGTGGAGCATTCGCCCCGCGTGGTCTGCCATGATTTCGTGGTGCTGCGCGCCACCGTGCTGGCGGGCTTAGGGATCGCGCGGCTGCCCGAGAGCGTGGTGCGCGAGGACCTGGCGCGCGGCGTACTCACTCGAGTACTGCCCGCGTGGAACAGTCCGCAAGGCATTGTGCACGTCGTGTTTCCGAGCCGACGGGGCCTCTTGCCCGCGGTGCGGGCGTTCATCGATTTTCTGGCGGAGCGCCTGCCGGGCGTTCTGTGAGTCCTTAGAGGCAGGGGTCGACGGCGCTGCGCGCCGCGGCCGGCGTAAGGTCCCGCCCCCCCAACTCGGCCAGAGTGCGGCGGGCACACGCCTCCGAACACAACAGCACGCACTTCGTCAGCGCATCGGCGGTCATGGCATCGGGCGCTTGTACCGCGGCGTAATGGCGCGCGCCGCCACAGTCCCCGCTGCGCACGTAATAGCCACGATGTCCGGGCGGTCGGCGCGGCTCATCGAGATCGCTCACCGCGAGCGCGGCGTTTTGCAACAGCAGGGGTTGGTAGCTGTGGTCGGGGTAGCGCAGCAGGAGGGTCTCGCGGCGCGCACCGAAGAGGCGCAGGTCGCCTCCGGCATTCACCCCTCCTGCATCGCAGCCGTGCGCGCGCAGGGCCGCGATCGCACGGTCGACGGCGAAGCCCTTTGCAATGCCTCCGAGATCGAGTGCTAGGCTCGCGCGGCGCGCGACCCACGGCGAGGGTCCCGCCGAGGCACCCGAGAGCTCGAGATCGCTCATCCGTCCGGGACTCGAGGGCAGGCACGGATCGAACACGCCCTGGGTCAGCTCGTTCAGGCGCTGCGCGAGCCTCAACACCTCCCAGGTGGAGGCGTGAATCGGCGTGTGCACGCAAAGTGGCGCCGAGTTGATGCGGGCGACCTCGCTCCCCTCGCGCTCGGGATGCATGCGCCGCTCGACCTCGGTGAGCGCGGCGTAGGCCGCCTCGATCGCATCCGCCGCGGTGGCCTCGGATTGCGCGCTCGCCTCGATCGCTACCCACGTCCCGAGTGCCACCCGCAGCCGTCGCAGGCGGTGTCCGGGCGCGGGCCCAGCGCGGGCAGGCGAGGGCGCCGATTCAGCGGAACGCATGGAAGGAGTTGAACCCCGGGACGTCGTCCGATATTCTACAGTGATTACGAATCATTCGCATTCGTATTTGGAGCCGTGGCGAACCCGATGAGGATCGCGCCTGTATGACCGACCCGGATCGGCATTCGTTGGGTTGGGCCGTGACACTCGCGGCGCTGACGGCTGCGCCGGTGCAGATCGTCATCGCCACGGAGTACCTCTCGGTGGAAGCGGCGCAGAAGGCACTCTTCCCGCAGGCCGACCGGTTCAGCGAGCTGGTCGTGTCGCTGAATGCGGCGCAGCGAGAGCAGGTCGCGAGCCTCGCGGGCCCGCAGCCCCCGCACCGCAGCCTGCGCACCTGGAAAGCGATGCGCGGGGGCGAGCTCGCCGGCTACGTGTTCGTCGATGAGGTCATCGGACGGGAAGACTTCATCACCTACGCGGCGGGGATCGATGCCGCCGGTCGCCTGAGCGCGCTCGAGGTGCTCGCTTACCGGGAGAGTCACGGCGGGGAGATCAGAAGCGATGCCTGGCGGCGTCAATTTGCAGCTCGGCAGGGGCTCGGGCAGTTGCGCGTGCAGACCGACATCAAGAACATTGCCGGGGCGACCCTCTCCTGCGAGCACGTGACCGCGGGTGTGCGCTGGCTGGTGGCGCTGTGGCAGGTGGCGCTGCGGCCCGCGGCCGCCGCCGGCTGAGCGCCCGTGCAGCCCGTCGCCGTGCGTCGCCCTGAAGTGAAGGCTTCCGAAGCGGGCCCTGGCGCCACATCCGTCGCCCCGCGCAATGGGGCTCGCGCACCGATGTCCCCGTCGCTGCGCGCGGCGATTCTCACCCTCGGCGCACTCTTGTGGCTGTCCGGTGCCGCGTGGCTGGTGCTGCATTTCGCCTTTGCGCAGCAGACGGCCTTCGGTCCACTGCCCAATCCCTGGGAAGCGGTGCTGATGCGCATGCATGGGATGCTCGCGGTCGGCGGGGTGTTTCTCCTCGGGTGGATCATCGGGGCCCACACCCTCGAGCGCTGGGGGAGCGCCCGCAATCGCCTCTCCGGGATCGCACTCGTCGGCAGTGTGGCGCTGCTGGTGGCGAGCGGCTACGCGCTCTATTACACGACCGGAGCCCTGCACGAGGCGGCTTCGCGGACCCACGAGTGGCTGGGAGCGGGGTCGCTGCTCGCGGCGCTCGCACACTGGGTGCGTGCGCGCTGACGCCAAGGCCGGGCGCTCAGGCGAGCGCTGGCCTCAAAGCGCACCGCGTTCCCGTTTGTGGTTCACTGGCGGTTCAGCGTGCCGCCGTCATATAAGTGAGTGTGAGCGCCGGCGCCCTGCGCAGGTGCGACCCCTCCGGTGCGGGACTGCGCGCGGCGGGTACACCGCCGGGCGTGCGCTGCGTTCCTCTTCTCAGAGTGGAGCAATCATGAAGACACGCCTCTCGAGTGTATCGGGCCGGCTCACAGTGCTGGCGCTGCTCGCTCTGTTCGCACTGGGCGCCGCCCGGGCTGAGGAGGGCGACCCGCCCGGACGGGTGGCGCGCCTGAGCGAGATCGAAGGCTCGGTCTCCCTGCAGCCGGCGGGCGTGCAGGATTGGGCCGCGGCGAGCGTCAATCGTCCGCTCACGACCGGCGACAAGCTGTGGACGGATCAGAGCTCGCGTGCCGAGCTGGACATCGGCGCTGCGGCCATCCGCTTGGGTGCCACCACGGGATTCTCGTTCCTCAGTCTCGATGACCACACCGCGCAGATGCAGGTCACTGCGGGAACCCTCATCGTGCGCGTGCGGGACCTGCAGGCTAATCAGACTTACGAGGTCGATACTCCGAACATCGCCCTCTCGCTGCAGCAGCCGGGCGAGTATCGTGTGGAGGTCAACGACACGGGCGACACCACCGTCGTCAAGGTGAGCGAGGGGCAGGCGCAGGCCGCGGGCGGCGGGCAGTCGGTCGCCATCGGCACTCAGCAGCGGGTCACCTTCACCGGCACGGACACGGTCGCTTATGAGAGCGCCTCCCTGGGGGCTCCGGATGATCTGGACGGCTGGTCCGCGGGGCGTGAGCGTCAGCTGCAGGACTCGCCCTCGCGCCAGTACGTCGCGGACGACGTCGCCGGCACGCAGGATCTGGACACCAACGGGCGCTGGGAGGAGACGCCGGACTACGGTTACGTCTGGGCGCCGACCGTGGTCGTGGCCGGCTGGGCGCCCTACCGGTTCGGTCACTGGGTGTGGATCGCGCCCTGGGGTTGGACGTGGGTCGATGATGCGCCCTGGGGCTATGCACCGTTTCACTACGGCCGCTGGGTGCAGTGGAACAGCGCCTGGTGCTGGGTGCCGGGCCCGCGGCGCGTGCGTCCGGTGTACGCACCCGCGCTGGTGGCCTGGGTGGGTGGACCCGCCGGGGGTGTTTCCGTAGGTATCGGCGCCAACGTCGGCTGGTTCCCGCTGGCGCCGCGCGAGGTCTACGTGCCGGGCTATCACGTGAGCCCCACCTACGTGCGCAACGTCAACGTGACCAACACGACGATCGTGAACAACACCTATATCACTAACGTCTATCAGAACAACGTAACCAACATCCACTACGTGAACAACACCGCCGGTGCGGTCACCGCCGTACCGCAGAATGTGTTCACCTCCGGGCAGCGTGTCGGCGGACACCTCGGGCGCCTGCCTGCGGCGGCGCTCGCGGGCACGGCCGTCACGGGCGCGCCCCCGGCCATCGTCCCCAGCCGCCAGAGCGTGCTGGGAGTGAATGCGGGCCGCAGTGTTGCCCGCCCGCCCGCGGCGTTGGCGAGCCGCCCGGTCGTGGCGCGCACCCCGCCGCCGCGCGCGCCGGTGCCCTTCGACAGACAGCTGGCGGCGATCCGGCAAAACGGCGGCCGGCCGCTCGCGCGCGCCGACCTGGCACGGCTGCAGCCGGCGACGCCGGTGGCGCCCGTGCGGGTGATTGCCGGCGGCGCAGCCGCAGTGCGCGCGGGCGCACCGGCTCGCGGCCCAGGCGGCGCTCGCCCGGGCAATGCGGCGACCCCAACACGACCGGGCGCATCCGCACCCGCACCTTCCGCGGGCGGGCAGGCGCCGAGCTTCGCCGATCGCGAGCGCGTGCTGCAGAACAGCCGCCTGACGCCGCTCCCCCGCGATACCGCCAGACCGCCGGCTGCGACCGGTGATAATTCCTCCATCGCGCCGCGCAGGCCATCGCAGGCGGCTGCGCCATCGCAGGCGGCTACGCCATCGCAGGCGGCTACGCCATCGCAGGCGGCTACGCCATCGCAGGCGGCTACGCCATCGCAGGCGGCTACGCCGCAGTTGCGAACCGATCGACCGCCTTCGGCTCAGCAGCAGCTGCCGATGCAGCAGCGCGGTTCCTCGGCCGAGGATCCGACTCACGTCCACACCCGCCCGCCCTCCGCGCCGGTCAACAGGCCGCCGGCCGCAGCCGCACCGGTCGAGCAATCCTCGCGCGCGCAGCAGCCACAGTATCAGGAGCAGCGATATCGCCCGCCGGCGCCCGCGGCGGCACCGCCTCCGGCGCCGGTGCGTGAGGCGCCGAGCCTGCCGCCGGCGAGCCGCCCGCAGGAGCGTTCCACGCCACCGCCGCCGAGCCGCCCGCAGGAGCGTTTCACGCCGCCGCCGCCAAGCCGCCCGCAGGAGCATCCCGCGCCGCCGCCGGCGCGGGCACCGGAGTCGAAATCCGAGAAATCCGAGTCACGCGATTCCGGGCCGCATGCGGATCGCACCTCGCGGGAGCGGGGAGAGCGGTGAGGCTCAGCGGTGGTCGGCCTCTCGGTGCGGCTCGGGGTGCTTGGTGTCGCGCGTGAGCAGATTCATCAACTTCGGGTGCACGAAGAGTTTTTCCCTGCCGAACGCCTGTCCGCGCAGCACGCCGATCGATACCGGCGCCTTGAGATAGCGGGAAGCGGCCTGGCGACCGGCGATTTTCGCATCGACGAGATTCGCTATGCGGCAGTAGGGCTGCTCGAAAACGACGTCCACCAGTTCGCGGCTGTAGATCTTGGGAAGTCCTATGTCGCAGGCGGCGACACATCAAGAAAACGTGTCGTCAAATTCGCATTCTTGCGACACGTCGAATCGACCGGCCCTTCTTCGCCAAGCGACGGGCTTTCCAGGCGAGGCGCGTCGACTTTGGGGCGAGTCAAATGCCGGCGAGGGGGTTGGCGGCGCCAGGAGGCGTCCGGTCCGGGCGGCGCGTCAGACAGCCACGAAGCCTGAGAGCTTCCGTGCCCGCGCATCGAAGGTCGCGGTGGCCCGGCAACCGAGAGCACGATGACGGGCGCTGATCAAGCAGTCGGCGAAGTCAGCAGCCGAATCTTTCCAAGTGAACATAGCCTCCTCGACGGAGGGCTCATCCTCGAATTCCAGTTCGACGGCATCCAGCAACGCGGACAACGCTGCGACAATCTCGGCCTTTGCCACACCATAGCGGCTGCGTAACACCCACTCCGTCTCGAGTAGCACGAGGAGACTGATCAGTACGGTCTCGCCGCCGCCCACCTCGCGCTTGATGAGTCGCCGCGCTCGCTCGAACTGCTCTGGGTCATCGCGAACCAGGAAGCGAACGAGCACGTTGGTGTCGATCCCGAGCATCAGCGCGAGAGCTGTTCAACAGGTACCGGCTTTCGTCCCTTCTTGCGCAGGCGGCCCGCGACACTCATCACGCTCCTGCTCTTGACGCGCATCAGGACCAGGCCGTCGGGCATCAGCGTAAACGTCATGCGGTCGCCCGCCTTCATGCGGAGGCTGTCGCGGATCTGCTTGGGGATTGTCGTCTGACCTTTACTGGTCAGTGTCGCGTCGGTACTCATGACGTTCTGCCATCTTCCTTACCAATCTGATTATAGTAAGGAACATGTCCTGCAGCAACCAGGGAAATCACGTGATCCCGCGCCACATGCGGATCGAACCTCGCGGCAGCGCGGGGAACGTACCCCGCCCGGCGGTAGTACAATGGGGAATGGCCGCCATCACGCCCGAAGAAGCGCTTGCCTATTTCAGGCGTTGGGAGCTGGTGCGAGAGGCCGAGGCGAGGGAACTGAGGCGTACGCCGATGGAAACCAAGCTTCAGCAGCTTGCCTCGCTGATGGCTTCGCGTCATGTCTTTGGGCCGGAACCCGATCGCGAGGCGCAGCTCCAGCTCGTGCGCGAGCGATGGGCTCGTCTGCGGCGGGCACTGAGTGGTTGATCGCCTCCCAGCGTCCCTTGGATCCTTCCTCGCATTGAAGACGCATTGCAGTTCGCGAAGCGAAGCCGCGTACTGCTCATGCGGCATACGACCTCCGGGATCGACGTCGACGTCACATTCGGCGAGCTGCCTTTCGAGCGTACGGCGGTTGCCAACTGTGAAAATCACGACGTGGGCGGTGTCCGGGTGCGGCTGCCGCGTGTCGAGGATCTGCTGGTGATGAAGGCAATCGCCCGCCGTCCCAAGGACGTTCAGGATCTGCAGGGCCTGCTGGTCGCTCACCCTGACGTGGACGTCGCCGCGGCGCGTCGCTGGATCCGGGAATTCTCGATCGCCATGAGCATGCCGGACATGGTGGACGAGTTCGACGCTCTCGTGGCCCAGCGGGCGCCCAAGCCCTGAAGCCGCCCTCCTGAGAGCCGCTGTATCGATCAATCTCGCCGTGGTCTTTGCGGCGATCCCGCTTCATTCTTCATCGTACTGCAGCGCGTCCCGCTCCAGCTCCCTGACGAAGTCGCGCACCTCTTCGCGTGTGCCGAGCCGCGCCTCGAGCAGCGCCTGCAGCAGTGTTCCCAGGTGCACGCGCAGGGCCACCGCCAGCACGGTGGGCGAATAACGCTGCAGCCCCGCCATCAAGTCGTTGAGCTCGTCGAGGCACTCCTCGACCGTCCCCTCGCTGCGCGCTTCTGCGAATGACATTGCCCTTCCCTCCGGCACTTGCTTGTCGTAACCATACACGAGCTTGCGCACGCCGGCGCGGCAGCGCCGCGGCGCGCGACGCATTTCTGCACAAACAGACCGCCAATCGCGATTCCAATCACCGACCGCGTGACTAGACTGGTTGCCGGCTTTCCGGAAACCAACACTCGGCAGGAAGGAGCATTCGCGATGAACAGTTTCACGCTGACCGCGGTCGGCAATCTGGCGCGCGACCCGGAACTGGCGGCCAAGAACGACACCAGCTACGCGCGCTTCTGTCTGGTCGGCAACGACTACGCCGGCAAGGGCGAAGAGGGAGCCGCGCGTGAGGTCGTCACCACGCTGTGGTTCGTCGCCTTCGGCCCGCTCGGTGAGGCGATCGCCCGGAACGCGCGCAAGGGCGATCAACTCATCGTCGAGGCGCGGGTGCGCGCCAACAACTGGACCGACAAGCAGGGCGAGAAGCAGTACGACCACTCCTTTATCGTCGACGGCTTCCGCTTCGGAGCGCCGGGGCCCGCAAAGCGCGAGGAATTCGAGGCGCGGCGTGGGGAGCCCGCGCCGCGTATGGCCGCGACCGCGCGCGGCGTGAGCGAGCCGTAGACCGCCATGCGCCTCGCCTCCATCCGTTCGACGGACCCCTGGCGCGCCGCGGCCGCGGCGCTCGTCGCCTGGGCGCCGATCCCGGCGCTCGCGCAGAGCTCGCCGTTCCTCACCGGTGCGACTGCCCTGCAGACTAACCTTCTCGCCTGGCTCACGCCGATCGCCATCATTCTCGTGATGGCGCTCGGCGCCATGGCAATGGCCAACCGCATGTCCTGGGGTTGGTGTATTGGCGCGATCCTGGGGATTGCGATCGCCTTCGGCGCTCCGCAGATCGTCACGTGGGTCCGCGGCATGTTCGGCGTCTAGGCGCGCCATGAGCCCGAGCCTGAGCGCGCGCAACGGCGGACTCACCGCCGATCCGCTGTTTATCGGCGCCACGCGGCCGCCAATGCGTTGGGGCGTCACCTACTCGGCACTGCTCTTCAATCTCGTACTCACGATGGAGGCGTTTCTGCTGACCCGGAATCTGCTGACGCTCCTCATGTGCGCGCCCATTCACGGCGTCTGCGCGCTGCTGTGCGCCCGGGACGCCAGGTTCTTCGATCTCGTGCTGCTGTGGGGCAGGACGCGCCTGCCGGCGCATCTGGCGACCCTGCGCCTCTGGCGCGCCAGCAGCTACAGTCCGCTGACGCTGGATCTTCCGCGCGGCGACGGCCGTCGCAGATCCGCGCCCGTGGTGCCCGTCGCCCCTCATGGGCGGAGAGCGGCGCCATGCTGAGCGCGCGGCGCGAGCAGGCGCTGGAACGGGAGCGCACCAGCGCCGAGCACATTCCCTACACCGCCCACGTCGCGGCCCGCGTGGTCAGGACTGCCGCCGGCGACTACCTGCAGGCCTTCCGTCTCGGCGGCGCCAGCTTCGAGAGTGCCGACGATGAGCAGTTGAACAGCTGGCACGAGCGGCTGAATGTGCTGTGGCGGAACCTCGCCAGTCCCAACATCGCCCTGTGGACGCACGTGATCCGCCGTCCCGAGCGTCCCGCCGTCGCGGTCACCACCGGCCGTGGATTCGTCGACATCCTGACCGCGAGATACCGCGAGCGGCTTGCGAGCGAAACGCTCATGGTCAACGAGATCTATCTCGCGGTCCTGTACCGCCCGCTCGCGGGCATCGCGGCGGGATTGGCCTTCAGGGTGCTCGCGCGCACGAGCTCCGGGAGCCCCGAGCGCGAGCTCAGGGATGCCCTCGATGCGTGCGCGAAGCTCGGGCAGATGGTACGCGCCTCGCTCGCGCGTTATGAGCCGGAAGCCTTGGCTGCCTATCGCCACGGCGACACCTGGTGTTCCTCGCTCCTCGAATACCTCGCGCTTCTGATCAACGGTGAATGGCGGCGCGTGCCACTGCCGGCAGGGCCGTTGAACGAGGCGCTCGCGACGACCCGGCTGCTGTTTGGCGCGGAAACCGTCGAGTACCGGCTGGCGGCTGCCACGCGTGCCGGCGCCATGCTCGGAATCAAGGAGTACCCGACCCCGAGCGTCGTCGGGATGTTCAACCGCCTGCTGTCGGCGCCGTTTTCGCTGGTGCTCACGCAATCCTTCTCCTTCCTTTC
>VBMV01000014.1 GCA_005878835.1 Gammaproteobacteria bacterium | reverse complement strand
GCATCCACGATCGAGTAGAGCGAGTTCACGGCGCCGAGCGTGGCTCCCACCGCCATGATGGCGCCTACGAAGTAGGCGGCGAAGTTGAGGAGTGCCTTGAAGCCCTTGAATCTCCCCTCCACCTGATCTCGCTCGCGCCTCGCCTCGAGGTTCAGGGAGGGATTCGCCTCGAGCGCAGTGCGAAACGCATCGAAGTCCCGCGGGGACTTGAGCTCGACGCTGACGTTCGTGAAGGCGTTGCGCCCGAATACCGTCATGAGAGTCTCAACGTCGGCCAGCACCTGGCACTGCATGCTGTTCCCCTGGTCGAAGTGCCCGACCACGCTCCAGTCAACCCCGCGCACGTCGCGCTCGGCGCCCAGCTCGAAGCCGGTGAACGTACGCACGCACGGGTTGCTGGCGACGAGCTCGTGCAGCCCTGGCTGGAACATGCGTCCCTCGGTGAAGTGTATCTCCGGTCTCATGGCGGTCACGGTGGGACTCGTCCCGATGAGCGGGAAGAACACCCTGGCACCGGTTCCGCGGCGGTGTCCCTCCATGATGACGACGGATTGATACCCGATGAGGAGCTTGCCATCGCTCCCTAAGGAGATGCCGGGCAGGTCGGCCACCGTCGTCGCCTGATCTCTCGAGACGCTGCTGTCGAGATCGCTGCTTCCGCGGCTGACAACGACCGCGACGTCGTCGCGCACATCGCCGAGTGCCTGCCGGTGCGCGCCGGTTCCCATGGCCAGCATCGAGACCAACACGCCCACCGCACAGGTCACGCCGATCAGGATCGTGAGTACCGCGCCGCTGCGCGCGGCGAGACCCCCGAGATTGAGTCGCAGCAGGGCAGTCGACTGGCGCAGGAAATTCATGACGTTCTTTCTAGCGCTCGGCCAGTGCGGTCGAAACCCTGAGGCGCGCCGCGAGCAGCGCCGGCACCGCCGCACTTATCAGCGCCACCAGCACTGCAAAGCCCAGACCGATCGCGAGCGTGATCTTCGGCATCGACAATCCGGTTACCACGCGCGCCGCGATCGGCAAAGCGGCAGTGGCCAGTGCGAGCCCGAAGGCGCCAGCCAGGATACAAACGCTAAGGGCCTCCGCCAGAATGAGCATGAACACGGCACGGTCCGTGAAGCCGATGGTCTTGAGCACTGCAAGCTCGGAAGTGCGCTCGTGTACCGACTGCACCATCATGGTGGCGATCGCAAAGAGCAGCGCCGCCAGCACCGCGCTCACCACCGCGCGGATGAGAAAGTCGAAATCGCCGATCTGCTGCACCTGCTGTTGGGCGAGCTCACGGATCGACTCGGTCTTGGTCTCGTGCGAGGAGTTGGCCGAGAGCCGGTCGATCGCGTCGGCTACCGGCACGGCGAGGTTCGGATCGGTCACCGAAACGTTGATGTGATTTACCGTCCCCCTGCCGGTCGCGCGCGCCTCGTCGTAGTACGGGAAACTCATGATGATCTTGTCGCCGCCGCCGCCGAAATCGCTGTCGGTGAAGGTCCCCACGACCTCGAAGGTCCAGTTTGGTGAGCCGTTCTTCTGCACCGTACGGCAGATGAGCGGGATCCGGTCCCCGATCTTCCACCCGTATTTCTTCGCCGTGGCTTCCAGCACCAACGCGGCGGTACGCGACTTGGCAAAGGCATCGAGATCCTGGGGCGCGATCGCGAAGGTGAAGGCCGTCGTCCAGTCCTTGTCGGGCGTCACCGCCACGCTGAGGACTCCCTGCTCGGGCTTCTGGTAGTGACAGACGAACAGTTCCACGGGGATCGCTACGCCCACTCCCGGCACCGAGCGGATCGGCCCGAGCAGGCTGATGGGCAGCCCCTCCATGATGAGACTCAGGCGACTGTGCACGATGAGCAGGTCCGCCCGCGCAGCATCGACCGCATGCTGGACGCCGGTCTTCAGGCCCTGCAGCACGCCGAACAGCGCAAAGGCAACGCCCACCTGGAGGAAGATGAGGATCGTGCGTCCCGGCTTACGCCAGATGCCGGACCAGATGAGAGGCAGGAATTTCATTCTGCGGCGCCGGCTGGAGCGAAGTCCCTGTTCGCAAGTGCCTCGATACACTAACAAAGCACGCCATCGACGTCATCTTCCGCAGCTATCGATTCCCGCCGGTCTCACGCTTAGACTTCCCGGAGCCGCCCGCAGCGCCCAGGCAATCGACTTTCATACCTTGAGATGCGTCCGATATGAGCAAGGTTGCAACCCCCCAACCCCTGCGCCGCCTGCGTGCCGGTATCGTCGGCGGGGGGCGTGGCGCATTCATCGGATCGGTGCATCGCATTGCCGCCGAGCTCGACGGCCAGGCACAGGTCGTCGCGGGTGCAATGTCTTCTCACCCCGAGATCGCCCGCGAAAGTGCTGCGGCCTGGTTTCTCGAGCGCGCCTATACCTCCTATGCGGACATGGCCTCGTCCGAGGCAGCCGACAGGAACGGCATCGACTTTGTCATCATCGCAACCCCGAATGATCTGCATTATCCGGTAGCGCGGGCCTTCCTATCGGCGGGCATTCATGTCGTCTGTGACAAACCCCTCGCCTTGACGCTCGCCGAGGGGGAAGAGCTGGTTCGCCTCCTTGCCGCCGGCCCGACGCTGTTTGCGCTCACGCACAACTACACCGGCTACCCCACCGTACGCCAGGCACGTGAGATGGTGCGTGGCGGGCAGCTGGGCGAGATTCGCAAGGTCATGGTCGAATACACCCAGGACTGGCTGATGGAGCCTCTGGAGAGCCGCGGCAACAGGCAGGCCGCCTGGAGAACCGATCCGGCACGGGCCGGCCTCGGTGGTTGCGTGGGCGACATCGGTACTCACGCCCAGAATCTGCTCGAGTTCGTGACAGGCCGTCACATCGAGGCCCTGTGTGCGGACCTGAGCTCCTTCGTGCCCGGACGTCGCCTCGACGACGACGCCAATATCCTGGTGCGCCTGGGTGGCGGGGTGAAGGGGACGCTCGTGTGCTCGCAGGTCGCCTGCGGCGAGGAGAACAGGCTCTCGATTCGGGTTTACGGATCCCAGGCGGGCCTGGAGTGGCATCAGCAGGACCCGAACACACTCATCTATAAGCCCGCCGGCCGCCCCTGGGAGCGCTTATCGACGGGTCACGGTTACCTGAGCCCGTCAGCCAAAGCGGCGACCCGGGTGCCGGCCGGACACCCGGAGGGCTACCTCGAGGCCTTTGCGAACATCTACCGTAACTTCATGGACGACGTGCGTCGCGTGGAACGCGGACAGCCCCCCGTGCGGGATTATCCCGGGGTACAGGACGGGCTGCGCGGCTTGCGCTTCGTTGCACAGGCGGTCGCGAGCTCGCGGGCCGGGTCGGTCTGGATGGACCTGTAGGTCACACCGAGCAGATCCCAACCGCTTCTGCGAGCGAGGCGAACGGGTCCGCGCGCGTCGGCACGAACTCGTGTGCCAGGTAACCCCGGAAGCCCACGTCCGCGATGGCCCGCGCGATCGCGCGGTAGTTGAGCTCCTGGGTGGCGTCGATTTCGTGGCGGCCCGGCACGCCGCCCGTGTGAAAGTGCCCGATCCATTGCATGTTGTCGCGGATGGTGCGGATCACGTCGCCTTCCATGATCTGCATGTGGTAGATGTCGTACAAGAGCTTCACGTGCGGGGAGCTCACGCCCTGCATGACCGCGGCGCCGAAGGCGGTGTGATCGCCCTCATACCCCGGGTGATCGACCTTGCTGTTGAGCAGCTCGACGCAGATCGTGACACCTGATGCCGTGGCAAGCGGGGCAATCCTCGCGAGCCCGGCAATGCAGTTGTCGATGGCAGCGCTGCGCTCGATCAAAGCGTTGCGCTTGCCGAACATGGCGATGAGGTTCGGCACGTGCGCGCGGGCGGCCAGTGGAATCGCGACCTCGAGCTCCTTCAGCAGCATCGCGTGGTTGACCGGGTCGTTGAAGCCCGTCTCGATGAGCGTCTCGCGCCGGCTCGGATAGCCCATCGACACGGACAACCCACAATCGCTGACGACCGACCACTCGTCCGCGTGCAGCAGATCGATCGCAGCAAGACCGACGGCCTTCGCGCCTCGACATAGCTCCGGCAGCGCAAAGCTCCTGAACGGCCAGCGGCACACCGATTGCTTCAGCCGCCCCGTGATGGCCGGTGCGAGGGCTGCAACGGCGGATAGCGCAGACGCGCTTCCGAGGGCACCGGCAGCGGCCATGCCGCCGAGCACGGCACGCCGTGTGGTGCCATGAAATTCGTCGCCACCGCTCAAAAGCGCCCGCCCGGCTCGACCGCCCAGGTCTTGCCGTTGCCGGCCTGCACGAGCGGCACGCAGGCGTGATAGGACCCCGGTATCGCGACGTACTGCAGGACCTGCGTGGCACCGACTCGCGACGTGAAGAAGCCGAGCAACGCGAGCTCCTTGGTCATCAGGATGAAGGGCCGTTGCAAGGTGCGCGCCTGTGGCCCCGCCGCGCCCTCCTCGGCCAGCGCGGCATCGTGGAAGCGTTGCACGAGCGCCAGCCGCTGTGGCGCGTCGAGCCGCACAAACCCCTCGCCGTGCGCGGCCCGCGCGGCCGCATCGAATGCCTCGAGGCCGCTCACATAACGCTCGCGATCCTCCCGCGGGTAGGTCTCCTTCAACATGGCGTCGATGAACGCCGGCACGCCGACATCCTTTGCCCCGGGCGTGGCGGTGCGCGGAATCATGATCTCCGCGACCTCGGCGACCAGCTCCGCCTGCCCCTCGCTCAGGAACTGCGGCTTCCAGGCCGCATTCTCCGCCGCCCGGCAGCCGTCGAGCACGCCGAGCACCGCCGGGGCGGACAGGCCGCCCATCAGCCAGGTGACCTGTTGCAGGGCTTCGCGGCGGTTCACGGTTGCACTCCTCAGATGTTCATTCGCTTGAGCTCATCGACGGCGTGGTTCGCCGCGCGGGCCGTGAGCGCCATGTAAGTCAGGGAGGGGTTCTGGCACGCCGCGGACGTCATGCAGGAGCCGTCGGTGACGTAGACGTTCTTGCAGGCGTGCAGCTGATTCCACCCGTTCAGCACCGAGGTCTTCGGGTCCCTTCCCATGCGCGCCGTGCCCATTTCGTGAATGCCGAGACCGAGGCCAATCGGCTGATCGAAGGGGCGTATGTCGCGGTAACCGGCCGCCTCCAGCATCTCCGCGGCGTCGTTCTTCATGTCCTTGCGCATGCGCAGCTCGTTCTCCTTCAGGCCGGCATCAAACGCCAGTACCGGCAGGCCGAACTTGTCCTTGCGCGTGCGATCGAGTGTGACGCGATTGTCGTGGTACGGAAGCACCTCGCCGAAGCCACCCATCCACACATACCACGGTCCGGGCGCGGCCGCCTTGGCTTTCAGGCTCGCGCCGAGCGTCGCCTCATGCATCAGGCGGGTCCAGTCGAGCCGCGCCGCGCCGCCCTGGTAACCGAAGCCGCGCAGGTAGTCGCGCCTGTCGGCGCCCAGGTTGCGATAACGCGGCACATAGAAGCCGTTCGGACGGCGCCCGCTGTAGTAGCGGTCCTCGAACCCGTCCACCCGCGCGCCGGCGCCGACATCGAGGTGATGGTCCATGATGTTGCAGCCGAGCTCGCCGCTGTCGTTGCCGAAGCCGTTTGGAAAGCGGCTGGAAACCGAATTCAGCAGTATGAAAGCCGAGCCGAAGGTGGAGGCGCACAGGAAGATCACCCGCGCCAGGTACTCGGTCTGCGCACCACTTTGTGCATCGAGGACGCGCACGCCACGCGCCTGAGCGCCTCTTGCGTCGTACATCAGCTCATGCACGATCGCATTGGGAATGAGTGTCATGTTGCCGGTGCGCTCGGCGGCCGGCAGCGTGCTGGAATTGCTGCTGAAGTAGGCGCCGAAGGGACAGCCGCGGATGCACAGGTTGCGATACTGACAGGTACCGCGCTGCGGGCTGTGCGCGAGCGGCGCGGTCAGGTGGGCCGCTCGCCCGATGGTGAGCGTGCGGCCGAATCTGTCCGCCAGCACGCGCCGCAAGCGCTGCTCCACGCAATTGAGCTCCATCGGCGGCAGAAACTTCCCGTCCGGAAGCTGCGGCAGATTCTCGGCCTGACCGCTGACGCCGATGAAGCCCTCGACATGATCGTACCAGGGGGCGAGATCGTGATAGCGGATCGGCCAGTCGACCGCGATGCCCTCGCGCGCATTCGCCTCGAAGTCCATCGGGCTCCAGCGATAACTCTGCCGGCCCCACATGATGGAGCGCCCGCCGACCTGGTAGCCGCGTATCCAGTCGAAGCGCTGAATCTCGATGTACGGATTGTCCAGGTCGTCGACGAACCAGTGCTTGGAGGCCTGCGTGATCACGTTGCTGCGCGCGCCGATGGCGTGACGCCTGAGATCCTCCTGCGTGGCGCGGCCCCCGTAGGGCAGCTCCCAGGGATCCTTCATGGCGGTCGGATAGTCGCCATGCCGGACCATGCGCCCGCGATCGAGCACCAGGGTCTTCAGGCCCTTCTCGGTCAGCTCCTTGGCGGCCCAGCCGCCGCTGATGCCCGTACCGACGACGATTGCATCGTAGGAGTGGTCGTCCACAAGCGCTCTCAACTGCCCTGAGCCTGCACGGGTTGCATCGTGCATTGCACCGGATCAGCGGATGGCGCGCAAGTAGTCGTACGCCACCTGCGCGGCCTGCATCGGAGCCACGTGGAACGGACCTTCCTGCTCGAAGAAGTAATGTCGGAGCCCCGCCTTTTCCGCGGCGGCCAAGATCGGCCCATAGTCCACCACGCCGCGACCGAGCTCCGCCCCGCGCATCGCGCCGAGCTTCGCACCCGCAGGCTCGCTGTCGCGCACAAAGTCCTTGACGTGAATCATCGGAAAGCGGTTCGGGTACTTGCCGAAATAGTCGACCGGATCGCGGCCCGCGAAAATCATCCAGCCACAGTCGATCTCGAATTGAACCAGCCGCGGATCGGTTTCCCGCAGCAGCAGGTCGTAGCCGACGCTGGCGCCACGCTCGGCGACGAATTCGAAGTCGTGATTGTGATAGACGTACTGAAGACCGGCGCGCGCGGCCTGCTCGCCGATGTGGTTGGCGAGCTCCGCGGTGCGCTTGGCCTCCTCGGCGCTCATGCCGGCCTGCGGCACGCCGGACGGCGACTTCGGATCGGCCGCCAGCGAGCGCAGCGATCCACTGGCAGCGTACTGTGCGCCCAGGGCGTGCGCGTCGGCGAAGGCCGAATCCAGATTTCTCATGTCGAGCTGAAGATGCGCGCTGGGACATGCGAGACCCGCCTCGTCGAGCAACCGACGGAACTGCCCGGCGGAGAGCTGACCGAACCCCGCGGTCTCGACTTCGCCAAACCCGATCCGTCGAAGCTGCCTGAGCGTACCGGCGGGATCCCGCCCGATCTCCTCCTTGACGGTGTAAAGCTGGATTCCGACGGGTTTGCCGAGTGGTGTCGCACGGATCGCTTGCGGCAGGCCGTTCGCGATGAGCGCGGCGGCGGCGTATCGACCCGTCTGTGAGAGGAAGCGTCTGCGGGTACAGCTGGTCATGGTCGTCTTTGTGAAGTCAGGTCAGGGTAAGGCAAAGGCCACGTAGGCGCTCCCCTTGCGGTGGCGCCGCGCGCCCCTCCGGGGCCGCCGCGCCACAGGATGCGAGCATGAGTCCGGCAATCAGTGCCCATAGCGTCCCCCCGCAGCGCGCCATGTGCTGTCGCCCTCGGGTCGGCATAATACCGGACGGGGATCATCCAGCTGCTTTTCCAGGAAAGCCCATTGACCCGACTCATCCGAGTGCGTCTTTGCACCATGATGTTCCTGGAGTTCTTCGTCTGGGGCGGCTGGTTCGTCACGCTGGGCAGCTACCTGGCGTCGACTCTGCACGCGAGCGGCGCACAGACCGCGCTCGCCTATTCCACGCAATCCTGGGGCGCCATCATCGCCCCCTTCATCGTCGGGCTCATCGCGGATCGCTACTTCAATGCCGAGCGCCTGCTCGGTGCCATTCACATCGCAGGCGGCCTGCTGCTGTACGCGCTGTTCAGCACGCGGCACTTCCAGGCCTTCTATCCCTGCGTGCTCGCGTACATGATTCTCTACATGCCGACGCTGGCGCTGGTCAACACCATCTCCTTCCGCCAGATGGACGAGCCCGCCAGGCACTTCGGCAGCGTTCGCCTGTGGGGCACGATCGGCTGGATCGTCGCGGGGCTCCTGATCAGTTACGGCTTCGCCTGGGATTCGCGTGGCGGCCTCGCACGAGGCCTGCTCGGCAAGACATTCCTCATGTCCTCGATTGCCTCCCTCGTGCTCGGCCTGTACAGCTTCACCCTGCCGCGCACGCCGCCGCTGCGGGAACCCGGGGAATCGCCACGCCTCGGGCGCCTTCTCGGCCTCGATGCACTGGCGCTGCTGCGACACAGGAACTTCGCCGTGTTCTTCGTCTCCTCGATCCTGATCTGTATCCCGCTGGCCTTCTACTACCAGAACGCCAATCAGTTTCTCACCGAGATTCACGTCGCCAACGCGACGGGCAAGCAGACCATCGGGCAGATGTCGGAAGTCGCGTTCATGCTGCTGATCCCGGTGTTCCTGAAGACCTTCGGCATGAAGACCACGCTCCTGCTCGGCATGTTCGCGTGGGCCGCTCGGTATAGCTGGCGTTCATGCTGATCCTCGGCATTGCGCTCCACGGCGCCTGCTACGACTTCTTCTTCGTGTCCGGCCAGATCTACACCGATTCCAAGGCGGGCGGGCGGCACAAGGCCGCAGCCCAGGGCCTGATCACGCTGGCGACCTACGGTGTCGGCATGCTCATCGGGTTCTGGGCCGCCGGCCTCATCGCCGACCGGTACGCCGCCGGCGGCGCGCACGACTGGCAGTCCATCTGGCTGTATCCAGCCGGCTTCGCGGCCGCCGTGTTCGCGCTGTTCGCCGCGGCGTTCCGCAACGAGGCGGTCACCTACGCCCATGCACGGAGCACGTCATCTTGATCGAACGCACAAGGTCGCCAGAACCGAAATCGCCAGCGAGAGAGTTCAGGCCGCGACCCATGAGGCTCAGCATACTTACGGCCGCGTTACAGGAATTGACTCCGCGCGACCGGCGGGACGCCGACCCGGATCTGGCCATCGAGGAGTGGTTGGAGTTCGCCCGGCAGCTCGGTTCGCCGAATATCGAGCTCTCGGCGGCCCTGCATCCCGCGGAGAGCGATGTGCCGGCCGCGGCACT
>VBMV01000062.1 GCA_005878835.1 Gammaproteobacteria bacterium | reverse complement strand
TTATGAGCGGCGCGTTCTCTTCCGGGAAGCAGCTCGCAGCCTTGGCAGAAGGCGCCGTGCACGGTTCGTTGTGCACAGTTCTTGCGGCGTAACAAGTCCCCAGGAACAATCTCATGGCGTCTGTACCGGTAGGACCCAACGGTTCATTCACGCTGGTGGTAACCGCTGAACACCTTGCCAATCGCTTCAAGGACGCTACTTTGCCACCCGTATTGGCGACACCGGTCATGATCATGGCCATGGAGAACGCTGCTCTCAACGCGATCAAGCCCTTCCTTAAGGAGCGGCCAAGGTCGATGGTCGCCGCATTGAGTTCAAGATCGAAGCGACAGAGGGTGTCGCGCCCATTGGCACCGGCACCCATGAGCGAATGGCCATTGACATGGTGCGGTTCGTCGAGCGGCTGAAAACAGAACTCCGCCTAGCAACTCCCTCCCACGCTTGCGTACCGGCGATATACGGCAGCTCCGCATGGCAGCCGTGGGGAGAGCTGTCGGGGATACGAGGCTTCTTAGAGAGCATAAGGTCAAAAACGTGCGCCATCGATGCGCGCGACAGATCGGCGCAGGGCGCCGCGTTAGTTACGAGAGCGCCGCGATCTAGACATCATGGCCTGACTTGGTGGAGTCAGGGTCATGCGGAGAGTGAAGGGTAAGAGGTCTGCCTCCAGTATCGTGGGTTGCGCACCGAAGTGCGCCGAGCCACATGCGGAAACGCCCGAGGGCGTGTTGCCGCAAACATTCAGAGGAGGCAGACCCGTGAGTGAGACTATCACTTCGTTCGTCGGATTGGACGTTCACAAGGATTCCACCGCGATAGGGGAGGCTGAGGCTGGACGGGAGAACCCGGATCTGGGGCAACTGCTCAAGGCACTGAAGAGTCTGGGCAAACCCGAGACGATGCTGGTGGTGTACGAGGCAGGCCCCTGCGGCTATGGACTGGCCCGACAGCTGCGCTCGCGCGGCTATAGCTGCGAGGTGGTCGGGGCGGGCAAGATCGCGCGCCGTCCCGGGGAGCGCATCAAGACCGATCGCCGCGATGCACTCACCTTGGCGCGCCTGGCACGCTCGGGCGATCTGGTGAAGGTGATCGTGCCCGATGAAGGCGATGAGGCGATGCGGGATCTGTCGCGGGCGCGCGAGGATGGCGTGAGAGCGCGGCTGAAAGCCCGCCAGCAACTGAAGGCGCTGCTGCTGCGGCACGGTCATCGCTACGGCGGGAAGAGTTCCTGGACGCTCGCCCATGAGCGCTATCTGGCGGCGGTGAGCTTTGCCCACCCCGCGCAGGACATCGCCTTTGCCGAATATCGTCAGGCGGTGCGCGAAGGGCATGAGCGGGTCGAGCGGCTGACCGAAGCGCTGCGCACCCAAGCCGAGCACTGGCGCCTGAAGCCGCTCGTGGCGGGGCTTGCCACTCTGCGCGGCATTGATTTTGTGGCCGCCGTAACGCTCACCGCCGAGATTGGCGACTTCGGCCGCTTTGCCCACCCCACCGAGCTGATGGGATTTTTGGGCCTGGTGCCCTCGGAGTACTCCACCGGCGACACCCGCCGCCAGGGGGATATCACCAAGACCGGCAACAGCCATGCGCGGCGGGTGCTGGTGGAAGCGGCGTGGAATTACCGCTTCCCCGCGCGCCTCAGTCGCGTTCTGCAGATCCGCCAGGAGGGTCAACCCAAAGCGGTGCGCGAGATCGCCTGGCGGGCACAGCTGCGCCTGGCGCACCGCTATCGGCGCTTGAGCTCGCGCAAGCTGCACCCGAACAAGATCTGCGTCGCCATTGCTCGAGAGCTCGCCGGTTTTCTCTGGGATATCGCCCGGCAGGTGAAACTGGCGACCTGAACTCACAGCGAATACCAGCCAGGCCAACACATCGGGAGGTCACACTACACGACCGAACAATCTAAGCTCCACACCTAACAGCGGAGGCGCAACGCGATGCGCAGGCCCGATGAGGGGAATCCTCGAGCGGTCTATGTGGGCATCCATCGCGATGATCCCCGACCCTAGAGTGTAGGCAGCCCCGCGACGGATAGATGAAGTGTCGGTAACCAATCCGCGGATATCAGTGTGATCCATCGTCGCCATGACTGCCTGCGCGTCGCGTTGCTCGTCCGCCTGTTTGTTGCCTCAGATCATTATCGTGAAGAAAATGCGAGGAAGATGCGTTGTGCCACTTGACAGGTCAGGCCATATCAGACCGCTAATCAGCGGAGTTGCGGAAAGAGTTTGGGTACGTGCTCGGTACCCGGATCCTCTATAGTGCCAAACAGAAGTGCGAGCCTTACGGTACTCGAAATGACATTTATACAAACTCATAATAAATTGAAAAATAAGAAAGAATGCCCGGGAGAGGACTCGAACCTCCACGGTGTTACCCGCTAGTACCTGAAACTAGTGCGTCTACCAATTCCGCCACCCGGGCAGGCGAGGAAGGCCGCGAAATGTACGCACGGGTCCGGGGGCTGTCAATTGAAGGCGCGTAGAGGAAAGTTCGGCCCGCGCGACCGCGGCGCTGGTGCGGCGTCGAAGAGCCGCGGTGGCAGGTCGCGCGGCGCTACATCCGGGGGCGGCGGGCGGGCCGAGGCCACGGGCCACGGCGCGCGCTCGAGCGTGCGCGCCGGAAGGTCCGTGCCGCCTGATTCCAACGTGAGGCCGGGCTCGCTCGTTGAGGGCACGGTCAGCGCCAATCGCGCCGGCTACGGGTTCCTGCGCGTGGAGGGATTCAAGGAAAGCGTGTTTCTGCCGCCGCCGGAAATGCGTGGCGTGATGCACGGCGACCGGCTGCGCGTGAAGGTGTCGCGTGATGCGACCGATCGCTGGTCGGGCGCGGTGCAGCAGGTGCTGGAGCGCGGGGTGAGTGCGTTTCTCGGCACCGTGGAGGTGCAGGGGCGCAGCGCCTGGGTGAACGCAGCGGATCGGCGCCTGCAGCTGCGCTGTGCGGTGGCGCCGCAGGACCTGCACGGCGCGCGCAGCGGCGATTGGGTGATCGCCCGGATCACGCGTCACGCCGGCTCGGCTTCTGGCGCCCACGCGGTGATCGGCAAGCGTCTGGACCCGGATCGGCCGGTCGAGCTCGCCACCGAATCGGCGATCGCACGCTTCGATCTGCCGCACGAGTTTCCGGCCGCGGCGCTGCGCGAGGCGCAGGCGCACGGTGACCAGGTCGATACGCGCGAAGCGAACGAGCGCGTGGATCTGCGCGAGCTTCCGCTCGTCACCATCGATGGCGACGATGCGCGCGATTTCGACGATGCGGTGTATGCCGAGCCGCACGCCGGGGGCTTGCGCCTCATCGTGGCGATCGCCGACGTGAGTCACTACGTGAGGCCGGGGAGTGCCGTGGATGCCGAAGCGCAGATGCGCGGTACGTCGGTCTACTTCCCCACGCGCGTGCTGCCGATGCTGCCTACCGCGCTGTCGGATCACCTGTGTTCGCTCGCGCCGCGGGTCGATCGCCTGTGCTTTGCCGCGGACATGGTGGTCAGCCGCGGCGGTGCCCTCAAGAACGCACGCTTCTATCCGGCGGTGATGCGCTCGGCGGCGCGCCTCACGTACACCCTCGCGAACGACGCGTTGTTCGTGGGCCGGCCGGCGGCGCGCACCCAGCTCGGTCCGCTGCTCGAGCCTCTCATGGTGCTGGTCGATGTCTACCGCGCGCTCTACAAGGCGCGCGGCCACCGGGGTGCGCTGGATTTCGATGCGGCGGAAGCCGAATTCGTCATCGACGCCGGCGAGCGGGTGCGCGCCATCGAGCTGCGCGCACGCAACGATGCGCACCGCCTCATCGAGGAGTGCATGATTCTGGCGAACGTCGCGGTGGCCGAGGCGCTCGAGAAGGCGCACGTTCCGACGCTCTATCGGGTGCACGGCCAGCCGGAGGATGAGAAGCTCGAGCGCCTCACGGCAACCCTTAAAGCACTGGGCATCGATGCCCGCATACCGAAGACCGTGACCACGCGGGACTTGCAGGCGATCGCGCAGCGCGTGGGCAACGCGCCGGAGCGCGCATTCGTAGAGTCGCTGGTGATCCGGTCGATGCCGCAGGCGGTCTATCAGCCGGCCAACATCGGACACTTCGGACTGGCGCTCACTCACTACGCGCATTTCACCTCACCCATCCGCCGCTACCCGGACCTGGTCGTGCACCGGACCCTCAAGGCGCTGATCGGAGCCCAGGGCGGCTCGGGCGTGCGCTACGCGACCGCGGAGCTCAGTGCTCTGGGTGAGAGCACCTCGCGGCTGGAGAAGCGTGCCGATGAGGCGGACCGCTACGTCTCCGGATTCCTCAAATGCACCTATTTAAAGGAGCGCATCGGGCAGACGTTCCAGGGGCTGATCACCACCGTCGTGGAGTTCGGCTGCTTCGTGCAGATCCTGGACGTCGCCGTGGACGGCCTGCTGCACATCGACAACCTGCGGGATGATCAGTACGTCATGGAGGACGACGGTCACGCCTGGCGGGGCCGGCGCACGGGACGGCGGCTGCGCACCGGCGCGCACGTGCGGGTGCTGGTGACCGCCGTGAATCCCATCGAAGGCCTGGTCGACCTCGCGCTGGCGGAAGAGGCCTAGCCGCGGGCGACCGGCCGTGGCGGCGAGCACCGCGATGAAGGGCACCGACACGATCTACGGCCTGCACGCGGTGCGCGTCATGCTGGAGCGCCATCCCGAGCGCGTGCACGGCGTGCGCATTGCGCAGCAGCGCGACGATCCGCGCGTGCGCGCCATCGACGAGCTGGCGCGGCGCCACCATCGACCGGTGCAGCGCGTCGAGCTGCGCGCGCTGCAGCAGCTGCTGGGCGACGTCGCCCATCAGGGTGTAGCCGCCGACATCACGCCACTGCCGCCCTGGAGCGAGGATGAGCTGCTAGCGGCTCTGCAGAACGTGAGCGCTCCGTTGCTGCTGGCGCTCGATGGCGTGCAGGACCCGCACAATCTCGGCGCCTGTCTGCGCAGCGCGGATGCCTGCGGCGCACTCGGCGTGATCGTGCCGCGCGACCGGGCCGCGCAGGTCACGCCCACCGTACGCAAAGTGGCGGTTGGCGCGGCGGAAACGACCCCCGTGGTCGCAGTGACCAACCTGGTGCGCACCCTGAGGCTCCTCAAGCAGGCGGGTCTGTGGGTCATCGGCGCGGACGCCGCGGGGGACAAGGGTGCGCACCAGGCGGATCTCCTGGGGCCGGTGGTGCTGGTGCTCGGGGCCGAAGGCACCGGCTTGCGGCACCTGACGCGACAGACCTGCGATTTTCTGGTCAGGCTGCCGCAGCTCGGCGCGGTCGAGAGTCTCAACGTGTCGGTGGCCGCCGGTATGCTGCTGTACGAGGCGGTGCGCCAGAGGCAGGCGCACTGAGCGTGGTTCCGTGGCATTGCAGCGGCGAGGCGGTTTCAGTATGCTTCGCGCCCCTTTTTATCCGTCCGCGCATCTCCTTGCCGCACCGGGCGAGCCTTGAATCCGGGCGGCTCAATCCGCAAGGAGCACACAATGAGGCATTACGAGATCGTCTTCCTGGTGCATCCGGATCAGAGCGAGCAGGTGCCCGCGATGATCGAGCGCTACAAGGGCATGATCGCCGCCGGCGGCGGCCACGTTCACCGCCTGGAGGACTGGGGGCGCCGCCAGCTCGCCTATCCGCTCGCCAAGGTGCACAAGGCACACTACGTACTGATGAACATCGAGACCGATCAGAAGACGCTCGGCGAGCTCACCGGCTCCTTCCGCTTCAGCGACGCGGTGCTGCGTCATCTGGTGGTGAACATGGATGCCGCCGTGACCGAGCCCTCCCCGATGGCGAAGGCCGCGGACGAGGAGGGCGAGGGTGGTCGGCGCCGCGACCGCGCGCGCGACGACGGCGTCGCGCCGCCCGACGACGAAGACAACTCGGTCGCCGAGAGCGTGTGAGCGCGGTGCGCATCCGCACCGGCATGTCAGCAACTGACGTATTCGAGGAATAACAGCCATGGCAATGTCCAGAGACCAGCGCGGGAGCGGCGGCGGCAGCCGCTTCTCGCGTCGCCGCAAGTTCTGCCGCTTCACCGCCGAAGGCGTGAAGTCGATCGACTACAAGGATCTCGCCACCCTGAAGGGCTATGTCACCGAGACGGGCAAGATCGTTCCGAGCCGCATCACCGGCACGAAATCCTTCTATCAGCGCCAGCTAGCGGTGGCGATCAAACGGGCGCGCTTTCTGGCGCTGCTGCCCTACACCGATCAGCACTGAGGCCACCTCGATGGAAGTGATTCTCCTGCAGAAGGTCGCCAATCTCGGCAACATCGGCGAGCGCGTGAAGGTGCGCTCCGGCTACGGCCGCAATTTTCTGCTGCCGCAGGGCAAGGCGACCCTGGCGACTCCCGAGAACATTGCGCGCTTCGAGGCACGCCGCACCGAGCTCGAGCGCCTGGCGCGCGAGCAGCTGGTTTCCGCGGAGGAGCGGGCGGCCGCCATCAGGGATTTCAAGCTCGTCATTCATGCCAAGGCCGGCACCGAGGGGAAGCTGTTCGGCTCGATCGGCACCAGCGACGTCGCCGAGGCCTGCACGCGCGATGGCTTCAACATCGAGCGCAGTGAAGTGCGCCTGCCGACCGGCCCGCTGCGTATGCTGGGCGAGCACCTGATCAACCTGCATCTGCACGCCGACGTCGACGTGCCGCTGCACGTGACGATCGTGGCGGAAGAGTAGCGCCGAGCGGGAGGCACAATCGCGGTGGCCGGTTCCGCCAAGGCGCGCTCGGATTCGGGCTCGGTCGCACTGCTGGACGCGCCCGTACCGCCGCATTCGGTCGAGGCCGAGCAGGCGGTGCTGGGCGGCCTGATGATCGATCCGGTGGCCTGGGACAATGTCGCGGACGTCATCACGCAGGAGGACTTCTACCGTCCCGATCACCAGTTGATCTTTGCCGCCATCGGCACGCTCGCCGGCGAAGGCAAGCCCTGCGACGTGGTGACGGTGTCTCAGCAGCTGGAGCGCACCGGCAAGCTCGAGCCGGCCGGCGGCCTCGCCTACCTGAGCTCGGTGGCACGGGATACCCCGACGGCCGCCAACGCGCGCGCCTACGCGGACATCGTGCGCGAGCGCTCGCTGCTGCGGCAGCTGATCCGCGCCGGCACCGACATCGCCTCCGCCGTGTTCAACAACGATGGCGAGACCGCGCGCGAGCTCGTCGACCGCGCCGAGCAGCGTGTCTTCGATATCGCCGAAGGGAGCTTCCGCAAGCGCGACGGCGCGGTGCCGGTGCGCCAGCTCCTGCCGGGTGTCATCGATCAGATCGATGACTGGCACAACAATCCCGACAAGCTGCGCGGCCTGCCGACCGGATTCACCGACTTCGACAAGCTCACCGGCGGCTTGCGCGGCGGGGATCTGATGATCGTCGCCGGACGGCCCTCGATGGGCAAGACCACGCTCGCCGTGAACATGGCCGAATACGCGGCCGTGCACCCCGGCACCCGCGCCTCGGTGGCGCTCTTCAGCATGGAAATGCCCGCCGAGCAGGTCATCACCCGCATGCTGTCCTCGATCGGGGGCGTGCCGCTCAACAGTCTGCGCAGCGGCCGCATTTCCGACGACGACTGGGTGCGCATCACCGGCGCGACCAGCCAGCTGTCGGAGGCCAAGATCTTCGTCGACGAGACTCCGGCCCTCAACCCCACGGAGCTGCGCGCCCGCGCGCGGCGCGTCAAGCGCGAGCACGGCTTGAATCTCATCGTGGTCGACTACCTGCAGCTGATGTACGTGCCGGGCACGCGGGAAAACCGCGCCACCGAGATTGCCGAGATCTCGCGCGGCCTCAAGGCGCTCGCCAAGGAGCTGCAGGTGCCGGTGATCGCACTCTCGCAGCTCAACCGTGCGGTCGAGCAGCGCGAGCACAAGCGGCCGGTGATGTCGGACCTGCGCGAATCTGGATCTCTCGAACAGGACGCGGACCTGATCCTGCTCATCTATCGCGAAGAGGTCTACGACCGCAACACCACCAAGAAGGGCGTCGCGGAAATAGACCTGGTGAAGCACCGCAACGGCGAGATCGGCACCTTCCTGCTCACCTTCCAGGGGCAGTTCACGCGCTTCGCCAACTACCTCCCCGACAGCTACGCGGAGGGCGTGTTGCGGTGAGCGGCCACATCCGCGCCGTCATCGATACCAACGCCCTGCAGCACAACTTCGGCCGCATCCGTGCGCGCGCCGGCGGCGCCCGGGTGATGGCGGTGGTCAAGGCCAACGCTTACGGGCACGGGCTGATGGCGACGGCGAGCGCGCTGGCCGCCGCGGACGCGTTCGGCGTGGCGCGCCTGGAGGAGGGGATCGTGCTGCGCCGCGCTGGCATCACTCAGCCCATCGTGCTGCTCGAGGGGGTGTTCGACGCGCAGCAGCTCGAGCGGGCGGCCGAGCACCGCCTCGACCTGGTGGTGCACGACGCGCTGCAGATCGGGCTGCTCGAGCGGCCGCAGGGCGGCGCGCAGCGCTTCGTGCTATGGATCAAGATCGATACCGGCATGAATCGCCTCGGCTTCCCCGTGGCGGAATTCGCCGCTGCGCTCGGGCGCCTGCAGGGCCTCGCGCCCCCCGCGCGCGAGCTGCGCCTGCTGACGCATCTGGCGTGCGCCAACGAGCGCGATGATGCCGTGACGCGCGAGCAGCTGGCGCGTTTCCGTCAGGCGACGCGGGGTCTCGCGTACCCGGTGAGCATCGCCAACTCTGCGGGGCTATTTGGCGCGGTGCCCCTGCAGTGCGACTGGGTGCGCCCGGGAGTGGCGCTCTACGGTGCCTCCCCGTTTGCCGACTGTTCGGCGGCCGACCTGGGCCTGAAGCCCGTGATGACGCTCGAGAGCTCGGTGATCGCGGTGCGGCGCGTGGCGCGCGGCGAGCGCGTCGGCTACGGCGGAGCCTGGGTCGCGGCGCGCGATTCGGTGATTGCGATCATCGCGGGCGGTTACGGGGATGGCGTGCACCGCAGTCTCGCCCCCGGTGCGCCGGTGCTGGTGGACGGTCGGCGCGCACCGCTCGCCGGCCGGGTGTCGATGGACATGCTGGCGGTGGACGTGTCGGAGCTTGGCGGGGTGCACATCGGCACGCCGGCGCTCCTGTGGGGGCCGGGACTCGCGGTTGAAGAGGTGGCACGCCACGCCGGGACGATCCCGTACGAGCTGCTGTGCGCGGTGAACCCGCGCGTGCCATTGGTCGTCGGCCGCCCCGAGGCGGGCTAAAGTCGCGACGGCTTTGTTGCGCTGCAGCGGGCGCCCTCAGTTCACGAAGAACCCCATCTTCACGCCGGCGAGTTGAATCACGTCGTTGTCGGAAAGGCGCGTCGCCTGGGCTCCGATCGGGGTACCGTTGAGCAAGGGGTAGTCGTTGGCCTTGCCGCTGTCGACGTGCACGATGTAATAGGCCTCGGCGCGGCGCGTGATGGCGGCCACCTGCACCCCGGGACGCCCGAGCGTGGTGAGGGCCTTGTTGAGCTCGACCTCGCGGCCTGCGAACGCCCCCGACAGCACCTGCAGTTTCGCCTTCTTGAGCGCCGCGGCGCCGTCCGCGAGCGCGCGTGTGCGCGCGGTCCCGGTCAGCGAGCCGCCGACCTGCTCGGCGGCCTCGGCTGCCGCGCGCACCCTCTCCACCGGCCGGGCGGAGGGCTGGATCACCATGGTCTTCTCGAATTCGTCCTGCTGCTCGTCGTCCTCGACGAAGCGCAGCTGGTGGTGACCGACGGTGATGACGTCGCCGTGCTGCAGGGCATGCTTCTTGATCAGCTTGCCGTTGACGTAGGTGCCATTGGTGCTGTTCAGATCCTCGAGGAACGAGTCGTTGAGGATGTTGATGATCAGCGAGTGGTGACCGCTGACGGCAGCGTTGTCAATGCGGATGTCGTTGTCAGGGAGCCGCCCGATGGTGTAGCGCTCCTTGTTCATGTTGTATTCCGCCATCACCTGGCTATCCAGGCTCAAGACCAACCTTGCCATGTGCTTTTGCCCCTCTCGCGTGTCAGCCGAACCAACCCAGGATCTTGTCGAATATCTTAGTGCGAGCCGGGAACGCATCCATGATGTGCGCCATCACCACCGAGACGTTGTCCCGGCCTCCATTGTCATTGGCCAGCTGGATCAATTGCTTGGCGACCGTGTCAAGGTTAGCACTAAAGGTATTGATCGTTAAGTGAATATCTTCGTCCTCGACCATGTCCGAAAGACCGTCCGAGCACAGGATGAACACCTCGCCCTTGCCCACCGGCACTTCCTGGATCTCCACGTCCACGTTCGACTCGACCCCGAGCGCGCGTGTGACGTAGTTCTTGTTTCCCGCGCGCTGTGCTTCCTCGGCGGAGTAAAAGCCCCGGTCGACGAGCTCCTGCAGCAGGGAGTGATCCATGGTCACCTGCTCGAGCTTGTCAGCGCGCTGGCGGTACAGCCGCGAATCGCCCACGTGCGCGATGGTGACCTTGTTGTCGAAGAACAACGCCGCGACCACCGTGGTCCCCATACCCTCGCATTGCGGCTGGGTGCGCGCAGTCTGATAGATGATCTTGTTGGCACGGCTGATGGCATCGCGCAGGATGATGTTGGGTCGTGACAGGCCGGACTCACGGTCCGGTACCGAAAGGTCTTCGCGCTCCACGTGCTCGCGCACCAGGTTGACGATGGTCTTCACGGCGATGCCGCTCGCGACTTCGCCGGCGTTGTAGCCGCCCATGCCGTCGGCGAGCACCAGCAGCCCGATGTCCGGATCAACGGCAATGGTATCCTCGTTGTGCTCGCGGACCTTGCCGGTGTCGGTGAGCCCGACGAAACGCAGCTTGTTGCGCAAGCTCATGCTGCGGCCCGGCACGCCAGTGGTCCTCCGATTGTGATACGCGTCACTTTCCCGTCCCCGATTCAAGCCGGCATAAGCTAGCATCGCCAGCAGGCAGGCCGGGCGGCTTTGGTCACAAAAGAAGCCAATCGGGCCTCCCCCGGCCGCGAATCCTAGCCGAAAGTTGACCGAAGGCGCATCGATGGCTCGCCCGAATGCGGTGTTCGTATGTGGCTCCTGCGGGGGTGAGACCCTCAAGTGGCAGGGGCAGTGCCCGCTGTGCGGCGAGTGGAATTCCCTCGAGCAGCGCAACCCGGCGCGGACTCGGCCCGCCGCGCCGGCGGCCGCCGTGAGCCTGGGGAGGCCACCCGCGGAGGATGCCCGGCGCTTTGGCAGCGGCCAGGCGGAGCTGGACCGGGTCTTGGGCGGGGGCATCGTCCCGGGGTCGGTGATCCTGCTGGGGGGCGACCCGGGCATCGGCAAGTCCACGCTCCTGCTGCAGGTCGCGGCTCGTGTGGCCGCCTCACGCCCGGTGATCTACGCCAGCGGCGAGGAGTCGGTGGCCCAGATCGGCCTGCGTGCGCAGCGTCTGGCGCTCACGGCCGGGGCCCTCGGCGTGGTGGCGGACACCGATCTGGCGTCGATCCTGGCGCTTGCCGCAGAGCGGCGCGCGGCCGTGCTGGTCATCGATTCGATTCAGACCGTGCAGTCGGGGAGCGCGGGCGCGGGGGCGGGCGCGGTGTCGCAGCTGCGCGAGTGCACCGCGCAGCTGGTGCGCTACGCCAAGTCGAGCGGCACCGCCGTCATCATCGTCGGCCACGTGACCAAGGAGGGCACGATCGCCGGCCCGCGCCTGCTCGAGCACCTGGTGGACACCGTGCTGTACTTCGAAAGCGAAGCCGGCAGCCGCTATCGCATCGTGCGTGCCACCAAGAACCGCTTCGGCGCGGTGAACGAGCTGGGCTTCTTCGCCATGAGCGCGAGCGGATTGAAGGAGGTCAGGAACCCGGCGGCCATTTTTCTCTCGCGCGCGGCGCAGCCGGCCGCCGGTAGCGTCGTGACGGTGACGCGCGAGGGCGGGCGGCCGCTGCTGATCGAGCTGCAGGCGCTGGTGGACCGCATGCGCTTCGGCGCGCCGCGGCGCATCGCGCAGGGGCTCGACGCGAATCGCCTGGCGATGCTGCTGGCCGCAGCCAACCGGCACGCGGATATGTCGCTGCAGGAGCACGACGTGTTCGTGAACGTGGTCGGCGGCATTCAGATCACCGAGACCGCCTGGGATTTGCCGGTGCTGATCGCGCTCGCTTCCAGCCTCAAGGGCCGTGCGCTACCGGCCCAGCTCGTGGCCTTCGGGGAGCTCGGGCTCACCGGCGAGGTACGCCCGGTCGCCTACGGGGACGAGCGGCTGCGCGAAGCGTGCACGCAGGGGTTTCGCGTCGCGATCGTGCCGCGCGACAATGCGCCGCGCAAACCGCCCGCCGGGCTCACGGTGCTCGCGGTGGCACGCGTGGGCGAGGCGCTGGAGGCGGCGTTCACGGCGAGCGCGTAACCGCCACCGGGGGTTTGGCGCCCGCCGGCGGGCGCATCCGCACGGTGCGGATGGCGTTGTCGCTCACCTGCAGCACCTCGAACTCATAGGCACCGACCCGCACCATGGTGCCGGAGTCCGGAATGGTCTCCAGGTGCTCGAGCAGCAGGCCGTTGACGGTCTTGGGTCCCCCGGTCGGCAGCTGCCACCCCAGCGCCCGGTTGAGCGCGCGGATGGTGGCACTGGCGTTGACGATGAACACCCCGGGGCGCTCGGTGTGCACGTCCTTGTGCGTCACCGTGGCCGGATCGGTGGTGAACTCCCCGACGATCTCCTCGAGAATGTCCTCGAGCGTCACCAGCCCCTCGATGTCGCCATACTCGTTGACGACGAAGGCCAGCCGGCGGCGGTTGCGCTGGAACTGCCCGAGCTGCACGTTGAGCGCGGTGCCTTCGGGCACGAAGTACGACTCGCGGCCGCGCGCGATCTCGATGAGCCGCTCGCGGCTCAGGGTGCCGCGCACCAGCTCGTGCGCCACGCGCTTCATGTGCAGCAGGCCGATGAGGTTGTCGAGCTCGCCTTCGTACACCGGCAGCCGCGTGTGCGGAGTCTGCCGCAGCTGATCGAGAATGTCCTCCCAGCCCTCGCTCACGTCGATGCCGGAGATCTCCTGCCGGGGGATCATGATGTCGTTCACCGTGATGCGCCCCAGGTCGAGGATCGACAGCAGCATCTGCCGGTGCCGCGCGGGAATCACCGGCGCGGCCTCGGTGACCACCGTGCGCAGCTCCTCGGCGCTCAGGGTCTGGGTGGTGACGGCGGCGCGCACCACGCCGAACAGCCGCAGAAAGCCGTACGCCATGGTGTTGGTGAGCCACAGCGCCGGCCGCGCCACCAGCACCAGCACGCGGTAGATGCCGGCGGCGTGCAGCGCCACCCCTTCCGGATTCGCCGCCGCGTAGATCTTCGGCGCCAGCTCGCAGAACACGATCACCACGATCGTGAGCAGCACGCCGGCGAGCGGCACGGCGTAGGGGTAGCCGGTGCGCTGCGCGAGGATGGTCGCGATGGCGGAGGAGAACACACTGGCGGCGGCGAGGATGACGAGGTTCGCGCCCAGCCAGTCATCGGGCTTCTGCAGCAGCCGCTCGAGCACCCGGGCGGTGCCCTGGCCGGACTGCGCCCGGTGCCTGATCCGGTAGCGGTTGACCGAGAGCATCGCAACTTCGGTGCCCGATGAGAAGGCGACGATAACCAGCAGCACGAGCAGCGCCAGCAGCAGCGGGGCGTTGGAAGCGACGTTCAAGGCGGCATCCCTCGGTTTGGTGGCGGCCCGGACGCTCTAGCATACTTGGCGTCGCGAGCGGGAAAACTGCCCCACTGGCGGAAAACCGCCGCCGCGACCCTATAATCGACACTCCGACACCTGCCCAAGTCATGTTCGACCACCTGACGGCGCGCCTGTCGCGCACCATCGAGAATCTGCGCGGCCGCGGGCGGATCACGGACGAGAACGTCGCAGCGACGCTGCGCGAGGCGCGCGTCGCGCTGCTGGAAGCGGACGTCGCGCTGCCGGTGGTCAAGGCATTCATCGAGTCGGTCAGGGCCAAGGCGCTCGGCGCCGAGGTGCTCGCGAGCCTGACGCCGGGTCAGGCGTTCATCGGCATTCTGCACACCGAGCTGGCGCGGCTCATGGGCGGCTCGGGCGTGCCCTGGAAGCTGCGCGCGCAACCGCCGGTCGTAGTGCTGCTGGCGGGCCTGCAGGGCGCCGGCAAGACCACCACCGCGGCGAAGCTCGCGCGGTGGCTGATCGAGCGCGAGCGCAAGCGCGTGCTGCTCGCCAGCACCGACGTGCGCCGGCCGGCCGCGATGCTGCAGCTCGAGCGTCTGGCGGGCCAGGTGCAGGCCGAGTACTTCGCCGCCGGGCGCGAGCAGGCTCCCGCATCGATTGCGCGCGCGGCGCTCGAGCGCGCCCGCAGCGGGGTGTTCGATGCCCTGATCGTGGACACCGCCGGGCGGCTGCACGTGGATGAGAGTCTCATGGCCGAAGTGCGCGACATCGACGCCGCGGTCGGCTGCGCCGAGCGCCTGTTCGTGGTGGACGCCATGGCCGGCCAGGACGCGGTGAACGCGGCGCGGGCGTTCGGGGCGGCACTCGAGCTCACCGGGGTGATCCTCACCAAGGCCGACGGGGACGCGCGCGGGGGTGCGGCACTGTCGGTGCGCCAGGTCACCGGCAAACCCATCGTGTTCGTCGGCGTCGGGGAGAAACCTGAGGCGCTCGAGCACTTCGACCCCGAGCGCATGGCCTCGCGTATTCTCGGCATGGGCGATGTCGTGAGCCTGGTCGAACAGGTTCACCGCCAGGTCGACACCCAGGAAGCCGAGCGCCTGACGCGCAAGGCCCTCAAGGGCAAGGGCTTCGACATGGTGGATCTGAAGAGTCAGCTCGAGCAGCTTCAGAGAATGGGCGGCGTCGGCGCGCTGCTCGACAAACTTCCCGGGGTGGTGGCCAGGAAGGGGGCCGTGTCGGCGGACCAGGGGGATCGGGACCTGCGCCGGCAGATCGCCATCATCAATTCCATGACCCCCCGCGAGCGGCGAAGCCCGGCGATCATCGACGGCTCGCGACGCCGGCGCATTGCCGGGGGCTCGGGCGTGCAGGTACAGGACGTGAACCGGCTGCTGAAGCAGTTCCTGCAGATGCAGCGCGTCATGAAAAGCATGAAGGGCGGGGGGCTGCGGCAGCTCATGGGCGCCTTGAAGGGCGGCCTGCCGCCTTAGCTTGCGTCGGTGGCGGCGAGTTACGTGGAAAAACTGGCGCAGGATTCGCAGGTTGCGTAGAATCCGCGCTCTTTTTTGGGCGGCCCCTTTGCGCTCGCCCGTCGGAACGAGAGCGATACAATCATGGTAACCATCCGCCTGACGCGGCGCGGGGCGCGCAACCAGCCCTTCTATCACGTCGTCGTGACCGACAGCCGCAAGCGCCAGGGCGGGCTGAGCCTGGAGCACGTGGGGTTCTTCAACCCCATTGCCCGCCGCGGCGAGCAAAAGCTCAAGCTCGATCTGCCGCGCATCGACTATTGGGTGGGTCAGGGCGCGCAACCCTCGGACCGGGTGCGCACTCTTGTGGCCTCCTACCGCAAGCAGGCGACGGCCTGAAGCAGGCTTAGGGTGAGGCCCGCGGGCCGTGACGTGGGTGGAGCTGGGTCGGCTGGGGGCGCCGTACGGCATCAAGGGCTGGGTTCATGTCCAGTCGCATACCGATCCGCCGCGCCGGCTGCTGGAGTACCGGGAATGGGTTCTGAGGCTCGCCAGCGGCGAGCGGCTCACGCGGCGCGTCACTGAGGCTCGTGCGCACGCAGACGGGCTGGTCGCGCACCTGGAAGGCGTAGCGGACCGGCACGAGGCCGCCGCACTCACCGGTGCGGTCGTGGAGGTGGATCGCGCGGCGCTGCCGCCGCCGGGTGAGCGCGAGTACTACCGCGCGGATCTGGTGGGCTTCAGCGTCCGCAACCTCGAGGGTGCGGAGCTCGGCACGGTGAGCCACTTCGTGGATATGCCGGGCGGTGCGGTGATGGTGACGCAGGCGCCGGGCGGGCGCGAGCATTGGGTGCCGGCGGTGCCGCGCCATCTGCGCCAGGTGGATCCGGCGGCGCGCACGATTCTGGTGGACTGGCCAGCGGAGCTGGAATAGAAGGCTCCATGAAGATCGAGGTTGTCACGCTGTTTCCGCGCATGATCGCGGGAGCGCTCGAGTTTGGCATCGTCGGGCGCGCCATCGCTCGCGGGCTGATGAGCGTGGCGACAGAAGATCCGCGCCTGCACGCCAGCGACGCGCATCGCACGGTCGATGATCGCCCCTACGGGGGCGGTCCGGGCATGGTGATGAAACCCGAGCCGCTGCTGGCCGCGATCCGCGCGGCCCACGCGCGACTGCCGCCGGGAAGCCCGCGGGTGTACCTGTCGGCGCAGGGTCGGCTCTTTGGCCAGGCGCAGGCGTGGGAGCTGGCGGCACGGCCGGGTTTGCTGTTGCTGGCCGGGCGGTACGAGGGGGTGGACGAGCGGGTGGTCGAGCTCGGCATTGATCGCGAGTTGTCGGTGGGCGACTACGTGCTCTCGGGCGGGGAGCTGCCGGCGCTGGTGATCATCGACGCCGTGGCGCGGCTGTTGCCCGGGGCACTGGGGGATGAGCGCTCGAGCGTCGAGGATTCCTTCGCGCACGGTCTGCTCGAGGGGCCGCATTACACACGGCCGGAAGTGTTTGAAGGCCGGGGCGTGCCGCCGGTGCTGCTGTCCGGTGACCACGCCGACATCCGCCGCTGGCGGCTGGCGCAGGCGGTGGCCCGCACCGTGGAGCGCCGGCCCGACCTGCTGGCGAACGCGCAGCTCGCGCCCGAGGCGCGGCGCGCACTGGATGAGCTCCAAACCGGCGCCAGTAGTGATGCTGACGCTTCGGGCCGCACGCGCGGCTGGAAGCCAAGATCGAGGTGATTGATATGAGCAGGATAATCCAGGAAATCGAGAAGCAGCGCATGACCCGCAAGGTTCCGGACTTCAAGCCCGGCGACACCGTGGTGGTGCAGGTCAAGGTGGTAGAGGGCGACCGTGAGCGTGTCCAAGCTTACGAGGGCGTCGTGATCGCGCGCAGCAACCGCGGACTCAACTCCTCGTTCACGGTGCGCAAGATCTCTCACGGCGAGGGCGTCGAGCGCGTCTTCCAGACCTACAGCCCGGCGATCAGCGAGATCTCCGTCAAGCGCCGCGGCAGCGTGCGCCGCGCCAAGCTCTACTATCTGCGCGATCTGTCCGGCAAGGCTGCGAGGATCGAGGAAAAGATCTAAAGGGATAGATATGACGCCGCGTTCGTTTTTCTCCGGCCTGTGGCGCGGCCTGGACGGCCTGCGCAAGGTCCTGCATCTCCTCGTGCTGCTGGCGATCGTTGCCGTGCTGGTGGGGGTGCTGCGCGCCGGCGTGCCGCGGATCCCGGCGCGGGCGGCGCTGCTCATCGCTCCCCAGGGGGAGCTGGTCGAGCAGCTCTCGGGCGCCCCGGTGACGCGCGCGGTCGAGCAGGCACGTGGGGAGGGTCACGCGGAGACGCTGCTGTGGGATCTGACCGACTCGATCCACGCGGCGGCGAGCGACCGGCGTATTCCGGCCGTGGCGCTGGATCTGGAGAAATTCGCAGGCGCGACCCAGGTCACGCTCGAAGAGCTGGCCGGCGCACTGCGCGAATTCCGCGCCAGCGGCAAGAAAGTGATCGCCTACGGCACGGAGTTCACCCAGGAGCGCTACTACCTCGCCGCCCAGGCCGACGAGATCTACCTCGATCCGATGGGCTTCGTGCTGCTCGACGGCTACGACCGCTACCGCACCTACCTGAAGGACGCGCTCGACAAGCTCGGCGTGGACATCAACGTGTTCCGCGTCGGTGCCTTCAAGAGCGCCGTCGAGACCTATACGCGCACCGGCATGTCGCCCGAAGACCGCGAGGAGAGCCGCAGCTACCTCAACGCGCTCTGGAGCAGCTACCAGCAGGCCGTGACCCGCGCGCGCAAGCTGCCGGCCGATGCGCTGACCAAGTATGTCGCGTCCCTGGCGAAGACCGTGCCCGCAGCCGGCGGGGACGCCCCGCAGGTCGCGCTGCAGGCGGGCCTCATCACCGGCATCAGGTCGCGCCTCGAGGTCGAGCGGCGGCTGATCGAGCTCGTCGGTCAGGACGACTCGAGCGGATCCTTCAAGTCGGTGCCGGCGGCGGATTACGTGCGCTATGCGCGCGCCGAGAAGAAGCTGCACGCCGACGGCAAGCCGCGCGTCGGGGTGATCGTGGCCGCCGGCGAGATCCTCGACGGCGATCAGCCGCCGGGCACCGTGGGCGGAGAGTCCACCGCACGGCTGATCCGCGCCGCGCGCCTCGACAAGGACGTGAAGGCGCTGGTGCTGCGCGTCGACAGCCCCGGGGGGAGCGTCCTGGCCTCCGAACAGATCTATCGCGAGCTGCTGGCGCTGCGCGCCGCGGGCAAGCCCGTGGTGGTGTCGATGAGCGGTTACGCCGCCTCCGGCGGCTATTACATCTCGGCGCCGGCGGACGAGATCTGGGCGAGCCCGGCGACGCTCACCGGCTCGATCGGCATCTTCGCCATCATTCCGACCGTCGACCGCACCCTCGGCAAGGTCGGAGTCAGCGTCGACGGCGTCGGTACGACGCCGCTCTCGGGGCAGCTGCGCATCGATCGACCGCTGGGCGAGGAGGCGCGCGCGCTGCTGCAATCGCAGATCAACCGCGGCTACGACGAGTTCCTCGCGCGCGTGGCCAGCGGCCGCAACAAGACCCACGAACAGGTCGATGCCATCGCCCAGGGGCGGGTGTGGGCAGGCACGGACGCACACCGCCTGGGCCTGGTCGATCAGCTCGGTTCCTTCAGCGACGCGGTCAAGGCCGCCGCGCGCCGCGCCAAGCTCAGCGACTATACGGCCGAGTTCCTCGAGCCCGAGCTCACCTGGGCGCAGGAGCTGGCGCTGCAACTGCGCTCGCGCGCGGCGCAGGCGCTGCTGCGCGCCGGCCCGGGCGAGCTCGCGCTGCGCGACCTCGCGCAGCGCTTCGATCCGCTGACGCGCGAGGTTCAGCGCCTGAGCCGCTTCAGCGTGCCGAACCGCCTGTACGCCTACTGTTTCTGCGAGACGCGGTAGCCGCTACAGCGTCGACCAGTCGAGGATCACCTTGCCGGACTGGCCCGAACCCATGGTCTCGAAGCCCTTGAGGTATTCCTGCGCCCGGAAGTGATGGGTGATGACCGGTTCGAGCTTCAGTCCGCTCTGCAGCAGGCTCGCCATTTTGTACCAGGTTTCGAACATCTCGCGGCCGTAGATGCCCTTGAGGGTGAGGCCCTTGAAGATCACCTGGCTCCAGTCGATGGCCGTCTCCTCGGGCGGAATGCCGAGCACGGCGATGGAGCCGCCGTGATGCATGGTGCGCAGCATGTCGCGCAACGCGGCCGCATTGCCTGACATCTCGAGGCCGACGTCGAAGCCCTCCTGCATCCCCAGATCCTTCATGGTCTGATCCAGTGACTCGCGCTGCACGTTGATGGCGCGCGTGGCGCCCATCCTGCGTGCCAGCTCCAGGCGATAGTCGTTGACGTCGGTGATGACGATGTGGCGCGCGCCGGTGAAGCGCGCGACCGCGGTGGCCATGATGCCGATGGGGCCGGCGCCGGTGATCAGCACGTCCTCACCCACCACGTTGAAGGCGAGTGCGGTATGAGTGGCGTTGCCGAACGGGTCGAGGATGGCGGCGATGTCATCCGGGATCGAATCGCTGAGTCTGAAGGTGTTGTCGGCCGGAATCGCCAGGTACTGGGCGAAGGCACCCGGGCGGTTGACGCCGACGCCGACGGTATTGCGGCACAGGTGGCGGCGGCCGGCACGACAGTTGCGGCAGTAACCGCAGGTGATGTGGCCCTCGCCCGAAACGCGATCGCCCTTTTTCAGGCCCTTCACTTCCGAGCCGAGCTCGACGATGCGGCCGCAATACTCATGACCCACGGCCATCGGCACCGGAATGGTTTTCTGCGCCCAGGCGTCCCAGTTGTAGATGTGCATGTCGGTGCCGCAGATCGCGGTCTTGGCGATCTCGATCAGCACGTCGTTGGGGCCGACCTTGGGCTCGGGGATGTCCTCGAGCCAGATACCGGGTGCCGCCTCCTGCTTGACCAGTGCTTTCATGATTTGCTCGCTAAAGCACGCCGAGCTCGCGGCCGACGCCGGTGAAGGCGTCCACGGCGCGCTCGAGCTGCTCGCGCGTGAGCGCCGCGGACAGCTGCGTGCGGATGCGCGCCTGCCCTTTGGGGACCACCGGATAGGAGAAGCCGATGACATATACCCCGCGCTCCAGCAAGCGGTCAGCCATGCGCCCGGCGAGCGCTGCGTCCCCGATCATCACCGGGATGATGGGATGCTCGCCCGGCCTGAGCTCGAAGCCGGCCCTGGCGAGGCCGGCGCGGAACAGGCGCGTGTTCTCGAACAGCTGTGCGCGCAGCTGCGGGGTGTGCTCCAGGAGCTCGAGCACCGCGAGGCTCGCGGCGGCCACCACCGGCGGAATGCTGTTGGAGAAGAGGTAGGGACGCGAACGCTGCCGCAGCCACTCGATGACTTCAGCTCGCGCGGCGACGTAGCCGCCGCTCCCCCCGCCGAGGGCCTTGCCCAGCGTGCCGGTGAGGATGTCGACGCGCGCGGCGACGCCGCAGTGCTCGGGCGTACCCCGCCCCGTGGGCCCCATGAAGCCGGTGGCATGCGAATCATCGACCATCACCAGGGCGTCGTAGCGCGCCGCCAGATCGCAGATCTCGCGCAAGCTGGCGATGAAGCCATCCATCGAGAATACGCCGTCGGTGGCGATGAGGCGCGTGCGGGCGCCCTGCGCTTGGCGCAGGCACTGCTCGAGTTCCGCCAGGTCGCCGTTGGCGTAGCGGTAGCGCTGCGCCTTGCACAGGCGAATGCCGTCGATGATGCTCGCGTGATTGAGCGCGTCCGAGATCACCGCGTCGCGCTCATCGAGGAGCGTCTCGAACAGGCCCCCGTTGGCGTCGAAGCAGGATGAATACAGGATCACGTCCTCGGTGCCGAGGAAGCGGGCGAGGCGCTGCTCGAGCGCCTTGTGGGTGGTCTGCGTGCCGCAGATGAAGCGCACCGAGGCCATACCGTAGCCGTACTCATCGATCGCGCGCTGCGCCGCCGCACGCACCACCGGGTGGTTGGCGAGACCCAGGTAGTTATTGGCGCACAGGTTGATGACGTCGCGCTCGCCGGCGCGTACCACGCCGCCCTGGGGGCCGGCGAGCACCCGCTCGCTCTTGTACAGTCCCTGCTCGCGCAAACCGGTGAGCTCGCCGCGCAGGCGCTCGATGACAGCCTGATTCATGACATGTAATTATACTTGAGGCTCAATGTCCGAGCCCGCAGCAAGCGGCCATCCCGGGACCGCCCGTATCGACCGCTGGCTGTTCGCCGTGCGCCTGTTCAAGTCACGCTCGCTGGCGGCGCAGGCGGTGGCCGGTGGCAGAGTGCACGTGAACGGCGAGCGCGTGAAGCCCGCCCACGAAGTGCGTCCCGGGGACCGGGTGAGCTTCGCGCGCGGCACGGTGCGATTTGAGTGTGCGGTCGCTGCCGTGCCGCAGCGCCGGGGACCTGCGGCGGCGGCGGCGCGGTGCTACGAGGAGACGCCCGCAAGCGTGGCGCGCGGCGCCGAGTTCGCTACGCGCATGAAGCTCGCTGCCGGGCTCACGCCGCGTCCTGCGGCGCGGCCCGACAAACACGATCGTCGGCTGCTGCGGCGCCTGCGGGGTCGCGTTTGAGCCGCCGCAGGTCGCCGCAAAGCATGTCGGCAGCCGCGTTACGCTGCACACTGAACTTCAGGGGGTAAGCCCCGGGGCGGCCGTTGCCGGGTAATGCATGACATTAAGCGTTTTCGATATTTTCAAGGTGGGTATCGGGCCATCGAGCTCGCACACCATGGGTCCGATGCGGGCGGCGCGCGAGTTCGCCTTCGGCCTCGAGCGCGATGGCCTGCTCGGCACGACGCAGGAGATCGCCGTGCGTCTATACGGGTCACTCGCATTCACCGGGGTGGGCCATGGCACGGACCGTGCGATCCTTGCAGGGCTCGAGGGCGCCGAGCCCGAAAGCGTTGACCCCGACAGCATCGAACCCACCGTGCAGCGCATCCGCACCAGCGGGCGCATTCGCCTGGCCGGCGAGCACGAGATCGCCTTCGATGAGCCGATGCAGCTCCTGTTCATGCACCACGAGCGCCTGCCGGGGCATTCCAACGGCATGCGCTTCACCGCGCTGGGGTCCGATCGCAGGAGGCTCCGCGAGGAGGACTACTACTCCATCGGCGGTGGCTTCATCGTGCGCGGCGAGGAGCAGGAGGGGCGCGAGGCGGGTAGCCGAGCGGCGCCCCCGTACTCGTTCACCTCGGGTGCGCAGTTGCTCGCCCTGTGCCGTGAGCACGGGCTGGAAATGTACGAGCTGGTACTGGCGAACGAGTGTAGCTGGACGGGCGAGGCGCAGGTGCGCGCCAAGCTCCTGCACCTGTGGCAGGTGATGCAGGCGTGTGTCGAGCGCGGCTTCCGGCAGACCGGGCTCCTGCCCGGAGTCCTCAAGGTGCGCCGGCGCGCGCCGCGGTTGTACCGCATGCTGACCGAGAGCGCTCAGGCGGGACCGCTGGACGTCATGGACTGGGTCAACGCCTACGCGCTGGCGGTGAACGAGGAGAACGCCGCCGGCGGCCGTGTGGTCACGGCTCCCACCAACGGCGCCGCGGGCATCGTCCCGGCGGTGCTGCACTTTTATCGCCGCTTCGAGCCGGGCGCGAACGATGAGGGCGTGGTACGGTTCCTGCTGGTGGCGGCGGCGATGGGCATGCTTTACAAGAAAAACGCCTCCATCTCGGGGGCGGAGATGGGTTGTATGGGCGAAGTGGGTGTGGCCTGCTCGATGGCCGCGGCGGGCCTGGTGGCGGCGCTCCAGGGCACCAGCGAGCAGATCGAAAACGCCGCCGAGATCGGCATGGAGCACAACCTGGGTCTCACCTGCGACCCGGTGGCGGGGCTGGTGCAGATTCCCTGCATCGAGCGCAACGCCATGGGGGCGGTCAAGGCCATCAACGCCGCGCGCTTGAGTATGCGCGGCGATGGCACGCACAAGGTGTCGCTCGACCAGGTGATCGCCACCATGCGTCAGACCGGCGCGGACATGTCCAGCATTTACAAGGAGACCTCGCAGGGGGGGCTCGCGGTCAACGTGCCGGAGTGTTGAGGCAAGAGCGGCAGCTGCGCGCGCCGGCCTGACGCGTCAGCCCAGCAGCCCGAACAGCCGTGCCGGAGGCTTCTCACGCTGCACGTCGGTGACCGTGGCGGAGCCGATGACGGCCCACTGTGCGGCATCGAAGGCGATCGAGCACACCGCGGCGGTGGGCAACCCGGCGCTGCCGTGCTGCCGCAGCAGCAGCTGCGCCAGCTCCGACACGCCCGGATTGTGAGCGACCAGCAGCAGGTGCGCAACGCGCGGGCCGGTGCCATACACCAGCTTCAGCATGTCCGATGCGCTCGCCAGATACAGCGCCTCCTCGCGCCGCACGCGCCTGGCAGGCAGCGAGAGCTCACGCGCCACGATGTCGGCGGTCTGCTGTGTACGGCGCGCCGGGCTTGCCAGCAGCAGGTCCGGAATGAGCTCCAGGTCGAGGAGCCGCCGCGCCATGACTTCCGCCGCGGCGGTCCCGCGCCGGTTCAGGGGACGCTCCAGGTCGGTAATGGCCGGATCGTTCCAGCGCGCATCCGCATGCCGCATGAGAGTCAGCCGCTTCATGCGCCGCGCCTCACGCCGGCCGCTCCAGCAGAATCCGGCCGTGCTCCTCGCGCGCCCGATAGGTGCGCAGCGGCTCGTAGGCCGGCGGCGTGAGTGCCTCACCGGTGCGCAGGCAGAAATGCGCACCATGGCGCGGGCAGATGATCTGGCAGGCTTCCACTTGCGCCCCGCTGAGCGACTCGCCGTCGTGCGTGCAACGGTCTTCTACCGCGTACAGCTCGGCGCCGCAACGTACGACGACCACCGCCACGCCGTCGACCTCCACCGCGAGGGGCGAGCTCTCGCTGACCGCGTCCGCGGCGCCGATATCGACCCATCGGGAGCTCATGCCGTCGTTAAAACATCCCGGTCTGCAGGCGTGCGGCCTCGGACATCATGGTCTGGTTCCAGGGGGGATCGAAGGTCAGCGTCACGCGCGCCTCGCGCACCGTCGGGATCCGCTGGATCTTGTCGCGTACGTCCTCCACCAGGATCTCGCCCATACCGCAGCCCGGGGCGGTGAGGGTGATCTGCGCCTCCACGGTGCGACTGCCGTCCTCGTTCTGCCTCACGTCGCAGGCGTACACCAGACCCAGGTCGACGATGTTGATCGGGATCTCCGGGTCGTAGCAGGCGCGCATCTGCTCCCAGGCGAGCTTGCGCACATCCTCCTCGTTGGCATTGGGCGGCAACTCGGGTGCTTTGACCGCCTCCTGGCCGATGGCGTCGGCGTCCTCGCCGGCGATGCGGAACAGGTTGCCCTCGAGGTACACGGTGAAGCTGCCGCCGAGGGCCTGGGTGATGTAGCCGGCCTGGCCGGGCTTGAGTTTCACCTCCTGGCCGGCCGGGACGATCACCGCGCGCACCTCGCGGTTGACGACAAAGGGCTCGTTCTCGTGTCTGCGCATCGCCGCCGCTACTCGGTGGATACCGTCGCCGCACCGTGCTCGAGCGCCGCATTGAGCGTGTGCCAGCAGAGGCTCGCGCACTTCACGCGCGCCGGAAATTCCCGCACTCCGGACAGCGCGGCCAGCTTGCCGAGCGCGCCGTCGGATTGCGTATCGGAGCGTGTCAGCAGCGCGTGCACCTTATCGAACAGCTCGCGGATCGCGGTGCGGTCCTTGCCCTTGACCGCCTCCGTCATCAGGGACGCCGAGGCGGTGGAAATGGCGCAGCCCCGGCCCTCGAAGCGGATGTCCGCGACGCGCTCGCCGTCCAGCACCACGAACACCGACAGCCGGTCGCCGCACAGCGGATTGTGCCCTTCGGCGCGGCCGTCGGCCGGCTCGATGCGGCCGAAGTTGCGCGGGTGGCGGTTGTGATCCAGGATCACGTCGCGGTACAGGTCCTTGAGGTCCATCAGGCGAGCACCTCGCGCGCCTTGCCGAGCGCCTGCACCAGGCTCGCCACGTCGCGCTCGGTGTTGTAACAGCCGAAAGAGGCGCGCGCCGTCGCCGGCAGCCCGAAGAACGTCATGACCGGCATGGCGCAGTGATGGCCGGTGCGCACCGCAACCCCCTCGGCGTCGAGGATCGTGCCGAGGTCATGCGGGTGCACGCCCTTCATGGTGAACGACAGCACGGAGGCCTTGTGCGCCGCGGTGCCGATGATCTCGATGTCCGGCAGGCGGGCGAGCTCCGCCGTGGCCAGCTGCAGCAGGCGCTGCTCATGCGCGGCGATCGCCTCCACACCCAGGCCCTCGAGGTAGTCCATGGCGGCCGCGAGACCGACGGCGCCGGACATGTTGGGCGTGCCGGCCTCGAATTTCCACGGCAGCTCGTTGTAGGTGGTCTTCTCGAACGACACCGTCAGGATCATGTCGCCGCCCCCCTGCCACGGCGGCATGGCCGTGAGCAGCTCCTCGCGTCCGTAGAGCACCCCGATCCCCGTGGGTCCGTAGAGCTTGTGGCCGGAGAAGGCGTAGAAATCGGCGCCGAGCGCGCGCACGTCGAGGCGCGCGTGCGGCACCGCCTGCGCCCCGTCGATGAGCACCAGCGCGCCGTGTGCATGGGCCGCCTCGATGAGGGGCTTCAGCGGCAGCACCGTGCCGAGGGCGTTGGACACGTGCGCCACCGCCACCAGGCGCGTGTGCGGGCCGAGGAGTTTCAGGAACTCCTCCAGCTGCAGCTCGCCGCGGCGGTTGATCGGCGCCACCTTGAGGGTGCAGCCGGTCTGCTCGCACAGCATCTGCCAGGGGACGATGTTGGCGTGATGCTCGAGCGCGCTGATGAGGATCTGGTCGCCGGCCCGCAGGCGCGGGCGGCCCCAGGCCTGCGCGATGAGGTTGATCGCCTCGGTGGTGCCGCGCACAAAAATGATCTCGCGTGCACTGCGGGCGTTGATGAAACGCCGTACACGCTCGCGCGCGCCCTCGTACGCGGCGGTAGCCGCCTGACTGAGGGCATGCACGCCGCGATGCACGTTGGCGTGCGAGTGGGTCTCGTAGTCCTCGACCGCGCGCAGCACCGCCAGCGGGCGCTGCGCGGAGGCGGCGCTGTCCAGATACACCAGCGGACGCCCGTTCACCATGGTATCGAGGATGGGAAAGTCGCCGCGCACGCGCTCGGCGTCGAACGGCGGCGGCGCGGCGAGTGAGACGTTGGCGGCCATCATGCTGACTCCGCACGCGCGAAGGGCTCGGGTACCTGCAGCGCCAGGCGCTCCTCGATCTGGCGGCGCAGCTCTGCAACCCCGATCTTCGCGACCACGTCCTCGAGGAACGCCCACTTCAGCAGCCGCTGCGCGACCTCGGGCTCGAGTCCCCGCGACAGCAGGTAGAACAGCATGTTCTCATCGAGCTTGCCGGCGGTGGCGCCGTGGCTGCAGCGCACCTCGTCGGTGTAGATCTCCAGCTGCGGCCGCACGTCGATCTCCGCTTCCGGACCGGCGAGCAGTCCGCGCAACGACTGGCGCGAATCCGTCCCGTGCGCCTCGCTCCCCACCACGATCTTGCCGTTGAAAGCCACGCGTGCGCGACCGGCGGAAATTCCGCGAAACACCTGTTCGGTGTGTGCCCGGGGCGCGGCGTGCTCGACCCGCGCGTAGGTATCCTGGACCTGCTGGTGCTCGCCCAGCGCCACCACCGCGAGCCTGAGGTCGGCGCGCTCCCCGGTGAGTCGCACCGCGAGGGTGGAGCGGGCCGACTGCGCGCCGATATTGATGCCGTGCAGCCGGTAGCAGGCGTCGCGGCCGACTGCGGCGCAGAGCGTGTCGAATACGATGGCGCGCACCGCCAGCTCCTGCAGCCGGTAATGGTGCAGCGTGGCGCCGGCGCCGACATCGACCGTCACGGCGCTGTTCACAAAGCTCGCGCCGGGGCCGGCGCTGACATGCCGCTCGATGAGCAGCAGCTGCGCTTGGCTCTCGAGCCGCAGTTCCAGGCGCGGGTACGATGCGCCGCTGTGCGCATCCGCGCTCGCCACGAACACCAGCTCCAGGCGCACCGGCTCTTCCGGGTGCGCGGCGACGCGGATGGCCGCGCCATCGGTGGCGAACGCCTCGTTCAGCAGTGCAAAGCGCTCATCCGCGTCGGCGCCCGGAGTGTGCGCGGGCGCGGCCGATGTGCCGGCGGCATCGCCGGCCGCGCAGAGCGGCGTGACCGCGGTGGCGGTGGCATTCAGCGCCGCGGAGAGTGCCGGCGCAAACGCACCATCCACGAACACGTAGCGCGCAAAGCCGGGGATCGCGGCCGGCAGATCCGTTGCCGCGACCGGCTGTGCCGGTGCTGCGGGAACGAATCGCAGGCGCTCGAGCGGACGCAGGTTCGCGTATTTCCAGTTCTCATCGCGCGATGTCGGCAAGCCGCTCGCCGTGAGTGCGGCGAGCGCCGTGCGCCGGCGTGCCGCCGTGGGCCCGGCCGGCGGCAGTGCGCGCGAGGCGTTCGCGTGTTCCTCGACGATGCGGGCGGTGAGAGGCGTGCTCATGGAAACCTCAGGCCGCCTCGCCTGTGACCCAGTCGTAGCCGCGCCGCTCCAGTTCCAGCGCCAGGGTGCGATCGCCGCTCCTGGCGATGCGTCCGCGCACCAGCACGTGCACGATATCCGGCACCACGTATTCGAGCAGGCGCTGATAATGCGTGACCAGCAGGCACGCGCGCTCGGGCGAGCGCTGGGAGTTCACGCCCGCCGCGACCACCTTGAGGGCGTCGATGTCGAGCCCGGAGTCGGTTTCATCGAGAATCGCCAGCCGCGGCTCGAGCACCAGCATCTGCAGCACTTCGTTGCGCTTCTTCTCACCGCCCGAGAACCCCTCGTTCACGCCCCGGGACAGGAAGCTGTCCTCGATGTGCATGCGCTTCATCTTCTCGCGCACCAGCCCCAGGAATTCGAAGGCGTCGACTTCGGGCAGGCCACGCTGCTGGCGCACGGCGTTGACGGCGGCCTTCAGCAGATAGACGTTGTTCACTCCGGGGATCTCGACCGGGTACTGGAAGCCGAGAAACACCCCTTGGCGGGCACGCTCCTCGGGGGCGAGCGCCAGCAGGTCGCGCCCTTCGTAGCTCACCGTGCCGGCGGTGATCTCATAGCCGGGACGGCCGGCGAGCACGTGCGCGAGCGTGCTCTTGCCCGAGCCGTTCGGTCCCATGATGGCGTGCACTTCGCCCGCCCTCACCTGGAGCGTGAGCCCGTTCAGGATCTTCTTGCCCTCGACGCTGACGTGCAGATCGTCGATGGCGAGGAGGGGGGTCCGGGAAGCTGCCATGTCAGCCCACCGCGCCTTCCAGGCTGACGGCCAGCAGGGCTTGCGCCTCGACCGCGAATTCCATCGGCAGCTCCCTGAACACCGATTTGCAGAAGCCGCTCACGATCATGTTGACCGCGTCCTCTGCGCTGATGCCGCGCGCCAGACAGTAGAACAGCTGGTCCTCGCTGATCTTGGAGGTGCTGGCCTCGTGCTCGACCGTGGCCGAGGGGTTCTTCACCTCCACGTACGGGAAGGTGTGCGCCCCGCACTGGCCGCCCATCAGCAGCGAATCGCACTGGGTGAAATTGCGGGCGGCGTGCGCACTCGGCAGGATCTTGACCAGTCCGCGGTAGGTGTTCTGGCCGTGGCCGGCCGAGATGCCCTTGGAGATGATGGTGCTGCGGGTATCGCGCCCGATGTGGATCATCTTCGTGCCGGTGTCCGCCTGCTGGTGATGGTTCACGGTCGCGACCGAGTAGAACTCGCCGATCGAGCCCTCGCCGCGCAGCACGCAGCTCGGGTACTTCCAGGTGATCGCCGAGCCGGTCTCCACCTGGGTCCAGGAAATATGCGCGCGGCGTCCGCGGCACTCGCCGCGCTTGGTCACGAAGTTGTAGATGCCGCCGCGGCCATCGGCATCGCCCGGATACCAGTTCTGCACGGTCGAGTACTTGATGTAGGCGTCATCGAGCGCAATGAGCTCCACGACCGCGGCATGCAGCTGGTTCTCGTCGCGCATGGGCGCCGTGCAGTTGTGGACGGCGAAGCCCTTGACGAGGTAGGAATGCGGCTCGGAGGTGGTCTCGAAGTTGTAGACAAATCCGTCGTACGGCTGCCGCTCCGTCTTGCGGATCGGCACGAGGAAGTAGTCATAGCGGCGGATTGCCCGCCGTCCGCGGGTCTTTTCGGAGTAGTACAGCACCCACATGTCGCGGTGGTGAATGACCCGGCCGTCTCTCATCTTTTCATCGAACGCCTTGCGGATGCCGATGTAGACGAATATGCCCCGTCGGGCCAGCATCTCCTGGAGCTGGAATGCGAGCGTGCGTGACACGGTGCTGGCGCGGATCGTGGTCACCGGCCCGTAGCGGCCGATGCTGCCGTCGCCCCGATAGTAGGCGTCGGTGGCGAGGCGTTGACGGTGAGGCGGAAGATCCATCACCGCCTTGCTGAAGCGCTTGCCGTGCGCGTATTTACCGCCGTGGCGCTCCAGCGATGCGCACAATTCAGGGGAGTAGACCACCAGGTACAGACCGTGGCGTTTCTTGTCGTGGAAGCGACAAGCACGTTTGCCGGTGCAGCGCTCAATCAGCCGGGTGATCTCATCGGCCATGGCGCCTTCATGGTCTCCCAGGCACCACTCCGCCGCGTCATAACCATTGAACTGGGTCACGCAGCCTTCGGCGACGTAGAAGCCCAGCAGGCGCAGGAAGTCATCGCTCAGAGAGCGGTCGTCGCGCTCGACTTTGTTGATAGGAAAGACGAGCAGGTCTCCGGGCACCAACCCGCCGGCCGGGACGAACTTCGGTTCCGCCTGGTCCAGGCGCTTCGGGTCGATGTCTGCCCAGCGCCCCGGGCCGCGATCGCTTTTGCGCACGCGTTCGCGCTGGATGGCGAGTACCGGATGCTCGGGCGTCACGTGAAATCGGTTGGCGGCACTGCGCGGCGTGATCTCCACCATATCGCCGCGGTACCTCCGCCGCATGATCTTTGCCACTTCAGCTTCTTCACCGCGCTCGTTCAGCACCACGTCGTGAATCGCCACGTCGCGAACGCAGCGCATCTCGTCTCCGTAAGAGACTTCCTCCCAGGCCGGCAGGCACCCTTCGAGGTAGCTCACGTACGCACCGTCATCGGCAATGATAAGGGTGCGCTCAAACTGCCCGGTTTTTGCGGCGTTGATGCGAAAGTACGTCGACAGCTCCATCGGGCAACGCACGCCCTTGGGCACGTACACGAACGAGCCATCCGAGAACACCGCGGAGTTGAGCGTCGCGAAGAAGTTGTCGGTGTAGGGCACGACGCTGCCGAGGTACTGCTCGATCAGCTGCGGATGCGTGCGCACGGCTTCCGAGAACGGACAGAACACCACCCCCGCGGCCGCGAGCCGCTCCTTGAACGTCGTGGCCACCGAGACGCTGTCGAACACCGCGTCCACCGCGACGCCGGCGAGCCGCGCACGCTCGTGCAGCGGCACGCCGAGCTTCTCGTACGTCTCGAGCAGCTTCGGATCGACCTCGTCGAGACTCTTCGGCCCGTCCTTCCTGGCCCTGGGGGCGGAGTAATAGGAAATGCTCTGGTAGTCGATCGGTGCGAACTTCACGTGCGCCCAGTGCGGCTCGCGCATGGTCAGCCAGTGGCGCAGCGCCTTGAGCCGCCACTCGGTGAGGAAGGCCGGCTCCTGCTTCTTGCGCGAGATCAGGCGCACCACGTCCTCGTTCAGGCCGGGGGCGACCGTGTCGGCGTCGATCTCGGTCACGAAGCCGTGCTGGTAGCCTCGTGCGATCAGGGTCTCGAGTTGTCGCGCATTTTCGCTCATGGGCTCACTCACGATCGCACCGGCGCGCGCGCCCCCGCCGCCTTCATCTCACGCTCGAGCGCCGGCAGCCGTGCGGGAGCGGCCTCGAGTCCCGCGAGCTGCGCCAGACTCACCTCGTAGAGCGAGCGGCGGAAGGCAAGGTTCAGGCGCTGCCACACGCGCCCGACGCGGCAGCTATCCTCGATCTCGCAGTTACCGTGTCCCGCGGAGCAGTCGGTGAGCGCCACCGGACCCTCGAGCGCATCCAGTATCGCCGCCGCGCTGATCTGCGCCGCCGGGCGCGAGAGCTGGTAGCCGCCGTGCAGACCGCGGGTCGAAGTCACCAGGCCCGCGCGCTGCAGCTGCTTGAGAAGCTTGCACACCGTAGGGGCGGCGATGCGCGTCTGCTCGGCGAGCGAGGCCGCGGTCTGCACCCGCCCGGGCTCGCCCGCGAGCGCGGCGAGCAGCACGGTGGCGTAGTCGGTAAGCCGGCTCATGCGCAGCATGGCAGTGCCCTCTGAAACTAGGACTAGTTTAGTACTAATTGCAGGTGGAACCAAGCCCGGCCGGTGGCGGCCCGAGCGGGCGCGGCAGCGTGGCACTCGGCCGCAGCGGCCATGCGGTCGGCCGGCGGGCTGATTTGCTATCCTTGGCGCCCCCATTTCCAGGGGTAGTCATCAGCACGGCTGCGCGCCGCGCGCCTGGCGCGCTCCTGAAGGCGTACGCCGACGATAGTGGAGGATTCGACGATGAACTCGAGTGAGCTGATGCGTGTTGCCGGCGCAATGGTCGCCAGGGGCAAGGGGATCCTCGCCGCGGACGAGAGCGGCGGCACCATCAAGAAGCGCTTCGATGGCATCAAGCTGGAGTCGACCGAGGAGCATCGCCGCACCTATCGGGAAATGTTGTTCACGGCCCCCGGCGCCGCCGAGTCGGTCAGCGGCGTCATCCTGTACGACGAGACCATCCGCCAGAAGACCCGGGACGGCACGCCGTTCCCGCAGTACCTGACGAAGCAAGGGATCATCCCGGGTATCAAGGTGGACCTGGGCGCCAAGCCGCTCGCCGGTTTCAGCGGCGAGACCATCACCGAGGGGCTCGACGGCCTGCGCGAGCGGCTCGTCGAATACCGCGGGCTCGGTGCGCGCTTCGCCAAATGGCGCGCAGTCATCGATATTGCCGAGGGCACTATTCCCAGCGCGTTCGCCGTCGCGGCGAACGCGCATGCGCTGGCGCGCTATGCGGCGCTGTGCCAGGAGAACGACATCGTGCCGATCGTCGAGCCGGAGGTGCTCATGGACGGCGCACACTCGATCGAGCGCTGTGAGCAGGTGACCGAGGCCGTGCTCGAGCGCGTGTTCCGGGAGCTGTTCGAGCACCGTGTGCTGCTGGAGGGCATGGTGCTCAAGCCCAACATGGTGATCTCGGGCAAGAAGGCCGCGAATCGGGCGCCGCCGCAGGCCGTGGCGGAGGCCACGCTGCGCGTGCTGCGGCGCCATGTCCCGCCGGCGGTGCCGGGCATCGCGTTCCTGTCCGGCGGGCAGTCCCCGACGGAGGCGACGCTGCACCTTTCGCTCATGAACAAGCTCGGGCCGCTGCCGTGGTCACTGACCTTCAGCTACGGCCGCGCGCTGCAGGACACCGCGCTCAAGGCGTGGGGCGGAGTCGCCGCGAATTTCGCCGCCGGCCAGAAAGAATATGCCAAGCGCGCCAGGCTCAATGGCCTGGCGACCACCGGGCGCTACGCGCCCGACATGGAGAGCCAGGCCGCCTGAGCGTAAGGCGCCCACCGCGATCGCGTGACAAGCCCGGCATCCCCGCAACCCGCGTCACGCGCTGCAGCGGCTGACGTGGTGGTCGACGTGCGCGGCGTGCACTACGCCGTGGGCGGGCGGCCGATTTTCGCCGGGGTGGACGTGCAGGTCCGGCGCGGACGCATCACCGCCATCATGGGGCCCAGCGGTACCGGCAAGACGACGCTGCTCAAGCTGATCACGGCGCAGATCGCCGCCGATCGCGGCGAGGTGAGGGTGTTCGGTGAGGATCTGGCGGCTTTGAGCCGCGGCGGCATCTACGCCCTGCGCAAGCGCATGGGCATGCTGTTCCAGAACGGCGCGCTGCTCACCGACATGGACGTGTTCGAGAACGTCGCCTTCCCGGTGCGTGAGCACACCGATCTGCCCGAAGCGCTGATCCACAAGCTGGTGCTCACCAAGCTGCAGGCCGTCGGTCTTCGGGGCGCTGCCGGGCTGATGCCTGGGGAGCTGTCGGGCGGCATGGCGCGGCGCGTGGCGCTGGCGCGCGCCATTGTCCTGGACCCGGAGGTGCTGATTTACGACGAGCCGTTCGTCGGGCTCGATCCGATCTCGCTCGGCGTCATCCTGCGCCTCATCAAGCACATGAACGAGGCGCCCGGGATCACCAGCATCGTGGTCTCCCACGACGTGCGCGAGCTCGCGACCATCGCCGACCACAGCTATCTGTTGTCGGGGGGGCGGGTCGCGGCCGCCGGCCCCCCGGCGCAGCTGCGTGCCAGCGATTCGGCGGCGGTGCAGCAATTCATGACCGGCAGCGCCGACGGTCCGGTGGCGTTCCACTACCCGGCGCCCGATTACGCCGCGCAGCTGTTCACGGCGGACGAGTGATGAACCAGCGCGGCGGCGACGGCTTCATCCTCGAAGGCGTGCGCCGGCTCGGGGCGGTGACGATCTTCCTCGTCCGCTTGCTCCTCGAGTGCGTGCCGGCGCTGGGCCGGCCGCGCCTGCTGGTGCATCAGATCTACAACGCCGGGGCCCGCTCGCTCATCATCATCATGCTGTCGGGACTGTTTGTCGGCATGGTGCTCGGCCTGCAGGCCTTCAATCTGCTGCAGCGCTTCGGATCCGAGGAGGCGCTCGGCACGGCCGCGGCGCTCGGGCTGCTGAAGGAGCTCAGTCCGGTCATCACCGCGTTGCTGTTCGCCGGCCGCGCCGGCACGGCGCTGACCTCGGAGATCGGCCTGATGCGCGCCACCGATCAGCTGACGGCGATGGAAGTCATGGCGGTCGATCCGCTGCGCCACGTCGCCGCGCCGCGGTTTCTGGGCGGTGTGGTCGCGATGCCGCTGCTCGCCGTGATCTTCAGCGTGATCGGGCTCTACGGCGCGCAGCTCGTCGGCGTGCAGCTCATGGGGGTCGACAAGGGAGTGTTCTGGTCGCAGATGCAGGGCTCGGTCGGGCTGCATGACGTCACCGAGGGCGTGGTGAAGAGCCTGGTGTTCGGCGTCGCCTGCAGCCTGATCGCGGTGCACGAGGGCTATCACGCCGAGCCGACCGCGGAAGGAGTCGGGCTCGCGACCACGCGCACCGTGGTAGCCTCCTCGGTGATCACGCTGCTGTTGGACTATGTGTTGACTGCGGCATTCCTGTAACGGGAGACTTGAAGCCATGCGCGCCAATCGCACTCTCGAGATCGGAACCGGCCTGTTCGTGCTGCTGGGTTTCGCCGCGTTGCTGTTTCTCACCACGCAGCTGCCGGCGAGCGGTGTGAAGTTCGGCGCCCCGCGGGCCGGCTATCACGTGAGCGCCGAGTTCGACAACATCGGTGACCTCAAGGTGGGCGCCCCGGTGACCATGGCGGGGGTGCGCGTGGGCGAGGTGGAGGGCATCCGTTTCGATTCCAAGGACTACAAGGCCGTGGTCGGCCTGCGCGTCGACCCCCAGTACAACCAGATTCCCGAGGACAGCTACGCCAGCATCCAGACCCAGGGGCTGCTCGGGGGCAAATACATCGGCATCAGCCCCGGAGGACTCGACAGCTACCTCAAGGACGGCAGCCGCATTGAGCAGACTCAGTCCGCCATCGTGCTCGAGAGTCTGATCAACAAGTTCTTCGCGAACTACTCGAGCAAGGGTGGCGGCGAGGGCCAGGGCGCGGACAACCACAGCAGGGCGGAGTCCAGGAAATGAGACACACGACAGTGGTATTGACCGGCTTGTGGCTGGCGTGCCGGCTGGCAGCCACAGCAGCAGCTTGCGCGCCGGCGGGATTTGCAAACGCGCAACCGCAGACCCCGCCCGCGTCGCAGGCGCAGCCCGCGCCCGCGGCGACCGCGCCCGCCGGCGAAGGACCCACCGAGGTCGTGCAGAACGCCGCCCAGGGCATGCTCGGGGATCTCGACAAGGATCGCGATGCGTACCGCCGTGACCCGGCGAAGGTCGGGCAACTGGTCGACAAGTACCTGCTGCCGCACTTCGACACCGAGGCTTCGGCGCGCCTGGTGCTCGGTGCGCACTGGCGCAGCGCGACTCCCGAGCAGCGCCAGCACTTCATCGACGCCTTCTATCACTCACTGCTCACGAACTACGGCAGCGCGCTGGTCGACTTCACCGCCGAGCGGCTCAAGATCTTCCCCACCAAGGTCGATCCGGACGCGACACGGGCTACGGTGCGCACCGAGGTGAAGCGCGCCAACGGCGATCGCGTGGCCGTCAACTACTACCTGCACAGGACGCCACAGGGCTGGAAGGCGTGGGACGTGGTGATCGACGGTATCAGCTACGTCAACAGCTACCGCACGGACTTCGGCGAACAGATCGAGGCGCAGGGGATCGACGCGGTCATCAAGCGCCTCGAGGCGGGTGAGAAGCCCGGAGCGATCGGTAAACAGACCGGCGACAAGAGCGGATGAAAACCGCGGCGCCCGAGGCGAGCGGGTCGTTCGAGCTGGTGGCGTCGGCGAATGGTAGGTTCGTGGCCCGGGGGCCGCTGACGTTTGCGACCGCGCGCCAGGCGAGGCAGCGGGGCCTGCACTGCCTCGCAAGCGCCGCGGCGCGCGAGCTCGAGGTCGATTGCGGTGGCGTTACCGCCGCCGACAGCGCCGGTCTCGCGGTGCTGCTGGACTGGCTGGGCGCCATGAAGCGCGCCGGCCGCGCGCTGCGCTACACGCATCTGCCGCAGGGTCTGGTGGCGCTGGGCCGGATCAGCGAGGTCGAGGGGCTGCTCGAGCGCGGCGTCTGAGGTGCGCCCGCCGCCGCGGCAGCCTTCAGGCGCGCCGCCGCCGGCCGCCTCGATCAATGCGGCGGCGGTGCCTGGTCCTGCTCCGATTCCTCCAGCAGTTTCTGCTCCTGCTGCTCCTCCTCGGTTGACTGCCCGCCGTTGACCTTGAAGGCGCGGTGCTGCAGGTAGACGCCGCGCACAAAGGCATACGGATCGTAGGCACTGTCGATGGCGCCCTGCGCCTCCAGCAGCCGTGTGCGCGTGTCGATCGCTCGCAACAGCGCCAGCCCGTAATCGACATAGGTGTTGCGGATGTAATGCCGCGGATTGCTGTACTCATCGCCAACGCGGCCGACCGCATCGCGGACATCACAGGGGCCAAGAATCGGAATCACCAGATAAGGTCCGACGCCGACGCCCCACTTGCCGAGCGTCTGGCCGAAATCGCGGTCGTTCTTGTCGAGGCCCACCCGCGTGGCCGGGTCCGTCAGACCGCCGATGCCGACGGTGGTGTTGAGCAGCAGCCGTCCGGTGTCCGATACGAAGGGCCTGAATTGGCCCTGCAGCAGGTCATTGACCATGACGACCGGATATTCGAGGTTATCGAAGAAGTTGCTCACGCCGGTTTGCACGAGCTGCGGTGTGACCTTGCGGTAGCCGCGTGCCACCGGCTGGAAGATCGCCCGGTCGAACCTGTCGTTGAAGCGATAGGTGGCGCGGTTCATTCGCTCCCACGGATCGCGCGGATCGCGTTTGCCGGGCGGCAGCGCCGCGCAGCCGAGCGTCAGCAGCAGACCGAGGGCTAACAGTGACAGCCGGATTGTCGATCGCATAGGGGGTGGGGGAGGCAAACGAAGCGCGCATTGTAGCAGCCGCGCGCGGCGAGTCCCGCCCCCTGCGCTTCAGGTCAGTGCCCGCCGCCGCGCGGCTGGCCGGTCTGCTGACCCCGACCGTCACCGCTGTCGGTCACGCGGCGCTTGCGCGTGCTCGCGAGGTAGTCGCGCACCTCATCGAGGCGGGCCTGATAGCGCTGGCGCTGTATGGTGCTGATGTTGGGAGAGGCGAGCGCCAGCTGCAGCTGCTGGGCCGCAAGCGCCAGGTCCCCGCCCGCGATCTGGTATTCGCCCATGTAGAAATAGGCATCGCCGGCATCACCCGCGGCGCTGGCGGCGAGGGCCGTGAGGCGGATCTGGTCCGGCGTGGGCGGCACGTTGTTGAACAGGTCGAGCAGCATGTTGTGCGCGTCCGCGGGCCGGCCCGCGGCCATGAGTGTCTCCGCGTAGCGCACGGTGACCGGCACGTTGCGCGGAAAGAGCTCCTCGGCGTGCTGGAAGGTCGCCAGCGCCTCGTCGAAGTGTCCGGCCTGGGCCTGCGCCTGGCCGAGGGCGACGTGCAGCAGGGTGAGCGCCTCGTGCTGCTGCACGAGCGGCGCGAGCACCGTCGCTGCCTCATCCGCGCGGTTGCCGGCCATCAGCGCCAGCGCCTCGCCGTAGCGGTTGCCGAGCCCGGCGTGGCCGCGTGCGAGTTTCTGGGCGTAAGCCTGCGCGACATCCACGTCTCCGGTCCCCGTCAGCACGCGCACCCGCTCGCGGATGAGCTCATAGCTGCGCGAATCCTTGCCCTTGCGGGGCGGAAACTGCGCCGCCCGGGCGCGCTGCTCGGCGATGCGATCGGAGGTCATCGGGTGATCGATCAGCATCGCCGGGATGTAGGTGACGGCGAGTCCTTCGTGGCGGCTCATGGTCTCGAACATCTGGCCCATCCCATTGGGATCGAAGCCGGCGCCGGCGAGAAAGCCGATGCCCACGCGGTCGGCTTCCCATTCGTTGTCGCGCGTGAAGTTGATCTGCTGCTGGGCGGCGACACCCTGGGCGGCGGCGATGCCGCCCTCCATCGCCTGCCCGCCGCCGATGGCGCCGAGCAGGATCGCCGCCAGCAGCGCGGCCGCGGAGGCGATGCTCTGCTGCTGCTGGTTGCGGATCATGCGCGCGATGTGATGCTGCGTGACGTGCGCGGTCTCGTGCGCCATGACGCCCGCCAGCTCCGATTCGGTCGAGCTCGCGAGCACCGTTCCCGCGTTGATGAACACGAAGCCGCCCGGGACGGCGAACGCGTTGATGGCCGGGTCCTTGATGACGAAGTACTGGAAGCCCCGGCCGCCTTCGGCGCTCTGCGAGGCGAGCCGCAGGCCCACCCCGTTCACGTACTCGCTGACTTCCGGGTCCTCGAGCAGCGCGTTCTGGTCGCGCAGCTGGTGCGCCACCATGGCCCCGAGGCGGTACTCGTCGCTCCGCGACAGCACCGCAGCCGCGGGACTGCCCATGTCGGGCAGGTCCGAGCCCGCCGCCGGCGTGCTCAGGATCAGCGGCGTCGACGGCGGGTCGTCCGCGAACGCGACGCCGGCGAGGCTGAGGAGGGCGGCCGCGAGGGCCGGAAGCAGACGGCGCATGATCGCACTTTGACCGCCGATGGCGGTCAGGAGTTTCCCCAGGTTTACAGAGGCTTACAAAGACGCTCTGCGAGACGCACTGCAGCGTACACCTAGAGGATGTCCGAGGCGAAATCGGCCAGCCGCGAGCGCTCCCCGCGCACCAGGGTGACATGCCCGGAATGCGGCCAGCCGCGGAAGCGATTCACGGCATAGGTGAGACCGGAGGTCATCTCCGTAAGGTAGGGCGAATCGATCTGGGCGATGTTGCCGAGGCAGGCGAGCTTGGTGCCAGGGCCGGCGCGGGTGATCAGCGCCTTCATCTGCTTCGGCGTGAGGTTCTGCGCCTCGTCCAGGATCAGGAAGCGGTTGAGGAAGGTGCGCCCGCGCATGAAGTTCAGCGAGCGGATCTTGATCCGGTTGCGCAACAGGTCGTTGGTGGCCGCGCGGCCCCAGTTGCCTCCCTCCTGGGACCCGGTGAGCACCTCGAGATTGTCGATGAGCGCACCCATCCACGGCTCCATCTTCTCCTCCTCGGTGCCGGGCAGGAAGCCGATGTCTTCGCCGAGCGGGATGGTCACGCGCGTCATGATGATTTCCACGAAGCGGTTGGTTTCCAGCGTCTGCATGAGGCCGGCGGCGAGCGCCAGCAGCGTCTTGCCGGTGCCGGCTGGCCCGAGCACCGTGACGAAGTCGATTTCCGGATCCATCAGCAGGTTGAGCGCGAAGTTCTGCTCACGGTTGCGCGCCGTGACGCCCCAGACATTGTGGCGCTCGTTGCGATGGTCGCGCGTCAGCTCGATGGTGGCGGTATCGCCGCTCATCTTGCGCACCAGGCCCTCGATGCCTTCCGGGACGTCCTCGAACACTCCCTGGTTCGGCTGCCAGTCGTGTACCGCGGGGCCGGTGATTTCATAGAAGGTGCGGTCGGCTTCCTTCCACGAGCGCATGTCCTTGCCGTGCCGCTCCCAGAAGTCCGCCGGCAGCGCCGTCATGCCGCTGTAGAGGATGTCGGCATCCTCGAGGGTCTTGTCGCTGTAGTAGTCCTCGGCGTGCACGCCGAGCACCGCCGCCTTGATGCGCAGGTTGATGTCCTTGGAAACGAGAATGACGCGCTCGTCCTGGTGCTCGTTCTGCAGCGCCAGCACCTGCGCGAGGATGGCATTGTCGGCGCCTTGCCCCGGCAGGCCGTCCGGCAGCACGCTCGGCAGCTGGCGCGTCTGGAAAAACAGCCGCCCGGTGGAGGGTTTCTTGCCGTGGTTGCCCGAGTAGCCGCTGGGCAGCTGCAGGCCGCGGTCGATCTGCTCCTTGGTGGCGTCGCGCATCATGTCGTCCAGGAAGCGGCTCACCTGGCGCACGTTGCGCGAGGCTTCCGACAGGCCCTTCTTGTGCGCGTCGAGCTCCTCGAGCACCACCATGGGCAGATATACGTCGTGCTCCTCGAAGCGGAAGATCGCGGTCGGATCGTGCATCAGCACGTTGGTGTCCAGTACGAACAGGCGCCGGCCGGCGCGCGGCTGGGGCTTCATTTCCCGTGACTCGCCCGAAGCGGCGGTGGGACCGGGTTCATAGAGGCCGCGCTGCGTGATCGTAGTCATCACTTTTTCAGGACTTGACCGGTTCGAGAATGGCGTCGAGGTTGAGCGAATCGCAGAATTCCATGAACTCTTCGCGCAGGTGCGCCACGTGAATGCGGCTCGGGACGTTGACGATCATCTGCACCGCGAACATGGGTGCGCCGGTATGCGCGGCCGGGTAGCTGCGGGTCGAGACTTCGGCGATGTCGATCCCGCGCGTGGCGAAGAAGCCCGACAACCCCGAGACGATGCCGCTCTGATCGAGGCATACCACGTCGATCGAGTACGGCAGCATGTCGGTGCGCGGCGTGCGCGGCTCGGTGCGCTTCAGGTGAATGCTGAGGTTGCTGGTCTCGGCGAGACGCTTGAGCTCGGTTTCCAGCTTCGCCAGCGCGTGCCAGTTGCCCGACACCAGCAACAACATCGCGAATTCCGTGCCGAGGTTCGCCATGCGGCTTTCGCTGATGTTGCCGCCGGACTCGCTGATTACGCGGGTCAGCTCATGAACCATCCCCGTGCGGTCGCTGCCGATCGCCGAAACGGCCAGGTGCTGCTTCATCTGTGGGTGGCGGGTGTTCTGCTGGCGATTCGCCCGGCTTTGAGTGTACCGGGAGCGGGGGCGGGTTGCGACCCTGGCGGGCCGGCGCGCGCTTTGAGGCTTGCTTAGACGCAAGCGTCACTCGTAACATCAGACGCTCCCCGCGCAACGCATGCAGGTCTCATGTTTTCAGGCAGCCTGGTTGCCATCGTCACTCCCATGCGACCCGACGGCGCGGTCGATCTGGAAGCCTGGGCGCGCCTGCTCGAGTTCCACCTGGCGAACGGCACCAACGGCATCGTCGTCGGCGGCACGACCGGCGAGTCGGCGACGTTGCGCGACGCGGAGCTGCGCGAGCTGACGCAGCGCGCGTGCGCGCAGCTGGGCGGGCGTGTCGCGGTGATCGCCGGCGCGGGCACCAGCAGCACCGCGGACACCGTGGAGCGGGTCGGCTGGCTGTCGCAGTTGCCCATCGACGGGCTGCTGCTCGTGACCCCGGCATACAACCGGCCGACGCAGGAGGGACTGTACCTGCACTTCGCCGCGGCAGCTGCGGCCGCGCGCAAGCCGCTACTGTTGTACAACGTTCCGGCGCGCACGGCGGTCGATATGAAACCGGCGACGGTGGCGCGCCTGGCGAAGGTTGCCGGAATCGTCGGCGTCAAGGAGGCGGTGCCGGAAGCGCCGCGCGTGCGCGAGCTCATCGACAGCTGCGGCAGGGACTTCGTGGTTCTGAGCGGCGATGACGCCACTGCGCGCGCGAGCATCGCCGCGGGCGCGCGCGGGGTAATCTCGGTCACCGCCAACGTGGCTCCGCGTCCGATGGCGCAGATGGTGGCCGCGGCGCTGGCCGGGGACGGCACCGGGGCGCAGCGGCTCGATGAGCGCTTGAGCGCCCTGCACCGTGAGCTGTTTGTGGAGGCGAATCCGATCCCGGTGAAGTGGGCGCTGGCGCAGATGGGTCTGATCGCGACCGGGATAAGATTACCGCTCACGCCGTTGGCGGCGCAGTATCAGGCAGGCGTGCGGGCGGCTGCGCGCGCGGCGGGCGCGTTGCCCTGAAGTGCGCGTAGCGCGGCTTTGCGAAAGCGAACGAGGTTCATGAGTGAAGTCTGTTAGCGCAATGGTATGGCTCGCACCGCTGCTGCTGGCGCTGTGCGCTTGCCACGCGTTGCGTGCCAAGTCCTGTCACGGGCCGCAGGCGTACATGGGCGCGAAGAGCGTTGCACCGCTCAAAGTTCCCGCCGGACTCGATGCCCCCGAGACCAGCAGCGCGCTGCGCATACCGGCGCTCACCGAGCCGGCGCCTCCGGCTCGCAAGGGCAGGGAGCCGTGTCTGGATGAGCCGCCGCCGTTCAAGACCCGCCAGCCCGCGCCGCCGCGGCAGGCCTGATGCGTAAGTAATTGATTGGAGAGGTGGCCGAGCGGTCTAAGGCGCTGGACTGGAATTCCAGTAACATCTCAACGGGTGTTCGTGGGTTCGAATCCCACCCTCTCCGCCAAATGATGATAAACAGTCGTGCATGGTGCTCGCCGGGTGCAGCATGATTTAGTTCAGCGGCTCCCGCCACCGGCACGGCACGAGTGGCGTGACTATGGTGGCCCGCATCGGTTTCTCCGCGACGACCAGTCGTGAACCCCGTCAGGGCCGGAAGGCAGCAGCGGCAGCGGCGATGTCGGGTGCCGGAGCTTGAGCTGGTGCGGGCCGCCTCCAACGCTCGCGCATTTTGGGACCGTTCATGAGCTACACAGCACTGGCGCGCACATGGCGCCCGAAGACATTCTCTGAGTTGATTGGCCAGGAGCACGTGCGGCGTGCGCTCGTGAACGCGCTCGAGAGCGGACGCGTGCATCACGCGTTCCTGTTCACCGGCACGCGCGGCGTCGGCAAGACGACCATCGCGCGGATCCTCGCCAAGTGCCTCAACTGCGAGACGGGCGTCACCGCCGAGCCGTGCGGTGAATGCGCGAGCTGCCGCGAGATCGACGCCGGCCGCTTCCCGGATCTCATCGAGGTGGATGCCGCCTCGCGCACCAAGGTGGACGACACTCGCGAGCTGCTCGATAACGTGCAGTACGCCCCGGCGCGCGGCCGCTACAAGGTGTACCTCATCGACGAGGTGCACATGCTCTCGGCCCACTCGTTCAACGCGCTGCTGAAGACCCTCGAGGAACCGCCGCCGCACGTGAAGTTCCTGCTCGCGACCACCGATCCGCAGAAGCTGCCCGTGACCGTGCTGTCGCGCTGCCTGCAGTTCAACCTGAAACGGCTGCCGGTCGCGGACATCGCGGCTCACATGCGCCGGATTCTCGAGCAGGAGGGGGTGGGGTTCGACGCCGCGGGCCTGAAGCTGGTGGCGCAGGCGGCCGACGGCAGCATGCGCGACGCGCTGTCGCTCCTGGATCAGCTGATCGCGTTCGGCGGCGGGCAGGCGGGCGAGGCACAGGCGCGCGCCATGCTGGGCACGATCTCGCGCGATCACGTGGTGCGCATCGTGGAGCTGCTGGCGGCCGCCGACACCACCGCCCTGGTGCGCTGCGCGCAGTCGCTCGAGGAGTTCGCGCCCGATTACGCGCAGGTGCTCGATGAGCTCGCCTCGCTCCTGGTGCGCATCGGGCTGCGCCAGGCGGTGAGCGATTACGAGGGCGATGAGCTGTACACCCCCGAGTTGCTCGAGCGGCTCGCGCGCGCCCTCAGCGCCGAGGACGTGCAGCTGTTCTATCAGACCGCGATCATCGGCCGGCGCGATCTCGGGCTCGCTCCCGAGCCGCGCACCGGCTTCGAGATGACGTTGCTGCGGATGATCGCCTTCCGCCCGGCGGGCGAGTCCGGCGTGACGCGTACGCCGGCCGCGGAGCCCGCGGCGCGCGCGGCGGCGAGCGCTGCGGGTGCCGGCAGCGCTCCCGGGGCCGGCGGCCCCACCGGCGCCGGCAGTCCTGCCGAGGCGGCAGGCGCCGCCGACCCCTGGGCGAGTATCGTGAACGCGCTGGAGCTCTCGGGCGCGGCGCGCCAGCTCGCCAGCCACTGCGTGTTCCTCGGCCGCCAGGGCGCGCTCGTGCGCTTGGGCGTAGATGCACGCAACCAGCCGGTGCGCACGCCGGCGCAGGAGGAAAAGCTGGCCCAGGCGCTGTCGCGCTACTACGGCGAGCCGGTGCGGCTGGAGTTTCAGGCCGGGGGTGCGGGCGCCGAGACGCCGGCGCTTCTCGCGCGGCGCGTCTCCGAGCAGGAGCTGGCAGCCGCACGGCGCGCGTTCGAGGCCGACCCCGGCGTGCAGGGGCTGCGCGAGCGCTTTGGTGCGACGGTGCTGCCCGAGAGCGTGCGTCCGGTAAAATGACTCCAGGTCCAATCCGGGCGCGCGCGCCTGACAGGCAGTGACTCTCATGCGAGGCAACTTCGACGACCTGATGAAGCAGGCCCAGGCGATGCAGGAGAACATGCAGAAGGCCCAGGCCGAGATCGGCACCATCGAGGTGGTCGGAGAAGCCGGCGGCGGCATGGTGAAGGTCACCATGAGCGGCCGCCACGAAGTGAAGCGCGTGCAGATCGAGCCCGCGATCAGTGGCGAGGACCGCGAGATGCTCGAGGATCTGATCGCGGCCGCGACCAACGACGCCGTGCACAAGGTCGAGGCGCGCGTGCAGCAGAAGATGGCGAGCCTGACCGCGGGACTGCAGCTGCCGCCGGGAATGAAGCTGCCCTTTTGAAGCGCGCGCGATGAAGCATTCGCCGCATCTCGCCCGCCTGATCGACGCGCTGCACACCCTGCCCGGAGTCGGGCCCAAGACTGCGCAGCGCATGGCGTTCCACCTGCTGCAGGAGGGCCGGCCAGGGGCGCGTGCGCTGGCCGAGGCGCTCGATGCGGCGCTGCAATCCGTGGCCCGCTGCCGGCGCTGCCGCATGCTCACCGAAGGGGAGTTGTGCGCGATCTGCGCCGCGCCGCAGCGCGACGCAGCGCTGCTGTGCGCGGTCGAGTCGCCCGCCGACGTGGTCGCGATCGAGTCCTCCGGCAGCTACCGTGGCCGCTACTTCGTGCTCATGGGGCACCTGTCGCCGCTCGATGGCATCGGCCCCGAGCAGCTCGGCGTGCGCGAGCTCGAGGCGATCCTGGCGCAGGGCGGGGTGCGCGAGCTGATCCTGGCCACCAACTCCACGGTCGAGGGCGAGGCGACGGCCCATTTCCTCGGTGAGCTGGCCGCGCGGCGCGGCATCCGCGCCACTCGCATCGCCCACGGCGTGCCGGTCGGGGGCGAGCTCGAGTACGTCGACGGCGGCACGCTGGCGCACGCGCTCGCCGGGCGGCAGTCGGTCAGTTAGCGCTCCTCGCGCAGGCGGCGCAGCCGCCGGTAGCTCTCGTAGCGGCGCGCATGCAGCGCACCGCCCGCGGCTGCCGCGCGCACCGCGCATCCCGGCTCGCGCAGGTGGCGGCAATCGCTGAAACGGCACCCGGGAGCCAGGCGTTCCACCTCCACGAAGCCGAGGGTGCGCTCATCGAGTGCCGCGGCGGCGGGCGCAAAGTCGCGCACCCCCGGGGAGTCGATCAGCGCGGCGCCGTGTGGCAGATCGAACAGGCGCGCGGCGGTGGTGGTGTGCCGTCCATCCTCCGCACGCACCAGTGCGCCGATCGCGACCTGCGCCTGCGGCACGAGGCACTGCACGAGCGAGGACTTGCCGACCCCGGATTGTCCGACCAGGGCGGCCACCGCGCCGGGCGTGAGGAGGGCACGCAGCTGCCCAACCCCGCTGCCGCTTTCGGCCGAGCAGGTGACGGCGTCGTAGCCGGCGGCGCGGTACACCGCGAGCTCGGCGGTAAGCGCCGCGTCGATGCCGAGGTCACTCTTGTTCACGATGAGGGTCGCGGCGAGTCCGGCGGCGGTGGCCGCAGCCAGGTAGCGGTCCACGATGAACAGGTCCGGTGCCGGGAGCGGCGCGAGCACCACCAGCAGCCGCGTGAGGTTGGCCACCACCGGTTCGGCGCCGCCGCGCAGGTTGGCGCGATACAGCGCCGTGCGCCGCGGCAGCACTTCCACCACGTGCACCTCATCGTGGCGTGCATCGAGGCGGCAGCGCACCTCATCGCCGCACACTACGGTGAGGGAGCGCCCGAACGGACGCGCCCGCACTTCCCGGCCGCCGGGCTCGCGCACCAGCAGGTGCCGGCCGAAGCTGGCGATCACGCGTCCTACCAGAGTCTGCTTCATGCGGCGGGTGAGCGGTCGTCTGCTACACTCGGATTGCCTGTTGCGCGGTCAAGACACGCTATCACTACCCACGCGCCATGCCGAGCGGCGACTATCTGGTCTGGATCGATCTGGAGATGACGGGTCTGAAGCCCGACACCGATTCGATCATCGAGATCGCCACCGTGGTGACCGACCGGGATCTGGAGCTCATCGCCGATGGCCCGGTGCTCGCCATCCATCAGCCCGATGAGGTGCTCGCGCGCATGGACGACTGGAATCAGCGCCAGCACAGCTCCTCGGGCCTGCTGGCGCGGGTGCGCGCGAGCCGCACCAGCGTCGCCGAGGCCCAGCAGCGCACGCTCGAGTTCCTCGCGCCGCTGGTCAATGCCGGCAGCTCGCCGATGTGCGGCAACAGCATCTGCCAGGACCGTCGCTTTCTCGCGCGCTGCATGCCCGAGCTCGAACACTTCTTCCACTACCGCAATCTCGACGTCAGCACGCTGAAGGAGCTGGCGCGCCGCTGGGCGCCGGCGGTGGCCGAGAGTTTCGTCAAGCAGGGGACCCACCTCGCGCACGCGGATATCCACGAATCGATCCGCGAGCTGCGGCACTACCGCGCGTGGTTGTTCGCGCCGGCTTACGCCGGCAGCGGGAGCGCCTGAGACCGTGCCGCTGGTGACGCATCGCGGCGGCTGCCATTGCGGCGCGGTTGCCTTCGAGGTGGATGCGCCGGCGCGCCTCACGGCGAGCGAGTGCAACTGCTCGATCTGCCGCATGAGCGGCTACCTGCACCTGATCGTGCCGCGCACGCGCTTCCGGCTGCTGCGCGGGGCGGAGAGCCTGAGCGAATACCGCTTCAACACCGGCACTGCGCGGCATCTGTTCTGCCGCCGCTGCGGCGTGAAGTCCTTCTACGTGCCACGCTCCAATCCCGACGGCTACAGCGTCAACGTGCGCTGCCTCGAGCGCGCCACGCTCGAGCACGTCGACATCGAGCCGTTCGACGACAAGGATCGCGCCGCCTCCGAGGCGAAGCTCCGGGATCTGTCGCGCGCGTAGCCGCGATGCGCGTGCGCCACGGCGCTGCGCCGCAGTGCGCGCAGGTGCGCGCCGCGGGTGTCAGGAGGCCCGGCCGGGCGCCGGCGCCTGGGCGAGGAACAGCCAGGTCTCCACCACCGTATCGGGGTTGAGGGACATGCTCTCGATGCCCTGATCGAGCAGCCAGCGCGCCAGGTCGGGGTGATCCGACGGCCCCTGGCCGCAGATGCCGACGTACTTGCCGTGTTTGCGGCAGGCGCTGATCGCCATCGCCAGGAGCTTGCGCACCGCTTCGTCACGCTCGTCGAAGTGGCCCGCCATGATCGCCGAGTCGCGGTCCAGTCCCAGGGTGAGCTGTGTCATGTCGTTCGAGCCGATGGACATGCCGTCGAAGTGCTCGAGGTACTGCTCGGCGAGCAGCGCGTTGGTGGGCAGCTCGCACATCATGATCACCTTGAGCCCCTGCGCGCCGCGTTGCAGGCCGTTGTGCGCGAGCAGTGCCGTGACCTGGCGCGCCTCGGCGACGCTCCTCACGAACGGCACCATGACCTGCACGTTGGTGAGGCCCATGGCCTCGCGCACCCGCTTGAGCGCCCGGCACTCGAGCTCGAAGCAGGGGCGGAAGGCCTCGTCGACGTAGCGCGCGGCGCCGCGGAAGCCCAGCATCGGGTTCTCCTCCTGCGGTTCGTAGCGGCTGCCGCCGATGAGGTTGGCGTACTCGTTGGACTTGAAGTCCGAGAGCCGCACGATGACCGGCTCGGGGGCGAACGCCGCGGCGATCTGCGCGATCCCCTCGGCGAGCTTCTCCACGTAGAAGTCTACCGGGGTGGAATACCCGGCCATCTGCGCGCGGATCTGCTCCTGCAGCTCCCCGTCCAGGCGGTCGAACTCGAGCAGCGCACGCGGATGCACGCCGATCATGCGGTTGATGATGAACTCGAGCCGCGCGAGCCCCACGCCGCGGTGCGGGATGTTGGCGAAATCGAAGGCGCGCTCGGGGTTGCCGACGTTCATCATGATCTTGACCGGGATCGGCGGCAGCGCATCGAGCTCGATCTGCCTGCGTTCGAACTGCAACAGCCCTTCGTACACGTGCCCGGTGTCGCCCTCGGCGCACGACACGGTCACGTCCTGTCCCTCGCGGATGCGTTGCGTGGCATCGCCGCAGCCGACCACCGCGGGGATCCCCAGCTCGCGCGCGATGATGGCCGCGTGACAGGTGCGGCCGCCGCGGTTGGTGACGATCGCGGCGGCGCGCTTCATGACCGGCTCCCAGTCCGGATCGGTCATGTCGGCGACCAGCACCTCGCCGCTCTGCACGCGCGCCATCTCGCCCGCGTCGCGGATGACGCGCGCGGCTCCGGCGCCGATGCGCTGGCCGATGCTGCGGCCGGTGGCCAGCACCCGCGAGCGGCCCTTGAGAGCGTAACGCTGAATGGTACGGCCGACGCGGCTCTGCACCGTCTCGGGCCGCGCCTGCAGGATGAGGATCGCGCCCGAGGTGCCGTCGCGCGCCCACTCGATGTCCATCGGCCGGCCGTAATGCTCTTCGATGATCAGCGCCTGGCGCGCCAGCGTGACGATATCGGCGTCGCTCAGGCAGAAGCGGCGCCGGTCCGCCGGCGGCACCGCCAGCGTCTGCACGCGCGCGGGTGAGCCCGCCGGCGCGTACACCATCTTCACCGCCTTGGCGCCGAGGTTGCGGCGCAGGATCGCGAGCTTGCCGGCGCGCAGCGCGGGTTTGTAGACGTAGAACTCATCGGGATTGACGGCGCCCTGGACCACGGTCTCGCCCAGGCCCCACGCGGCGGTGATGAGCACCACCTCGCGAAAGCCCGAGTCGGTGTCGAGCGTGAACATGACGCCGCTCGCGCCCAGGTCGCTCCTCACCATGTGCTGCACGCCGGCCGACAAGGCCACCGCGGCGTGATCGAACCCCTGATGTACGCGGTAGGAGATCGCCCGGTCGTTGAACAGCGAGGCAAACACCTCGTGCATCGCCTTGAGCACTTCAGCCTCGCAGGAAGCTCTCCTGCTGGCCGGCGAAGGAGGCCTCGGGCAGATCCTCGGCGGTCGCCGAGGAGCGTACCGCCACGGCCAGATCGCCGCCCGCGCTCATGCGCTGCAGCTGTGCGCTCACCGCCGCCGTCAGGGCGGGCGGAAAGGGGGTGGCGAGAATCCACTGACGGATGCGCGCTCCGGTGGCGGCGAGCCGCGCCACGTCATCGACGTCGAGCTCGGTGAGCTCGGCGCGGATGCGCGCGGCCAGCCCGCCCTGTTCGAGGAACTCGCGGTAGGCGTGCGCGGTGGTGGCGAACCCGCCGGGCACCTGCACGCCGAGCCTGGCGAGCGAGCCGATCATCTCCCCGAGCGAGGCGTTCTTGCCGCCGACCGTCTCTACGTCGCGCATCGTCAGCTGCTCGAAGGGGATGACGTAGGCTTTCAAGAACGCTCCTGCAGGTCGACGCCTGGCGCTTGCCGGCGCGCGCCCCGGGTGAAACACTGTTCACCGCTCGCACCAGCCCGGAGGGGACACTCGCGCCGTGAGCCGTCGAACGGTATTTTTCGTCTCGGACCAGACGGGTGTGACTGCGGAAACACTGGGCCACAGTCTCATGACGCAGTTCGAGGGGCTGGAATTTCGCCCGCTGACTTTGCCATTTGTGTCGAGCGTTGACAAGGCGCAGGAGGCCGTCCGGCGCATCAACCACGCGGCCGAGGAGGAGGGCCTGCGGCCGATCGTGTTCAGCACGCTGGTGCAGGACGAGCTGCGCGAGATCGTCGTGGCGGCGAATGCCCTGTTCCTGGATCTGTTCTCGACGTTTGTCGGTCCGCTCGAGCGCGAGCTCGACACGCGCTCGACGCACCGCGCCGGCCGGGCGCACGGCATGGCCGATCTCGCCGCATACACGACGCGCATCAACGCCACCAACTTCGCGCTCGCCAACGACGACGGCAGCGGCGGCGACTACGCGCTCGCCGATGTGGTGCTGGTCGGAGTATCGCGGGTCGGCAAGACTCCGACCTGCCTGTATCTGGCGCTGCAATACGGGGTGTTCGCCGCCAACTATCCGCTCACCGAGGACGATCTCGAAGCCGGCAGACTGCCGCCGCGACTGGAGCCGTTCCGCTCCAAGCTCTATGCGCTGACCATCAAACCGGAGCGGCTGCAGCAGATCCGCACCGAGCGCCGCCCGGACAGCCGCTACGCCTCGCAGCAGCAGGTGCAGTACGAGCTGCGCGCCGCGGAGGCGCTGTTCGCGCGCTACGCGCTGCCGTGGCTCGATACCACCGAGTGCTCCATCGAGGAGATCGCCAGCCGCATTCTGAACACCAGCGGCATCGAGCGGCGGCTGCGCCCGTAGCGCCCGCGCCCGCAAGCTGCATATTGTTGCACGACTCGCGGCGCGCGTGTCAGGTCGCACGAAACTTGCAAGCGCCGGCCGGGCGCCGGCAGCGACAAATTCGCGCCGCGATCGGCTTGCAGGCCAGGCCTTGTGCGTTATAGTCGGCGCGTGCTGCTCACTGACACACAGACCCCGGTTTCGTGGCGCGCGCGGCCGCGCAGCTTCGTCGCGCTCATGGGACTGTACGAGAGCAACTTCATACGCTTCGGCTGGCTGGCCGGAAAGCTGACGGCGCTCACCGGCCGGTACCGGTCCAGCGTGCGTGGGGATTGTGACCTCGTTCTCACCGTGACCGAGCGCTCCCCGTACACCAGTACAGTGAATCTGACCTACCTGCTGCCCCATATGCACGGCTCCCTGCCGTACCCCGACATGCAGGTGCGCATCTACCATGACGCGCACCTGGTCGAGGCGCGGCAATGGGCCGCGGTTCACAGTCAGCCGCTGCTGCGCTCGCTGCGCACTCGCGCGGAGCGTGAACTGGATCAGCGTTGGGCGCGCAACATGATGTTAAATAAGTGGCTGGAATACTGCGTGGAGCGAGGTCATCGCTTCTCATCCAGCACGGAGCCCGAAGCCGGCGCATGAGCGGGGGCGGTCGGCCGCCGATACCCTCATGAAGGCGCTGCGTCAACTCGGCTTTCTCAAGCTCAGCCTCCGCCCGGATGGCCAACCCGATGATGAGGATCACCGGGTGCTGGCGCTGTTTCGCAACCGCGCCGAGCTCAAGAAGGCCTACGGCGGGCTGCAGGAGGAGACCTTCCGCCTCAAGGACCTGCTCAAGCAGCAGGAAGGTGCCACCCAGCGCGTGCAGGACATGCTCAATACGCTCGAGGGGCGCCTGGGCGCCGCCGAGACCGCTTACCCGGCGCTGGTGTTCTATCAGCTGCGCCGCCTGTGGCAGACGGGCCGCGAGCTCATCAGCCAAATGGTCGCCGATCTGGTGCGGCAGCAGGAGGAGCGCGAGCGGCGCGCACACCTGGCCCAGCACAATCGCCGCCAGTTCGCCCGCCGCCCGGGCGCCGAGGGCGTGTTGCGCGCAGCCCAGGGGCTGCACGAGCAGGCCACCGCACAGCTTGCGGCAGTGGAAAAGGAGCGGGCGGCGCTCACCCGCGTCTGGCACTACTTCAAGCGCCGCGCGCTGCAGCGGCGCATCGGCGTCGCCGCAGCGGCGGTGGTGAGCGCCGGGGTGTCACTCGGCGAGGCGCAGCTCGGGCTCGAGGAAATCGCCGGCGAGGCCACACCGGGGTTTCCGGGACTGACGCTGCCGGCGCGGCGCGCGATCAATCTCACCGCCATCGCCTATGCGGAAGCGCTATGCCTGCGCCTGCTGCCACTCAAGGCCCCGATGCTGACGCTGGCGCGCGAGGCGATCGCCCGCCGTGAGACCGCCGACGACTACGGCTCGCCCAGGGAATGCGTGCTGTTGATGGGCCAGATCGCGCGCGCACACACTCTGATCAGCGCGCGCGAGGGTGTTACCCAGGAGATCCGCGCCCGCAGCGAGAGGCTGCAGCGCGTGGCGCGCTACCGCGGCGAGACCGACACCTCGCCGGCGCCTAACTCGCTCGCGTTCACCGAAGGCGACGTGCTGCCGGCGGCGGGGCCGCGGGCCGATGCGCCGCTGCCGAACGTGCTCGCCGAGGACACCTGGGACCTGTTCCGGATCCTGCTGCGCTGAAACTCCGCTCACCGCGCCCGGCGCGCGCGGATGCGGCGCCCGCAGGCTGCGGCGCTGGCCCGCTCCTAACTGGCGCGCGCGGTCTTTTGCGGTGGCTGCGGGTGCGCCCCGGTCACCATGTCGGCCATGACCTGGGTCGCCTGCTCGAGCACCACGTCGGCGGCCTCGTCCTTGGACTTGTCGAGCTCCTCGACGCTCTTCAGCGCCGGCAGGTTCTTCGCCGCCCGCCGGCTGTTCTCCCGCGCCAGGCGCTCGCCCTCGATCCGGGCGCGCTCGTCGCGCCGCGCCTTGAGGTTGAGCGACACACTGTGCTGCCCGCGCACCGAGTCGATGGCGGCGATGTCCGACACCAGCCAGCGGTAGTCCGGATCGTGCTGCGCGCGCGCATCCTCCTCCGTCGCCAGTGCCGCGACCGGCGGGGCAGCGGCCGTGCCGGCACTCATCCTGAAGGGGACCCCGGCGATGCGATCCCAGGGCAGGGCGGACTCCAGCGCGCTCTCGCCGATCTCCTTGATGTCCAGGGGCGAGGCAAGCGGCACGTCAGGTTCCACACCGCGGTGCTGGGTGCTCTCGCCCGTGACCCGGTAGAACTTGCCGATGGTCACGGTCAGCTGTCCGTTCACCGGCTTCGGCGACCAGCGATCGAGGGGCACCAGGTTCTGCACCGTGCCCTTGCCGAAGGTGGTCTGGCCGAGGATCACGCCGCGGTGATAGTCCTGGATCGCGCCGGCGAAGATCTCCGAGGCCGAGGCGCTGAGGCGATCGACCAGCACTGCGAGCGGACCGTCGTAGGCCGGTGCGGGCTCCGGGTCATCCAGCACCTCGAGCCTGCCTGCGGTATCGCGCAGCTGCACCACCGGGCCGTGATTGATGAAAAGTCCGGTGAGCGCCGTGGCCTCGGGGAGGTAGCCGCCGCCGTCACCGCGCAGGTCGAGGACCAGGCCATCCACGTTCTCGCTCTTGAGCTCGCGCAGCAGTTTCAGCACATCGTGCGTGGTGCTGCGGTAGTTCTGGTCGCCGGCATTCTGCGCGGCAATGTCCTGGTAGAACCCGGGCACCGTGATCACCCCGATCTTGAGCGCGCGGCCGTTGCGCGCCACGGTCTTCACTTCCTTGTGCGCGGCCTGCGCTTCGAGCGTCACCTTGTTGCGCACGAACTCCATGACCTTCTCGGGGCTCCCAGGGGCCGCGCCGGCCGGCAGTACCTGCAGGCGCACCGACGTGCCGGCCTTGCCGCGGATCAGCTGCACCACGTCATCCAGCCGCCAGCCGATGACGTCGGTGAACGGACCCTCGTGTCCCTGACCCACACCGATGATGCGGTCGTTGGTGCTGAGCGTGCCGGCTGCTGCCGCCGGGCCGCCTTCGAGCACGTTCATGATGGTGACGTAATCGTCCACCACCTGGAGCGAGGCGCCGATGCCCTCGTAGTTGAGGCTCATCTGGATGCGATACTCCTCGGAGCTGCGCGGTGAGAAGTAGCTCGAGTGCGGATCGAAGGCGCGCGCGTAGGCGTTCATCAGACCTTCGAATACGTCCTCGCTGCTCACCTGGTCGACGCGCTTGAGCACGCGCTCGTAGCGCTTGCGCAGAACCTCGGCCGCATCCGGCCAGGCCTTGCCGGTGAGCATCAGCGACAGCGCATCGTTCTTGACGCGCTTGCGCCACAACTCGTCCATCGCGGCCTGATCGAGCGGCCAGGCGGCGTGCGCGCGGTCGAACTCGAACGACTCGTTCGCCGTCCAGTCAGGCTCGCTCTTGAGCAGCTCGATCGCATGCTGCATGCGCTCGCGGTTGCGCTGCTGGAAGCGCGCGAAGATCAGGTACGCCGGATCGATGTCGCCGGTGCGGATCATGTCGCCGAACCGCAGGCGGTAAGCGTTGAACTCCTGGACGTCGTTGGCGAGGAAGTAGCTGCGCTGCCCGTCGAGGAATTCCAGATAGCGGTGGTAGACCACATCCGACATCCGCTCGTCGAGCGCCGCGCGGCTGTAGTGCGCCTCCTCGAGGATGCGACCGACCCGGCGCGCGGTCGCCCGCTGAGTGTCGGAGGGCGCCAGCGTCCCCGCAGGCAATGGCGAGGTGCCGGCCGGGGCCTGCGCGGAGCCGGCGAGCGCCAGGGCCAGTACCAGCAGGGCCGCGGCGGTTATCCAGGATCGGCGCAGGGCTAGGGTCGTCATGAGGGCTCGCAGGTTCGGTAGACTCTTGGGGCTAAGGTAGAGCGTGCGGTTCGTCTTTAGCAAGTACGGCCCTCACATCGTGAGACCTCTGACCGCGTTGCTGGGAATCGTCATGGGGTCGGCCGTGGCCCTGGCCATCGGGCTCCTGATGACCTGGATTGTCATCCTGTTCCTGCCGGCCGACGAGGCGCGGTTCGCCCCCGAGCACGCCCCATTGCTGCGCGCGATAGCGGTCTTTACGCTATTTTCGGCGGCCTCGGCCGGCAGCTTCTACGGGGAGCTGCGCGAGCGCTCCTGGCGCCTCGCCGCCCATGGGGCGACCCTGGCCATGCTGGCCATGGCGGTGTGGATGTACTGGCCGAAGTGAGGCGCCGCGGTCCTCAGGCCTGAGACAGCACGGGCGCGCCGGCCGCCCGCCTCAGTCGTCGCCCGAGGCCGGCAGCGCCCGCACCAGGGCGACGAACAGGCGGATCGCCAGCAGCAGCACCGCCGGCCCGAGCGCCACGGCCCAGAACACCGCCGACCCGTGGAGCAGCCCCAGGAAGAAATCCGCCACCAGGGCGAACGGGCCGGCGTGTGCATTCTGGCCGTGGGTATAAGGCCCGAGCACGCGGCTGCCGGCGAACCAGATGAGAAACGGCATCACGATGAGCCCGCACAGCAGCGCCAGGCCGAAAATGACCAGCTCGCGCCGCGCTCGCGGCAGTGCGCCGTAGGTATCGCGCAGGTGCGCCAGGCGCTCCAGGGGTGCCGTTCCTTCGGTCGGGGGCGGTGGAGGCATTGGCTGGCAGCCGTTCCTTGACAGTTACCCTGCGGGCATGCCCGCGCGGGCGGGCATAATAGCCTTCTCATGCAGAAAATCAGAGCCGCGGTCATCGGCGTGGGCTACCTGGGCCGCTTTCACGCACACAAATACGCGCAGGCGGCGGGCTGCGAGCTGGTCGCGGTCGCGGATTCGCAGCCCGAGGCGCGTGAGCAGCTCGCCGCCGAGCTCAAGACACGTGCCGTGAGCGACTACCGCACGCTCCTGGGCAGCGTCGAGGCGGTGAGCGTGGCCACACCCACCCCGGCGCACTTTGCCATCGCGCGTGACTTCCTCGAAGCCGGCGCGCACGTGCTGGTGGAGAAGCCGATCACGGATACGCCGGCGCAGGCGCGCGAGCTGATTGCGCTCGCCGCGCGCGTCAGGCGCGTCCTGCAGGTCGGGCACCTCGAGCGTTTCAACGCCGCCATACTGGCGGCCGAGCCGCATCTGCGCTCACCGCGCTTCGTCGAATGTCATCGCCTCGCGCCCTATCGCGAGCGCGGCACCGACGTGAACGTGGTGCTCGACCTCATGATCCACGACATCGATATCGTGCAGACCATCGTCGGCGCGCCGATCACCTCCATCGACGCGGTGGGCACGCCGGTGTTCTCTGAAGGTATCGACATCGCCAACGCGCGCATCCGCTTCGCCAACGGCTGCGTCGCGAATGCCACCGCCTCGCGGGTCAGCCTCAAGACCGAGCGAAAAATGCGCATTTTCGAGGACGACGCCTATCTGTCGCTCGACCTGCAGCAGAAGATCCTGACACTCATCCGCAAGCGCGTGCCGGCGGATGCCCCGGGCGCGCTGCCGGTGACCATCGAGGAGCAGAGTCTGGAGCCCGGCGATGCGCTCCAGGCGGAGATCGACTCATTTCTGGAGTGCATTCGCACCGGCCGCGCGCCGGTGGTTCCGGGCGAGGCCGGACTCATGGCGCTGGAGACCGCCATGCGCATCACGGAGCAGGTGCACCGCTCCCTCGCCGAGCGCCGGGTGCGCACCTAGGGCAATCGATGCCTGGAGGCCCTGAGCATTTCCGGCGCACGCCCCGAGCGGTGACGGTGGCCGCCATCCAGATGGCGTGCGACTGGGACATCGAGGGCAACATCGCCCGGGCTGAGCAGCTGGTGCGCCAGGCGGCCGCGCGGGGCGCGCAGGTCATCCTCCTGCCCGAGCTGTTCGAGACGCCGTATTTCTGCATCGAGCAGGACGCGCGTCACCTGGGTCTGGCGCGTGCGGCCGCCGACAACCGCGCCATCGCTCACTTCGCACCCCTGGCGCGCGAGCTCGGCGTGGTGCTGCCGATCAGCTTCTTCGAGCGCGCGGGTCCCGCCTGCTTCAATTCGATCGCGATCCTGGACGCCGACGGCACCAACCTCGGCGTGTACCGCAAGTCGCACATTCCCAATGGGCCGGGCTACCAGGAAAAGAACTACTTCTCCCCGGGCGACACGGGATTCAGAGTCTGGAACACGCGTTTCGCGCGCCTCGGCGTCGGCATCTGCTGGGATCAGTGGTTTCCCGAGACCGCGCGCGTCATGGCGCTCATGGGGGCGGAGCTGTTGCTGTTTCCGACCGCGATCGGCACCGAGCCGCCTCCGGCACTGCCGGTGAACTCGCGCGAGCACTGGCAGCGCACCCAGCAGGGACACGCGGCGGCCAACCTCATCCCGCTGCTCGCCGCCAACCGCTATGGACTGGAGCGCTCGCTGCAGGACCCGCAGGGGCTGTACATCCGCTTCTACGGCTCATCGTTCATCGCGGACGCCATGGGCGCGAAAGTCGCCGAGGCGCCCGAGGAGGGCGATGCGCTCCTGATCCACGTCTTCGACCTGGAGGCCACGGCGCGGCTGCGCGACAACTGGTTCGTGTTCCGCGACCGGCGGCCGGACCTGTATGGGAGGCTCGTCTCGCTGGACGGGCGGCGCGATTCCTGACGCTCAGGCGGCGCCGCGATGGCGCGCCTCAGTCCAGCCCGCGCAGCAGCGCACCGCGCGGCAGGCGGCGACAGTGGGGTGACACCTGAGCTGTACATCTCACGCCCAGAACAGCTAACGGGCGACAGACGCGGCTAGAGTTGCCTCATGTGCGCTTTTGCGCGCACTGAGTTGGCAAAGAAGCGCTGCTCAAAGGCTTGACGTGCGGCGCGCTGGTGCGGTGTATAGCGTCCATTCCGAGGGGTAACGCGGACGTACTCCTCGAGGAGAAGGCAGGCGCGCCCGGCCTTGTACGTGCGAAGATACGGCGAGACCCGACCCAGCAACGTTAGGGCCTGCCGGCTGGAGATGGTGTAAGCGAAGCTGGGTGAGTGGTGCTCATGCGCGCGGACCTTCCTCGTAATCCTTCCTGCGCCTACCACCGACCGCACATAAAAAAGCAGGGGCAACTCCGTACTGCTGATGCTTACCACCGGGCGACGATTCTCGCCCCGATGCGTCCTCGTGAGCGTAATGGTGCCCTCGCCGTCTATGATCCCGGCCAGATACGCCGCCTCGCTGTCGGAGAGTTGCCTTGGAGGCACGCAACCCCATGCATTTGCTGGGTTCTCAGGATTCTGCCTGCAATGCCTGTCAAAGCACAGGCCGAGAATCTGGTGGATCTGAGGAATTATGCGCGCCGCGCGGCTGGCGATGGCGCCCGGGCGTTCGGCCCGGGCATCGGTTCCCGGCCGCTTAGGGCCGGGAACCGCCGGTTGGTGGAGGCGGGGGGACAGCACATCCGTGGCTTTCGCCGCGGGCTGGACTATGCCTTCGTCCGCGCGCCGCTGAAGGCGGTGCGTGGACGCGGAGCGTGTTATCCAGCCGCCACAGCCGGCTGGATCCTAGTGCCCGCCCAGGCGCTGTGCCGTCGGCGGGTCTATGAGTCTCTACAGGGCAGGCCTGAGGTTGGCCCTCTTCCTACCCCTCGACGTTGCCATGCCGCCCCTGTTGAGAGGCGCCGTCAGGTTTCGCCGATGTGAGCTCCGTTATCAGCCAAACCTCGCGATTTGGCGCGACCCTCGATCGAACCCCCGTCCGCAAGTCCTAGACTTCAGGATCTACGTACGTAGCTCTCTCTTTGTTTCTCGCGCGGCGCTACCCGAGGAGCAGGGAAGACGCAACGCCAGCGGACAGTGACTCTTAACGCACCGGCCTGTCGCACGCCGGAGCGCGATCCTGTGAGCGCGTCCCCTGATTCGGTCGCACAGGCACGAGCCGGTCAGAGGTCAGCTGCGGTTAGGCAGCCAGAGCGTAGTTGTCGTCGTTGGCAACTATGATTTGCAGCAGGATTAACGAGGGCACTGCACCTCGGTACGCCCCTGAAGGTTCGCAACCCGCGTCGAAACCGGTCGCCCCCTTCAGCTTTCACATCACCAGCATACCACCTGGGGCCGCCCCGCGCGTCTTCTCAGCCGCGTCGCAACAGGCGTGCCTTGTCGCGCTGCCAGTCGCGCTCCTTCTGCACCGCGCGCTTGTCGTGCTGCTTCTTGCCCTTGGCGAGCCCGACCTGCACTTTGGCGCGGCCGTTCTTCCAGTACAGCTCCAGCGGCACGATCGTGTAGCCGCGCCGTTCCACCGCGCCGATCAGTCCCTGCAGCTCGCTGCGCTTGAGCAGCAGCTTGCGGGTGCGCACCGGGTCGGGCGTCACGTGCGTGGAGGCGGTGGGCAGGGGTGAGAGGTGCGCGCCGATGAGGAACGCCTCGCCGCCGCGCAGGTAGACATAGGCTTCCTGCAGCTGCGCGCGCCCGGCGCGCATGGCCTTGACCTCCCAGCCCTGCAGCGCCAGTCCCGCCTCGTAGCGCTCCTCGATGAAGTAGTCGAAGCGCGCCTTGCGGTTCTCGGCGATCAGTCGGGGCGCTGGCGCGTCTTTGGTCATCCGCCGTCTTTGGTCATCCCCCAGGGGTAATGGGACAATGCCGCATGCGAGAGGTCAAGCGCTCGGCGCTGGTCGGCAAGCCGGCTGCCGAGCTGTTCGCGCTGATCAATGACATCGAGAGCTATCCGCAGTTCCTGCCGTGGTGCACCCATGCCCGGGTGCAGTCGCGCTCGCAGCAGGAGATCGTCGCGACGCTGGGCATCCGGCGGGGCGCGTTGCACGGTGAGTTCACCACGCGCAACACGCTCGAGCCCGAGCGCAGCATCCGCATGCAGCTGGTGAGCGGGCCGTTTCGCACCCTGCAGGGCGAGTGGCGGCTGTTGCCGATCGAGAGCAACGGCTGCCGCGTGGAGCTCACCATGCGCTTTGCGTTCCGCAACCCGCTGACCGCACTGCTGTTCGATTCGCAGTTCGCGGCGATCATCGGCTCGCTGCTGGATGCCTTCGTGGCGCGCGCCCGGGCGCGGCCGTGAGGCCGGCGGCCGGCAAACGCTGCGTCGTCGCCTACGCGACGCGCGCACGTCAATACCTGTGGAGCATCGAGCTGCCGCTGCACGCGAGCATCGCCGATGCGCTGGCGGCGGCGCGCGCCGCCGCCGATCCGGCCGCACCGATCCCGTGGGATTCAGCCGCCATAGGTATCTTCGGCGAACCGCGCGCGCGCACCGATGTGTGCGCGGACGGCGATCGCATCGAGCTGTACCGGCCGCTGCGCCGCGACCCGCGCGAGCGGCGGCGCGAGCGCGTGCGGCATGAGCGCCGCAGCGGCAAGACCTGAGGCGCCTCAGATCGTCGGGAACTTCGACACCGGCGGCCCCTGGTCGGGCGCCTGCGGTGGTGCATTCGGCACGTTGTCGCGTTCGAAGCGCGACACCTTGTCCTGGGCGAAGTACACGATCAGGTGGCGTTCCTCGGGTCTGCGCAGGCGCCCGTGCTTGAAGTAGTACACGTAGTCCCAGCGGTCCTTGTCGAACACCGCCGGCACCAGCGGCGTGCCGAGCAGGTAGCGCACCTGGCTGCGTGTCATGCCGACCTGCAGCTGATCGACCGTCTTGCCTTCCAGGTAGTTGCCCTGCTGGATGTTCATGCGATAGACGCAGGCGCTGAGCGCGCTCGCGAGCAGGAGGGCCGTGAACGCGCCCAAGGGTAGGCGCAGCTGCGCCCGATGGAGGATAATCATCCCGGCAATCATACCTGATCACGGATCGCCCGCAGCTGAGGCTGCCGCGGTTCGCCGGAGAGTGCGCGTGGAAGGCAAGGACCTGCGCAAAGCGGGTTTGAAGGTGACGCTGCCGCGCCTGAAGATCCTGGAGATTCTCGAGGGCAGCGCGACCCGGCACATGTCCGCCGAGGACATCTATCGGACGCTGCTGGAATCCAATGAGGACATTGGCCTGGCCACTGTGTACCGCGTACTCACCCAGTTCGAGGCCGCAGGCCTCGTCACGCGCCATCACTTCGAAGACGGCATGGCGGTGTTCGAGCTCAACCAGGGGACCCATCACGACCACATCGTGTGCCAGGACTGCGGCCGCGTGGAGGAGTTCATGGACTCAGGGATAGAGGAGCGCCAGACCGCCGTGGCGCACAAACTCGGCTTCACGATCCGCGATCACTCACTGATTCTTTATGGGCGCTGCAAGCGCCCGAACTGCGCCTTCCGCAAGAACGGCTAGCGGCCCCGGGCGGCGGGCGGCCGCGGCTGTCGCACGGTCTCGTCCTCGGCGGGCGGCACCACACCGCGCAGCGTGGCCACCGGGGTCGTCTCCCCGGAGGCGGGCGGGGCGTGGTCGGCTTCCCCGCGCACCGCTTTGCCCGGCACCAGGGTGGCGGCGTGCAGCATCTCGCGGGCGTGCTCGCGCGCCTTGCCGCTCACCTCGATGCCGCCCAGCATGCGCGCCAGCTCCTCGACGCGATCCTTGGCGCTGAGCTCGCTGACCGTGATGCGCGTGGTGCGCCCGTCGGTGAGCTTGGTGACGCGCAGCTGGTGATGCGCCTGGCAGGCCACCTGCGGCAGATGCGTCACGCACAGCACCTGGGCGCCTGCGCCGAGCGCGCGCAGCTCGCGGCCGACGATCTCGGCCACCGCGCCGCCGATCCCGGCGTCGACCTCATCGAACACCATGCAGCGCGTCGCATCGGCGCTGCACGCCACCTGCACGGCGAGGGACAGGCGCGCCAGCTCGCCGCCGGAGGCGACCTTGGCGAGCGCGCGCGGCGGCTGGCCCGGGTTGGCGGACACCCGGAACTCGATCTGGTCGATGCCGTGTTCGGTGGGATCGGCGTTGCCCTGCTGGGTCACGTCCGCCTCGAAGCGCCCGCCGGACATGCCGAGCGTCTGCATACGCGCCGAGATGTCCCGGGCGAGGGCCGCCGCGGCGCCGGCCCGCCTGCCGGACAGCTCCTGGGCCTGCGCGCGGTAGGCCTGCAGCGCCGCGGCCAGCTCCTTGCGCAGCGTGGCGAGGTCGGTCTCGGCGCGCTCGAGCGTCGCCAGCTCCACCGCCAGCTGCCGCGCGCGCTCATCGAGCTCGCCCGCGGCCACGCGGTGCTTGCGCGAGAGCTCCTCGATCGCCGCCAGGCGTCTTTCGACCTCGTCCTGGCGCGCCGCGTCGACGTCGAGGGTCTCGCGGTAGCGTTCCAGCTCACGCGCCGCCTCGCGCACCTGAATCGAGGCTTCCTCCAGCATCGGCAGCACGGCGGCGAGCTTGCCATCGAGGGCCGCGAGTCCGCGCAGGGCCTGCAGCGCGCGGCTCACGCCGGCATGCGCGCTCGCGGCTTCGTTCTCGTACAGCTCCGCGAGGGCCGTCTGCGCACCCTGCGCGAGCCGCCCGCGGTTGGCGAGCCGCGCGCGTTCCTCGCCGAGCGCGTCGATCTCGCCGGCCTTCAGCTGCAGGGCCTGCAGCTCCTGCGCCTGATAGCGCAGCAGCTCGAGGCGGGTGTCGCGGTCGCGCGCCTTGCTCTCCAGTTCCAGGGTGCGGTTGAGGAGCTCGAGCCACTCCCGGTGGGCGGTACCGACCTGGGTGGTGAGCCCGGTGAGGGAGCCGTAGCCATCGAGCAACGTGCGCTGCGCGGCGCTGCGCGTCAGGGACTGGAATTCATGCTGGCCGTGGATATCGATGAGGATGTTGCCGGCCTCGCGCAGCAGCTGTACCGGCACCGTCTGCCCGTTCAGGTAGGCGCGCGAGCGTCCATCCGCTGCCACCACCCGGCGCACGGTGAGCTCGCCGGTGCCGCTGACGGACTGCTCCTCGAGCAACTGCCGCAGCTCGGGCGGGGCCTCACCGAGCTCGAAGGTGCCAGACACTTCCGCGCGCTCGGCGCCGTGGCGCACCACCTCGGCGCCGGCGCGGCCTCCGGCGAGCAGCTGCAGCGCGTCCACCAGGATCGATTTGCCCGCGCCGGTCTCGCCGGTGAGCACCGTCAGGCCGCGACGCAACTCGAGCTCCACCGAATCGATGATGGCGAAGTCGCGGATCTGCAGGTGGGTGAGCATGCGGCTTCAGCGCTCGAAGCTGCCGCGGCCCCAGTGCAGTTTCGAGCGCAGCAGCTTGTAGTAGTCGTGGTCTGCGGGGTGCAGCAGGGTGATGCGCTCGGTGGCGGCGCGCACCTCCAGGCGGCCGCCGGGCACGAGGGCGCCGAGCACTGCGCCGTCGCAGGTGACCTGCGCCTGGGTGTCGGGGCGCTCGAGCAGCGCCACGTCGATGACCGAGCGCGCCGACACCACGATCGGGCGATCCGACAGGGTGTGGGCGCAGATCGGGGCGATCACCAGCGCCTCCAGGTGCGGTTCGATGATCGGGCCACCGCACGAGAGCGCGTAGGCGGTCGAGCCGGTGGCGCTCGCCACGATGATGCCGTCACCGTCGTGCGTGTTGACATAATGGTCGTTGATGCGGGTCTCGAAGTCGAGCGTGCGCCCGGTCTCGCGTTTCTGCATCACCACGTCATTGAGCGCGTAGCCCTGCGCCAGCTGTCCGGGGGCGCCGTGCAGCTGCGCCGCCAGGAGCGGCCGCTCGTCCGCGTCCAGCTGCCCGGCGAGGGCCGCGTCCACCGAGGGCAGCATGTCCTGCGGCATGACGTCGGTGAGGAACCCGAGGCGCCCGCGGTTGACGCCGAGCAGCGGCACGCCGTGGCGCGCGACCAGGCGCGCGGCGTACAGCAGCGTGCCGTCACCGCCGATGGCGATGACCAGGTCGGCACGCTCGCCAAACTCCCGTTCCGGGACGCGTGTGACCGCGGTGGCGCTTGCGGCGAGCATGGCCTTCTCACTCACCAGCACCTGCACGCCCCGGCTGGCGAGGTGCGGCAGCAGCGTGCTCACGCTCTCCGCGATGCGCGGATCCGCGAATCTGCCTACTAAGGCGCAGCAGCGCACCGGAAAGGCCAAGGCAGCCCCCTGTAAAGCCGCCCGCATTGCGGGCGGGCCTTTGTAACACGCTGGCGCGCCTTCCAGCCAATGGCGCAATTCCCATCCCCGGCAACAGCCTGGTGAGGGCGTGCTTGACGGTCGACGCACGCCAAAGCTAGCTTTCCGCCCGCGGCTGTGCATGATCGGCTTATGGCACACGATCGGGACGAGGCACTAGGCGAGCGGGCTCAGCACCTGCTGCGCATACTCATCGAGAGTTACATCCGGGACGGTCAGCCGGTGGGCTCGCGGGCGCTATCGCGCGAATCCGGGCTGCAGCTCAGCTCGGCCACCGTGCGCAACGTCATGGCGGATCTCGAGGAGCTGGGGTTCGTCGCCTCACCCCATACCTCCGCCGGCCGTGTACCCACCGACAAGGGCTACCGTTTCTTCGTCGACACACTGCTGCAGCTGCGGCCGCTCGATGAGGCGGCGAGCGCCGAGCTGCGCCGCCAGGTCGAGGCGAGCCGCGACCACCCCACGGACCTGATCGCGACGGTGTCGCAGGTGCTGTCGAGCGCGACCCAGCTCGCCGGTGTGGTGACGCTGCCGCGCACCCGGCAGGCCTCCATCACCCAGATGGAGTTCGTCGCGCTGTCGGAGAACCGGGTGCTGGTGGTACTGGTGTTCAACGACCGCGAGGTGCAGAACCGCATCATCCAGCTCGAGCGCCATTACTCGCCCGACGAGCTCAAGCGTGCCTCGAACTTTCTGAACGAGCAGTTCCGCGGGCGCACGCTGCGCGAGGTGCGCCAGGAGATCCTGCGCCAGCTGTCCGAGGCACACGCACACATGAACCAGATCATGCTGGAGGCGATCGCGGTCGCCCAGCAGGTGTTCGAGAGCGGCGCGGAAGGGCGGCTCGAGTACGTCATCAAGGGCGAGACCAACCTCATGGGCATGGCCGAGCTCACCGGCATGGAGAAGCTGCGGCGGCTGTTCGAGGCGTTCAACGAAAAGCGCGACTTTCTGCACCTGCTCGACCAGAGCCTGAAGGCCGAAGGGGTGCAGATCTTCATCGGCCATGAATCCGGCTACCAGATCCTCGACGATTGCAGCGTGGTCACCGCGCCTTACGCGGACGGCGAGTCGGTGGTCGGGGTGCTCGGGGTCATCGGGCCGACGCGCATGGCCTACGAACGGGTCATCCCCATCGTCGAGATGACCGCTAAACTGCTCGGCGCGGCCTTGAATTCGCGCCGCTGATCCCCACCCCGGGGTGCCCGCCCGCGCCTCCACATGCGCCGGCGGACTTGGGGATTTTTCGGAGGTTTTGAGCGAGATGACTGCCAACGAGTCCGGAGGCGAGCGGCGCAGCGGTGCGGCGGAGCCCGCGGCCGTGCTGCCGGAGACGGCAGCGCAGCTCGAGGATATCGAGCGGCTGCAGCAGGCGCTGGCCGAATCCGAAGAGCGCGCCAAGAGCCACTGGGAGCAGTACCTGCGCGCCGTCGCCGAGCTCGACAACGTGCGCAAGCGTGCGCAGCGCGACATCGAGGCGGCCAACCGCTACGGGCTCGAGAAGTTCGCCGCGGAGCTCCTGCCGGTGAAGGACAGCCTGGAGCTGGCGGTGCAGAACGCCGGGCGGGCGCACGCGAGCAGCCTCAGGGAGGGCCAGGAGGCGACGCTGCAGCTGCTGTCCCGGGCGCTGGAAACGCTGGGGGTCAGGGTGATCGACCCGCTGGGTGAGCCCTTCGATCCGGAGCGGCACGAAGCCATGATGACCAGGGAGTCCGGCACTGCCGAGCCGAACTCGGTCCTCGAGGTGGTGCAGCTGGGCTACGAGCTCAACGGCCGGCTGCTGCGGCCGGCCCGGGTAATCGTCGCCAGGGAGCCGGCGCGGGCTTGAAAGCGCGCGCGAGCACCCCTAAGAAGAGGCCCTGGCATCCCTCTTGTGACAGAGATTTCGGGGAGTGAACCCATGGCAAAGGTAATCGGTATCGACCTCGGCACGACCAACTCGTGCGTGGCCATCATGGAGGGGGGCAAGCCCCGGGTGATCGAGAACAGCGAGGGCGATCGCACCACCCCCTCCATCGTCGCCTTTACCAAGGACGGCGAGGTGCTGGTGGGCCAGCCGGCCAAGCGCCAGGCAGTGACCAATCCCCACAACACCCTGTTCGCCATCAAGCGCCTCATCGGCCGCAAGTTCGAGGACGAGGTGGTCCGGCGGGACATCACCATGGTCCCCTACAAGATCACCCGTGCGGACAACGGCGACGCCTGGGTCGAGGTGCAGGGCAAGAAGATGGCGCCGCCGGAGATCTCCGCGCGCGTGCTCATGAAGATGAAGAAGACCGCCGAGGACTATCTCGGTGAGCCGGTGAGCGAAGCGGTCATCACCGTGCCGGCCTACTTCAACGATTCGCAGCGCCAGGCGACCAAGGACGCCGGCCGCATCGCGGGCCTGACGGTCAAGCGCATCATCAACGAGCCGACCGCTGCGGCGCTCGCCTACGGGCTCGACAAGCAGGGGGGCGATCGCAAGATCGCCGTGTACGACCTGGGCGGCGGCACCTTCGACATCTCCATCATCGAGATCGCGGAAGTCGACGGCGAGCGGCAGTTCGAAGTGCTGTCGACCAACGGGGATACCTTCCTCGGCGGCGAGGACTTCGACCTGCGCGTCATCAATTTCCTGGCCGAGCAGTTCCAGAAGGAGTCCGGCGTCGATGTGCGCCAGGACCCGCTCGCCATGCAGCGCCTGAAGGAGGCCGCCGAGAAGGCGAAGATCGAGCTGTCCTCGACCCAGCAGACCGACATCAACCTGCCGTACATCACCGCCGATGCCTCGGGACCGAAGCATCTCAACATCAAGCTGACGCGCGCCAAGCTCGAGTCCCTGGTGGAGGACCTGGTGCAGAAGACCGTGGGTCCGTGCCGCACCGCCATGAAGGACGCCGGCCTTGCCACGGCGGATGTGGCCGAGGTGATCCTGGTGGGCGGCCAGACGCGCATGCCGCTGGTGCAGAAGTACGTGAAGGACTTCTTCGGCAAGGAGCCGCGCAAGGACGTCAACCCCGACGAGGCGGTCGCGGTCGGCGCCGGCATCCAGGCGGGCGTGCTGTCGGGCGAGGTGAAGGACGTGCTGCTGCTCGATGTCACCCCGCTGTCGCTCGGCATCGAGACGCTCGGTGGCATCATGACCAAGCTCATCGAGAAGAACACCACCATCCCGACCAAGGCGGCGAACACCTTCTCGACCGCCGACGACAACCAGACCGCCGTGACCATTCACGTGCTGCAGGGCGAGCGCGACCGGGCCGCGGACAACAAGTCCCTCGGTAAGTTCGATCTGTCGGACATCCCGCCGGCCCCGCGCGGCATGCCGCAGATCGAGGTGTCTTTCGACATCGACGCCAACGGCATCCTCAATGTCTCGGCCAGGGACAAGGCCACCGGCAAGGAGCAGAAGATCGTCATCAAGGCCTCGAGTGGACTCACCGAGGATGAGATCAAGCGCATGGTGCGCGACGCCGAGGCGCACGCCGAGGAGGACAAGCGCTTCCGTGAGCTGGTCGAGACGCGCAACAAGGCGGACGGCCTGATCCATGCAGTGGAGAAATCACTGCAGGGGCTCGGCGACAAGGTGGAAGCGGGCGAGCGCGCCAAGGTGGAATCGGCGGTGTCGGATCTGCGCACCGCGCTCAAAGGCGATGACCGCAACGTCATCGAGAAGAAGAGCGAGGCTCTGGCGCAGGCCTCGGCCGGCATCGCGCAGCGCGCCCATGCCGCCGAGGGAGGCGGCGCGAGCGCCACCGGCGCGGGCGCAACGGCGGGCGCAGGGGATGGGAGCGGCGCGGGCGCGGGCGCGGGGCGCGAGGATGTGGTGGACGCGGAGTTCGAGGAGGTAAAGGACAAGGGACGCAAGGCCTCGTAAGACGCGCAGATGCCGAAGCGCGACTATTACAAGGTACTGGACGTACCGAAGACAGCGACTGAGGCCGAGATCAAGAAGGCCTACCGGCGGCTGGCGATGAAGTATCACCCGGACCGCAATCCCGACGACCGGGAGGCGGAGGAGTCCTTCAAGGAGGCGAAGGAGGCCTGCGAGGTGCTGACCGACCCGCACAAGCGGGCCGCCTACGACCAGTACGGTCACGCCGGAGTCGAGGCGAGCGCGCGCGGCGGCGGGCGCGGCGGCGGATTCAGCGGCGACACCTTCAGCGACATCTTCGGGGACGTGTTCGGCGACATCTTCGGCGGTGCGCGCCGCGGTGGCCGTTCACAGGTGTTCCGCGGCGCCGATCTGCGCTACGAGCTGCAGCTCGAGCTCCCCCAGGCGGTATTCGGTCACCAGGTCGAGATCGAGATCCCGCGCCTCGCGGAATGCGAGGTCTGCCACGGGAGCGGTGCGGCCAAGGGTAGCCATCCTGCTGCCTGCGACACCTGCGGTGGCGCAGGGCAGGTGCGCATCTCTCAGGGCTTCTTCCAGCTGCAACAGACCTGTCCGCGCTGCCGCGGGACGGGCACCATCGTGCGCAATCCCTGCGACTCGTGCCTCGGGCAGGGCCGGGTGCGCCGCACCCGCAAGCTCTCGGTGAAAGTGCCCGCCGGAGTGGACAACGGCGACCGCGTGCGGCTCGCGGGCGAGGGAGAAGCCGGACGCAATGGCGGTCCGCCGGGGGACCTGTATGTGGAAGTGCACGTGCGCGAACATCCCCTCTTCGAGCGCGACGGCGAGCACCTGAGCTGCGAGGTGCCGGTGAGCTTCGCCACCGCGGCGCTCGGCGGCAGTGTCGCGGTGCCGACGCTCGAGGGTGACCTGCAGCTGAAAATCCCCGCCGAAACTCAGTCCGGGCGCGTGTTCCGGCTGCGCGACAAGGGCGTGAAGCCGGTGCGCGGGGGCGCGCGCGGCGACCTGTTCTGCCGCGTGGTGATCGAGACACCGGTGCATCTGTCGGCCGAGCAGCGCGAGCTGATCCGGCGGCTCGAGGAGTCGCTGCAGGCGCACGGCGCCAAGCACGCGCCGCGCCAGAGCGGCTTCCTCGAGGGCGTGAAGCGCTTCTTTTCCGGTGACCGCGGGGCGAGTTAGCCGCACAAACATGGCCGCCGGCGCAGCCCCTCCACCGCTCGTACGCGCCGTGCTCATCGGTGTCACCGGGCGCATGGGCCGGGAGCTGCTGCGCGCCGCGCCGGAATTCGCGCAGCTCATCGTCACCGGCGCGATTGCCTCGCCCGAGAGCCTCGCGCTGGGGCGCGATGCCGGGGAGCTGGCCGGGCTCGGGCGGCTGAATCTCGTGGTGACGAGCGATCTGCCGCGCGCGCTCGAAGCGGCCGACGTGGCGCTGGATTTCAGCAGCGCCGCCGCGACGCGCGCCAATCTCGCGGCGTGCCGCGCGGCGCGCAAGCCGCTGCTGACCGGCACCACCGGATTTGCCGCGGAGCTGGAGGGGGCCTTTGCGGCCGCCGCCCGCGACATTCCGCTCCTGGTCGCGGCGAACACCAGCCTCGGGGTGACGCTGCTGCTCGAGCTGGTGCGCATCGCGGCCCGGACGCTGCCGACCAGCTTCGACATCGACGTCCTGGATATGCACCATCGCTCGAAGCCGGACGCCCCCTCGGGAACCGCGCTGGCGCTCGGGGCAGCCGCCCGCGAGGCGCGACAGGGGTCTGCGCCGGTGGCGGGCGCCTCGGGTGCGGCCCCGGCCACGGACACGCCGCACCGCGAGGGCGGGGTTGGCTTCGCCTCCGTGCGCGCCGGAGACCTCGTCGGTGAGCATACGGTGCTGTTTGCAGGCCCCGGCGAACAGCTGTCCCTGACCCATCGGGCCACGGATCGGGGGGTCTTCGCCCGGGGGGCGCTAGCTGCCGCGCTCTGGCTACAGTCGCGGCCACCGGGCCGATACACGATGCGTGATCTACTGGTCAAAAAACAATAACTTAGCTCGCTCTTCGAAACGGGCCTTGAGGTCCCGTGCAGCCGCGGTGCAGCGGGATTTTTCCGTGGACACATCGCCCGCATAGCCCGTAAACTTTCTGCGTAATCCGTGTACGGGTTAGTCCAAGCAAGGCGGGAGGATGTTCGCTGAGAACTCCTCCCGCTTTGTGTATGTGCGCAAGGGAGAATTGATCACGTGAGCGTACCTGCGGTGCTCGCGCTGGCCGACGGAACGATCTTTCACGGCCAGTCGATCGGAGCGAAGGGCAACACCACAGGCGAAGTCGTTTTCAATACCGCCCTCACCGGTTACCAGGAAATTCTCACCGACCCGTCTTACGCACGTCAGCTCGTCACGCTCACCTGCCCGCACATCGGTAACACGGGCACGACGCCCGAGGACCTGGAATCCTCACAGGTCTACGCCGCGGGGCTGATCATCCGCGACCTCTCGCTGCTTGCGAGCAGCTGGCGCGCCAACGAGTCGCTGCCGGAATTTCTCGAGCGCGGCCGCGTGGTCGCGATCGCCGACATCGATACCCGCAAGCTCACGCGCATGCTGCGTGAGAAAGGCGCACAGGCCGGCTGCATCATGACCGGCGAGCAGGTTGACCAGGCCGCCGCCGTGAAGGCGGCGCGCAAGTTTCCGGGACTCAAGGGCATGGACCTGGCGAAGGTCGTCACCACCAAGCGCGGCTTCCAGTGGAACGAGGGCAGTCTGTGGCCGGATGTCGCTCGTCCGCCGATCCGCTCGCCACAGCGCCTGCACGTGGTGGCGTACGACTTCGGTATCAAGCGCAACATCCTGCGGCTGCTGGCGGACGGCGGCTGCCGCATGACGGTGGTGCCGGCGAAGACCACCGCCGAGGAAGCCCTGGCGCTGGAGCCCGACGGCGTGTTTCTGTCGAATGGCCCCGGTGACCCGGAGCCGTGCGACTACGCCATCAACGCCACGAAGAAATTCCTCGCGACCGATGTGCCGGTGTTCGGCATCTGTCTCGGCCACCAGATCCTCGGCCTCGCCGCGGGTGCGCGCACCGTGAAGATGAAGTTCGGCCACCACGGCGCCAACCACCCGGTGCAGGACCTGGAATCCGGCCGCGTGTTCATCACCACCCAAAACCACGGCTTTGCGGTGGACGAGAGCTCGCTTCCTGCGGAGGTCAGGCCGACCCACCGCTCCCTCTTCGACGGATCGCTGCAGGGCATCGCCTTCCGGGAGCAGCCGGCGTTCGGCTTCCAGGGCCATCCGGAGGCGAGCCCCGGGCCGCACGACCTGAAGCCCCTGTTCGAGCGTTTCAACCACCTGATGCTGCGGCGCCTGCAGACGCAGCTGCGGCTGGCGGAGGACACCCTGCGCCGCCAGCTCGTCGGTGGCGGCGGCCGCTAAGCGTGCCCAGACGCACCGACATCCAGAGCATCCTGATCATCGGAGCGGGACCGATCATCATCGGCCAGGCGTGCGAGTTCGACTATTCGGGCGCCCAGGCCTGCAAGGCGCTGCGCGAAGAGGGCTATCGCGTCATTCTCGTCAATTCCAACCCCGCGACCATCATGACCGATCCGGAGATGGCGGACGCCATCTACATCGAGCCGGTCAACGCCCGCACGCTGGCACGCATCATCGAGAAGGAGCGCCCCGACGCGCTGCTGCCCACCATGGGCGGACAGACCGCGCTCAATACCGCGCTGGATCTGGTGCGCGAGGGGGTGCTGGAGAAATACCAGGTCGAGCTGATCGCAGCTTCCCGCGCTGCGATCGACATGGCCGAGGACCGCGAGCTGTTCCGCGACGCCATGCGCGAGATCGGGCTCGAGACGCCGCAGTCGCAGATCGCGCGCAGCCTCGATGAAGCCCTGGCGATCGCGGGCGAGATCGGCTACCCGGTGGTGGTGCGCCCGTCCTTCACCCTGGGAGGGAGCGGTGGGGGCATCGGCTACAACCGCGAGGAGCTCGAGACGATCGTGGCGCGCGGGCTGGACGCTTCCCCGACCGGCGAGGTGCTGCTCGAGGAGTCGGTGATCGGCTGGAAAGAATTCGAGATGGAAGTGGTGCGCGATCAGCGCGACAACTGCATCATCGTCTGCTCGATCGAGAACCTCGATCCGATGGGCGTGCATACCGGCGACTCGATCACCATCGCGCCCGCACTGACCCTCACCGACAAGGAATATCAGCGCATGCGCGACGCCGCGGTGGCGGTGCTGCGCAAGATCGGCGTCGATACCGGCGGCTCGAACGTGCAGTTCGCGGTGAATCCGTCCGACGGGCGGCTGCTGGTGATCGAGATGAATCCGCGCGTGTCGCGCTCCTCGGCGCTCGCCTCCAAGGCGACCGGCTTTCCGATCGCCAAGATCGCCGCCAAGCTCGCGGTGGGTTACACCCTCGATGAGCTGCAAAACGACATCACCGCAGGGGCGACGCCGGCCTCCTTCGAGCCCTCCATCGACTACGTGGTCACCAAATTGCCGCGTTTCACCTTCGAGAAGTTTCCGGCCGCCAATGACCGGCTCACCACCCAGATGAAATCCGTCGGCGAGGTCATGGCCATCGGCCGCACCTTCCAGGAATCGCTGCAGAAGGCGCTGCGCGGGCTCGAGACGGGCCTCGACGGGCTCACCCCGCAGCTGTCGATGCCGCTCACCGACGAGAGCCGCGACCGCCTGGCGCACGAGCTGCGCGCGCCCGGGGCCGATCGGCTGCTGTACGTGGCGGATGCGTTTCGCGCCGGCTGGCCGCTCGCACGCGTGGCCGAGCTCACCCGCATCGATCCGTGGTTCCTGGCGCAGATCGAGGAGCTGGTGAAGCAGGAGGCCCAGGTGCGCGAACACGGCTTCGGGGCGCTCGGCGCTGAGCGTCTGCGGGTGCTCAAGCGCAAGGGCTTCGCCGATGCGTGCCTGGCGCGACTGCTGGACATGCCGGAGAAGGCGATCCGCGACAAGCGTCACGAGCTCGGCGTCGTGCCCGTGTACAAGCGCGTCGACACCTGCGCGGCGGAGTTCGCCACCGTCACCGCCTACCTGTACTCGACCTACGACGAGGAGTGCGAGGCGGATCCCACCGATAAGCGCAAGATCATGATCCTGGGGGGCGGACCGAATCGCATCGGCCAGGGGATCGAATTCGACTATTGCTGCGTGCACGCCGCGCTGCAGCTGCGCGAGGACGGCTTCGAGACCATCATGGTCAACTGCAACCCCGAGACCGTCTCGACCGACTACGACACCTCCGACCGCCTGTACTTCGAGCCCCTCACCCTCGAGGACGTGCTGGAGATCCTCGCCAAGGAGCGGCCCGAAGGGGTGATCGTGCAGTTCGGCGGCCAGACCCCGCTCAAGCTCTCGCGGGCGCTCGAGGCGGCCGGTGCGCCGATCATCGGCACCTCGCCCGACTCGATCGACATCGCCGAGGACCGCGAGCGCTTTCAGCTACTGGTGCGCAATCTGGGGCTCAAGCAGCCGGCGAACGCCACCGCGCGCACCGAGGACCAGGCGGTGCGCCTGGCGCGCGAGGTCGGCTTTCCGCTCATCGTGCGCCCCTCGTACGTGCTCGGGGGGCGCGCCATGGAGGTGGTGTTCAACGAGGAGGACCTGCGGACCTACATGACACACGCCATGCGGGTGTCGAACGACAGCCCGGTGCTGCTCGATCGCTTCCTCGACGTCGCCATCGAAGTGGACGTGGACGCGGTGTGCGACGGCGAGGACGTGCTGATCGGCGGCATCATGGAGCACATCGAGCAGGCCGGCGTGCATTCGGGCGATTCCGGCTGCTCGCTGCCGCCGAACAGCCTCGGGCGCGAGATGCAGTCCGACCTGCGCGATCAGACGCGCAAGCTGGCGCGCGCGCTCAACGTGGTCGGGCTCATGAACGTGCAGTTTGCGATCCAGAGCGGCGTGATCTACGTCCTCGAGGTCAATCCGCGCGCCTCGCGCACCGTGCCCTTCGTCTCCAAGGCCACCGGGCTACCGCTCGCCAAGATCGCGGCGCGCGTGATGACCGGGCGGAAGCTCCGCCAGCTGGTGGGTGCCGCGGAGCGCGTGCCCGGGTATTTCTCGGTGAAGGAGGCGGTGTTCCCGTTCACCAAGTTCCCGGAAGCCGACCCGATCCTGGGGCCGGAAATGAAGTCGACCGGTGAGGTCATGGGCACCGGGCGCACCTTCGGGGAGGCCTATGCCAAGGCACAGAGCGCCTCGGGGGTGGTCCTGCCGCGCCACGGCGTATGCTTCATCAGCGTGCGCGACCGTGACAAGGGCCCGGCGGTGATACTGGCCCGCAAGCTCATCGAGCGCGGTTTCGAGCTGCTGGCCACCGAGGGCACCGCGCGCGCGCTGAGAGAGGCGGGCGTCGCCTGCCGCCGCGTGAACAAGGTGCGCGAGGGACGACCGCACATCGTCGACATGATCGTGAACGATGAAATCGATCTGATCGTCAACACGACCGAGGGCAAGCAGGCCATCCGCGAATCGAACTCGATTCGCCGTGAGGCCGTGCACCGCCGCGTCACCTACTACACGACGCTCGCCGCCGGGCTCGCGACCTGCGAGGCGCTCGATCACCTCGACGAAGTCGAAGTGAACCGCCTGCAGGACCTGCACAACGAGGCGTTGCGGGCATGAAGCGCACTCCCATGACGCAGCGCGGCGCCGAGGCGCTGCGCGCCGAGCTCAAGCGGCTGAAGTCGGAGAGCCGGCCGAGCGTCATCAAGGCGATCGCCGAGGCCCGTGGGCACGGGGATCTGTCCGAGAACGCCGAGTACCACGCCGCGCGCGAGCAGCAGGGATTCATCGAGGGCCGCATCAAGGACATCGAGCACAAGCTCGCCAACGCCCAGGTGATCGAGCCCGGCAAGCTTCCCAACACCGGCAAGGTGGTGTTCGGTGTGCAGGTGGAGCTGGAGGACCAGGCGGACGGCACGCGCGTGGTGTATCAGGTGGTCGGCGAAGATGAGGCGGATATCCGCGCCGGGCGCATCTCGGTGAGCTCGCCCATTGCGCGCGCACTGGTGGGCAAGTCCCAGGGCGAGGTCGTGGACGTGGCCGCCCCCGGGGGTACGCGCTCCTACGAGATCGTCGCGGTGCGCTTCGAGTAGCGCGCCCCCGCCCGCGCCGCGACCCGCGCGGGCCCGCTCGGGCGTGCGGGAAAATCGATGAGCCGGCGTTCCAAGAGCAGCGACAGGTGGCTGAGGGAGCACTTCTCGGATCCGTTCGTGCAGCGGGCCCGGAGCGAGGGCTGGCGCTCGCGCGCGGTGTTCAAGCTGGAGGAAATCGACCGCCGCGAGCACCTGCTGAAGCCCGGACAGACCTGCCTCGATCTGGGAGCCGCACCCGGAGCGTGGAGTCAGTACGCCCGCAGGCGGGTGGGGCGCGCCGGCCGGGTCGTCGCCACGGACCTGCTCGCCATGCCCGAGCTTGCCGGGGTGGAGTTCGTGCAGGGCGACATCCGCGAGGAGCAGGTTCTCGGGGAGCTCCTCGGGCTCCTGCCGGGACGGCAGGTCGATCTGGTCCTTTCGGACATGGCGCCGAACTTGAGCGGAGTCGACGTCGTCGATCAGCCGCGATCCCTGTATCTGGCCGAGCTGGCGCTCGACATGTCCGCACGCGTCTTGAAGCCGGGCGGTAGCGCCCTGATCAAGGTATTCCAGGGGGCGGGCTTTCGCGAGCTGGTGCAGTCGGCACGCGGCAGGTTCGCCCGTGTGAGGGTCGTAAAGCCGGCGGCATCCCGGTCCCGCAGCCCTGAGATGTATTTGCTGGCCATGCAGTTTCGCTTGGTGTAGGTTGTTTTGAGCCCGCAGGCCGCGCGCCTAAGAGGACGGAAGCCTTTGAACGATTTGACGAAGAACATCCTGCTCTGGGTCGTCATAGTGATCGTGCTGTTGCTGGTGTTCAGCCGCTACATGCCGACCACCGGGCAGCCGCAGGATATCCCGTACTCCGGCTTCATCGAGGACGTGAAGAACAATCGCGTCGAGTCGGTGATCCTGCAGGGCGAGATGGTCTACGGGGTGCACAAGGACAAGTCGACCTTCAAGACCCGCAACCCCGAGACCGACTACACCGCGCTCCTCGGCACGCTGCTGAAGGCGGGCGTGGTCATCGATTCGCGTGAGCCCAAGCAGCCGAATTTCATCGGGCAGCTGCTGCTGCAGATGGCGCCGGCGCTGCTTTTGATATTGGTGTTCCTGTACATGCTGCGGCAGATGCAGGGCGCATCCGGCGGCCGCGGGGCCATGTCCTTCGGCAAGAGCCGCGCACGCCTCCTGGGCGAGGATCAGGTGAACGTGACCTTCGCGGATGTCGCGGGGGTCGAGGAAGCCAAGCAGGAGGTCGCCGAAATCGTCGACTTCCTCAAGGACCCGGGCAAGTTCCAGAAGCTCGGCGGCAAGATCCCGAAGGGCGTGCTGATGGTGGGCTCGCCGGGAACCGGCAAGACGCTGCTGGCGCGGGCCATTGCCGGCGAGGCCAAGGTGCCATTCTTCACCATCTCCGGCTCCGACTTTGTCGAGATGTTCGTGGGCGTCGGCGCCTCGCGCGTGCGCGACATGTTCGAGCAGGCGAAGAAGCACGCTCCCTGCATCATTTTCATCGATGAGATCGACGCCGTCGGCCGGCACCGCGGCGCGGGCCTCGGCGGCGGTCACGACGAGCGCGAGCAGACCCTCAATCAGCTGCTGGTGGAAATGGACGGCTTCGAGGGCAACGAGGGCATCATCGTCATCGCGGCGACCAACCGTCCCGACGTGCTCGATCCGGCGCTGCTGCGCCCGGGGCGCTTCGACCGCCAGGTCGTCGTGCCGCTGCCCGACGTGCGCGGCCGTGAGCAGATTCTGCGCGTGCACATGCGCCGCGTGCCGCTCGCCGACGACGTGAAGCCGGCGCTGATCGCGCGCGGCACACCCGGTTTCTCCGGCGCGGACCTCGCCAATCTCGTCAACGAGGCGGCGCTGTTCGCCGCGCGCGCCAACAAGCGCATCGTCGGCATGGACGAGTTCGAGCGCGCCAAGGACAAGATCCTGATGGGCACCGAGCGGCGCTCCATGGTCATGAGCGAGGCCGAGAAGCGCATGACGGCCTATCACGAGGCCGGACACGCGATCGTCGGCATGACCGTTCCGGAGCACGACCCGGTGTACAAGGTCACGATCATTCCGCGTGGCCGGGCGCTCGGGGTCACGCAGTTCCTGCCCGAGCAGGATCGCTACAGCTTCTCCAAACGCCGGCTCGAGAGCGCGATCACCACGCTCTTCGGCGGGCGCATCGCGGAGGAACTGATCTTCGGACCCGAGTCGGTGACCACCGGCGCCGCGAACGACATCGAGCGCGCCACCGAGCTGGCACGCAACATGGTCACCAAGTGGGGCCTGTCGGACCGGCTCGGGCCGCTGACCTACACCGAGGAGACCGGTGAGGTGTTCCTCGGTCGCAGCGTCACGCAGCACAAGCAGGTCTCGGACGTGACCGCGCACGCCATCGACGAGGAGATACGCCGGGTCATCGAGGGCAACTACCAGCGCGCGCGCCAGATCCTCACCAGCTCCCTCGACAAGCTGCACACGATGGCCGATGCGCTCATGAAGTACGAGACCATCGACGAGGAGCAGCTGAAGGACCTCATGGCGGGCAAGACGCCCAAGCCGCCCGCGGGCTGGGACGAGGCGCTGTCCAACAAGCCGCCGCAGGCGCCGGCGGAGGGGCCGGCGGCCGGTGGCGGACCGATACCGGCGGGGCAGCACTGAAGCTGCGTTGCGGCGATAAGACTCTCGACCTCACCCGCCCGGTGGTCATGGGCGTGCTGAACGTCACGCCCGACTCCTTCTCCGACGGCGGCCGCTTCCTCTCGCTGGGGGCGGCGGTGGAGCAGGGCGTGCGCATGGCCGCCGAAGGCGCCGCGCTCATCGACGTGGGCGGGGAATCCACCCGTCCGGGCGCCGAGCCGGTCGGCGCGGATGAGGAGTTGCGGCGCGTCATTCCGGTGATCGAGCGGCTGCGTGCGGCCACGGCCGCGATCATCTCGGTCGATACCAGCAAGGCCGAGGTCATGCGCGCTGCGAGCGCCGCGGGCGCCGGATTCATCAACGACGTGCGCGCGTTGCGCGAGCCGGGGGCGCTCGCAGCGGCCGCGGCGAGTGACTGCGCGGTGTGCCTCATGCATATGCAAGGTGAGCCGCGCACCATGCAGCTTGCGCCCGGCTATGCGGATGTGTTGGCCGAAGTGCGGGGGTTTCTCGCCGCCCGCGTGGCAAGCTGCGTCGCCGCCGGGCTTGCCGCCGCGCGCCTGGCGGTCGATCCGGGATTCGGCTTTGGCAAGACTCTGGAGCACAATCTCACGCTGCTGCGCCGCCTCGGTGAGCTTGCCGCGGACGGACTGCCGGTGTTGGTCGGCTTGTCGCGCAAATCGATGCTGGGCACACTCACGGGTCGTACCGCCGGGGAGCGTGTGCACGGCAGCGTCGCCCTCGCGGTGATCGCAGCGCTCGCAGGGGCCCGCATCGTTCGCGCCCATGACGTGGCCGCGACCGTCGAGGCACTGAAGGTGGCCGCGGCTGTTCAAGGGGGAGCGCAAGCCGCGTAGCCCGGAAGCGAGCGCTGGGTGGACGGGCGGGAACGAGGCTGCGGAGGCGGTTGCAGGGGAGTCAGATGGCGCGACGATACTTCGGCACCGATGGCGTGCGCGGTCGGGTGGGGGAGCATCCGATGACCGCGAACTTCGCCCTGCAGCTCGCCAGCGCTGCCGCGCGCGTGCTCGCGCCCGCGGGCGGCACGGTACTCATCGGCAAGGACACCCGCCTGTCGGGCTACATGTTCGAATCCGCGCTGGAAGCCGGGTTCGTGGCCGCCGGCGTGGACGTCATGCTCATCGGGCCGTTACCGACCCCCGGCATCGCCTACATGACGCGCCGCTTCAATTGCGATATCGGCGTCGTGATCAGTGCCTCGCACAATCTCTATGACGACAACGGCATCAAGTTCTTCGATGCATCGGGGGGCAAGCTCTCCGACGAGCTCGAGGAGCGCATCGAAGCCGAGCTGGAGCAGCCGCCGCTGACGCGCGCCTCGCGCGATCTGGGTCGTGCCACCCGTGCCGACCGCATGCGCACGCACTACCAGGAGTTCTGCGCCTCCACGCTGCCGCCGGGTCTCGATCTGTCGGGACTGAAGATCGTGATCGACTGCGCCAACGGCGCTGCCTACAAGGTCGGTCCGCGCATCTTCGCCGATCTCGGCGCGGAGATCGTGCCGATCGGCTGCTCTCCCAACGGCAGGAACATCAATGACGGCTGCGGCTCGATGGCGCCCGATCTGCTGCAGCTCACGGTCCCCGGAGTGCGCGCCAACGTGGGTCTCGCCCTGGACGGCGATGGCGATCGCCTGGTCATGGTCGATCATCTCGGGCGCATCGTCGACGGCGACCAGCTGCTGTACGTCATCGCACGCGCGCTGCAGCAGGCGGGCAGCCTGCGTGGACCGGTCATTGGCACGGTGATGAGCAATCTGGGGCTGGAGGTCGCGCTGCGCGCCGCCGGCATCGAGTTCCGCCGCGCCGCGGTCGGTGACCGTTACGTGCTGTCGATGCTGCGCGAGACGCGCGGCATCCTGGGCGGCGAGACTTCCGGACACATCCTGTGCCTCGAGAAGACCACCACCGGGGACGGACTGGTGAGCGCGCTGCAGGTGCTGGCGGTCATGAAGCAGACCGGCCGGCCACTCGCGGAGCTCGCCTCCGGGATGCAGAAGTTCCCCCAGGTGCTGCTCAACGTGAAGGTGGCCGGGCGCTTCGACCCCAGCGGCGTGCCCGCGGTACAGCAGGCGGTGGCGCGCATCGAGAAGCGCATGGCCGGCGACGGGCGCGTCGTGCTGCGCCCCTCGGGCACCGAGCCGGTGATCCGCGTCATGGTCGAGGGGCGCGACGAGGGCGCGACCCGCGCCGCCGCCGACGAGCTCGCCGCGGTGGTCAAGGGCGCCGCCGGCTGACGGCAGCGTTGCATCACCCCCCCTGCATCGCTATCATCCCGCGCCCTTTGAGAACCCACAGGCGGCCCGCCAGGCCGCCCGAGGTCGTCCATGCGCCGCGCGATCGTTGCCGGGAACTGGAAGATGCACGGCTCGCGCACCGAGAATGCGCGCCTCATCGAGGAGCTGCTGGCTCACTGCCCGGCGCAGCCGGCCGCGACGTGCGTGGTATGCCCGCCGTTCGTGTACCTGCAGGAGACCGGGCGGATGGTGCGCGGCTCGGTGCTCAGTCTCGGCGGCCAGGATGTATGCGCGGAGGCGCAGGGCGCGTTCACCGGTGAGGTCTCGGCCGCCATGCTCAAGGATGTGGGCTGCGAGTACGTGATCGTCGGTCACTCCGAGCGGCGCTTGTTGTATCGCGAGAGCGATCAGCTGGTGGCGCGCAAGTTTGGCGCGGCGCACGCCAAGGGCCTGGTACCTATCCTGTGCGTGGGCGAGCAGCTGGCGGATCGCGACGCCGGGCGCACGCACGAGGTGGTCGCCCGCCAGCTCGATGTGGTGCTGGAGCTGTGCGGTGCCGGCGCGCTCGAGGCGGGCGTGGTGGCCTACGAGCCGGTGTGGGCGATCGGCACCGGTCGCAACGCCACACCCGAGCAGGCGCAGGATGCGCACCAGTTCATCCGCGCCCGTATCGCAGCCCGGGATGCTAGAATCGCCGCCGCCACGCGCATTCTTTATGGCGGCAGCGTCAAGGCCGGCAATGCGGCCGAGCTGTTCGCGATGCCGGATGTCGACGGCGGTTTGATCGGTGGCGCCTCGCTGAAGGCGGATGAGTTCCTGACAATCCTGGCCGCTGCCGGACCGGGATGAGTGAGTTTTGCCGATGTGGCGTCTGATTTTGACATTCGTGCAGTTGTTCTCGGCCATAGCCATCGTGCTGCTGGTGCTGCTGCAGCGTGGCAAGGGGGCGGAGGCCGGCGCCGGTTTCGGTTCGGGCGCTTCGGGCACCGTGTTCGGCGCACGCGGCGCGACGACGGCGCTGTCGCGCGCCACCGCCATCCTGGCCGCGATCTTCATGATCAACAGTCTGGCGCTGGCCTACATGGGCACGCGCGCCACCGAGGCGCCGAAGACCATCCTCGACGAAGCCGCCAGCGGCAAACCGGCGCCGGGCGCGGGCAAGCCCGCGCCGCCGCCAGCCTCCGCACCGGCTGGCACGCCGGCGCCCGCGCCGAAGTGAGGCGGGGCGCGTCCCGCGCAGTCTGCGATGTTGCCCACGTGGTGGAATTGGTAGACACACTAGCTTGAGGGGCTAGCGCCGCAAGGTGTGTCGGTTCGAATCCGACCGTGGGCACCAAAACGACTGACTGCGCTGCTACAATGCCGACCCTCTATGGGGGCAGGTCGCGGTTCGATCTGCCTTTTTTACGCACCACGAACGCGCCATGCTGTCGAACTACCTGCCCGTCCTGATTTTCCTGGTCATTGCCGCCGGCTTAGGCCTGGTCCTGCTGGTGCTGGGCACCGGCATCGGCCGCTACTTCGCCCGCTTTCACGGTGATCGCGCCAAGCTCTCGCCTTACGAGTGCGGCTTCGAGGCCTTCGAGGACAGCCGTACGAAATTCGACGTGCGCTACTACCTGGTTGCGATCCTGTTCATCGTGTTCGATCTGGAGATCGCGTTCCTGTTTCCGTGGGCCGTAGCGCTGGGCAAGATCGGGCTCGCCGGCCTGCTCGCCATGGGCATCTTCCTCGCGATTCTCGTGGTCGGGTTCATCTACGAGTGGAAGAAGGGAGCGCTCGAGTGGGACTAGCGATGGAGGACCCCGAGGGCTTCGCACAGCGCGGCTTCTTCACGACGCAGCTGGACACCCTGGTCAACTGGGCACGCACCGGGTCGCTGTGGCCGATGACTTTCGGACTGGCGTGTTGCGCCGTGGAAATGATGCACGCCGGGGCCTCACGCTACGACCTCGATCGCTTTGGCGTGGTGTTCCGTCCCAGCCCGCGCCAATCCGACGTCATGATCGTCGCCGGGACACTGGTCAACAAGATGGCTCCGGCGCTGCGCAAGGTGTATGACCAGATGGCCGAGCCTCGCTGGGTCATTTCCATGGGCTCGTGCGCGAACGGCGGCGGCTACTATCATTATTCGTACGCCGTGGTGCGCGGCTGTGACCGCATCGTGCCGGTCGATGTGTACGTTCCCGGTTGTCCGCCGACCGCGGAAGCCCTGGTGTACGGCATCGTGCAGCTGCAGAAGAAGATCGCCCGCACCAGCACGATCGCCCGATAGGCGCACATGGAGGGGACAACGCTTGAGCGAGCTTGACGAAGCTCTCGCCCTGAAGGTCGACGCGCACCTCGCCGGCAGCGTGCGCCGCCGACCCTCGCTCGCACACGAGCTGGCCTACGAGACCGACGCCGGCGCGCTGCTCGCCGTGTGCCGCACGCTGCGCGATGCGCCGGAGCTGCGCTTCGAGATGCTGATGGACCTGGCGGGCGTCGACTACCTCGACTACGGTCGCGACGAGTGGCAGACCGCGAGCGCCACCCGCTCCGGTTTCAGCCGCGGCCGCGTGGCGCGCAGCGAGCCGCCCGACCCGAACGGCGCGGGCCGCTTTGCCGTGGTCTACAACCTGCTGTCGATCAGCCACAACCAGCGGCTGCGACTGACGGTGAGGTGTCCGGATTCCGCCGAGCCGGTGGTCGACTCGGTGGTGGACCTGTGGGCGAGCGCCAACTGGTTCGAGCGCGAGGCGTTCGACCTGTTCGGCATTCTGTTCCGCGGCCATCCCGACCTGCGCCGCATCCTCACCGACTACGGCTTCATCGGGCATCCGTTCCGCAAGGACTTTCCGCTCATCGGCAACGTCGAAGTGCAATACGACCCCGACAAGCAGCGCGTTGTGTACCGGCCGGTGAGCATCACACCCCGGGTGCTGGTGCCGAAGGTCATCCGCCATGACCACCGCTACGAGCCCGCACTCAAGGATCCGCAGGTGCCGCGCTGATGGCCGCCACACCGTTAGCCGAGATCCGCAACTACACCATGAACTTCGGGCCGCAGCACCCGGCCGCCCACGGCGTGCTGCGGCTGGTGCTGGAGATGGACGGCGAGGTGATCCAGAAGGCCGATCCGCACATCGGTCTGCTGCATCGCGGCACCGAGAAGCTGGCGGAGTCGAAGCCCTTCAACCAGTCGATCGGCTACATGGACCGGCTCGACTACGTGTCCATGATGTGCAACGAGCACGCCTACGTGCTCGCGATCGAGCGCCTGCTCGGCATCCAGCCGCCGGAACGCGCGCAGTACATCCGCGTCATGTTCGATGAGATCACGCGCATCCTGAATCACCTCATGTGGCTCGGGGCTCACGGGCTGGACATCGGCGCCATGACCGTGTTCCTGCTGTGTTTCAAGCAGCGCGAGGAGCTGATGGACGTCTACGAGGCGGTCTCGGGCACGCGCATGCATGCCACCTACTACCGCCCCGGCGGCGTGTACCGCGATCTGCCGGCGGCGATGCCCAGGTACCAGGCCTCCAGATGGCGCTCGCAGAAGGAAGCCGCGCGCCTGAACGAGGCGCGCGCCGGCACCATGCTGGACTTCATCCAGGCGTTCACCGAAGGCTTGCCGTCGGCCATCGACGACTACGAGACGCTGCTCACCGACAACCGTATCTGGAAGCAGCGCACGGTCAACATCGGGGTGGTGTCGCCCGAGCGCGCGCTGCAGCTGGGCTTCTCCGGTCCGATGCTGCGCGGCTCAGGCGTTGCCTGGGACCTGCGCAAGAAGCAGCCTTATGAGGTGTACGAGCGCATGGATTTCGATGTGCCGGTGGGCGTGAACGGCGACTGCTATGACCGCTACCTGGTGCGCGTCGAGGAGATGCGCCAGGCGAACCGCATCGTGCGCCAGTGCGTGGAGTGGCTGCGCGCGCATCCCGGAGCGGTGATGATCGATGACCGCAAGGTGCGCCCGCCCGCGCGCGAGCAGATGAAGGATGACATGGAGTCCCTCATCCATCACTTTAAGTTCTTTACCGAAGGCTATGAAGTACCTGAAGGAGAGACCTACGCGGCCGTGGAAGCTCCCAAGGGCGAGTTCGGTATCTACCTGGTATCCGACGGCGCCAACAAGCCGTATCGGCTCAAGTGCCGGGCGCCGGGGTTCGCGCATCTGGCGGCCCTGGAGGAGATGTGCCGCGGCCACATGCTCGCCGACGTGGTGGCGGTGATCGGCTCGCAGGACATCGTGTTCGGGGAAATCGACCGTTGAGCAACGAAGCTGACAACGGCGCGGCGCGCGCCGACGGTCCCGAGGGCAGGCCGCAGCTGCTGTCGGAGCACAGCCGCGCGGAAATCGATCGCTGGGTCGGGAAGTTTCCGCCCGGGCGAGCGCGCTCGGCGTGCATCGCGGCGCTGCATGCGGCGCAGGAACAGAACCACGGCTTTCTCACCACGGCGCTCATGGATGCGGTGGCCGAGTACCTGCGGCTGCCGCCGATCCAGGTGTACGAGGTCGCGGCCTTCTATTCGATGTTCCAGACCCACCCCTGCGGCCGCCATCACGTCAGCATCTGCACCAACATCTCCTGCATGCTGAACGGCGCCGAGGAGCTGGTGGCGCACGCGGAAGGCCGGCTCGGCATCAAGTTGAACCAGAGTACCCCCGACGGGCGCATCTTTCTCAAGCGCGAGGAGGAATGTCTCGCGGCCTGTACCGGCGCGCCGATGATGATGGTGGATCACGTGTTCCACGAGCACCTCACGCCGGCGGCGCTCGACGGCATTCTGGATGCCCTGAAATGAGCGCCGCCGCAGGCACCTGGGCTGAGCGGATGAACCTGGCGGCGTTCGAGCCGCTGCACCTGGAGCGCTCGTGGACGCTCGCCACCTACCGCACCATCGGCGGCTATGAGGTGTGGGAGCGGCTGCTGCGGGAGAAGCCGCCACGCGAGCAGATCATCGATGCGGTGAAAGCTTCCGGGCTGCGCGGCCGCGGCGGCGCCGGCTTTCCCACCGGCACCAAGTGGAGCTTCATGCCGCGCAACTCGCCGGTGCAGAAGTACCTGGTGTGCAATTCGGACGAGAGCGAGCCCGGCACCTGCCACGACCGCGACATCCTGCGCTACAACCCGCACGCCCTCATCGAGGGCCTGGCGATCGCCGGCTACGCCACCAACTCCACGGTGGCCTACAACTACATTCGCGGCGAGTTTCTCGGCGAGCCGGTACCGCGCTTCGAGGCGGCGCTCGCGGAGGCCTATGCGGCGGGGCTGCTCGGCAAGAACGTGCTGGGGAGCGGCGTCGACTTCGACCTGCACACCTTCATCGGCGCCGGCGCCTACATCTGCGGCGAGGAGACGGCGCTGCTCGACTCGCTCGAGGGCAAGCCCGGCAAGCCGCGCTTCAAGCCGCCGTTCCCGGCGAATTTCGGCCTGTACGGCGCGCCCACCACCGTCAACAACACGCTGAGCTTCGCCTCCGTGCCGACCATTCTGCGCAAGGGTCCGGCCTGGTTCGCTTCCCTTGGGCCGCCCAACTCCGGCGGCACGGTGATTTATTCGATCTCGGGGCACGTCGAGAAACCGCGCAACATCGAGTTGCCGCTCGGGGTGCCGTTTGCGGATCTGCTCGAGCTGTGCGGCGGGGTGCGGGGCGGGCGCAAGCTCAAGGCCGTGATTCCCGGCGGCGTCTCGGTGCCGGTGGTGCCCGGGGACATCATGCTCAAGACCAGGATGGACTACGACTCGGTGAGGGCCGCCGGCTCGGCGCTCGGCACCGGCGCGGCCATCGTCATGGACGAGACCACCTGCATGGTGCGGGTGCTGGAGCGCATCTCGCGCTTCTACATGGCGGAGTCCTGCGGGCAGTGCACGCCGTGCCGCGAGGGCACGGGCTGGATGAACCGCCTGCTGAAGCGGGTGCTCGCGGGCGCGGCGCGGCGCGAGGAGCTGACGCTGCTGCTGGACGTCGCGAACCGCATCGAGGGGCACACCATCTGCGCATTCGGCGACGCCTCGGCCTGGCCGGTGCAGAGCTTCCTCAGGCACTACCGGCACGAGTTCGAATACATGATCGATCACGGTGGCCGCAGCATCGTGAGCGATTCTCTGGGGGCGCAGGCGGCGGCCTGAGCCGCGCCCGCACATGAGCATGGCGGATGAGCTGGTCAATATCGAGATCGACGGTGTGCCGGTGAAGGCGCGCAAGGGCGAGATGCTCATACGCGTCACCGATGCGCACGGCGCCTATGTGCCGCGCTTCTGTTACCACGACAAGCTCTCGGTCGCGGCCAACTGCCGCATGTGCCTGGTGGAGGTGGAGAAGGCGCCCAAGCCCCTGCCGGCCTGCGCCACCCCGGTGATGGAGGGCATGAAGGTCTTCACCAAGTCCGCGCGCGCCATCGGCGCGCAACGCGCCACCATGGAATTCCTGCTCATCAATCACCCGCTCGACTGCCCGATCTGTGACCAGGGCGGGGAGTGCGAGCTGCAGGATCTGGCGGTCGGCTTCGGGCGCGACCTATCCCGCTACCACGAGGGCAAGCGCTCGGTGCCCGACGAGAACTTAGGTCCCCTCATCGCGACCGACATGACGCGCTGCATCCACTGCACGCGCTGCATCCGCTTCACCGAGGAGATCGCCGGCATCCAGGAGCTGGGCATGATCGGCCGCGGCGAGCACATGAAGGTGCGCACCTATATAGAGAGCACGGTGAATCACGAGCTCTCCGGCAACGTCATCGACCTGTGCCCGGTGGGCGCGCTCATCTCCAAGCCGTACCGCTTCAGCGCGCGCGCCTGGGAGATGAGCTCCACGGCGCTGATTTCCCCGCACGATCCGGTGGGCACGAATCTCTTCGGCCACGTGCTGCGCGGCAGGCTGATGCGGGTCGTGCCGCGCGAGAACGAGGCGATCAACGAGACCTGGATCGCCGACCGTGACCGCTTCAGCTACGAGGGCGTATACAGCCCCGATCGCCTGATGCACCCGCTGCTGCGCCGCGCGGACGCCTGGGTCGAGACCGACTGGGAGAGCGCGCTCACGCAGGTCGCGCAGGGGCTGCGCGCCCGCGCCCCCGACCTCGGTGTCCTGGCGAGCAGCTCGGGCACGCTCGAGGAGCTGTACCTCGCGGGGCGCATCGCGCGGGGACTGAACAGCCACAATGTCGATCACCGCCTGCGGCAGCGCGATTTCCGCGACCAGCAGGCGGATCCGGTGTTTCCGGGACTGGGCATGCACATCGCCGAGGTCGATTCGCTGGATGCGCTGCTGGTGATCGGGGCGAACCTGCGCCGCGAGGTGCCGATTCTCGCGCATCGGGTGCGCAAGGCGGTGCTGCGCGGCGCGCAGGTGGCGATGCTGAACCCGGCGCGCTTCCCGTATCTGTTCCCGGTGAAGGCGTACCTGACCTGCGCGCCGGCCGATCTCGCGGCGGATCTCGCGGCGGTCGTGGCCGCGGCGGCGGCCGCGGCGGGCAAGCCCGTGCCCCGGCAGCTCGGCGGCGCGGTGGGCGCGGCGCGCGTGAGCGAGGCGCATCGTGCGGCCGCGCAGGTGCTGCTCGGCGGGGGAAAGCGCGCCGTGTGGCTCGGCGCTCTGGCGGCGCGTCACGCGGCGTTCGCGGACCTGCGCGCGCTCGCTGCGGCGCTGGCGCAGATCACCGGCGCGTCCCTGGGCCGGCTCGCCGAAGGCGGCAACGCCGCGGGCGCCTATCTGGCCGGGGCGATCCCGCATCGCGAGGCGGGCGGCAGGACGGTGGCGCAGGCGGGCCTCAACGCGCGCGACATGCTGGAGAGCCCGCTGCGGGCCTACCTGCTGCTCGGCGGTCTGGAACCCTCGCTCGATGCGCTCGTTCCCCAGAGCCTGCGCACCCTCGCCCGCGCCGAGTTCGTGGTCGCGGCGACCCCGTTCGCCAGCGAGGAGATTAAGCGCGTCGCGCACCTGTTGCTGCCGATGGGCACGTTCGCCGAGACCTCCGGCACGTACGTCAACTGCGAGGGGTTGTGGCAGAGCCACAGCGGGGCGGCGGCGCCGGTGGGGGAGGCGCGGCCGGGCTGGAAGGTGCTGCGGGTACTCGGCAACCTGCTCGGTCTCGAGGGCTTCGACTACCAGTCCTCCGAGGATGTCCTGCGTGAGGTGCGCGAGGCGTGTGCCGCGCTGAGGCCCGCGGGCTACCAGGGCACTCACGCGGTGCAGGAGGTCGATGAGGCCGGGGCGGCGATGGGTGCGGCGCTGGTGGACGTGCCGATGTACCAGACCGATGCGCTGCTGCGCCGCGCGCCGTCGCTGCAGAGAACGCGTGAAGGCCGCACGCCGGCCGTGACGTACTGAAACGCCAAGGCGGACCGCGCACGTGCTCGAAACCCTCGCAACCACCTGGCTGTCGCTGCCGGACTACGCGCGCTCCACCGCGTGGATACTGGTGATCACGGTGGTGCTGATCGTTTGCGTGGCGCTGCTGACTTTGTGGGAGCGCAAGGTCATCGGCTGGATGCAGCTGCGCCGCGGACCGAACCGCGTGCGCCTCTTCGGTCTGCTGCCCGGAGTGGGACAACCGTTCGCCGACGTGATCAAGCTCCTCGTGAAGGAAGTCATCATCCCGACGAATTCGAGCAAGTTCCTGTTCCGGCTCGCGCCCATCGTCGCACTCGTGCCGGCGTTCGCGGCCTGGGCGGTGATCCCGCTGTCGCCAACGGTGGTGGTGTCGAAGGCCGACGCGGGCCTGCTGTACCTGCTGTCGCTCACCTCCATGGGTGTGTACGGCGTCATCGTCGCCGGCTGGGCGGCGAACTCCAAATACGCGTTCCTGGGCGCCATGCGCTCCGCGGCGCAGATGCTGGCCTACGAGATCGCCATGGGCTTCGCGCTGGTCGGCGTGCTCATGGCCACCGGCAGCATGAACCTCGGCACCATCGTGCGCACCCAGGAGGGCGGGCTGCTGTCCTGGAACTGGTTCTGGCTGTTCCCACTGTTGATGGTGTATTTCATCTCCGGCGTCGCCGAGACCAACCGCGCGCCCTTCGACGTGGCCGAGGGCGAATCCGAGATCGTCGCCGGCTTCCACGTCGAGTACTCCGGCATCGCGTTCGCGCTGTTCTTCCTCGCCGAATACGCCAACATGATCCTGATCTCGACGCTCACCGCGGTGTTCTTCTTCGGCGGCTGGGAGGGACCCTTGCAGGGCTATGCATGGCTCGGGCTGGGTGACACCTTCCTCGGACAGCCGAGTTTCCTGTGGCTGTTCCTCAAGGTGTTCTGCCTGGTGTTCCTGTTCCTGTGGTTCCGGGCGACCTTCCCGCGCTACCGCTACGACCAGATCATGCGCCTGGGGTGGAAGGCGCTGATCCCTGTGACCCTGGTGTGGATCGGCGTAGAGATGCTGCTGGCCGTGTACCGCATCGGGCCGTGGTCGCGCGCCTGGTACCACTGAGCGGATGCATTCATGGGTGTGAATCCGCTCAAGACCTTCCTGCTGCCGGAGCTCCTCAAGGGGCTCATGGTCACGGCCCGCACTCTGTTCAGCCGCAAGTACACCCTCAACTATCCGGAAGAGAAGACCCCGCAGTCACCGCGCTTTCGCGGCCTGCACGCGCTGCGCCGCTACCCGAACGGCCAGGAGCGCTGCATCGCCTGCAAGCTGTGCGAGGCGGTGTGCCCGGCGGTGTGCATCACCATCGACTCGGAGGTGGCACCGGACGGCACGCGGCGCACCACGCGCTATGACATCGATCTGTTCAAGTGCATCTACTGTGGCTTCTGCGAGGAGGCCTGCCCGGTGGACGCCATCGTGCTCACCCGCATTCTCGAGTACCACATGGAGCGGCGCGGCGAGAACATCATGAGCAAGGACAAGCTGCTCGCGGTCGGCGAACGCTACGAGGCGATGATCGCCGCCGATCGGGCCGCGGACGCGCCCTACCGATGAGAACGCGCCTCAGCCCTCGCGCCGCCGGCGGCCGCGCATGCTGATCGAGGCGCTGTTCTACGTGTTCGGCGCCCTGCTCATCGCCGCGGCGCTCGGCGTGATCACGGCGCGCAATCCGGTGTACTCGGCGCTGGCGCTGGTCATGTGCTTCATCAGCTCGGCCGCCATCTGGCTGCTGCTGGAGGCGGAGTTCCTCGCCGTGGTGCTGGTGCTGGTATACGTCGGCGCGGTCATGGTGCTGTTCCTGTTCGTCGTCATGATGCTCGACGTCAACCTGGCGGAGCTGCGCCAGGGATTCACCCGCTTCGCGTGGCTCGGCTGGCTCACAGCCCTGGCGGTGATCGTCGAGATCGTGGGGGTGGTGTGGGCGCGCGGCGGACTCGGCATCGACGCGGGCCGCGGCGCCACGCCCACGGCGCCGACCTACAGCAACACGCTGGAGCTCGGGCGCGTGCTGTACACCCGCTACGCGTACCCGTTCGAGCTCGCCGCCATGCTGCTGCTGGTGGCGATCGTGGCCGCCATCGCGCTCACCATGCGCCGCCGCGCGGGGCTGAAGCAGCAGGACATCAGAGCCCAGGTGGCGGTGCGGCGTGCCGACCGGCTGCGCATCGTGAAAATGGATGCGGAGAAGCGCCCATGATCACGCTGGCGCAGCTGCTGACGCTGTCGGGGATCCTGTTCTCGCTCGCCATTGCCGGCGTTTTCCTGAACCGCAAGAACGTCATCCTGCTGCTGATGTGCGTGGAGCTGCTGCTGCTCGCCGCGAACTTCAACTTCATCGCGTTCTCGCGCTATCTCGCGGACATCAACGGACAGGTGTTCGTGTTCTTCATCCTCACGGTGGCGGCGGCCGAGTCGGCGATCGGACTCGCCATCCTGGTGGTGCTGTTCAGGGAACGGGGCAGCATCAACGTCGAAGACCTGAACACGCTGAAAGGCTGAAGCGCCCGCCATGAACCCCAGCGTGCTGATCGCCGTGCCGCTGCTGCCGCTGCTGGCCGCCGTCATCGCCGGCCTGGGCGGGCGGCTCATCGGGCGCGCCGGCGCGCACACCCTCACCTGCGCCGCGGTGGCGGTCTCCTGCGCTCTGTCGCTCATGGTGCTGAAGCAGACCTATTGGGACGGCGCGCCGGCGTACGAGGCGCCGGTGTACACCTGGCTGGTCAGCGACGGCATGCACATGGAGGTCGGCTTCCTCATCGACCGCCTCACCGCGCTGATGATGGCGGTGGTGAGCTTCGTGTCGCTGTGCGTGCACGTCTACACCATCGGCTACATGAGCGATGACCCCGGCTACACGCGCTTTTTCAGCTACATCTCGCTGTTCACCTTCTCCATGCTCATGCTGGTCATGGCGAACAACTTCATGCAGCTGTTCTTCGGCTGGGAAGCGGTGGGGCTGGTGTCGTATCTGCTGATCGGCTTCTGGTACACGCGCCCGAGCGCGATCTTCGCCAATCTCAAGGCCTTCATCGTCAATCGCATCGGCGACTTCGGCTTCGTGCTGGGAATTGCCGCCATCGCCTACTTCACCCGCTCGCTCGCGTATCGTGACGCCTTCGCCGCGGCCCCGCAGATCGCGCAGGCGCTCATTCCCGTGAGCTCCACTTCCGCCGTCGGGGCGCTGACGCTGATCTGCATCTGCTTATTTATAGGCGCCATGGGCAAGTCGGCGCAGGTGCCGCTGCACGTATGGCTGCCCGACTCGATGGAGGGTCCGACACCCATCTCGGCGCTCATCCATGCGGCCACCATGGTGACGGCCGGGATCTTCATGGTGGCGCGCATGTCGCCGCTGTTCGAATACTCCGATGCCGCGCTGTCGTTCGTGCTGGTGATCGGCGCCACCACCGCCTTCTTCATGGGTCTGCTCGGGGTGGTCAACAACGACATCAAGCGGGTGATCGCCTACTCGACGCTCTCGCAGCTGGGGTACATGACCGTGGCGCTGGGCGTTTCCGCCTACGGCGCGGCCATCTTCCACCTGATGACCCACGCGTTCTTCAAGGCGCTGCTGTTCCTCGCCGCCGGCTCGGTCATCATCGCCCTGCACCACGAGCAGGACATGCGCCGCATGGGCGGGCTTGCGAAGTACATGCCCATCACGGCGGTGACCTGCTGGATCGGCGCGCTGGCGCTCGTCGGCACGCCGTTCTTCTCCGGTTTCTACTCCAAGGACGCGATCATCGAGGCGGTCGGCGAGTCGCATCGCTGGGGCGCGACCTACGCCTACTGGTGCGTGCTGTGCGGCGTGTTCGTGACCGCGCTGTACACCTTCCGCATGCTGTTCCTGACGTTTCACGGGCCGGAGCGTTTCCGCGCGGCGGCCCCCCCTGCCGCCGCGCACGACGGTGGGCCCGCTGCTGACGGGCCCGCGGATGACCGGCACGACGATCGCGCCCACGGCGGCGCCCCCCACGAGAGTCCCGCGGTGGTGACGGCCCCGCTCATCGCACTCGCCATCCCGTCGATCCTCATCGGCGCATTCACCGTGGGTCCGGTGCTGTTCGGCGGGTACTTCGGGCCGTCGATCTTCGTGCTCAGCGCGAACAACGTCGTCGGCAGGCTCGCCACGCAGTTCGGCGGTCCGGTGCAATTCGCCCTGCACGGCCTGGCGGCGCCGCCTTTCTGGCTCGCGCTCGCCGGGGCGGTCACGGCCTGGGCCTGTTTCCTGTGGCGGCCGGTGTGGGCGGACGATGCGGTACGCAGCTTCGGCTGGCTGTACCGCACGCTCACGCACAAGTACTACTTCGACTGGTTCAACGAGCGCATTCTCGCCGCGCTCACACGCCTCATCGGCGTGGGCCTGTGGAAGGGGGGCGATGAGCTGCTGATCGACGGCGCGATGGTCAACGGCAGCGCGGCCACGGTGGGCTGGGCCGGGAGCCTGCTGCGACGCGTGCAAAGCGGTTACCTCTACTCGTACGCCTTCTGGATGATGATCGGCCTGGCGGTGCTGCTCGGCTGGTTCCTGGCGCACGCCCGCTACTAAAAGCGCAGCCCGCCGCGATGCCTCTCCTGTCAATGCTCATCTGGTTGCCGATCGCCGCGGGCTTGGGAGTCGTGCTGCTCGGCGATCGCCACATCGTGGCCGGGCGCTGGCTGGCGCTGCTCGCATCGCTCGCGACACTGGCGCTGTCGGTGCCGCTGTGGCGCTCGTTCGACACCGCGAGCGCGGCGCTGCAGTTCCCGGAGAAGCTGCCGTGGATTCCGCGCTTCGACGCCTGGTACGCGCTCGGCGTGGACGGCATCTCGCTGCCGCTGATCGTGCTCACCGCGTTCATGACGGTACCGGTAGTGATCGCCGGCTGGAGGGTGATCGAGACGCGCCCGGCGCAGTACTACGCCGCCTTCCTCATCATGGAAGGCCTGATGATCGGGGTGTTCTGCGCCAGCGACGCGCTGCTGTTCTATTTCTTCTGGGAGGCGATGCTGATTCCGATGTTCCTCATCATCGGCATCTGGGGCGGGCCGCGGCGCGTGTACGCGACCATCAAGTTCTTCCTGTACACCTTCCTCGGCTCGGTGTTCATGCTGGCGGCGCTGATCTACATGTACGTGAAGGGTGGCAGCTACGCGATCGCGAGCCTGCAGGCCCTGCCGCTCACGCTCATCGAGCAGCGCTGGATATTCCTCGCGCTGCTGCTCGCCTTCGCGGTGAAGGTGCCGATGTTCCCGGTGCACACCTGGCTGCCGGATGCGCACGTCGAGGCGCCCACCGGCGGCTCGGTGATCCTGGCGGCCATCCTGCTGAAGATGGGCGGCTACGGCTTGCTGCGCTTCAGCCTGCCCATTGCGCCGGACGCGAGCCGCGAGCTCGACCTGCTGGTGATCGCGCTGTCGTTGATCGCGGTGATCTACATCGGCTTCGTCGCGCTGGTGCAGCAGGACATGAAGAAGCTCATCGCGTACTCCTCGATTGCGCACATGGGGTTCGTGACCCTCGGGGCCTTCGTGATCTACGAGATCGTGCGCAACACCGGGAGCGTGCAGGGCGCCGGCATGGGGCTCGATGGGGCGATGGTGCAGATGGTCTCGCATGGGCTCGTGTCCGGGGCGCTGTTCCTGTGCGTCGGCGTGCTGTACGACCGCGTGCACAGCCGCCAGATCGCCGACTACGGCGGCGTGGTCAACACCATGCCGGTGTTCGCATCCTTCATGGTGCTGTTTGCGCTGGCCAACACCGGACTCCCGGGAACCTCCGGGTTCGTCGGCGAGTTCCTGGTGATCATCGCCAGCTTCAGAGCGAGCTTCTGGTACTCGCTGCTGGCGGCGGTGACGCTGGTGCTGGGGGCCGCCTACACGCTATGGCTGGTGAAGCGCGTGATATTCGGCCCGGTTGCGAGCCCGCGCGTCGCGGCGCTCGAGGATCTGAACGGCCGCGAATACATCGTGCTGACGGCGCTCGCACTGGCCGTGCTGCTGGTGGGAGTGTGGCCTGCGCCGCTGCTGAAGGTCATGCAGCCCTCCATCCAGCACCTGGTCAGCCAGGCGATCGCCACCAAGCTATGAGTGGGTCCAGCCTCGCCGCGGCGGTGCCGGAGATCAGCCTGGCGGTGGCGATCTGCGTCATCCTGCTGGTGGAGGTGTTCGCCGGCGAGCGGCGCCGCGGGCTCACCCCCACGCTGACGCTGCTGGCGCTTGCAGTGGTGGCCGGCCTCACCGTGCAGTACGGACATGTCACGCAGCGCACCGTGCTGTTCGAGCGTATGTACGTGGCCGATGAGCTCGGCTTCGCGCTCAAGCTCGCCGCCTTGCTGTTCGTCGCGGTGGCGCTGCTGTATTCGCGCGCCTATCTCGAGAACCGCAGCATCCTGCGCGGCGAGTACTACGTGCTGGCACTCACGGCGCTGCTGGGCATCTTCGTGCTGGTGTCCGCCAACAACCTGCTGACCGTTTACCTCGGGGTGGAGCTGCTGGCCCTGTCGGTGTATGCCATGGTGGCGTTCGACCGCGACTCGGGGATAGCGGCCGAGTCGGCCATGAAATACTTCGTGCTCGGCGCCGTCGCTTCCGGGGCGCTGCTGTACGGCATGTCGCTGATCTATGGGCTGACGGGCACCATGGACCTCGGGGACATCGCCGCGCGGCTGCAGGCGCCGTTCAGTCCGGGGGTGATCCTGGGCCTTACCTTCATCGTGGTCGCGGTGGCCTTCAAGCTCGGGGCGGTGCCGTTTCACATGTGGCTGCCGGACGTGTACGAGGGCGCACCCACCAGCGTGACGCTGTTCATCGGCACGGCGCCCAAGATCGCCTATTTCGCGCTCACGCTGCGGCTGCTGGCGCAGAGCCTCGCCGGCACCGAGTCGCAATGGTCGCAGATGCTGGCCGTGCTCGCGGTCATGACGCTCATCGTCGGCAACGTGGTCGCGATCGTGCAGACCAACCTCAAGCGCATGCTCGCCTACTCGACCATAGCCAACGTCGGCTTCATCGTGCTGGGGTTCGTGGCCGGCACCCCGGACGGTTACGCGGCGGCGCTCTACTACACCCTGGTGTATGTGCTGGTGGCGCTTGGCTCCTTCGGCGTGATCCTGCTCTCGAGCGCCAAGGGCTTCGAGGCGGACCAGCTCGAGGACTACAAGGGCCTGTACCGGCGCGATCCGCTGCTGGCGCTGGCGATGATGGCGCTGATGTTCTCGACCGCCGGCGTGCCGCCGCTGGTCGGCTTCTGGGCGAAGCTGCGGATCTTTCAGGTGCTGTGGGAAAGCGACCACCTGTGGCTGGTGGTCATCGCGGCCGCCATGTCGGTGGTGGGCGCGTACTACTACCTGCGGGTGATCAAGCTCATGTACTTCGACGAGCCGACGCCGCAGCTGCCGCCGGCGCGGGCAGCGGCGGGCGTGCGCCTGGCGCTGGGACTGAATGCCGCCTTCGTGCTGCTGCTGGGTCTGCTGCCCGGGCCGCTGCTCGACCTGTGCGCGCGGCTGATCCATTGACGGGGGTCCGCCCTGCAGGAGAGCTCAGATGAAACGCATGTTCGGTCAGCTGTCGCCAGGATGGCTGGCGCTCGCCCTCGCCGGCGCGCTCGCACCGGTCACGACCCACGCACAGGCCAGCCCGCACTATCGCATTGCCCACGAGCTGCCCCTGCCCGGGGACGAGGGCTGGGACTACCTCGCTTTCGAGGCGGGCGGTCACCGGCTTTTCGTCTCTCACGGCACGCGCGTGCTGGTCGTGGACACCGACAAGCTGGCGCTGGCCGGCGAGATCGCCGATACCCCGGGCGTGCACGGGATCGCGCTGGCCCCGGACCTTGGCCGCGGGTACATCAGCGCCGGGCGCGCGGGCGTCATCGTGGTGTTTGATCTGAAGACGCTCGCGCGGCTCAAGGAGATCAGGACCACCGGCGAGAACCCCGACGCCATCCTCTACGATGCCGCCAGCCAGCGCGTGTTCACGTTCAACGGGCGCGGCCGCAACGCCACCGCCGTCGATGCCAGGACCGACGCCGTGATCGGCAGCATCGCGCTGGATGCCAAACCCGAGTTTGCGGTCGCGGACGGCAAGGGCCGCATCTACGTGAACCTCGAGGACAAGAGCAGCCTCGCAGTGATCGATCCGCGAAAGCTCAGCGTCATCTCGGTGTGGCCCATCAGTGGTTGCCAGGAGCCCTCCGGGCTGGCGCTCGATGCCGCCGGGGGGCATCTGTTCCCGGTGTGCGCCAACAAGGTCATGGCGGTGATGGATGCGGCATCCGGCAAGGTGCTCGGCGGCGCGCCGATCGGCGGCGGGGTGGACGCGGCGGCGTTCGATCCCGGCAGCCGCCTGGCGTTCGCCTCCTGCGGCGAGGGCGTCCTCACCGTGGTCAGTACCGGCGCCGCCGCAGCTGCGCAGGTCGCGCAGTCAGTGCCCACACGGCGCGGCGCCCGCACCATGGCGCTGGATGTGCGCACCCACCGTATCTATCTGGTGACCGCAGATTTTGGCGCGGCGCCGGCGGCCACGCCCGAACACCCGCATCCACGGCCGGCGATCCTGCCGGGCTCCTTCCGGCTGCTGGTGCTCGAGCCGCGATGAGCTCACGACAGGCGCCGTGAGATGGCGATCGCCGCGATCAGCACGATCGTGATGTTGAGGATCCACCACGCCATCTGCTTGTGATCCCACAGCACGCTCGCCGTGCCGCCGGTATGGCGCGCGGCTGCACTGCCTTCGCCGGCGACGGTGATGCGCCCGCTGAGAACCTCGCGGATGCCATCGTGTGCTACCACCACCTCGAGCCGATCGTCCGCCAGGACGGCGTTGGACAGCGGTACGAACCACGAGCCGTCCGCACGTCGCATGGCGAGCTGGCTCTTGCCGTCGACGGACACCGTCAGGTCGGTCACCGACACCGGTGTGTCATCGGCCGTATGCCGCAGGCGCAGCACCAGGCCCGCGGGCGTGCGGCCGACTTCCAGAGTCACGAGCGCGGAGTGCGCGACCGGCGTCAGTGGCCCCGGCGCGCTGTCGGAGGCGCGCAGCGGCGCGGCGCACAGCAACGAGCCGCAGACGAGCACGCCGGCCGCCAGAGACGAGTTCAGTCCCGACACGGCCTGCATGTTAGCAGCTCCAGCGCCGCACGGGACCGCGACCGCGAGTGCGCAATCGTTGGTGCGACATTATAGTGTGCCCAATCGATGCGGGAGTCACTCATGAGCACCGATGCCGCAGCAGCCGCCGGCGCCGGGCCGCGTTATCACAGCGGCTTCGGCAATCATTTCGCGAGCGAGGCCTTGCCAGGCGCGCTGCCGCAGGGACGCAACTCGCCGCAGCGCTGCGCCTACGGACTGTACGCGGAGCAGTTTTCGGGAAGCGCCTTCACCGCGCCGCGCCACGCCAACCGCCGCAGCTGGCTGTACCGCATCCGGCCGGCGGCGGTTCACGATGGTTTCCGGCGCATCGATGACGGCCGCATCACCAGCCGCTTCGATGAGCCCGCGCCCTCGCCGAACCCGCTGCGCTGGAGCCCACCGCCACTGCCAAGCGAGCCGACGGACTTCATTGCAGCGCTCGCCACACTGGGGGGTAATGGCTCCCCGGAGCAGCAGCTGGGTTGCGGCATTCACTGGTATGCCGCCAACCGCTCCATGAGCGAACGCTTCTTCTATGACGCCGACGGGGAACTGCTGCTGGTGCCGCAGCAGGGCGCTCTGCGCCTCGCCACCGAGCTGGGCGTCCTCGAGGTGCAGCCGCTGGAGATCGCCGTGATGCCGCGCGGCCTGCGCTTTCGGGTGGAGCTGCCGCAGAGCGCGGCGCGCGGCTACGTGTGCGAGAACTTCGGCGCGCCGTTTCGACTGCCGGACCTCGGGCCCATCGGCTCCAACGGGCTCGCCAATCCGCGCGACTTTCAGACACCGGTTGCGTGGTACGAGGACCGGGAGGGGGAATTTGAGCTGGTCGCGAAGTTCGCCGGCCACCTGTGGTCGGCGCGCATTCAACACTCGCCGCTCGACGTGGTGGCATGGCATGGCAACCATGCGCCCTACAAGTACGACCTGCGGCGCTTCAACACCCTCGGCTCCATCAGCTACGATCATCCGGATCCGTCGATCTTTCTGGTGCTGCAGTCGATCAGCGATACCCCGGGCGTCGATGCGATCGACTTACTCGTCTTTCCGCCCCGCTGGCTGGCGATGCAGGACACGTTCCGGCCGCCCTGGTTCCATCGCAACGTCGCCAGCGAGTTCATGGGCCTGATCGAAGGCGTCTACGACGCCAAGGCGGAAGGTTTCGCTCCGGGCGGGGCGTCGCTTCACAATTGCATGAGCGGGCATGGACCGGATGCCGCGACCTATGAGAGGGCGCTTGCTGCCGACACGTCGAAGCCGGTGCACCTCACCGACACCATGGCCTTCATGTTCGAGACGCGCACGGTGATCCGCCCGACGCGCTACGCGCTCGAGACGCCGCTCCTGCAGCGCGATTACGCCCAGGTGTGGCGGGGCCTGAAGAAGCATTTCGCGCCGGAGGCGGCGCCGGCGGCGCCGCGCGGGCGGCGTGGCGCCTGAGCCGCGCCGCCATGTCCCTGAACGCGATCAACGCCACGCACGACCCTGCGCTGCGCAGTTGGGTCAGCTCCGCGAACGCGCCCACCAGCGACTTTCCGATTCAGAACCTGCCGTTCTGCGCCTTCCGGCGCGCGGGCAGCACGGAGGGCTTCCGCGGCGGTGTCGCCGTCGGCGATCAGGTGCTGGACCTGGGCGCACTGCACGGGCTGGGCCTGTTCGACGGACTCGCCGCGCGCTCCCTCGCCGCGTGCGCACAGCCGGTGCTCAATACTTTCATGGGCCTCGGAGCGCCGGCCCATGCGGCGCTGCGGGCCGCCCTGTCCGCGGCGCTGCGCACGGACTCGACGTCGGCGCAGCAACTGCGCCCGCGGCTCATTCCGCAGGCTGCCGTGGAGTACCGGGTCGCGGCGCACGTGGGTGACTACACCGACTTCTACGCCTCGATCCATCACGCCACCGCCGTGGGACGGCTGTTCCGCCCCGACAATCCCCTGCTTCCGAATTACAAGTGGCTGCCCATCGCGTACCACGGCCGCGCCTCCTCGATCCGGGTGTCGGGCTACGATTTTGCGCGGCCGGCGGGCCAGGTGCTGCCGCCAGGGGCCACGGAACCTGAGCTCGCCGCCACGCGCCGGCTGGACTACGAGCTGGAAATGGGGGTATTCGTCGGGCGTGGCAATGAGCTCGGCCGCAGCGTGCCGCTGGCGCAGGCCGAGGCGCACCTCTTCGGTCTGTGCCTGCTGAATGACTGGTCGGCGCGCGATATCCAGGCGTGGGAGTACCAGCCGCTGGGTCCCTTTCTGGCGAAGAACTTCGCTACCACGGTCTCGCCGTGGGTGGTGACGCTCGAGGCGCTGGCGCCGTTTCGCGCTCCCTGGACTCGTCCGGCCGGCGAGCCGCCGCCGCTTCCGTACCTGGATGACGGCGCGCAGCGCGAAGCGGGCGCCATCGACATTCAACTCGAGGTGTGGCTCGACAGCGCGCGCATGCGCGCCGCAAATCTCGGGCCGCAGCGCCTGTCGCAGGCGCGCTTCCGCGACTCGTGGTGGACGGTGGCGCAGATGCTCGCGCACCACACCGTGAACGGCTGCAATCTCAACGCCGGGGATCTCCTCGGCAGCGGCACACAGTCCGGTCCGCTGCCGACGCAAGGCGGGTCGCTCCTGGAGCTCACCGGCGGTGGCCGGCAGCCGATCGCGCTCACCGGGGGCGAGAGCCGCACCTTCCTCGAGGACGGCGATCGGGTCACGCTGCGGGGCTGGTGCGAACGGCGCGGCTACGCGCGCATCGGGTTCGGCGAGGCCGTGGGCACGGTGCTGCCGGCTTGATGCGCTCCGCGCCGTTGAAGAGCTACCGCTACTACGACCTCATCCTGGGCGCGTACGTGTGCGTGCTGCTGTGCGCGAATCTCATCGGTCCGGCCAAGGTATCGACCGTGCACGTGCCGTTGTGGGGACCGGTGACGTTCATGGCGGGCGTGCTGTTCTTTCCGATCTCCTATGTGTTCGGGGACATCCTCACCGAGGTGTACGGCTATGCGCGCGACCGCCGCGTCGTGTGGAGCGGCTTTGCGGCGCTGCTGTTCGCGGCATTGATGTCCGCGGTGATCGTGTACCTGCCGCCCGCGGATTTCTGGCGCCACAAGCAGCCGGCGGTCGAGGAGATCTTCGGCAACACGCCGCGCATCATCTGCGCCTCCATCGTGGCGTTCTGGTGCGGCTCGTTCGTCAACAGCTACGTGCTGGCGAAGATGAAGCTGTGGAGCTCGGGCCGCTGGCTGTGGACCCGCATCGTCGGCTCGACGCTGTGCGGGGAGCTGGTCGACTCCGGGCTGTTTTATACGATCGCGTTCGCGGGCCTGTGGCCGAGCGGTGAGCTCATCGCGGTGACCACCACGCAATACGTGCTGAAATCGGCGTGGGAGGTGATCATGACCCCGGTGACGTACCGGATCGTCGGCTTTCTGAAGCGCGCCGAGCAGGAGGACTACTACGATCGTGGCACGAACTTCACGCCGTTCTCACTCAAGGCGTGAGTGCCCGCATCCCGGGCACCCATGCCTCGAGCCGAGATTACTTGCCGATCTGCTTGCTGACCTGGTTCTCCTGCTGGTTGAGCGCCTTCTGCTCGGCCTTGGTGATGTGGCCGCCGTTGGTGCGCGCCATGGTGCGCTCTTCCTTGCGGATGGCGCGGTCCTCTCTGTGCAGCTTGGCCGCCTGCGCCTTGGTGATCTCGCCTTCCTTGCGCTCCTGATGGATGCGCTTGTTCTGGTTCGCGAGCCGATTGTTCACCTGCTCGCGGCGCGGGTGCGTCTTCTGCCATTGCGTGTCGTCGGCCATGGCGTTGGTGGCAAGGCCGCCGAGCGACAGCGTCACGGCAGCGACGGTCAGAGCGGTACGGATGGATTTCAACATGGATCTCTCCTCCTGAAAGCGCCTGTCAGGCGTTCGGTATTGAGCCGGAACCCCCGGCTGCTGGGCGTTAACAACGTCGCACGTTCAGGACTGCTGACGATGGTGACGGAAAGTTAATCGGACCCGCAGTGTGAGGTGCGTCACAGCAGGAAACGGAATGCACGGCGCGGCGCGAGGCGGGGATCATGCGCGAAAGCAGCGGCCGGCGCGGTGCTGGCGACGGGGATTGAGCGAATGACAGGCAGGCGCGACAGGACCCGAGCGAGCGTGTTGAGTCACTGGCTCGGCGGCGCGCTGCTGGTAATGAGCGCTGGCGCCGTGGCTGCCGAGCAGTCGCGCGAGGATGCCTGGTGGACCGGACCGATGCTCGCGCCTTCCGCGGCCACGCTGCCGCAGGGGCACGTGCTGGTCGAGCCCTACCTCTTCGACGTGATGACCGACGGCCGCTTCGACATGCATGGCGCACGGCGCGCGAGTGCCCACGAGCACGATATCGGCTCGCTGAGTTACATTCTGTACGGGCTGACGGACCGGCTCTCCGTGGGGTTGATTCCGCGCTTCGGCTTCAACGAGCCGGCCGGAGCGCCCAACAGCTCAAGTGTCGGCGTAGGGGATCTGAGCCTGCAGGCCGGCTACGGCCTGACGCGATTTGAGGACGGTCGCCTCATGCCCGCGATCTCGCTGGTGATCGATGAGACCCTGCCCACCGGACGCTACCAGCGCCTCGCGCGCGTGAGCGATGGCTTCGGGGCGGGGGCGTACACGACCGGCCTGTCGATCTATTCCCAGGACTACCTGTGGATGCCCAATGGACGGATTCTGCGGGTGCGCCTGGATCTCACCTACGCGCGGTCGGCTTCCGTGGGTCTGCAGGATGTGAGCGTCTACGGGACCTCGAGTGGATTTCGCGGCCGCGCGTACCCCGGCGATTCCTTCACGGCCGATGCGGCCGGGGAGTACAGCCTCACCCGAAACTGGGTGCTGGCGCTCGATGTGGTCTATCAGCACAACGACAACACGCGCGTGCGCGGCAGCCTGCCGTCGGCCGGCGCTGCGGGCGTCAGCGATTTTCAGGCCGATACGGGGTCCGGGTATTCGCTCGCTCTGGCCCCGGCGGTCGAGTACAACTGGAACAGCAGGGTCGGCCTGCTCGTGGGCGTGAGGATGTTCGTCGCGGGGCGTAACGCCACCGCCAGTGTGACCCCTGCAGTCGCGCTGAACATGGTCCATTGAGCCGCGGCCTGCCGCGGGAACGGCGCACGCTCGTACGCGCCGCACGGCCATCAAGGGCAGCGCGCACAGATCGATGAAAGCCTTGAGAAATGTCAAACCGCCCGCATCCTTGCGAGGGCGGTCAACGCGCCGGTGCGTGACTGCGTTTTAATGTATGTTGGCTTGAACAGACGCGCCCGCGAGGCGTCTAATCTATCGGAGCCACGAGGATCGCGGCCGCTGCAGGAAGGTGATGAGAGTGAACAGAGCGAGCACACTTATACGGACCGTCGGAGCCCTGCTGCTCGGGGTTGCGGTAGCGGGTGCGCCGGCTTTGACATATGCGCAAAGCCACTCCGGAGGTGGCGGCCATTCCGGAGGTGGTGGGCATTCCGGAGGTGGCGGCCATTCCGGGGGCGGCGGTCACTTCGGCGGTGGCGGTCACTTCGGGGGTGGGAGCCACTTCGGGGGCGGGGGCCAGGTCGCGAGCGGCGGGCACGCCATGGGCGGTGGCCACTTCGCCGGCGGGTATTTGGGCGGCGGCCACTACGCCGCTGCCGGGCACTTCGCCGGGCCTCATTTCGCAGCCGCCGGTGCGCAGGCCTACCACACGGCCGTGCATGGACGGTTCGCGAGCACCAGCGCGATGCACGCGGCCACTCGCTACTCGGGTAGCGGAGGCTTCGTGCCCGGCTGGAGCGGCTCGCACGCCTGGGGCGGCGGCTACTGGCGCGGCGCGTTCTGGCCGCACTGTTATTTCAACCCCGGTTTTGCCTGGTTCCTGCCGGTACTTCCGTTCGGCTACGCCACGTTCTGGTGGGGTGGGATGCCCTACTATTACTGGAATAACCTCTATTACACCTGGAGCCCCGCCGACTACGGCTACGTCGTGACGGACCCGCCGCCGGTCGCCGGCACCGACGCCGACTCATCCTACGGCGGCGCCCTACAGTCCGGCGGCAGCGGGTCGGACGTGTACCTGTATCCGCGCAACGGTCAAAGCGATGCGCAGACGCAGAACGATCGCTACGAGTGCCACAGCTGGGCGGTGAACCAGACGGGCTTCGATCCCACTCGCTCGTCGCAGCAGGGACGGGGGAGCGCGGCGGACTATCGCCGCGCCATGATCGCGTGCCTCGATGCGCGCGGCTACAGCGCGCGCTAGCACAACCATTCAGTTTCCGACCTGCACTGCCTGAGCGAACGTACCCGGCGCGGTCGCGATCTGCAGCATGACGGTGGCGCTCACGCCATCGGCCATCGCGATGTCCGGATGACCGTCGCCGTTGAGGTCGGCGATCGCCACACCGAGGGGCTGTCCGAAGCCCTGGTAGCTCGTGGCAGCAAGAAATACACCCGGACGCGCGGGATCCTGCAGCAGCACGGACACGCTGCCCGTGGGGGCGGGGCCGAGATTGGCAACGACCAGGTCCGGCTTGCCATCTCCGTTCACATCAGCCACCGCGACATCGATGGCTCGCGGCTGGGTGGCGTACGTGACCGGTGGCAGGAAGCTGCCTGGGTGCGCCGCGTCCTGCAGCAGCACCGAGACTCCGGCCGAGCCGGTGCCGCCGACACCGGGGCCGAAGTTCGCCACGACAATGTCCGGCAGTCCGTCGGCGTTCACATCGGCGATCCTTGCCGCCTGCGGCTGCGCACCCGCGGGGAAAGTCACGGGGGAGAGGAACGTGCCCCGGGTGGTGGCGTTCTGGTAGAAGATGTAAACCGCGCCGTTGTTGCCATTGGCGTCGAAAGTCGCGGCCACGATATCCGGCGCGCCGTCGCCGGTCAGGTCCCCGATCGCGACCGCCGCGGCGCTGTTGGCGTTGATCGGCAGCTTCGTCGGCGCGAGGAATTGCCCCGGGTTGGCCGGATCCTGGAACAGGACGATGGCGCCGCCGGTGGCGCTCGCATCCGCGAGGACCAGGTCGGGCTTGCCGTCGCCGTTGATATCACCGATCAGCACCTGGTTCGGCTGCCCGCCGCTCGTCACGCTTACGGCCGTCTGGTAGGTGCCCGGACTCGCACCGTGCATGAAGACCGAGACACTCCCGGCCGCGAAGTTCGCCACCACGAGGTCGAGGGATCCGGAGCGGATGAGGTCCGCGACCGCCATGCTCGAGGGGTTGTTGCCCGTCGTCGGGTAATGCACACCGGTATGAAACGTACCCGGGGAGCTGTGGTTGCCGAGGATGACGTTGGCGAAGCCCGGGTTCTGGACATTGCCCTGGTCGGCGGTGGTGGCGACCAGCAGATCGGGGATGCCGTCGCCGTCGACGTCCGCGATCGCTACCGAGTTCGGCACGTTGAAGGTCGGAAAGGTGTAATCGGAGCCGTAGTGACAGCTGGCGAGGCCGCCGAGCAGCAGGCCTAGACCCATGGCCGCGAGCAGCCGGCGTCGGCGAGACTGGATGTTCACTGCTGTACCCTCCGTGCGCAGGACCCCCGTGCACCGCAACGCGCTTGGCTCTGCCGCGTTGACAGAGCCTGCGCCGGCGCTCCAGGGCGACAGCGTACACTGGCGCGCGGGGTAAGGGCACGGGGCAGGGCATGGCGGAGCGCGCGGCGAAGATCGTGTTCCTGTTCGACGTGGACAATACGCTGCTCGACAACGACGCCGTGCAGGCCGAGCTCAGCGCCCATCTGCAGCGCGAGTTCGGCCGCGCCAGCCGCGACCGCTACTGGACGATTTTCGAGGAGCTGCGCGCGCAGCTCGGGTACGCCGACTATCTGGGCGCGCTGCAACGCTATCGCCTCGAGAACCTCGACGATCCGCAGCTGCTGCAGGTGTCGTTCTTCCTGGTCGACTACCCGTTTGCGCAGCGGCTCTACGCGGGCGCGCTGGCTGCCCTGGCGCGCTGCGCGCGCCTCGGGACCACGGTCATCCTCTCAGACGGCGACGTGGTCTTCCAGCCGCGCAAGGTGCAGCGCGCCGGCCTGTGGGACGCGGTGGACGGGAGAGTTCTCATTTACCTGCACAAGGAGCCGCTTTCCCGCCGATCACTACGTCATGGTCGACGACAAGCTGCGCATACTCGCCGCCATGAAGCAGCTGTGGCGCGAGCGCCTGACCACCGTCTTTGTGCGCCAGGGGCATTACGCGCTGGATGCACGCGCGCTGCAGGCCTATCCGCCGGCGGACCTCACGCTCGCGCACATCGGCGAGCTCGTCGATTGCAGCCTGGGGCCGGTGCCTGGCGCCGGTCACGGGCAGCGGTTAGGCTAGCGCACGCCTGAGCCGGAGCGCTCGGGCGTTGCTGGACCAAAGGCTGAGGGAAGAACATGTCGTCAGACCGTCCGTGGCTGGACAGTCTTCGGGACAGCAGTGCCGCCCTGCAGGGAGTGCTGGGAGCGCTGCTGGAGGCGGAGCGTCAGTTTGCGCCGCCGGCCTCGCCCCTCGAGCGGCTGCGCCAGATAACCACCAGCCCGGAATGGGCCTGGCTACAGCCTCTGTACCGGCTGATCGCGGACGTCGATCA
>VBMV01000049.1 GCA_005878835.1 Gammaproteobacteria bacterium | reverse complement strand
ACGGCGGTGTAGTAATCGCGCGAGATTTCACCGCCGTCCCACCAGCCGGTCTCGATGCGTTCCGGTTCACTCACCAGACGCAGCGGGCCGCGGCGCCGGGGCAGCCCGTCCCGCACGCTCAGCGGCTGCGGCGCGGGCAAAAGCCACAGGGGACGTCGGCCGGCGGCCGGTGTCTGCGCGCTGCAGCCGGGGTGCGCGCCGTGGCGGCCGGCGGCGGGCGGTGGCTCGGTAGGCGCCCAGGCGTTTTCGGGCCGGTGTGCCGGAAGCCCCGTGAGACCATGCACCGCCTCGGAACCCAGGCGTGCGCACAGACGCTCGATGAGTCCACAGGCCTCGTTGCCGGCGCTGCCGCCGTGCTCGCCGGGTTGCCACAGAGCGTTGCTGCCCGGCAGATACGGCACCAGGGCGTCGGCGCGCAGCTCGCAGGCGCGCGCCGGTTCCGGCAGGTCGAGCGCGCTCAAGCGCTCGCCGAGCAGCCCGGCGAGACGATGCACATCGGTTGCGGGGGCCGCGAGCCGCACCACGCAACGCGTCGTCGGGACATGGCGGTGCGTCAGCCGGCACTCGAGCTCCACGACGCCGCACTGGCGTGCTCTGAGGAAGGCGCCGAGATCGGCGAATAGCGGGGCGAGCGCGGCGAGCAGCAGGGCATGATTTTCCAGCTCGCAATCGAGCTCACGGCGACGGCGGAAGCGCTCGCGGGCGTGGAAAGTAACGCGCGCTTCCGGTATGCGTCCGGTGAGCACATCGAGCATGGCGAGCTGCTCACGGCCAACGCGGCGCGCAAAACCGGCGCGCGGCAAGCGCAGCGCCGCACCGATGGTGCGCACACCCATGCGCGCCAGACGCGCCAGCGTGTCCGGCGGCCAGCGCAGGCTCGCGAGCGGCAAAGGCGCCAGCTGTCCGATGAGCTGGGCCGGATCCATCACCGTGAGGGGCTTGCCGGCACGGGCCGCTACCAGCGCCGCCAGCGCCGCGGGCGCGAACGCCAGCACCGGCTGCACCTGCAGGCGCAGGCACTCGCTCCCGAGCGCGCAGCGCAGTCCCGCCACCCCCGCGAACAGGTGCAGGCTCCCCTGCACTTCGAGCAGCAGGCCATCCGGCGGCGCCAGGCTCACGCGCGGCGTGAACCGTTGTGCGCAGACCGCAAGCTGCTGCAGCTTCTGCGGATTGATTCCCGGCAGATGCAGGCCGGCCCATAACTCGCCCGCCCGCCCGCCGGCCGCATGCCGGCCGGTGATGCTCGGTGGTGCAGCCCGCGGTTGGACCCGTCCTGCGTCCGCAGGCAAAGCCGACTGGCCTGCCTTGTCGGGGGCGGCTCGTAGGACGTGCGGGCGCATGCCTTTCCGCAAATTCAAACCGGCCAGCCGGGCCGTGAGAGATCGACCGCACCGCGCAGGGCGCCCCGGCCCTTCAAAAGCGTGATGCGCACCCCCGTGGCCATCGGCTGCAGACTCAGGCGCAACACCGCGGCCGTTGCCTCGCGCGCCGCTCGCCGTGGACGAAACAGCACGCCGAGGGTCCGGCCCCGCTCGGCGGCGAGTTGCAGGCGGCGGATCTCGCGCGCTTTCACCGGCCGCGCCCACCCCAGGGCCACGTCACAGGCGCCCGAGCCGAGCGCCTGCTCGAGAGCCCACAGCGGACGCGCGCCACCCACCACCGCCACCCGATCGAGCACGATGCCCTGGGACGCAAGTGCCGGCGCAAAGGGCATCAGGGGTGGGGCGACCCACACGCACCAGCGTGCGCACCGCGCGCGCGTCAGGGTGGCGAGCGCCGGCAACAACAGGTCCAGCTCACCGCTGCCGAAACGCGAGACGAGGATCTCGATCAGACCGGTGCGCGGCCAGCCATGACCCGGCAGGTACGCATCCAGAGCCGCAAATCCGCTGGGGAGCCCCTGCGGGTGCGCAGCGCTGCGGCCGCGCCAGATGGCCGGATGCTCGAGCAAACGAGCGAGCTTGGCTTCCCGATCCATGACGGATCATGAGCAAACAGATCTAAACCTCTCGGAATTCCGTGTGTTGCATGCAATGCACGAGAATTCACATCAAGCCGCTCGCGCGGCCCCGGCGCACCACACCCACCACGATGCCCTCGATGAGCAGCGGCTCTTCTTTCAGATCTACCCGGATCGGCTCGAACTCGGGGTTCTCGGGCAACAGCCACACGATGGAGCCTTCCTGGCGGTAGCGTTTCACGGTGACTTCGTTCTCCAGGCGCGCCACCACGATCTGGCGGCTGCGCACTTCCGCGGTGCGGTGCACCGCGACCAGATCCCCGTCGAGGATCCCGGCATCTTTCATGCTCATGCCGGTGACCTTCAGAAGGTAATGCGGCCGCGGCTGAAACAGTCCCGGATCGATCTGCAGCCGCGCCTCGAAGTTCTCTTCGGCGAAAATGGGCTTGCCGGCGGCCACCCGGCCGATGAGCGGCAGCCCGATCTGCTCCCGGATGGTGTCCTTGAGCTGGATCCCCCGCGAGGTGCCCGGCACGAGCGCGATGACGCCCTTGCGGGCCAGGGCCCGCAAATGCTCCTCGGCGGCGTTGGCGGAGCGGAAGCCCAGCTCGTGCGCGATTTCGGCGCGCGTCGGCGGCATCCCGGTATCGGAAATGAAGCGCTGGATGAGGCGCAGGATCTGTGTCTGGCGGGGGGTAAGGTCGGACATTTCGCCTGCCTGTTTATATATACAGTTACTGTAATTATATCCAGATCGGCGTCCACGGCAAGAGGCCGGGCTCTGTTCCCGCGCCAGCCTTGGCACGTGCCGCACTTAAGTTAAGTGCCCACATGCATCACGGTTGCGCTCGAGAGCGGCGAGCTCGGGCGCCCACGCCTGCGAGCGGCGCAAAGTCGCGCAATTAAAAATTCTTAAGGAAGCGATTCATGCTACCCGCAAGAGCTTGCGCCTCGCCGCACCTGTCAGCCAAACCCGCGACGCAACAGCCGGGAATTGCAGCGTCACCCGCCCCGCCGCTGCCGCAAACACACCCGCGTCTGACACTGATATAACTGTCGCGATCAGAAGACAGACGGCGTGTTTGGAGTTGCATTCCCGTTGTAAATTTGATGCAGTTGCGCGCGGCGAAGGACGGCGGAACTTGCTATCAACAACCCAAAGGGGACGTTTATGAAGTGCGCGAGCATTGTGAAAGCGGCGGCTGCCGTAGCCGTGGCGGTTGGACTGGCGGCTTGTACGGATATCAAGCCCATGCAGGCGGAAGTGGCGGACCTGAAGGCTCAGCTGGCCAAGGTGCAAGGCGACGTGTCGGCGGCCAAGAGCGCCGCTGATCAGGCGAACAGCGCGGCTCAATCGGCCAACCAGTCGGCCAGTGGCGCGCAGAGCACGGCCAACCAGGCGGTGGCGGCGGCCCATGCCAGCCAGTCGTGCTGCGATGCGACCAATGAGAAGATCGACCGGATGTTCAAGCGGTCGGTTTCCAAGTAAGCGAGGGGCCCGACAATCCGCAACGCCGCGCGGTGAGCGCGGCGTTTTTTTGGCGGCCGCGCAACTCAGTAACGCACCAGCGCCGAGCCCCAGGTAAAGCCGCCGCCGAAGGCTTCGAGCAGCAGCAGGTCACCGCGCCTGATGCGCCCGTCGCGCACCGCGACGTCGAGCGCGAGCGGCACCGACGCCGCGGAAGTGTTGCCGTGCTCCTGCACGGTGACGATCACCCGTTCCATGGGCATGTCGAGCTTGCGCGCCGTCGCCTGGATGATGCGGATGTTGGCCTGGTGGGGCACCAGCCAGTCGACCGCGCTGCGCTCGAGCCCGTTGGCCGCCAGCGCCTCGTCGACCGCGGCGCCGAGCTTGGTGACGGCGACCTTGAAGACTTCGTTCCCCGCCATGATGATCGCGAGCCGCGCGGCGAAACCCCGCGACACGCCGCCGGCGCAATACAACAGATCCTTGTATTGACCGTCCGAGTGCAGGTGGGTCGAGAGCACGCCGGGCGCAGCGCTCGGCTCGAGCACCACCGCGCCGGCGCCATCGGCGAACAGCACCGCGGTGGAGCGGTCGCTCCAGTCAGTGATGCGCGACAGGGTCTCCGCGCCGATCACCAGCGCGCGCCGCACTTCGCCGCAGCGTATGTACTTGTCGGCGATCGACAGCGCGTACATGAACCCGGCACAGGCGGTCTCGAGGCTGAAGGCCGGCACGCCGCGACACCCCAGGCGCTGCTGCAGCAGCGTGCCGCAGTTGGGAAACACCAGATCCGGCGTGGTGGTGCCGAAAGCGATGAAGTCGACCTCAGCGGGTGCGACCCCGGCCGCATCCAGGGCGCGGCGCGCGGCCTTTTCCGCCAGATCGACCGTCGTCTCGCCGTCGGCGGCGACGTGGCGGCGCTCGATGCCGGTGCGGCTGCGAATCCACTCATCGGTGGTATCGACCATCTTCTCCAGATCGAAGTTGGTGATCACCTTCTCCGGCAGATGCGAGCCCGTGCCGGCGATACGCGAGTGAATCAATCAGCCGCCCCTTGCGCCAGTGCGTTCGCAATGTGCGCCGTGAGTCCGTGCCGTGCCGCGAGCGCGGCCGTGCCGATCGCCCGCGCGAACGCGACACCGTCGGCTCGACCGTGGCTTTTTACCACGATCCCGGCAAGCCCCACCATGCACGCGCCGTTGTAGCGGCGCGGATCGAGCCCGGCCGCCGCGCGGCGCAGCACCGGGGCCGCGATGAGGCCGGCGAGGCGGTCGAGGAACGAGGACTGAAACTCCTGGCGCATGCGATTGGCGATCAGACCGGCAACGCCCTCCATGGTCTTCAACGCGACGTTGCCCGTGAAGCCGTCGGTCACGACGACATCCACCGTGCCCGAGAAGATGTCGTCGCCTTCCACGAAGCCCACGTAGTTCAGCCCGCTGCGCGTAAGGAGCGCGTGCGCCGCCTGCACCACCTCGTGTCCCTTCATGTCCTCCTCGCCGATGTTGAGCAGTCCGATGCGTGGTGCCGCCAGGCCGTACACGTCGCGGGCGATGATGGCGCCCATGGCGGCGAACTGGCGCAACTGCTCGGGTGTCGCCTTGGTGTTGGCGCCCAGATCGAGCATGTGCGTGTGACCGTGGGCGGCGGGGATCGCGGAGATGATGGCCGCGCGCTCCACGCCCGGCAGTGTTCCCAGCACGAAGTGCGCGATCGCGGTGAGCGCTCCGGTGTTGCCCGCGCTCACGCACGCGCAGGCGCGCCCGTCCTGCACCAGGTCGACCGCGAGGCGCATCGAGGAGTCCTTCTTGCGACGGATTGCCTCGCGTGGCTTGTCTTCCATCGTCACCACCTGCGAGGCGGCCACCACGTCGGCGCGCTCGCGAACGGAGGCCGGCAACGGCGTCAGGGCTGCGGTAATCAGCTGCGGCTCGCCGACCAGCTGCGCGCGCAGCTGTGGATCGTCGCTCAGGGCGCGCAGCGCACCGGCAACGTACTCACGCGGCTCATGGTCGCCGCTCATCACATCGATCGCGATCGGCAGCACGCAGGCCTTTGGGTCGGCGCCGGGACCTTGGGAGTCTATTCCTTGTCCTCGGTCGCGGCGGGCTTCTCGAGCACGCGCCGGCCCCGATAGAAACCATCCGGCGTGATCCGGTGACGCAGGTGCGTCTCACCGGATTGCGGGTCAGTCGACAGCGCCGGCCTGGCGAGCGCGTCGTGTGATCGGTGCATTCCGCGTCGCGAGGGCGTCTTGCGGCTCTTTTGAACGGCCATGTGTCGGGCTCCTGACTCGATTCACCAAACTAACGTTTCAACAGCTCGGCAAGGCGCGCAAACGGCTTGTGCGTGGCCTCGCCCTGCTCCGGCACCACGCCCGGCGCCGGCGCCGCCCGGCACTGCTCGCCCTCCCCGTGCAGGGGCACGATGGGCAGCGTCAGCAACATCTCTTCCGTGATGAGCTCCCCGATGCTGATGCGACCACCCGCAGCGAGCACGGGCTCGAGATCCGCCGGCACCTGGCCGACATCGGCTTCCCGTGCGATGAGTCCCACCCGCACGACCGTGTCGAGGGGCACCTGCATCGGCCTCATGCACCGCTGGCACTCGAGCGTGGCCACCCCGCTCAGCGCCAGCTGCGCGACGGCGACGTTCGCCTCGCGCTTGAAGTTGACGCGCCCATGCACGCTGCCGGTCACGCTCGCAAGCTTGGAGCGCAAGCCGGAAAGCTCGGCGAGCGGGACAGCAAAGTCGACGTCGGCTCCGCCGTCAGCCAGCCGGTCCACTTCGAGCGGCCTCGACCAGGGCGGCGACATGGGGCGCGTATAATAGGTAGCGACCCTTCCCAAGTCAAAATCCGACTTGGGGCTAAGCCATTGTTTCCAGTGATCTTGCCACCGCTGATCCTCGCTTCGACCTCCCCTTACCGTCGCGAACTGCTGGCGCGGCTGCCCCTGGCGTTCGAAACGCTGCCGCCCCGGGTGCCCGAGGAGCGCATCGACGGGGAGTCCCCGGCCGATCACGCCCTGCGGCTCGCGCTCGCGAAGGCACAGGCCGTTGCGGGCGCTCACCCCGGCGCCCTGGTGATCGGTGCGGACCAGGTGGCCGCGGCGGGTGAGCGGCTGCTCGGCAAGCCCGGTGACGCAGTGCGCTGCCGCGCGCAGCTGGCTTGCTTGAGTGGCAGGAGCGCGCGCTTCTACACCGCCTGCGCGGTGCTGGGAGTCGGCGCCGGCGTGCGCCTTGCCCACGTGGATACCACCACGGTGGTGTTTCGCTCGCTGACCGCGCAGGAGATCGAGCGCTACGTGGCGAGCGAGCAACCGTACGACTGCGCCGGTGGCTTCAAGGCGGAGGCCTCAGGGATTGCGCTGCTCGAGTGCATCGAGAGCCAGGATCCGACGGCGCTCATCGGGCTGCCGCTCATCTGGCTCGCAGGGGCGCTGCGCGGCGCCGGTTACCACCTGCCCTGAGCGCGCCGCTCGCTCCGGCGTGCCGCGATGCCAGCAGATTGAGCAGCGCGGCCAGCTCCGGCGGCAACGGTGAGTTGGCGCTGAACTGCCCGCCCTGCGGCCACGCGAAGCTGACGCTGTGCGCGTGCAGGAACATGCGGCCGAGGCCGAGCGCGCGCAACTCATCGTTGAAGGCGGCATCGCCGTACTTTTCATCCCCCGCCACCGGGTGCCCGGCGTGTTGCGCGTGTACGCGGATCTGATGAGTGCGGCCCGTGCGCAGCGTGACTTCCACCAGCGTCGCCGTCCTGCCGAAGAACTGCACCGGACGGAACTCGCTGACCGAGGGTTTGCCGGAAGCGGCCGCGCGCACGGTCCGCTCGCCTCCGACCCGCGTATCGGTGCGCAGCGGAACGTCGATGCGCCTGGCACCGAGCTCCCACTTGCCGCGCACCAGGGCGAGGTAGCGCTTCTCGAAACCGTCCGTGCGCAGCAGCGCGTGCAGGCTGCGCAGTGTGGCCGCCTGGCGCGCGATGAGCAGGCACCCGCTGGTATCGCGATCGAGCCGATGCACCAGCTCGAGGGAGTCGTCCGGGCGCAGGGCACGCAGCGTCTCGATGACACCGAAGCTCAGCCCACTGCCGCCGTGGGCCGCGACCCCGGCGGGCTTGTCGAGCACCAGGAGCTTCTCGTCCTGGTAGATGATCGCCTTGCGGATGCTTTCGCACAGTTGCGCCGAAGGCTTGCCCGCTTGGCTCCGCGGCAGCACGCGCACCGGCGGGATGCGGATGCGGTCCTTGGGCTGCAGGCGTGTCTCAGGGCCGGCGCGGCGCCCGTTCACACGCACCTCCCCCTTGCGGATGACGCGGTAGACGCGGCTGCGCGGCAGCCCCCCGAGACGCTTCTGGACGTAGTTATCGAGCCGCTGGCCGGCCTCCTGCAGGCTCACCTCGAAGTGCTGCACTTCGGTGCGAATCTCGCGGGCATTGGGCTCCGGCAAGGGGTCCTCAGCGTAAGGCATTGTTTCTACAATACTCTGTCGAGTATACTCTGCAGGTTGTCCGCGAAGCGGACGCACCAGCGGTGGCGGCAATGGCCGCCGCCCATTTAGTTGGACCTCTGAATCGAGGCCATCGCATTGGGCCGACAAGATCGCGCCACCTGCGTCGAATCTCGCAAACCGAGACTTCCGCAGTCGGCGCCGTCGGTTGTTTTACCGAAGGTTTCCTTTCTGCACCGCCTGCGACGAACGAGGCGGTCATGGCCATGAATAACGAGACTCGCTCTCCTTCGTCAGGTTCAAGGAATCTTCGCAGCCGCGGACCGCAGGTCCGGCGGCCTCCCGCCGCATGCTTGCCGGCCCCTCACCGCACAGTAGGGGCACATGAAGAGAATGCTAGTGAATGCAACTCAGGAAGAGGAGTTGCGCGTCGCTCTGGTTGATGGACAGAAACTGTTTGACCTGAGTATCGACCTACCTTCCCGCGAACAGAAAAAAGCCAACGTTTACAAGGCCCGTATCTCCCGCGTCGAGCCCTCGCTCGAAGCCTGCTTCGTCGATTACGGCGCTCAGCGCCACGGCTTCCTGCCGCTGAAGGAAGTCACCAAGGAGTACTTCCGCCAGCCCCCCCAGGGCGGACGGATGAACATCCGCGAGCTGCTGTCGGAGGGGCAGGAAGTCATCGTGCAGGTGGAGAAGGAGGAGCGCGGCACCAAGGGCGCAGCGCTCACCACCTTCATCAGCCTGGCCGGGCGTTTTCTGGTGCTCATGCCGAACAACCCGCGCGCCGGCGGCGTGTCGCGCCGCATCGAGGGCGAGGACCGCGACCAGATGCGCGAGGTCATGAGCCAGCTGCAGATCCCGGACGGCATGGGTGCCATCGTGCGTACCGCCGGCGTCGGCCGAACGGTCCAGGAGCTGCAGTGGGACCTCGACAATCTCAAGGTTCAGTGGGAGCAGATCGCGGCGGCCGCCAAGGAGCGTCCGGCCCCGTTCCTGGTGTTCCGCGAGAGCGACGCGGTGACGCGCTCCATGCGCGATTACCTCTCCGACGATGTCGGCGAGGTGCTGGTCGACAGCCAGGCCGCGTTCCAGAAGGCCCAGGAGTACATGCAGCGCTTCATGCCGGCCGAGGCGCAGCGGCGCCTGAAGCTCTACACCGACGACATCCCGCTGTTCACGCGCTTCCAGATCGAAAGCCAGATCGAGTCCGCCTACGCCCACAAGGTGCAACTGCCCTCCGGGGGCAGCATCGTCATCGATTACACCGAAGCGCTGGTATCGATCGACATCAATTCCGCGCGCGCCACGCGCGGCGGTGACATCGAGACCACCGCCACCAACACCAATCTGGAGGCCGCGGACGAGATCGCCCGGCAGCTGCGCATCCGTGATATCGGCGGTCTCATCGTCATCGACTTCATCGACATGGAGTCCCCCAAGAACCAGCGTGACGTCGAGGACCGGCTGCGCGACGCGATGAAGATGGATCGCGCTCGCATCCAGATCGGCCGCCTGTCGCGCTTTGGCCTCCTGGAGATGTCGCGCCAGCGCCTGCGGCCTTCGCTCGGGGAGTCCAGTCACATCGTCTGCCCGCGCTGCGTCGGCATCGGCAGCATCCGCAGCGTCGAGTCGATGACGCTCGCGGTGCTGCGCCTGATCGGCGAGGAGCTGCGCAAGGACCGCACCGCGCGCGTCATCGCGCAGGTACCGGTCGCCGTGGCCACCTATCTCATCAACGAGAAGCGCGAGTGGCTGCGCACCCTCGAGGACAAGAGCGAAGCCGAGCTCATCGTGGTGCCGAACGAGAACCTGCAGACGCCCGAGTACTCGATCAAGCGCGTACGCCAGGACGAGATGGACCTGCCCGAGCACCGCCAGGCGACCTACCTCATGCCGAGCGCGCCGGAGATCGCCGAGCCCGGCAGTGCCCAGGACAAGAAGCCGCAGTCGGAGGCTCCGGCCGTGGCCGCCCTGCTGCCGGCCACCGCCGCACCGGGAGGCGCGCCGCCCGCGGCGCTCGCGACGGCGCGCGGCCAGACAGACGCGACGGCACGCGTTGGCTTCTGGGCACGCTTCAAGCGGCTGTTGGCGGGCGAGTCGGCGGCCGCGGAGCCGCCGCCGGCGAGTGCGGCATCACCGGTCCGTGCGCCGCGCCGCGATGGCGGGCCGCGCCGCGACGGCCGCGGTGAGCACCCGCGCCATTCGCGCTACGCGGAAGGGTCGCGGCGCGACCGTGAGGGCCGCCGCGGCGACGGGCGTGATCGGGATCGCAACCGGGACGGCCGGGACCGCGATCGCAATCGCGATCCAGGCCGCAGACCCGAGCGCTTCGCCGAGCGCGGCGGGGAGCGCGGCGCCGACCGCGGCGCCTCCAACCGTGGCGAACCCGGTCAGCAGCCTATGGATGCTTCGGCGCGCCCGGACTCCGGCGCTGCGGTGCCTTCCTCTGCCTCACCGGGCGAGGTGCACGCGGATCGTGCTGAGCGCACCGACCGTCCGGAGCGCGGCGGGCGTGGTCGGAGGGGTCGCCGTCGCGGCCGGCGCGGCGGCGGTGGTGGTGGGGTGCGCGAGGGCGGGATCGGACAGCCGGGAGGCGGCCAGACCGCAGAACGCGAGCCCGGGTTGGCCGCGCCGGCGGAACCGAATGCGCCCGCGCCGGATCGGGAGCCACGCGAGCCGCCCCCGGTGCGCGAATTTCACGCCGAGCCGAGTGAGCCGGCAGCGCGGCACGAGCCGATTGCGCATTTCGAGCCGCAACCTAAGGCGGATGCCCCGAACAAGCCCTACGTCGTGTGGTCGTCCGCGCCGCCGGAAAAGAGCCCCGAGCGGGGTACGGAGGAGTAGACCTCAGGCCGCGCGGCTGCGCTGGCGCAGGTGTGCGAGCAGGCCTCGTGCGGCCGCCTCGATGAGATCGAGCACCTCCTCGAAGCCGTTGGGCCCGCCGTAGTAAGGGTCCGGAACATCCTCCGGACCCGCCTCCGGAGCAAACTCGAGCAACAACCGCAGCCGCTCGTGCGCGGCCGGCGGCGCGCGCCGGCGCAACACCCGCAGGTTCTCGCGATCCATCGCCACAATCAGATCGAAGCGCTCGAAGTCGCCCGGCTCCACGATGCGCGCGCGCAACGCCGAGAGGTCATACCCGCGGCGGGCGGCGGCCTGGCGCGTGCGCGGGTCGGGGGGTTCGCCGACGTGATACCCGGCCGTGCCGGCCGAGTCCACCTCGATGGAAAGCTCGGGTGCCTCGCGCGCGGCGAGCGTGCGCAACACGCCCGCGGCGGTCGGCGAGCGGCAGATGTTGCCGAGACAGACGAAGAGGATCTTCACACCGGCACTTACGAGTATAACTTGCTGATTGAGGGACTTATTGTGTCTCGACGCGTTTCGGGCCGTCCACTACCCTGGCTTGTATCCGGGATGCACTCCCGAAGCAGATGCTCGACTCGGTCCTCCCCGAGCAGAGCCGGCACACTGACCGTGGCTCAGGCGAAGCGATCGGCACTCGTGCCGGTTCACGATATCACCCGCGCCATCCTCATCCTACGCGGCCGCCGCGTCATTCTCGATCGCGACCTGGCGGCGATCTACGGCCTCACCACCGGGCGGCTCAACGAGCAGGTTCGGCGCAATCGCGAGCGGTTTCCAGAGGATTTCATGTTCCAGCTCACCGCATCTGAGCTAGAGAACTTGAGATCGCAATTTGCGATCTCAAGTTGGGGCGGGCGCCGCTATCGTCCCTTCGCTTTCACCGAACACGGCGCCATCCAGGCCGCAAACGTGCTCAACTCCCGGCGCGCGATCGCCATGGGTGTCTATGTCGTGCGCGCCTTCGTGCAGCTGCGCGAGATCTTCGCTTCCAACAAGGATCTCGCGGGCAAGCTCGTAGCGCTCGAGCGTTCGCTCCTGGCCCTGGACCTTTAAGACCCAGCGCCAGTTCAAGGAAGTCTACGAGGCGATCCGCGCCCTGATGGACACGCCGCCGCCCAAGCGCCCCGGCATCGGCTTCACCGCCGATCTCGAGGCGAAGTAATCCACGCCTTCCAGGGCGCTATACAGCCCCGCTCACGCCTCGTCGTGTGTGACAAAAGCCGCCGCTGGGCTATCCTGCATCGCTCCATCGCTCTCGACAAATCCAAGAAGGAGGACCGCGACATGGGCAGAAGAGAAAAGAATCACGGACTGTCACGTCGTGACTTCATCGCGTTGACGGGACGCAGCGCTCTTGCTCTCGGCGCTGCGTCCGGGCCGTTCTTCCTGTTTCCGGAACGCGCTGCGGCCCAGCAGAAGACTCTGAAGATTCTCCAGTGGAGTCACTTCGTTCCCGCCTACGACACCTGGTTTGATGGGACCTTTTGCAAGGAGTGGGGGCAAAAGCACGACACCAACGTCACGGTTGACCACATCAATCTCGTCGACCTCCCCGCGAAGGCCGCCTCGGAAGCTTCGGCCCGCAGGGGGCACGACCTCGTGATGCTGCTCTCGCCCCCGGCGGCCTACGAGAAGCAGACCATCGATATGACCCACGTCTACCAGGAAGTCGAGAAAAGGCACGGCAAGAAAATCGACCTGGCCCACAAGTCCACCTACAATCCAAAAACCAAGCGCTATTTCGCTTTTTCCGATTCCTACGTCCCCGACCCAGGCAATTGGCACAAGGACTGGTGGGCCGCCGCGGGTTTCCCGAATGGCCCGGACACTTATGAAGAGCTGCGCGTCGGCGCAAAGAAGATCCGCGACACGACCGGCCATCCCTGCGGTCTGGGCCTCTCCCAGGAACTCGACAGCAGTATGGCCATGCGCGCGCTGCTCTGGTCCTTTGGCGGCGCCGAGCAGGATGAGGCTGGAAACGTCACCATCAACTCCAGGAACACGATCGAGGCGTTGAAGTACATGAAGGCTCTGTACCAGGAAGCGGAGACACCCGAGGTCTTCACCTGGACGCCACCATCCAACAACCAGGCCATGCTCGCCGGTCGCGTCTCGTACGTCGCGAACGCCATCTCCATCACGCGCCAGGCCGAGCGCGAGCACCTGCCGATTGAGAGCAAGATCATGGTCTCGCGGGCTCTGCGCGGCCCGGTGCGCCGCATCGCTGCAGAGCACGTCATGGATTGCTATGTGATCTGGGACTTCGCCGAGAACAAGGACGGTGCCCAGCAATTCCTGATCGACTACATCGATGCGTTCCATGACGGCTTTGCCGCCGGCCAGTTCTACAACTTCCCCTGTTTCCCGCACACCGTGCCGGACCTGAAAAAGGAAATTGCCAATGATCCGCGGGCCACTCCCCCGGACAAATACAACGTCCTCGGCGACGTCCTCGATTGGGCCACCAATGTCGGCTATCCCGGATACGCCAGCGCCGCCATCGACGAGGCCTTCAAGGGCTGGGTCATTCCCACGACGTTCGCCAAAGTCGCGCGGGGCGACGAGACGCCGGAGAATGCCGCGAAAGCGGCGGAAGACGAGTACAAGCGCATTTTCGCACGCTGGAAATGAGGCAACGAGGGTCTGATGGCTGTTGTTGAGACTCGGGATCTAACAAAGGTTTTCAAGGAAGGCGGACTCGGGGCCGTAAACAGCGTGAACCTGGAGACTCGCGAAGGCGAGTTTCTGGTCTTTCTCGGGCCATCCGGCTCCGGGAAGACCACGTTATTGCGCATGATCGCCGGACTGGAAGCGCCCACGTCCGGCGATATCCTCATTGGCGGCCGCGTGGTCAACGATCTTTCTCCGCGCGAACGCCGCATCGCCATGGTTTTCCAGAGCTACGCGCTCTACCCGCACCTGTCTGTCTACAGGAATATAGCGTTTCCGCTGCAAGCTCAGAAGGTCAAAAAAGAGCTTCACAAGGAGAAAGTCGAGTGGGCGGCTGCGCTGCTCGGAATAGGTGCACTTCTCGAGCGCAAGCCGCGCGAGCTCTCCGGTGGCGAACGCCAACGGGTCGCGCTTGCCCGTGCGATCGTCCGCGAGCCCGCCGTGTTCCTGCTCGACGAGCCGCTCTCGAATCTTGACGCCAAGCTGCGCGCCTCCGCGCGCGAGGAGCTCGAGCGCTTTCACCGCCGCGTCGGCACTACCACGATTTATGTCACGCACGATCAGGTGGAAGCCATGGCCATGGGCGACCGCGTCCTGGTGCTCAATAAAGGCGTTGTCCACCAACTCGGCACGCCGGCGGAGGTCTACGACAACCCCGCGGATACCTTCGTCGCCACTTTTCTCGGTTCCCCGCCGATGAACCTGGCCGAGCTCGCCGAGCTCATCGTCGGCTTTCGCCCCGAGCACCTTCGCCCGTCGTCGTCCGTGACCGGTGACGCCGTTTCCTTTCGTCTCAAGGTGGAAAATATCGAATACCTGGGCGCGGAGTGGATCGTCTCCGGCACCGTGGTCGGCGGAAGACTCGGCGGCAAAAAGGTATTTTCGCGCCTCACCTCAGCCCAAGACCTTGCGCTCGAGGGCACCTACGATTTTGCCGTGCCGCAACGGCAGCTGAAATTCTTCGATCGTTCCACTGAAAAACGCATCGAGCCGAGGGCCGTGTCATTACAGTAGCGCGGGCCGGCATCAAGTCCATCGGTGCGGCTCGCAGCCCGGCGCTCGGGGCCGCCATGCTTGCTCCGGCCGTTCTCTACATCCTGCTCCTGGTCGCCGGCCCCTTTCTGCTGGCGATATTCTATGCCTTCAGTGACGCACGCATCGGCAACACCCAGCTGCATTTTGTCGGCCTGGAGAACTTCCGCAGCATTCTGCAGAGCCCCAGTTTCCGGATTGCCGTCAGGAACTCCTTCATCTTCACGATTGGCTCGCAGATCGTCGTCATCATCGCCTCGAGCATCCTGGCCATCGCCCTGGAGCAGCCCTTTCGCGGCCGCGGCATGCTCCGTTTCCTCATGCTGCTCCCCTGGGTTGCGCCCATCGCGCTCGGCGCCATCGGCTGGAAATGGATTCTCGACTCCATCTACAGCGTGATCAGCTGGGTTCTCGTTGCACTCCATCTGTACAAGCCGTTCGGCGCCCCCATGTGGCTCGGCGAACCACATCTGGCCATCGCCTCTGTTCTTCTGGTCCACAGCTGGCGCCTCATTCCCTTTTCCACCGTGATCCTGCTCGCCGGCCGAACCGCAATTCCAAAGGATATTCCGGAAGCGGCTGCGGTGGACGGTGCCGGCTTCTGGCGCACGGAGTTTCTGATCCTCCTGCCGATGATGATGCCGATCATCAGCGTTGCCGTCCTGTTCGGGATCATTTTCACTTTTACCGACATGACCGTGGTCTACATCCTGACCGCCGGCGGGCCTTTCGACTCCACCCAAGTGCTTCCCTCTCTCGCCTTTACCCTCGGCATCCAGGGAAGCGACCTGGCCGCTGGCGCGGCGATTTCTCTCACTCTGGTTCCCCTGCTGGTGATCATCGCCTATTTGATGCTGCGCGTCGCTCACCGGGCTGAGGTGACCTGATGCAGACGAGCCTCTCCGGGCGCGCCTTCCGCAGGATCGGTCACGTCCTGGTGATCACCGTGTTCACCGTGGCGCTGGCTTTCCCCTTCTACTGGATGCTGGTCACCAGCTTCAAGCAGAACGTCGATCTCTATACGATGGCGAACAACCCCTTCATTTTCAACGCCAAGCCCACTCTGGATCATTTGACGTTTCTGTTCACCCAGACCCGCTTCGTCCGCTGGCTTGGCAACACCACATTCGTCGGGGTCGTCGTCGTAAGCATCACACTGGTGCTTGCCCTCCCGGCGGCTTACTCGCTCGCGCGGCTCTCCGGGCGATGGGGCGAGCGCGTCGGAATCGGCATCTTCCTGACCTATCTCGTTCCCCCGACGCTGTTATTCATTCCCCTGTCCAGAGTGATCGCGTATCTGGGGTTGCAGGACTCGCTGTGGGCGCTGATTCTCGTTTACCCCAGCTTCACAGTGCCGTTCTCCATCTGGCTTCTCATGGGCTTCTTCAAGGCGATCCCCAGGGAATTGGAAGACGCGGCCATGGTCGACGGCCTCACGCGCTTTGGCGCTTTCGTCAAGATGGTGATTCCGATCTCCACCTCGGGGATTCTCACCGTGGTGATCTTCACCTTCACCCTCGTCACCCAGGAGTTCGTTTACGCTTTGACGTTCCTCTCCTCGGAAGAGAATCAGATGATAGGGACGGGCATTCCTATTTTTCTGGTGCGTGGCGACGTTTACTACTGGGGAGCGCTGATGGCCGCATGCCTCATCGCCACCTTGCCGATCGCGTTCCTTTACAACCTGTTCCTCGACCGCTTCATCGCCGGATTCACCGTCGGCGCCGTCAAATAACTGAATCCGCCCTATCTCACGCTGTACCCGCGGCCCTCGAGGCAGGCGCGCATGGCGCGCTGATAGTCGGCGCGCTTGAGTTGGCCCTGCTCCGGCGGCACACCGCCGGCGGACTGGGTCGGGTCGAACCCGGTCTGCGCCGATGCCCACTTGTGGCATTCGTACTTGTCGCTCGCCTGCCGGTCCGCGGGCTGAGCGTCCTGCGGATAGATGTACAGATCCTCTCCCGGCGCCGCGGCGCCCGGCGGCGCCGGGGTGCTCGCGCCCTGATCGTTCGGCGGCTCCACGACCTCGTAGCCATTCTCGCCGTCGCGCCACGCGTAGTAGGTGTCGTTGGCGTAGTAGTACGGCAGCCCGCCAATCCACAGCGTGGTGTAGAACGGCGGCAGCACCGGGACGAATACGCCGATGGGGGCCGCCACGACCACGAAGCTCGGCCCGCGCGGCGCATACCACACGCCGTCATCCGCCCGCACAGCCGTCGCGGTGAGCGTCAGCGACACGACTGCCGCAGCGCACGCCGCGGCGAAAACTCTCCTCATGAGCTCACCGTGCACTGACCTCACCGCACACTGTAACCGCGCGCATCCAGGCAGGCGCCGATGGCGCGCCGGTAATTGGCGGCCTTCTGCTCCTGCGCAGCGGCCTGGCGCCGATCGTTGACGACCACGGCGTGCGCGTCCTGGGCGTTGGCAGCGTCAGCGGCATTGCCGATCGCGCCGCCCACCACCGCGCCCGCCAGCGCGCCGGTGGCGGCCTCCCACGGCCTGGAGATCGCCGCGCCGATGATGGCGCCGGTCACCGCGCCCACCGCGGTGCCGGTTCCCGGAGGTGGCCCTGCCGATACGACCCGCACGCGCTCGTGCGGCGGCACACCCGGGGCACTCGGATCAAAGCCGGTCTGCTGCGTCGCCCACTGGCTGCACTCGTAGTGGTCGCGATCCTGCTGCTGCGGGGTCTGGCCGTGCAGTGGATACGCATAGACATCGGGGCTGGGCGGGGGCGCCTCGCTGTACACGCGTTGCACCGGCCGCGGCGCTGGCTGCGCCACACAACCTGCCACAGCCAAGCCGGCCAGGGCCATCGCCGCCACCCAGGGCAGGCGGATGCTCGTTTGGGTTCGGTTCATGATCGGGTGTTCCCTTGAAGCGCACTGTGCTAAGAACGCTGCTTGCGGGCTCGCGGTTGACAGCTCAAGACCTGAGCCGACACGCCGGTTTTGACGCCACCGCAGCCGCCAAGTTCCTGCCGTCCCGGCCTCTTGCCGCGCGCGGAACCGCCGCCCGCGCTCACTGTGAACAATTGTCAAGGCGCTTCAGCGCCTGCACACACCTCCCGAAGTGTAGCGCTTTCAGCGCACCGGCGCGGTCACCAGCGCCGTGACACGCTCGAGATCTGCGAGCGTGTTCACGTCCGGACCGGGGGACTCGAGGGCCTCGGCGACGCACACCGCCAGGCCGTACTCGAGCGCACGCAACTGCTCGAGTCTCTCGCGCCTCTCGAGCGCAGCGGGGGCCAGCTGCGCGAGGCGCAGCAGCGCGCCCATGCGATAGGCGTAGATGCCGACGTGGCGGCGCGCGCCGCCGCAGTCGCGCTGACTGGCGAGGCCCGCGGGCGCGCCGTCGCGATTCCAGGGAATCGGCGCGCGGCTGAAGTACAGTGCCCGCCCCGAGGCGTCGGTCACGACTTTCACCGCGTTGGGATCCAGCAGCTCCTGCACGGAAGCGATCGGGGTCGCGAGCGTGCCGACCTGCGCCTGCGGGTGCGCCTGCAGCACTGCAGCCACCTGGTCGATGAGTGCCGGGGGAATGAGCGGCTCATCGGCCTGAACGTTCACGACGATGTCATCCTGCGGCCAACGGCGCGCGCGCGCGACCTCGGCGATGCGATCGGTGCCGCAGGCGTGCGTGCCGGAGGTCAGCACCGCCTCGGCACCGAAGGCGTGCGCGGCACTCACGATCCGCTCATCGTCGGTGGCGATCAGCACTTCGCGCGCCCCGGCCGCGCAGGCACGTTCGTACACCCACTGCACCATGGGTTTGCCGCCGATCGGGCGCAGCACCTTGCCCGCTAGCCGCGCCGAGGCGAGACGTGCTGGTATGACCACCCGGAACACGCGCGGCCCTGGTATTTTTAGCCCAGACCCGCTCAACGGTCGAGCAGCGGATCGTCGGCGGCGAGCTGGCGCGCCTCTTCCTCCAGCATCACGGGCACCGCGTCGCGGATCGGATAGGCGAGACGATCCATGCGGCATACCAGCACCTGCGCCTCGCGCTGGAACTTCAGCGGCCCCTTGCACACCGGACAGGCGAGTATCTCGAGCAGGCGTGCATCCATCAGATCTGACCTCCGGCGACGCTGGTGGGGCGTACTTTCGCCAGCACACGCGCCAGCAACTCGTGCGCCTCGCGCGCGCCGAACTGCGCGGCGACCGGGACATACCACAGCCGCGGCTCGGCGAACGCCAGGCATTTTACGGCATCTTTCTCGGTCATGAGCACCGGCAAGCCGTCGGCGAACGCCAGCTCCGCGGGCGCGAAGCGGTGATGGTCGGCAAAGGCGTGTTCGATGACCTCGATGCCGTGCGCACGCAGCTCGCGGAAGAAACGCGCCGGATTGCCGATCCCGGCGACGCCGTGCACACGCTGCCCGGAAAACCCGTGCAGCGCGCGCGGCGGCCCCTGTGCATCGAGCCTCACCGCCTGCTGCGCTACCAGCCGCATTTCCAGCGCCGGCGAGCCCCGCAACGCGGCGCCGAGCGAAGCGTGCTCGGGCGCGCCGTTCATCACCACCGCGTCGGGTTGCGGCAAACGCCCGAGCGGCTCGCGCAGCGGGCCTGCCGGCAGCACGCGGCCGTTGCCGAAGCCGCGCGCGCCGTCGATCACCACGATCTCGCAATCACGACCCAGGCGCAGATGCTGCAAGCCGTCGTCGGCGAGGACGACATCGGCGCCGCCGGCCACCAGCGCGCGCGCGCCGGCGACGCGATCCCTGGCGACGATGGTGGGACAGGCGCTGCGGCGCGCGATGATCAGCGGCTCGTCGCCGACCTGCCGCCAGTCGCAAGTCGACTGCACGGCGCGCGGTGCGGTGCCGCGGCGGCCGTAACCGCGCGAGACGATGCCCACCTTCAGTCCCTGCTCGAGCAGCTGGCGCGCGAGCCAGATGGTGAGCGGGGTCTTGCCGGTGCCACCGACGGTGAGATTGCCGACCACCACCACCGGCTTGCCGGCGCGCTCGGTGCGCACCCAGCCCGAGACATAGGCGCGGCGGCGCGCACGCATCAGTGCGCCATACAACCAGGCCAGCGGCGTGAGGAGCGAGGGGCGCGCGCGCTCGCGATACCAAGCTTCCGTGAGGCGCTGCTGCATCGCCCCCAAGCCCGTCAGGCCGAGAACTGCAGGCGGTGCAGCTGCGCGTACAGGCCGCCGTGCGCCAGCAGTTGCAGGTGCGTGCCACTCTCGGCGATCGTGCCTGCATCGAGCACGATGATCCGATCGGCCTGCTCCACGGTGGACAGGCGGTGGGCGATGATGAAGGTGGTGCGGTTGCGCACCAGCTGCGCGAGGGCCGCCTGGATGTGCCGCTCGGCCTCGGTGTCGAGCGCGGCGGTCGCCTCGTCGAGGATCAGGATCGGCGCATCCTTCAGCAGCGCCCGCGCGATGGCGATGCGCTGGCGCTGCCCGCCCGAGAGCAAGACGCCGCGGTCGCCCACCAGGGTATCGAGCCCGTCGGGCTGGGCGCGCGCGAACTCGAGCACGTGTGCGGCCTCCGCCGCGCGCTCGAGGGCCGCGGCCGGCAGCTCGCGGCCGAAGGCGATGTTGTTGCGGATGGTGTCATCGAACAGCACCACGTCCTGGCTGACGACCGCGATCTGCTCGCGCAGGTTCCGCAGCGCGTAATCGCGCACGTCGCGACCGTCGATGCGCACGCTGCCCGCGCCGGCGTCGTAGAAGCGCGGCAGGAGATTCACCAGCGTCGACTTGCCGCTGCCGGAGCGCCCCACGATCGCCAGACTCTCCCCGGCGGCGACCTGCAGCGACACGTCAGTGAGCGCCGCGGCGCGCTCGCGAGAGCGGGGCTCAGCCGCCAGCGTCGCGGCGCCCGCGTACGAGAACGACACGTGGTCGAAGTGCACGGCCCCGTGCACGCGCGCCACACGCCAGCTGCCGCCCTGCGGCTCTTGCGGCTCATCGAGCAGCTCGAACAGGCTCTGCCCCGCGGCGATCCCCTGCTGCAGGGGGCCGGCCACCCCGACCAGTTCGCGCAGCGGCTGCGCGATGCTCACCAGCGCGGTGAGGAAGCCCAGCAGGTCGCCCATGCTCATGCGCCCGTGCACGGCGTCGGCTATCGCGATCGACAGCACGAACGCGAGACCCACGACGGTCACCAGCTGCACGGTCGGATTCGAGACTCCCTTGGTCAGCACGAGCTTCATGTTCGAGCGCAGGTTGCGATCGTTCACGGCGTCGAACTGGCGGCCGAGATGCTCCTCGGCGTTGTAGACCTTGATCAGGCGCGGGGCTTCGAAGCCCTCCTTGGCGACGCGCGTGATGTCGCCCATCGAGTCCTGGATGCGGCGGCTGTAGCGGCGGAAACGGCGGTTGATGACCGACACCAGCCAGCCCACCAGCGGACCCATGACGAGCGCGATGAGCGTGAGGCGCACGTTGAGCCACAGCAGAAAGCCGACCGAGGCGATGATGGTGAGCGCGGTGCGCACCACGATGATCACCGAGTCGGTGGTCGCCTGGCCGATCTGCTCGGTGTTGTAGGTGAGGCGCGACAGCAGCGCGGCGGAAGAGCTGCGATCGAAGTAACCGATCGGCAGGTGCAGGATGTGCCGAAACACCTCGCGCCGCAGCTGGCTCACGATGCGGCGGCCGACATAGCCCATGAAGTAGGTCTGGGTGAAGTCGCCCAGGCCGCGCAGGATGAACAGGCCGATCAGCGCAAGCGGCACCCACACGATGGTGCGCGGGTCCTGGTGGGTGAAGGTGCCGTCGCCGAATTTCTTGGCGAGCAGCGCGAAGCTCGCCATGGTGGCGGAAAACAACACCCCGCCGAGGATCCCGAGCAGGAAACGTCCCCGATGGGGGCGCAGGTAGCCGAGCAGGCGCCGGTAGGCCCGCAGCGCCCCGCCCGCGAGGGGCGGTGCGCTCCCCGTTCCGACACCTGCGCGGTGTGCGTCGTTCAAGGCTTGCCCGCCGCCTCTTCCTTGACGGTGGCGATATTGACCTCGGAGAACCCGAGGCGCCCGAGCACGTCCATGGCGGTGATGACGGACTGGTGAGTCGCGCGGGCGTCCGCGCGCATCGTGACCCGGATACCGCGGTTGGTGCCGGCTTCCTTGAGCAGCGCGGCGCGCAGCGTCTCGGGGCTCGAGTTGATGAGCTCGTGCCCGTTGACGAGATAACCGCCCTGCTGGGTTACGCTCACCACCAGCGGCTCGCCGCTCACCTTCTCGCCCGGCACCGCGCTCGCATGCGGCAGGTGCACGCGCAGGCGCCCCTCGTCGCTGAACCGGCTCGACAGGATGAAGAACACCACCAGCAGCAGCACCACGTCGATCAGCGACACGACGTTGATCTCCGGCTCCTCGTGGCGGCGCGGCTTGAGGTTCACGGCATGCCCGCTAGGCGGCGGCCGCCGGTGAGGCCCGTTCGCGCAGCCGCGCCGCTTCCAGCGCGTCCGCCATGCGGATCGCGTGCTTCTCCATCTGCACCACGATGCCATCGACCCTGCCGCGCAGGTAACGATAGAAGATGAGGGCGGGAATGGCGACGCACAGGCCGGCGACGGTGCAGATCAGCGCCTCGGCGATGCCGCCGGAGAGTGCGCGCGGGTCGCCCATGCCGCCCGCCTGGATGACGTTGAAGGAGCGGATGATGCCGGTCACGGTGCCGAGCAGGCCCAGCAGCGGGGACACGCCGGCGATCGTGCCGAGCGTGTTGAGAAAGCGCTCGAGCTCGTGGACCACGTGGCGCCCGGTGTCCTCCAGACGCTCCATCAGCATCTCGCGCGACCGGTGGCGGTTGGCAAGCCCCGTGGCCAGGAGTCTGCCGAGGGGCGAGTTCTGCTCGAGCGTCGCGATAACCTTGTCATTGACCTGGTTCGCTTCGATCAGCTGCCACACGCGCTCCGGCAGCTCCTGCGGCAGCACGCGCTTGTCCTGCAGGGTCCACAGGCGCTCCAGAACGATGGCCGCCCCGGTGATCGAGCACAGAATGATCGGCCACATCAGCGGGCCGCCGGCCCGCACAATTTCCCACATCCTACGCGACCCCTGGCAGCTTAAGGCTGCAAAGGCGGCATCATACCGGAGGGGCGCGGCCGCTCAAGGCAGCGCCGCTGCTGCGGCACGCCGCACATACCCGCCGCCGGCCTTCTGGTAGAGTCCGCGGCTCGATGCCACGCCGGCTGCTGAAAAGACTCTTCCCCGACCCGCACACGCTGCGCGAACGCTGGTTCCTGCGGCCGTTCGGCGCCCGGCTCACCGACCCGCTGCTGTGGACGCTGCATCGGCGCGGCGTGACGCCCGCCTTCGGGGCCGGACTTGCGATCTGCTTCGTGCCCCTGCCGGTGCACCTGCTCCTGGCAACCACCGTTGCGGTCATCTGGCGCCTCAACATTGCGGTGATCTGCGGCACCACCTTGCTGCTCAATCCCTTCACCGCGGTACCCGTGTACTACCTCGCCTACCGGGTGGGCGCAGCGCTGCTGCACGTGCCGCGGCAGCATTTCAGGTTCGTCCCCAGCTGGCACTGGTTAGGCCACAGCCTGGCGCCGGTGTGGCAGCCGTTCATCGCCGGCTGCATCACCTGCGCGCTGCTGGTCGGCATCGTCGGCTGGCTGTCGCTCGACCTGTTGTGGCGCTGGCAGGTGACCAGCCGCTACCGCACCCGCCACGACACCCTGGCGGCCTGACACCTGGTCCTCGCGCCCGCGTGCCTGCCTATGAGCGTTCGGCCAGCGTGCCGCGCTCGAGCTCGTAGACACGCTGCATGCGCGTGGCGAGCCTCAGGTCATGAGTCACCACCACCAGGCTCGTGCCGCGCTCGCGATTGAGCTCCAGCATCAGCGCCAGCACGCCCTCGGCGTTGCCGCCGTCCAGATTGCCGGTCGGCTCATCGGCCAGCACGATCCGCGGCTGCGTCACCAGAGCGCGCGCGACCGCCGCGCGCTGCCGCTCCCCGCCGGAGAGCTGGTGCGGCCGGTGCTGCAGCCGCTCGCCGAGCCCGACGCGCTCGAGGAGCCGGCGCGCCTCGGTGCGCGCGCTGGCGACCCTCGTGCGCCGCACCAGCAGCGGCATGGCCACGTTCTCCAGGGCCGAGAATTCCGGCAGCAGGTGATGAAACTGATACACGAAACCGAGCGCCTGGTTGCGCAGCGTGCCGCGCTCACTCTCGGCGAGGGAATGAATGTCGCGGCCGGCGATGAGCACCTCGCCCGCCGTGGGACGGTCGAGACCGCCGAGAATCTGCAGCAGCGTCGTCTTGCCGGACCCGGAGGCGCCGACGATTGCGACCCGCTCACCCGCGGACACCGTGAGGGCCACGCCCTGCAGCACCGGCAGCAGCACGGGCCCCTGGCGGAAGCTCTTGTGAACGCCGCGGGCTTCGAGAACCTGGTCACTCATGCCGCAAAGCCTGCGCCGGCGCGGTGCGCGCCGCGCGCCACGCCGGGTACACGGTCGCCAGCGCGCACAGCACGAACGCCACGCCACAGACCCTGAGCACATCGATGCCTTCGACGTACGCGGGCAGATCGCTCATGTAGTACACCCGCGCATCGAGGAACTGCGTGCCCAGCAGATGCTCGAGCGCGCCCACCAGCGACTGCAGGTTGTCGGCCAGCAGCGTACCCGTCGCCGCCCCGATGAGTGTGCCGGCGAGTCCGATCAGCACCCCCTGCACGGCAAATGTCAGCAGCACATTCGGTGGACCTGCGCCGAGGGTGCGCAGGATGGCGATGTCGGTCTGCTTCTCTTTCACGATCATGACCAGCGTGGCGACGATGTTGAAGGCGGCCACGGCGACGATCATCAGCAGGATCACGAACATCATCGACTTGGTGATCTCGATGGAACGGAAGAAGTTGGCGTGATCCTGCGTCCAGTCGCTGACGTAGAAGCCCGGCCCGCCGAGCGAGAGCGCCACGCGACGCACGAGCGCGGGGGCGCGCAGCGGATCGGCGACCGCCAGCCGCAGCCCGGTCACCGCCTCGCCGAGCTCGAACAGGCGTGCGGCGTCCGCCATGTGAGTGAGCGCGAGTCCCCGGTCGAACTCGTACATGCCGGAGTGAAACAGGCCCACCACGCGGAAGCGCCGCATGCGCGGCACCACCCCGGTGGGCGTCGCCGTGCCCTCGGGCGCGATCAGCACCACCGAATCGCCCACGCGCGCGTCGAGCTCGTGCGCCAGCGCGCTGCCGAGAATGGTGCCGTAGGCGCCGGCCCTGAGGTCATCGAGGCTGCCGGATGTCACATGCTGTGCGAGGCCGGTGGCGGCGCGCTCCTCCTGCGGCAGCACGCCACGCACGCTCGCCCCCGCCAGGCGCCGCCCATTGGCGAGCATCGCCTGACTCTCGACGTAGGGGACCGCGGCCTGCACGCCGCTCTGGCGCCGCACCTGTTGCTGCAGCTCACGCCAGTTCGTGAGCGTGCCGGAGAGCCCCATGATGGTGGCGTGCGAGGTGACCGCGAGAATACGGCTGCGCAGCTCCCTCTCGAAGCCGTTCATGACCGACAGCACCACGATGAGGGTCGCGACCCCCAGCGTCAGCCCGCATACCGACATGAGCGCGACGAACGACACGAAGCCGCGGCGGTGTGCCGAGCGCAGGTAACGCGTGCCGATCAGCCATTCGTATGCGCCCATGGACTACTCGTAACGCAGCGCTTCGGCCGGTGCGGTGCGCGCCGCGCGGATGGCCGGATACACGGTGGCGAGCGCCGTCAGCAGCAATGCCGCCACCGCGATGGCGAGGATGTTGCCCCAGTGCACCTCGGCGGGGATCGCGGTGTTGTAGTACACCTCGGCGTCCAGGATCTGGAAGCGGAACGTGCGCTGCAGAAACGGCACGATGGTCTCGACGTGCAGCGCGAGCGCGAGCCCCAGCACCACCCCGAGCGCCACGCCCAGCCAGCCGATCACCAGTCCCTGGGTGATGAATATGCCCATCACGCGAGGCGGCGATGCGCCGAGCGTGCGCACGATGGCGATGTCGGTGCGTTTGTCGGTGACCACCATCACCAGCATGGCGACGATGTTGAAGGCGGCGACCGCGACGATCAGCAGCAGGATGAGCGACATCATGGTCTTCTCGATGCGGATCGCACGGAAGTAGTTGGCGTTGTCCTGGGTCCAGTCGCTGACCTCGAAGCTGCGCGGCAACAGCGCCCGCAGCCGCGCCGCAACCGCGGGGGCCGTGAGCGCATCGTGCACGCGCACCCGCAGCCCCTCGCTGGCGGCGCCCTGCGGGGCGAGTGCCCGCACGTCGGCCAGGTGCGCAAACACCAGCGTGGCGTCGTGATCCGGCAGCCCGACCTCGAACGTGCCGGCCACCGTGAATTCGCGCAGTTTCGGCGCCGGTGCGCCCCCGGCGTCCACCGTCGGCACGAGCACGGTCAGCGAGTCTGCGGGCGCCAGCCCCAGCCGCTCGGCGATCACCTGGCCCACGATGATGCGCCCGGAGCCGGGAGTCAGATCCGCGAGGTGTCCCTGGGTGATGGCGCGCGCCAGCTCGGTCGCGCTGCCCGCGGCGCGCGGGTCGATGCCACGCAGCAGCACCGGCAGCATCTCGGGGCGGCGCACGGCGAGCGCCGGCAGCTCCGCGTACGGAGCGACGCCCTCGACCCCCTTGGCGCCCAGCACGGTGCGCGCGGCGTTCTGCCACTCCGCCACCCCTGGCGCGCCTGCGGGCGCCGTGGCGGTGGCAGTCACGCGCACCTGGGCGCTGAGTGACAGCAGCCGGTCGCGCAACTCGCCCTCGAAGCCGTTCATCACCGACAGAATCACGATCAGAGCCGCGACGCCCACACACACCCCGACGAGCGACGCCCAGGTGATGAAGGAGACGAAGAACGTGTGGGAGCGGGCGCGCACGTAGCGCAGGCCCACGTAGACCGACAGGGGGTGAAACATCGTCGCGATTTAACCACAGTTGCAGGCTTTTCAGACGTGCGTCACAAAATCAGCATCCGCGCCCCACCCTGCCCGCTTTGACAGATTCCTCCCGGTGCTATAGTCGCGCGGCAGTTGGAGGAGAGTCTCATGCAGACCCGAATTCTCGCGGCGCTCCTGTGCGGTTGCGCTGCCGCCGGCGGTGCACTCGCCGAAACGCTCGTGGTGAACGACCAGGTGCAGGTGCGTGAGTCGCAGCTCGATCGCCCCAAGCGCGGCAGCACCATGAGCGAAGTCGAGAAGCACTTCGGCGCGCCGGTCGCCCGCCATCCCACCGTGGGCGGCGCTCCGCACCAGCCGCCGATCACACGCTGGGACTACAGCGGCTTCTCGGTGTTCTTCGAGCACGACCGGGTCATTGACGCGGTGGTCACCGGCGGTTGAGGCGTCGAGCGAATCGCGAATGCAGCGCCGCGCCGCCGCCGCCGCTCGACCAACATGTTCCCCACCGACCCCTTCGCTCGCCAACGCGCTGAAGACCCCTTCGCTCGCCAACGCGCTGAAGCTGTGTATGTGACGACCGGGGCCCTTGGTGTCGCCAGACGCCGACATCTTGCAGTTATGGTAATCTTCCTCTTAACAGAATAATTCCCGTGGGGGAGTCTGTGTCGGCGGACGAGCCTCTCAGATCTCAGATCGAGGCCCTGATGCACGCCGGAGTGGTGCGCAGGAAGACGGCGGCGGTTCAGCTGGAAGCTGAAATACGACGACGTGAAGAGGTGCTGCGGCAGACGTTCCGCCGCTACGTCTCGCCCCGTGTCGCGGACAAGATCCTCGAGGACGAGCAACTGCGCGACACGCTGCTGTCCACCGCCGACGTGCGCGCCCACGCGGTCGTGCTGTTCGCCGACCTGCGCGGCTTCACCAGCATTTCCGAGCAGCTCGAGCCGCATTGTGTCGTGCCGCTGCTCAACGAGTTCTTCTCGCTGCTGACGGAGATCACCTTCCGCCACGAGGGCACCGTGTTCCACATGGCGGGTGACTGCCTGATGCTCGGCTTCGGCGTGCCCCTGGAGCAACCCGACAGTCCGGAGCGCGCCGTGCGCGCCGCCCGGGAGATGCTCGCCAGCTTCGGCACCCTGGCGTGCTCCTGGAAGGAGCGCTACCAGATCGACGCCGGGCTCGGCATCGGCATCAACGAGGGGGACGTGGTGGCCGGGAACATCGGCTCCTCCTCCTATATGAACTACACCATCATCGGCGACACGGTGAACATCGCCGCGCGTCTGTGCCAGCGGGCGCGCGCCGGCGAGATGCTGTTCTCCGGCGCACTCAAGCAGTCCCTCGATGCGCACGGCATGGATGTCGGCGCGACCCCGCTGCCGCCCCTGCGGCTGCGCGGGCGCTCCCACCCGATCGACATCTTCTGCGTGCCGCTCGGAACGCGCATGCAGGTGAGTGCGGAGCCGGTCAGCGCCTGAGCACCCCACGGCACGCACCCGCGCGCGCCCTCTGCCGACAGTCCCCTCGCGGCCTGCAGGCCTACTTAGGTAAGCTGCCCGGCTTTCGCGTCGGCGCGCTCAGATGCCCTCATTGCTCAATCCGCCGCTGCCGGCCGGGGCCCACCGGCGTCTGCGCTGGCATCAGCTGTACGGCAGCGCCGCGGCACTGGCGCTTGCCGAAGCCATGCGCGCCGACCGGCGGCTGTACGTGGTCATCGTGGACGCGGCGCGCGAGCTCGAGCGGCTCACGGCGGAGCTGCGCTTCTTCGCCGGGGAGGAGCTGGCGCTGCTGCGGCTGCCGGACTGGGAAGTGCTGCCGTACGAGCTCTTCTCTCCCCATCCGGACATCATCTCCGAGCGGCTGAAGACTCTGTTCGAGTTGCCGCAGCTGCGGCACGGCTGCCTGATCGTCTCGGCCGACACGCTCATGCAGCGGCTGGCGCCGCGCAGTTACGTGCAGGGCCGCGCGTTCGAGCTCGGCACCGGGCAGGCGCTCGCCATCGAGCCCTTCCGGCAACGACTCATCGAGGCAGGCTATGCGAGTGTCAGCCAGGTGGTGAGCCCCGGAGAGTTTGCGGTGCGCGGCTCGCTCCTGGACGTGTTCCCGATGGGCGCCGCGGCGCCGCTGCGCATCGATCTGTTCGATGACGAGATCGAGGCGATCCGCCGCTTTGATCCGGAGACGCAGCGCTCGCTCGATGCGCTGCCGGGTGTGCGCTTGCTGCCGGCACGCGAGGTGCCGCTGGATACGGAGGCGGTGAAGGATTTCCGCCGCCGCTACCGCACGCGCTTCGAGGGGGATCCGACCCGGACCGTCATTTATCGCGGCGTGAGCGAGGGACTCGCACCCGCAGGGGTGGAGTTCTATCAGCCGCTGTTCTTCGATTCGACCGCGACACTGTTCGACTACCTGCCCGCGGATGCGGTGATCGTGCACGACGCGGCCCTCCCCGGCACTCTCGGCAAGACATGGGCTGACATCGAGGCGCGTTACGAGGATCGCCGCCACGACATCGAGCGCCCCGTGCTCAGGCCCGCGGAGTTGTTTCTCGAGCCGGCCGCGCTCGAGGCAGCGCTCGCCGCATTCGCATCGATCACCCTCGATGCCTTCAAGGCGGAGACCGAGCTGCACGGTGCCGCGGCCGAGGTGCGCAATTTCCCCACCAGCGCGCCGCGCGAGCTGCGCCTCGACGTGCGCGCCGAGCAGCCGTTCGCACCGCTGGATGCGTTCCTCGGTGACTTCGAGGGCCGCGTGCTGCTGGCGGCCGACTCGGCCGGACGGCGCGAGCTGCTCCAGGAGATGCTGCGCGCGCATCGCCACGAGGTCGCCATCGTGGCCGGCTGGGACGCATTCGTTACGGGCAGCGCGCGGCTCGCGCTGACCGTGGCCCCCGATCTCGAGGGCCTCACGCTCACCGCGCCGCCGATCGCGGTGATCGCGGAGGCGCAGCTGTTCGGGGCACGCGCCCGCCAGGAGCGGCGCCGCAAGCGCGCCGCGGACCCGGAGGCGATCCTGCGCGACCTCCAGGACCTCAATCCGGGCGCGCCGGTGGTGCACGAGGAGTACGGGGTCGGCCGCTACGCGGGCCTGATGCCGATGGACATCCTCGGGCAGCCCGGGGAGTTCCTGGTGCTCGAGTATCAGGACGGCGACCGCATCTATGTGCCCGTTCACGCGCTGCACCTGGTGAGCCGCTACACCGGCGCTGCGCCCGAGAGCGCCCCGCTGCACAAACTCGGCACCGATCAGTGGGCCAGGGCCCGCAGGCGCGCCGCCGAGCAGATCCGCGACGTGGCGGCGGAGCTCCTCGATCTGTACGCGCGGCGCAAGTCCCAGCGGGGGCTGGCCTTGGCAGTCAGCGAGCCCGACTACCAGGCCTTCGCCAACGCCTTCCCGTTCGAGGAGACCGAGGATCAGGCGCAGGCGATCGAGCAGGTGCTCGCCGACCTGGGCAGCGAGCGCCCCATGGATCGCATCGTGTGCGGGGACGTCGGCTTCGGCAAGACCGAAGTCGCCATGCGCGCGGCGTTCGTCGCCGCACAGGCCGGCAAGCAGGTGGCGGTGCTCGCTCCGACCACACTGCTGGTGCAGCAGCACCTGACCAACTTTCGCGACCGCTTCGCCGACTGGCCGGTGCGCATCGAGGGGCTGTCGCGTTTCGGCAGCGGGGCGGAGACGCAAGCGGTGCTCGCGGGGCTCGAGCAGGGCCAGGTCGACATCGTCATCGCCACCCACCGCCTGCTGCACGCGCACGCGCGCTTCCGCGATCTCGGCCTGCTCATCATCGATGAGGAACATCGCTTCGGGGTGCGCGACAAGCAGCGCCTGCAGGCGCTGCGCGCCAACGTGCACGTGCTTACCCTCACCGCGACCCCCATTCCGCGCACCCTCAACATGGCGCTCGGCGGCCTGCGCGACCTGTCGCTGATCACCACCGCGCCGGCGGCGCGGCTGGCGATCAAGACCTTCCTCATCGAGTGGCACGCGCCGACGCTGCGCGAGGCGGCTTTGCGCGAGCTGCGCCGCGGCGGGCAGATCTATTTCGTGCACAACGAGGTACGCACCATCGAGAAAATCGGCGCCGAGGTACAGGCGCTGGTGCCGGAAGCGAGCCTGCGCATCGGCCACGGGCAGATGCGCGAGCGCGAGCTCGAGCAGCTGATGGTCGATTTCTATCATCGCCGCTTCAGCGTGCTGGTGTGCACCACCATCATCGAGAGCGGCATCGACGTGCCCACCGCCAACACCATCATGATCAATCGCGCCGATCGCATGGGACTGGCGCAGCTGCACCAGCTGCGCGGCCGGGTCGGACGCTCGCACCACCGCGCCTACGCGTATCTGATCGCGCCGCCGCGCCAGGGGCTGGCGCGCGACGCCGTCAAGCGTCTCGAAGCGATCGAGTCGATGGAGGAGCTGGGAGCCGGATTCGTGCTCGCGACCCATGACCTCGAGATCCGCGGCGCCGGCGAGCTGCTCGGCGAGCAGCAAAGCGGCCAGGTGACCGAGATCGGGCTGTCCTTGTATCTCGACATGCTCGAGCACGCGGTGCGCGCCCTGAAGGCCGGGCGCGAGCCGGTGCTCGACCAGCCGCTCGCCGCCGCCACCGAAGTCGAGCTGCGCCTGCCGGCGTTCCTGCCGGAGGCGTACGTCGGGGACGTGCACATGCGCCTGTCGCTCTACAAGCGCGTCGCCGCCGCCGACAGCGACACGGCGCTCGATGAGCTCGGCGCGGAAATCCACGATCGCTTTGGCCCGCCGCCGCCCGCGGCGCAAAGCCTGCTGCGCATCGCCAGACTCAAACTCACGGCGCGCGCCCTGGGAGTGCGCCGGCTCGACCTGGGCCCGCAGGGCGGCTCGGTGCTGTTCGAGGAGCGCTCAGCGATCGATCCGGCCACCGTGGTGCGCATGATCCAGACCGGCGCACGCCAGTACCGCCTCGAGGGACCACTGAAGCTGCGCGTGTCGCGACAGCTTCCCACCGAGAACGCCCGTTTCGAGTTTGCCGCGGATCTGCTGCGGCGCCTCGGCGAACCGCCCCGGCTCCATTAGAATGCCGCGCATGGTCGCCCGCATCGCGCCGTTGCACCTGACGCTCGGCCTCACCGTGTGCGCGCTACTCGCTGGCGCGCTGGCGGCGGCACAGGAGCCGCCGGCGACCGTGGGCGCCGCCGGCCCGGTGTACAACATCGAGATCATCGTGTTTCAGGACACCGCCACGCTCGGTGGCGCCGAGAACTGGAGCGCGGAGGCCGGCGCCGGCACCCACAGCATCGTCGCCGGCGATGAATCCACGAGCGGCTCGGGGCAGGTAGGGCACTTCGTCGCCATGCTGCCGGCTTCCGTGTGGCAGCTGACGGAACTGGAGAACCGCCTGCGCGCGAGCGGCAGTTACGTGCCGGTGGCGCATGCGGCCTGGTCGCAGACGGCGAGCTCCTGGGGAACGCGCGCCGGCTTTGCCCTGCCGCGCCTCGGGATCAATGTCCCGGGCCTCAGCGGCACGGTGTTTCTCGAGCGCGGCCAGTTCCTGCACTTAGGGCTATCGCTGACCTACGCCATGCCCTCCCCACCCCCGGACCTGGGAGCCGCGCCCGACACGCCCTTCACGCTCAACCAGAGCCGCCGCGTGCACTTCTACGAGCGCAACTACTTCGACCATCCGGCGTTCGGCGTGATCGCGCTGGTGACGCCGTCGCAGGGCGCGCGGGCCCCGGGGCGTTAGTTGGCCGCGCGGGCGGCAGCGCCGCGAACGACGGCCGCAGCGCGCGCGACCGCGGCCGGCGCGGGCGACTGCGCCGACCTCACACGAGTTGCTCGCGGGTAAATTCCCAGCTCGCCCCGCCCCGCTCGTCCTGCGCGCAACGCACCCGTGCGCGCGAGGCGGCGATGAACCAGGTGTGCTGGGAATGGGGCTTGCCGCGGCCGAACGGTGCGGGGTCGAGCACCGCCGCGCACGCGGCGTGTTCGGGATCGCGCACCGATTGGTAGCGGATCAGCTGAATCTGCGCCTGGCGCGCCAGGGCGGCGAGCGCCTGCGTGCCCTGGTAGCTCACGCGGTGCGTCCACACTGAGGCGTCACGCGCCAACGGCGCAACCGTCAGATCCACGGCCGCAGCCGTGCGCACCGCGGCGCCAAACGCTGTGTGCGGCACGGGCTTCAGGTCGGGCGTTGCGGGAGAGTCGAGCAGAAAGCGCAGTCGCCAGTAGCTCTTCTCCGCCAACGCCGTGCGCAGCGCTTCCGCGCCGTACCAGACTCCGGCCTCGAGCGGCGCGCGGAAACGGGAGCTGATGTGCGGGCGGTAGCGAAACGGCGTGGCGAGCAGATAGTGGAGCCTGCGCGCCGCCGGCGGCAGCGGCGGCTTGCTCTCCTCGAGCACGAGCTCGAGGCTCGCCTGCTCCTCGAGCGAGTCGGTGAGGCGCATGGTCGAGGCGGTGTGCTGCGCCTCGACTACGCGCCACAGCTCGTGGCTGTAACGGCGCGCCTCAGATGCGAGCGCGCGCGGCGTCCAGGTAGTCAACCGTGCGCACCAGGCCCGCGGGTTCGCGGATGAGCGCCAGGGGCGCCCCGCCCAGGGCATGGTTATCGCTGCGCAGCCAGGCACGCGCGGCGGCGTCATCCGAGCCGACGATGGCGTCCAGGGAGCGGAACAGCCGCACGAACAGCGCCGCGAGCTGCCAGGGCTTGGAGCCGGGCTCGAGCGCCTTGCGGCCATGGGCGATGCGCGATAACGTCGCCCCGCTCACGCCGATGACCTGCGCCAGGTCCGCCTGCGCCACGGCCAGGAAGCGCGCCGCACGCACCGTGGCGCGCGACAGGACGACGCCGGGAGCCGGCGCCGGGCGGGTTTTGACGGCGGGGGTGCTCATTTCAGTGGCAATATTACCACTGATTTCTTTCTACAGCAAAACAGCACCGACGGCCCGGCCGGTCAGTGAAAATCCCCCGCCTCCGCGTTCTCGATGCCGTCCTTGCCGTTCACCTTGGCGCGCTTCAGGGCCGCCCGGCAGGCCTTCAGCAGTCCCTCGAGCGGCAGTGCACGCGGCGGCACGAGACTTGCGATCCCGGCGCTCACGGTGACGTAGCGCCCGGCGCCGGTGGTGGGGTGATGCATGAGCAGGTCGCGCACGCGCTGCGACACCACCTGGGCGTAGTGCGTGGCCTTGTCTGCGGCCTCCCCCTGGGTCAACACGGCGAAGGTTCCGCCTTCCCAGCGACCGACGAGATCCCCGCGCCGCTTGTACGCGGCGCCGACCACGCGCGCGACGCGCCGGATGCAGGCATCGCCCGCCGAGCGGTCGAACTTGTCGTTGTAGGCGCCGAGATCGTCGATGTCGAACAGGGTGAGGCCGATCTCGTGCGAGTCGCGCTGCGCGAGCACCCAGTCACGCTGCAGCAACTCCTCGAAGTAGGCGCGTGAGTGCAGGCCCGTGAGGCGGTCCTCCCGCAACCAGGTCGGCAGCCCCTCCTGCGAGCGCTCCGCGCCTTTGAGGCGCTCGCTGGCATCGCGGTGGTAGCCGATGTAATGAGTGAGCTGGCCGGCGGGGCTGCGCACCGGCTGCACCACCATCTCGTTCCAGAAGAGCGAGCCGTCGGGACGGTAGTTGCGCACCAGCACGCGCGCCGGCTCGCCCCTGTCCAGCGATTCGCGCAGGCGCGTGCGCGCCTCCTGGTCGCGGTCCGTGCCCTGCAGGATGCGCAGGTTGGTACCCAGCAGCGCCGCCGCCGGATAGCCGCACATGTCCGCGAACGCCGCGTTGACGAACAACACCGGGCAGTCGCGGGCGGCGGCATCGCAGATCACGATGCCTTCGGGCGAGCTCTCGACCACGCGGCGCCAGGCTTCCGCCGACCAGTTGTTCATGTGTCGCGTCCGGCGTCCAGCGTCAGGTCGGGGGCGGCCGCGGCGCGCGCCAGCAACTCGCGCGCGCGCGTCCATTCAGCCGAGGCCTGGAGCCCGGAACGCACGGTGCCGGCGCGCCCGTGCAGGCGCACCAGGCGCAGGATCGATGCCGGCTGCGGCTCGGCATCCAGGTGCTCGAGCAGCTCGATGACACTCGCACGGTTGTTACAGACTGGTAGCATGTCGCAACCCGCCGACAGTGCCTGCCGTGCCCGGGTGACGACGTCCCCGTAGGCTGCGGCGGCCCCTCCCATGGACAGATCATCGGCAAACACTACCCCCTGGAACCCGAGCTCTCCGCGCAGCACGTCGCGAATCCAGCGGCTGGAGAGGCTCGCCGGGGCCGAATCCACCGCCGGAAACAGCACGTGGGCCACCATGACCGCCGGCAGGGCGTTGGCCATCAGTCGCCGGTAGGGGGCGAGGTCCGGGGCCAGGTCCGGCAGGGGGCGGCGGTCGACCGGCAGGGTGAGGTGCGAGTCGGCCACCACCGCCCCGTGTCCCGGGAAGTGCTTGGCCGTGGCCGCCATGCCCGCATCCCGCATCCCGTGCATCCAGGCGACCGCCAGCTGCCCCACGGCATCCGGCAGCGCGTGGAAGGCGCGGTCCCCGATGATGCTCACGCCATGATCGAGGTCCACGCACGGTGCAAAGGAGATGTCGACCCCGTGCGCACGCAGCTCCGCCGCCATCAACCAGCCCATGGCGCGCGAGAGCGCAAGTCCGGCGCGCGCGTCCAGGTCGAATTCGTGACCGATACGCCGCGCGGGGGGCAGGAGCGAAAATCCCTGGCGGAAGCGCTGTACCCGCCCGCCCTCGTGATCCACGGCCACGATGAGCGGCGGGGTGCGCTCGGCATGAATCGCGCCGACCAGTGCGGTCAGCTGCTCCGGGTCGGTGTAGTTGCGCGTGAAGAGGATGACGCCGCCCACCAGCGGATGGCGCAGCAGCTCGCGCTCCTCGGCGGTGGCCGAGCTGCCGGCGAGGTCGATCATCAGGGGGCCCAGACTCATGCCGGAGGCGCCGTGCGTCGGGCGTGCCGGCCACCTGCCGTCAGCAGCGCCAGCGATTCGACGTGCGTGGTGTGCGGAAACATGTCGACGACACCCGCCGCCTGGAGCGCGAAGCCGTGCTCGTGCACCAGTACCGAAAGATCGCGCGCCAGACTCCCCGGGTGACAGGAAATATACAACACCCGCTGCGGCGCCAGCGCCGCCAGCGCCGCCAACACCGCCGCCGCCCCGGTGCGCGGCGGGTCGAGCAGCACATGGGTGAAGCTCTGGCGCATCCAGGGCAGCGTCGGCTCGGGCGGTGTGGCGAGGTTGGCGAGGTGAAATTCGGCGTTGGCGATGCCGTTGCGAGCGGCGTTGCCGCGGGCACCCTCGATGAGCGCGCCCGCGCCCTCCACGCCCACCGCGCGAGCGACCGAGCGCGCGAGCGCCAGCGTGAAGTTTCCCAGCCCGCAGTACAGGTCGAGCAGCCTTGAGGCGCGATCGAGCTCCAGCAGCTCTGCCGCCCGCTCCACCAGGGCCTCATTCAGCGCGCCGTTCACCTGGATGAAGTCGACCGGTGAGAATTCCAACTCCACTCCCGAGCGCGCCAGGGTGTAGCGCAGCGGCTCGAGGGGCGGATCCAGCGGCACGACGGAATCCAGGCCGGCGGGCTGCAGGTACAGCCGTACCCCGTGAGTCGCGCCGAACTGCCGCAACCGCGCCGCATCTGCTTCCGAGGGCGCGCTCAGCACCCGCAGCACGAGCGCGCTGGCGTTGTCGGCGATCGCCACTTCGATCTGCGGCACCTGCTCGCGGATGCTCAGCTCGGTCAGCATGGCCGCGAGCGGCGCGATCAGCTCTCCCACGGGCGCTGCCAGCACTTCGCAGCGCGTCAGCTGGGCCACGTAGGGAGCGGCGCGCTCGCGAAATCCCACCACCACGCAGCCTTTCTTGCGCACGAACTTCACGCCCAGGCGCGCCCGGCGGCGGTAAGCCCACACCGGCCCGGCGAGCGGCGCCAGCCATCTGGCGGGCTGGACGCGCCCCACCCGCGCGAGCGTCTCGGCGAGCTCGGTCTGTTTCGCCTCCCGCTGCGCGGCGGGCGCCAGGTGCTGCAAGGCGCAGCCGCCGCACACGCCGAAGTGCGCGCAACGCGGCGCGACCCGCGCCCCGGACGGCTCCAGCACCTCGAGCAGCTCGGCGTCATCGTGCTGTCGGTGGCGCCGCGTACGCCGCAGGCGGATGCGCTCGCCCGGGAGCGCCCCCGCGACGAATACGGTCTTGCCGCCGCGCACCACTCCCTCGCCCTCGTGGGTGAGCGCAGCGACGGTGGCGGTCTCGGCGGCGGCGGCGCTCAAGCCGCCTCCCAGGCGCGCAGGAACTCGGCCAGGTGCGGCTCGTTGCCGTCCTGCAGCAGCGTCTTCACGCGCTCGAGCTCCTCGGCGTGCTGCGCGCGCGAGAGCTGCCCGCGCAGCTGCGCGAAGCGCAGGTAAATGAGCCAGGTGTTGAGCACGTCGGTCTCGCAGTAGCGGCGGATGGCCGCGAGGTTGCCGCTCTGCCAGGCGTCCCACACCTGGCCGCCCTCGAAGCCGAGCTTGCCCGGCAGCCCCAGCAGACACGCCATGGTGGCGAGCGACACCCGGCCGCGGCTCTGGAAGCCCGACAGCACGTCCATGAGATCGGTGTGCCGCCAGTGGTAGCGGCTGAGGTAGTTGTTGTAGCGAAACGCGGGGTCTTCCGCTCCGGTCTCCCAGAAGCGCGGCGCGGTGACCCCGGCGAGCAGTGCGCGGTAGGTGAGCACCGGCAGATCGAATGCCGAGCCGTTCCAGGACACCAGAGCGGGCGAGAACTTCTCGATGCCGTCGAAGAAGCGTTGCACCAGCTCGCCTTCGGGGGACCCGCAGTCGCCGAGACTCCACAGGCGCAGACCCTCGCTGGTACGCAGCGCGCACGCGATCGCCACCACGCGGTGCTGCTCCAGGGACAAAAAATCCCCGCCCGTGTCCTGGCGGCGCAGTGCAAACATGGCCTTCGCCACCTGAGCGTCCGCGAGACCCTCGAGGCCGTAGAGCCGCCGCCCCAGGGCGACATCCGGCACGGTCTCGATATCGAACACCAGGGTGTTCACGCGGCTCTCATGAGCACCGCCACCGCCACCACCAGGCCCGCCTCATCGGTGAGCGTCACGTGTGCTGCCCCGATCCCCAATCCGTGGCGCACGCGCTCCCCGCGCGCCGAGAAGATCACCTCGGGCTTGCCCCACGCGTTCTGCACCACGCCCACGTCGCGGATCCACATGCCGTGCGCAAAGCCGGTCCCCATGGCCTTGACGATGGCCTCTTTGGCGGCGAAACGCATGGCGAGAAAGCGCTCGCGGCGCTGCGTACGAGACAGCTGCGCGTGCTCCTCGGGCATGAGCAGATGTTCGATGAAGCGCGTGCCGAAGCGCTCCAGCGTGTGCGCGATGCGCCCGCTCTCCAGCACATCGACACCGATGCCGAAGATCATGCGCGCGCCGCCGCCATCAGCGCCTTCATTTCACGCACCGCCGCGCTCAGGCCCACGAACAGGGCGTGCGCGATCAGGGCGTGGCCGATGTTGAGCTCGACGATCTCGCGCAGCGCGGCCACGGGGCGCACGTTGTGGTAGTTCAGGCCGTGGCCGGCATGCACCTCGAGCCCGAGACCAGCACCCAGGCGCGCGGCCGCGCGCAGCCGCTCGAGCTCGGTCGCGGCTTGGGCGCCGGCGGCTTGCGCGTACGCGCCGGTGTGCAGCTCGATCACCGGGGCGCCGGCGTGCGCGGCTGCTTCGACCTGCCTGGGGTCAGGATCGATGAACAGCGCGACGCGCACCCCGGCCTGGCGCAGGTGGGTGGTGGCATCGCGCACGCGTGCCGCCTGGGCGGCGACGTCCAGCCCCCCCTCGGTGGTGATCTCCTGGCGCCGTTCGGGCACGAAGCAGCCGTCCGCCGGGCGCACCTCGGCGGCGATGGCGAGCATTTCGTCGGTCACTGCCAGCTCGAGATTCATGCGCGTCTGCAGCAGCCCGCGCAATGTCCGCACGTCATGATCCTGGATGTGGCGGCGGTCCTCGCGCAAATGCAGCGTGATGCTGTCCGCGCCCGCGGTCTCGGCGGCGAGTGCCGCGTGCACCGGGTCCGGATCGCGGCCGCGACGCGCCTGGCGCAGCGTCGCCACGTGATCGATGTTGACCCCCAGTGAAATACCGCCGCCCGTCATTGCGCCGCCTTTCGCGCTATCGACCTTGCCACGACGCGGGTGGCGAGCGGGCGGCCTTCCAGGCAGGCGGCGAGCGCCGCCTGCAACACCCGCCGCGCATCCCCGAGCGCCCGCGCGCCGCTCAGGCTCTCGCGCGCCAGGCTCAGGAGCGAGCGCCCGGCGAGCGCGCCGGCGCTGTCCGCAGAGGCGCGAACCAGCCCCTGCCCGGCACGGAAATGATAGTACCCCTGCGGCTCGATGCGCTTGCCGCTGTGCGCCTCGGTGGCCAGATCCAGGCCGTAGCCGAGCACCTCCAGCAGCCGCTTCTCGAACAGGCGCAGCGCCGGCTCGAGCGGCGCCCCGGCGCGCAGCAGGGTGAGCGCGCCGTGATAGTGATCGAACAGCAGGGGGAGCGGATCGTGGCGCGTCGTGAGCCTGATGAGCAGCTCGTTCAGGTAGAACGCCGCCAGCAGACACTCGGGCGGCAGCGCGGGGTCGTGCCGGGCGCGCTCCGCAGCGGTGAGCTGCGGCGCCTCGCCCCGCCCGCTCCATGACAACAGCAGCAGCTGGAAGGGCTGCAGCACTGAAGCGAGTTTGGCGCTCGGCCCGCGCACGCCGCGCGCGAACAGCGTCAGGCGCCCGTGCTCGCGCGTGAGCACCTCGAGGATGCGGCTGGTATCACGCCACGGCCGGTGGTGCAGCAGGTAGCCGGGAGTGAGATGGATACGGCCGGTGCTGCGGGTCATTCCAGTCCCAGCTCCCGCAGGGCGCGGGCGTTGTCCGCCCAGTTCTCCCGCACCTTGACCCACAGGTTCAGGTGCAGACGCTGCTCGAGGATCCCGTTCAGCGCCAGCCGCGCCGAGCGACCCACGCGCTTCAGCCGCTCACCGCGGGCGCCGATGACGATCGGCTTCTGGCCCTCGCGATCCACCCAAATTGCCGCATCCACCGCCAGCTGTCCGTCTTCTTCCGTCAGGCGTTCCACCTCCACCGCGATACCGTAGGGCACCTCCTGGTTCAGTTCCAGCGTCAGCTTCTCGCGGATCGTTTCCGCAATCCGGAAAGGCAGACCGCGGTCGGTGAGCTCGCCGTCCGGGAACAGTGCCGGGGACAGCGGCAGGTGCGCCGCAATGGCGTCGCGCAGCGCCTCGATGTTGTCCGCCTTGAGCGCGCAGACCGGCACGAGGGCGAGAAACGCGTGCCGCGCGGCGAGCTCGCCCAGATACGGCAGCAGCCGCTCGCGCGGACGCACGCGATCGATCTTGTTGACGGCCGCGATCACCGGGTGCGCGGTGCGGGCGATGCGCTCGAGCGCCAGCTCATCGTCCGGCAGCCACTTCGAGGCTTCCACCACCAGCACCGCGACGTCGGCGGCCTCGAGCGCGGCGGTCGCGGTACGGTTCATCGCCTTGTTGAGTGCGCGGCTCGCGTGGGCGTGCAGGCCGGGCGTATCCACGAAGGCGATCTGCGCCTGGGGCAAAGTGAGCACGCCCAGGATGCGGTGGCGCGTGGTCTGCGGACGCGGTGTCACGATGCTGAGCTTGTGCCCGACGAGCACATTGAGAAGCGTCGACTTGCCGACGTTCGGCCGTCCCACCAGCGCAGCGTAGCCACTGCGGAATTGCGGTGCTGGGGCGGCGGGGCTCAAGCGTGCCCGTCCGGTGCGGGGGATGTCTCGATCTGGGTGAGCATGCACTCGGCTGCCTTCTGCTCCGCGCGGCGGCGGCTCGAGCCGCGCCCCTGCACGCGGCGCCCGAGCTCGGGCACCTCGCAGCTCACCTCGAAGGTCTGCGCGTGGTCCTCGCCTTCTATGTTGAGGACGGCGTAGCGCGGCAGCGCCAGATTGCGCGACTGCAGGTACTCCTGCAAGCGTGTCTTGGCGTCCTTGAGCGCCTCCGGGTCGGGGAGCTCTGCGATGCGCGGCGCGAACAGCCGCGCGATCACCCGCTCCACGGCGGCGAGCCCGCCATCGAGAAACAGCGCGCCGCAGACCGCTTCCAGCGCGTCGGCGAGGATCGACTGGCGGCGAAAGCCCCCGCTCCTGAGCTCGCCGGACCCGAGTTGCAGGGTTTCACCGAGGCCCAGCGTGAGGGCCACCTCGGCGAGCGGCTCGCGGCTCACCAGCCTGGCGCGCAGGCGGCTCAAGTCCCCTTCGGATGCCTGCGGGAAGGCCGCATACAGGTGGTGCGCGATGATGAGATTGAGGACGGCGTCGCCGAGAAACTCGAGCCGCTCGTTGTTGGGGCCCGAGGCGCTGCGGTGGGTCAGGGCCGCGCGAAACAGCGCCAGGTCGCGCGGCTCGTAGCCCAGGCGGTCCTGCAGCCAGCGTCCCGGCCAGTCAACACTCCTCATGTCCGCCGATCGGCATGCCCTTGATGATGGATTACGCCGCTAGTCGCCGCTGCCGCCGGCGGTGCGCGCGATCTTGTCGAAGGTCACGTGCAACGATATGTTCGCGAGCAGCGGCGCCTCATCGTCGTACTTGGCCTCGATCACCCACGCCGCGCCCTCGCGCCTCACCTGGATGTCCTTGATGGTCGGATACTCGACCATGTCGATCTCGAAATGCCTGTCGATCGCGGTACGGAGCGCCTGCGCATCGGCCGCGCCGCTCTTGGCGTTGCTCACCGCCTGGTCAAGCGCCCGCGCCACCTTCATGTAGTTCAGATACAGCGGCGCGAGGCGGATGCCGCCGTAGAGCACGATCGCAAACGGCGTGAGCAGAACCAGCCAGCCGATTGCGGTGATACCCTGCTGCCTGTTACGCATCGATGCTAACCCCCCGACTGCTGCTGGTGCGGACCGCAACGCGCGCTGCGCGTCGCTCACGGAATGGCGGAGCCGATGCGGCTCCACATGGGACCGCCGGAGCGGCGCAGATCCCAATTGAACCAGATCCGGGTCGCCCTGCCGACCAGGTTCTCCTCGGGCACATAGCCCCAGCGGCGCCCGTCGTCGCTGTTGTCGCGATTGTCGCCCATCATCAGATAATGCCCCGGCGGCACGTCGCCGACAAACGGCTCCATGCGGCTGCCTGCGGGGGCGTCCTCGTCCCCGCAGACGTAGCCGCGCACGCCGCGGCGGTTGCACGCCGGCAGCACCGGCTGACGATCGAGGGCCACCGGACAGAATATGGCCTCGTGCTCATGGCTGCCGAGACGCTCCTCGGCCCGCGCCAGGTTCACATAACAGCCGTCGCTGTACCGGTCCTTCTCGATGGTGAAGTCCACCGGCCGGCCGTTGATCATGATGCGGTTGTCGCGCACTTCGACGTGATCGCCGGGCAGGCCGACCAGGCGCTTGATGAAGTTGGTCGAAGGGTCCACCGGCCAGCGGAATACCACCACGTCGCCGCGCCGCGGCTCGCCGACCTGGAGGATCTTGCGATTGATCACCGGCAGGCGCAGCCCGTAGGCGTACTTGTTGACGATGATGAAATCCCCGTCGAGGAGCGTGGGCATCATGGAATCGGAAGGAATGCGGAACGGCTCGAAGACGAAGGAGCGCAGCAGCAGCACCACCAGGGCGACCGGAAAGAAGCTGCGCGCGTAGTCGACGGTCCCCGGCTCGGACGTCAACATCGGCTCCCGGCCGGCGGCGCGCGCGCTGGCCGTGCGCCACGGAGCCAGCAGCGCCGCGTCCAGGGCCCACACCAGGCCGGTGAGCACCGTGATCGCCAGCAGCACCGCGCTGAAGTCCAGCCGCTCGGCGAGCAGCAGGCGCAGCACCGCACAGGCGAGCAGTACCGGCAACGCGCCGTACAGCGCTCTCATCAGCGGCGCGTCGGGCACGGTCTGCCGGCCGGAGGCGATCACGCGCCGCGGGCGCAGCAGCCAGTCATCGACGATACATATCAGCGTCACCGGCAGCGCCAGCCACGACAGAAGAACGATGAGCGGCATCAGCGTCTCTAACATGGGAACCCTTCGTTCGAGTGCGCTAGTGTTTGCGGCCTACCTGCAAAACCGCCAGAAACGCTTCCTGCGGAATCTCGACGTGTCCCAGCTGCTTCATGCGTTTCTTGCCTTCCTTCTGTTTCTCGAGCAGCTTGCGTTTGCGGGTCACGTCGCCGCCATAGCATTTTGCGAGCACGTTCTTGCGCAGTGCCTTGACGGTGGCACGGGCGATGACCGCGCTGCCGATGGCCGCCTGCACCGCGACCTCGAACATCTGCCGCGGGATGAGCTCGTGCATCTTGTCCACCAGCTCGCGGCCGCGCTGGTAGGCGCTGTCGCGGTGCACAATGATCGACAGCGCATCCACCTTGTCGCCGTTGATGAGGATGTCGAGTTTCACCAGCGGCGCGGCTTCGAAATGGCTGAACTCGTAGTCGAACGAGGCGTAGCCGCGGCTCGCCGACTTCAGGCGATCGAAGAAATCCAGCACCACCTCCCCGAGCGGCAGCTGATACTGCAGCGACACCTGGGTGCCCAGGTACTGCATCTTGTTCTGCGTGCCGCGCTTGTCATTGCACAGCTTCAGCACCGCGCCCACGTGATCCGGCGGCACCAGGATGTTGGCCACGATGATCGGCTCACGGATCTCGTCCACCTCGTTGGCTGGGGGGAGCTTGGCCGGATTGTCGACGTACACGACCCCTGAGTCGCGGCGCGCCACCTGGTAGATCACCGTGGGCGCGCTGGTCACGAGCGTCAGCTCGTACTCGCGCTCCAGACGCTCCTGCACGATGTCCATGTGCAACAGTCCCAGAAACCCGCAGCGAAAACCGAAGCCCAGGGCCCCGGACACCTCCGGCTCGTAGTGCAGCGCCGAGTCGTTGAGGCGCAGTTTGGCGAGCGCGTCGCGGAATTTCTCGTAATCCTCCGAGTTGACCGGGAACAACCCGGCAAACACCCGCGGCTTGATCTGCTTGAACCCGGGGAGCGGTGCCGCCGCCGGCCGGTGCTCCAGCGTGATGGTGTCGCCGACGGGCGCGCCGTCGATCTCCTTGATGCCTGCGACCACGAAGCCCACATCGCCGGCGGGGAGCTCGCGTTCCACCACCGGCTTGGGCGTGAAGCGCCCGAGCCGGTCGACGAGGTGGCTGCGGCCGGTGGACACCACGCGGATCCGGTCGCCGCTCTTCAGGCTGCCGTTCATCACCCGCACCAGCGACACGACGCCGACGTAGTTGTCGAACCACGAGTCGATGATCAATGCCTGCAGCGGCGCGTCCGGGGAGCCGCGGGGCGCGGGAATGCGCCGGATGAGGGTCTCCAGAAGCTCCGGCACCCCCTCGCCGGTCTTGGCGCTCACCCGCGCCGCATCGGTGGCCTGGATGCCGATGATCTCCTCGATTTCGCGGGCCACACGGTCGGCATCGGCCGAGGGCAGGTCGATCTTGTTGATGACCGGCAGCACCTCCAGGCCCTGCTCGGTGGCGGTGTAGCAGTTGGCGACACTCTGCGCCTCGACACCCTGGGACGCGTCCACCACCAGCAGCGCCCCGTCGCAGGCGGCCAGCGAGCGCGACACCTCGTAGGAGAAATCCACGTGCCCCGGCGTGTCGATCATGTTCAGTTGATAGCGCTCGCCGTCACGCGCGCCGTAGTAGAGCGTGACGCTCTGCGCCTTGATCGTGATCCCGCGTTCGCGCTCCAGCTCCATCGAGTCGAGCACCTGCGCCTGCATTTCGCGGTCGGCGAGGCCGCCGCACAACTGGATGAACCGGTCAGCGAGGGTCGATTTGCCGTGGTCAACGTGCGCGATGATGGAAAAGTTACGTATGTGCCGCATGAACCGCCAGGATGCTGTCGCGTGCTGCCGCGCCTTGAGCCTTGCGGCCGGCGGATTATAGGGAAGTTTGGCCCTTTGAGTAGCGCGCCGGCGTCAGGCGCGCGGGTCTCGGCCGGGGCGCAGCAGCCGCTCGAGCTCGCCGCGATCGAGGCGCTGACGACAGACCACCGCGCCATCGAGTAACAGCACCGGGACGTCGAGCCCGTGGCGGCGGCGCAGCTGCGGGTCCGAGTCGACGTCGACCACCTCGAGCGCGGGAAGCGCGATGCTGCTGCCGAGGGCTTGCAGCTGCGCCAACATCTCCTCGCACAGTGCGCAGTCGTGGCGATGCACGAGCGTCAGGCGCGGCGCCGCCATGGCGTCAGCGCCGGCGCGAGCTCACCGCGGCCGGCTCTTCGGCCTTCAGCTGGCTGGCGATGAATCGTACCGTGTCCGGGGGAACCTCGCCCACCGCCGTGATCTTGTGGCCGTCGATCACGGTCGAGAAGGCGGACGAGGAGCCCACCGCCGCCGACTCGGGCACCGCGGGCTGATCGGCCTGCTCGCGCCGCTGGGCTTCGACGAACACCGAGACCGAAGCAAGCCCGTCGGTAAACACCAGATGGTCCACCGGGTCGGCCGAGCCGGGCAGAGTCTGGGCCGAGCGTGCCGCCATGCGGAAGCCCGGCGGCAGGCGCATCGCATTCCAGGCCAGCGTCGCCGCCGCGGGCGCCGGCGGCCCCGATTCGTTTCGCAGCCACTGGAAGCCCGCGGTCGAGACGTCGGGCTTGAAAGCGGAGTCGGGGATGTGCGCGGGGAGCGTGAGGCTCGCGAACACGATCTGCTCGATGACGTGCCCACGCCTGTCGCACAGCTGGGTCTTGAGCGGCATGGCGGTGGAGTCGTCGATCCACAGCCGGTAGCCGTAGCGATACTCATCCTTGGGAGAGACCGTGATGACGTGAGTGCTGCGGCGGTTCAGGCGCGTGTGCGTGACTTCGCGGATGTCGTAGAAGCTCGCGGTCTGATCGTTGACGGCTGGAAAGCCCACCAGCGACTCCTGCGGCGGTCGCTGTTCGACCAGCACCGTGCGTTTGTCCGGCAGGTAGCAGGTAAGGCTCGGGCCGGCGCGGATAAACTCGCGCCCCGAGCCGTCGAGCGACGCCAGCCGCTCGGAAACCGTGCCGTCCTGCACGCGGTGAATGATGCGCAGCATCTCCACCTGACCGCCGTGCCAGTGCGAGAAGGTACCGTCGTAGTTGCGCGTCGTGAGCGCCCGGTTCATGCGCTCGAGCCATTGCGCCGGCGCCGATTCGGGCGATGTCTTCTGCGCAGGCGCCGATTCGAGCGATGTCTTATGCGCCGGGGCCTGGTCGAGCGATGTCTTCTGCGCCGGCGTACTTTCGGGCGAGGTCTCGCCCACCGGCGTGCGTTCGGGCGACGCCTCCCCGGCCAGCGCCGCCCCCGCGACCGTCCAGGCGAGCGTCAGGGCGATGAAGCGCTCGCTAGCGGACATTGCCTTCGGGCTCGACCGGTGGTTCCTCGGCGGCGGTGCCCGATTCGCTGGCCATGAAGGCCGACAGCAGATTGCGGCGCCCGACGGGGGAGGAAAACACGCTGTGCGCCACGACGTAGTTGGCGAGCTCGGTGCTCGGCACCATGGCGCGCACCGCGGGCGCGCGTGGCACGACATAGCTGTCAGCCGCGCCCGCGGCGGCGGCGGACAACACCGCTGCGGCCGGCACGCTCACTGTCGCGGTCAGGTGCGCGCTCGGGGGCGCTGCGGTAAACGGGGCCTGGGCGCGCAACCACAGAACCGAGCCCACCGCGACCCCTACGGCGACCGCGGCCCCGGCCAGCGGCTGCCACCAGCGCGCCGGCGCGCGGCGTGCACCCTGCGCCGCAGCCAGCGCCGGCTCGGCCAGGATGACGGCACTCACGCGGCCGGCGAGTGCGGCGTCGAGCACGCCGCGCTCGGAACGGATCGCCGCCCCGATCACTGCATAACGACCCCAGCGGGCCTTCAGTTGCTCATCGCGCGACAGGCGCCGGGCGAGCAGCTCGCACTCCGCCGGCGCCAGCTCGTCGTCGAACATGGCCGATAACTGGCTGTCCAGTTCCTCGTTCATCCGAGCTCCTCCGCGCGTCCCAGGCCACCCTCGAACACCTCCCGCAGGCGGCGGTCGATGGCCTCGCGCGCTCTGAAGATGCGCGAGCGCACGGTCCCCACGGGGCAGGCCATGGCCGCCGCGATCTCCTCGTAAGAAAGCCCCTCGAGCTCGCGCAGCACGATGGCGGTGCGCAGGTCCTCGGGCAGGGCATCAATCGCCGCGTTGACGGTGGAGCGGATCTCCTCCGTCAGCACCAGACCCTCGGGGGTCTCGGAATCTTTCATCCGGCCTTGCATGTCGTAAGACTCTTCGGTGTTGCGGTCCAGATCATACTCAATGGGGCTACGGTCACGGGAGACCACGGCGTTCTTGGCGGTGTTGATAGCTATGCGATACAGCCAGGTGTAGAAGGCGCTGTCGCCGCGAAACTGCGGCAGGGCTCGGTAAGCCTTGATGAAGGCTTCCTGGGCGATATCCTCTGCTTCCGCCGGGTTACGCACATAGCGCATGACCAGCTTGACGAGTTTGTGCTGGTACTTGAGCACCAGCGCATCGAATGCCCCCTTGTCCCCGCGCTGCACGCGGCGTACCAGGCTCAGATCACTTGCATCGGCGCTCATGCGCCCCCTCTATATCCCGCTCAGAGGGCCGCGGTGCCGTGCGCTGAGTAGACTGTGACCTCACCTGAAAGTTCAGCATGCGTCGGCGGGATTGCCGGTTGCGGTCGTGAGAATAGCGCCGACCCGCGTTGCATAGCGACATAAGTCCGGATCGCCCCCGCCAGGCGCGCCAATTGGGGCTGCGGCGGGGTGCTTTCACCCAGCAGGTACCCCGCCAGCAGGGGGTCTGGGAGCGAGAGCAGCTCTTCGAGTGCCCCGCGCTCCTGCGGCGAGGCCCACGGGAGAGCCTCGCGCGCGAAACGCTCGAGCATCACATCCAGCTCCTTCATTCCGCGGCGGCAGCGCCACAGCAGGCGCCGCGCCTGGGCGTCCAGCGCCCCGGCGGGGGTTGGCTGCGGGTGGCTCGGGGCGCTCACGTTCAGCTGTGCCGCTCGAGCAGCATCTTCTTGATCTCGGCGATCGCCCGGGCGGGGTTCAGGTCCTTCGGGCACACGTCGGTGCAGTTTCCGATCGTGTGGCAGCGGTAGAGCCGGAAGGGGTCTTCGAGCTCATCCAGCCGCTCCCCGCCCGCCTCGTCGCGGCTGTCGATGATCCAACGGTAGGCGGCGAGCAGTGCCGCAGGACCCAGGAAGCGCTCGCTGTTCCACCAGTAGCTCGGGCAGGCGGTCGAGCAGCAGGCGCACAGGATGCACGCCGCGGGGCGGTCGATCCGCTCCTGCTCCTCTTTGGATTGCAGCCGCTCGCGATCCGCCGGCACCGGTGTGCGCGTCTGCAGCCAGGGCTTCACGGAGGCGTACTGCGCGTAGAAGTTGCTGAGGTCCGGAACCAGGTCCTTCACCACCGGCAGAGCCGGGAGCGGGTAGATGCGGATCTCGGGGGCCAGGTCGCGCGTGGCGGTGGTGCAGGCGAGGCGGTTGACGCCGTTGATGTTCATGGCGCACGAGCCGCAGATGCCCTCGCGGCACGAGCGGCGGAACGTGAGCGAGGAGTCGACGTTGGCTTTGATCAGGATCAGCGTATCGAGCACCATCGGACCGCAGCTGCGGGCGTCGAGCTCGAAGGTGTCCAGGCGCGGATTTGCGCCGCTGTCCGGATTGAAGCGATAGATGCGCACGGTGCGCACCGCGCGCGTACCGGGAGGCGCGGCGTGCGTGACGCCCTTCATGATGCGCGAGTTGGCAGGCAGGCGGAATTCGGCCATAACGCTCCTTCAGTAGGTGCGCGCCTTGGGCGGGATCGACTCGACCTCCCCCGTCAGGGTGTGCAGATGCACGGGGCGGTAGTCGAAGCGGGCGCGCTGCGGCCCCTCGACCCACACGAGGGTGTGCTTGAGCCAGTTACGGTCGTCGCGCTGCGGGAAATCCTCGCGGGCATGCGCGCCGCGGCTCTCGGTGCGATTCGCCGCCGAGTGGATGGTGGCCGTGGCCTGCAGCAGCAGGTTCTCGAGCTCGAGCGTCTCGATGAGGTCGGTGTTCCAGACGAGCGAGCGGTCGGTGATGCGTACGTCGGCGAAGGAAGCGAAAGTCGCCCCGATCCTCTGGATCCCCTGCGCCAGGCTCTCGCCGCTGCGAAATACCGCCGCATCCAGCTGCATGGCCTTCTGCATCTCCAGGCGGATCGTGGCGGTTGCGCGCGCCCCGTTGGCGTTGCGCAGCCGATCGAGTCGCGCCACCGCCGCCTGCCCGGCATCCGCGGCCCAGGGGCGGTGGCGGCTGCCGGGTTTGACGGTCTCGGCACAGCGCCGCGCCGCCTCGCGTCCGAAGATCACCAGATCGAGCAGCGAGTTGGACCCTAAGCGATTGGCGCCGTGCACCGACACGCAGGCCGCTTCCCCCACCGCCATGAGCCCGGGGACGACGCTGTCCGGATCGCCATCCTTGGGCCGCACCACCTCGCCGCGGTAGTTGCAGGGGATGCCCCCCATGTTGTAGTGCACCGTCGGCTGCACCGGGATGGGCTCGCGGGTGACGTCGACGCCGGCGAATATGCGCGCCGTTTCCGCGATTCCAGGCAGGCGCTCGTGAATGACGCCCTCCCCCAGGTGCTCCAGGTGCAGGGCGATGTGATCGTGCTCGGGGCCGACACCGCGCCCCTCGCGCATCTCCACCGTCATCGCCCGGCTCACCACGTCGCGCGAGGCGAGATCCTTGGCGTTGGGCGCGTAGCGCTCCATGAAGCGCTCGCCCTTTGAGTTGGTGAGATAGCCGCCCTCGCCGCGCGCCCCTTCGGTGATCAGGCAGCCCGCCCCGTAGATGCCGGTGGGGTGAAACTGCACGAACTCCATGTCCTGCAGCGGCAGCCCGGCGCGCAGCACCATGGCGTTGCCGTCGCCGGTGCAGGAGTGCGCCGAGGTGCACGAGAAATAAGTGCGCCCGTAGCCGCCGGTGGCGAGGATGGTCACGTGCGCGCGGAAGCGGTGCAAGGTGCCCTCGCCAAGATCGAGCGCCACCACGCCGCGGCACGCGCCATCCTCCATGATCAGATCGATCGCAAAGTACTCGATGAAGAAGGTCGCGGCGTGGCGCAGCGACTGCTGGTAGAGCGCGTGCAGCATCGCATGCCCGGTGCGGTCGGCCGCGGCGCAGGTGCGCTGCGCGACGCCCTTGCCGAAGTGCGTGGTCATGCCGCCGAAGGGACGCTGGTAGATGCGGCCGTCTTCGGTGCGCGAGAACGGCACCCCGTAGTGCTCCAGCTCGATCACCGCCGCCGGGCCCTCCTTGCACATCAGCTCGATCGCGTCCTGGTCGCCGAGCCAATCCGAGCCCTTGACGGTGTCGTACATGTGCCAGCGCCAGTCGTCCTCACCCATGTTGCCCAGCGCCGCGCTGATTCCGCCCTGTGCAGCCACGGTGTGGCTGCGCGTCGGAAAGAGCTTGCTGATGCAGGCGGTCGACAGACCGCTGGCGGCAAGTCCCAGCGTGGCGCGCAGGCCCGCGCCTCCCGCCCCGACGACGATGACGTCGTAGCTGTGATCGATGAACTCGTAGGCGCTCATGGCGCCGCCCCAAAAGCCACCTTGAGGACGGCAAACACGCCGGCCGCCGCGATCAGCGTATGCACGAACAGCACGCTGACGAGGGTCACGGTCCGCGCCGCTGCGCCGTGAACATAGTCCTCCACCACCACGCGCACACCCAGCTGCGAGTGCCAGGCGCAAGTCAGCACCAGGAGAATGAGCAGCAGCGCCGTCCAGCTGCCGCTCATCCAGGCGACCACGGTCGCATGGTCGAACGACGGCAGCGACAGGAGCGACACCACGAACCAGACCGACAGCGGCACCAGCGCCACCGCGGTGAGGCGCTGCACCCACCAGTGCTGCACGCCGGACTTCGCCGAGCCCACGCCCAGCACCTTGCCCAGGGGGCTGCGCAGGCTCACGGGGCGCGCGCTCCGGCGAGCCACGCGCAGTAGCCGATGAGCAGCGTGAGGGCGATGCTGAGGGCGACCACCAGCCACGCGCTGCGCTGCGCCTGGGCGCGCTCCAGTCCCCGTCCGGTGTCCCACACGAGGTGACGGATGCCGGCGACCAGGTGATAGCAGAACGCCATGATGAGAGCCGCATACACCGGCTTCATGAGCGGCCCCGACAGCCACCGCGCCGCGCGCGCCTGAGCGTGCGCCCCGCTGGCCACCGCCATGAGCCAGTACACCAGCAGCAGCAGCCCCACCGACAGTGCGAGCGCGGTGCAGCGGTTCAGGATGGAAGTCGTCAGGGTGTACTTGAACTGGTACACCGACAGGTGAGGCGATAGCGGCCGCGGCGGCATAGACTAAAAATCAGGCCCCGCGGGGCGGGCGAGCTCGCGCGGCCGTGGGGCGCTGGCGTCGCCGGCCGCGCTTGCGCTCGGCGCTGTGATGCCGGGGGCGGGAGGGTCAGCGGGCGGGTTGGAAAAAGCTGCGCCTGGGTTCTTGCGATGCGGCGTCGGCATACCCATTAAGTCTGACAGAATTCGCAGCCGGCAGCCATGTAAAAGCCAAGGGAAAACAACGGTCAACTCCATGTGCAGCGAATGGAATTCGGTCCCGCTCGACTCTCTCGGGGTGCTGTGCGTGCGCGGCGCGGACGTGGTGTCGTTCCTGCAGGGACAGGTGTCGAACGATGTCGCGCTGCTCGGACCGGAGCGCTCGCTGCTGGCCGGCTATCACAACCCGCAGGGTCGCGTGATCGCACTGCTGCATCTGGTGCAGGCCACGGCGCACGAGGTGCTGGCCATCCTGCCGCGTGAGCTCGCCGCGCCCACGGCGAGCCGGCTCGCGAAATTCATTCTGCGCGCGAAGGTGAGCGTGGCAGATGTGTCGGCGAGCTGGCAGGTCACGGGTGTGGTGGCGCCCGAGTCGCCGGCCGGGCCCCCGCCGCCGTTCGCGGGCTTGCCGCAGGCCCTGAACGCCACCGCGCGCAGCGGCGACTCGATCGCGCTGCGCATCGGCGCCCAACCGCCGCGCTGGCTGCTCATCGCGCCGCTCGCTGCCGCTTCAGCTGCGCAGCCTGCCGGAGCGCCGCCGCACTGTGAACCCGCGCCCCCGCAGGCCTGGCAACGTCTGTCGGTCGCCGCCGGCGAGCCCGAAGTCTTCGCCGCGACTTCCGAGGAGTTCGTGGCACAGATGCTCAATCTCGACGTGCTGGGCGCGATCGCCTTCGACAAGGGCTGCTACACCGGCCAGGAAGTGATCGCACGCGCTCACTACCGCGGGCGCGTCAAGCGCCGCCTGCAGCGCTTCGTGAGCCATACCCCGCTGCGGCTGCAACCCGGCGATACGGGCGCGCTGAACGACGGCCGGGCATTCAAGGTCGTGAACGCCGTGGCGCTTGCGGACGGGCGTTGCGAGTTTCTCGCCGTGGCGCCCTGCGCCGGCGAGGACTGCGCCGCGGGCAGGCCGCAGCCGCAGGCCGAGCGCGCGCGGGTGATCGACGCGCAGCAGCTCGCGCTACCCTACTGCCTGCCCCCTTGAAGGTCCCGCGCGGGCAAAGTGCCCGTGGGTCACGGCGCCTCGGGCCTCATGTGCGGGAAGAGAATGACGTCGCGGATCGAGGGCGAGTCGGTGAAGAACATGACCAGCCGGTCGATACCGACCCCGAGGCCGGCGGCGGGCGGCATGCCGTACTCGAGCGCGCGCACGTAGTCGGCGTCGTAGAACATCGCTTCCTCATCGCCCTGGTCCTTGCGGGCCGCCTGGGCGCGGAAGCGCGCCGCCTGCTCCTCGGGATCGTTGAGCTCGGAGAAGCCGTTGGCGATCTCGCGCCCGGCGAGAAAGAACTCGAAGCGATCGGCGATGAACGGATCGGCATCGTTGGGTCGCGACAGGGGTGACACCTCCACCGGGTAGCCGTACACGAAGGTCGGATCCAGCAGCGCGCTCTCGGTCTTCTCGAACAGCGCGACCTGCAGCTTGCCGGGGCCGTCTTCGCGCTCGACCTTGATGCCGTGCTGCTCGCAGCGTTTGCGCAGGTAAGTGAGGTCGCGCAGCGACAGCGGATCGACCCCCGGGCTGTGCTCGATGATGGCCTGCTCGAGGGTGAGCCGCCGGAAGGGCTTACCCAGATCGTAGGCGCGCCCCTGGTAGGTGAGCGGCTGCGAGCCGTGCAGCGCCTCGGCCAGCCCGCGGGTCGCCTTCTCGATCCAGTCCATGAGGTCACGGTAGTCGGCGTACGCCAGGTACAGCTCGAGCATCGTGAATTCCGGGTTGTGCTGCGTCGACAGCCCCTCGTTGCGGAAGTTGCGGTTGATCTCGTAGACGCGCTCGAGCCCGCCGACGATCAGGCGCTTCAGGTACAACTCCGGGGCGACGCGCAGGTACATGTCCAGATCGAGCGCGTTGTGATGCGTGCGGAAGGGGCGCGCGCTCGCGCCGCCCGGGATCGGCTGCATCATCGGCGTCTCGACCTCGAGAAAATCGAGCGCGTCGAGAAAGTCGCGCAGGTAGCGCACCAGGCGGGCGCGGGTGCGGAACACGTTGCGGCTCGCTTCGCCGACGATCAGGTCGACGTAGCGCCGCCGGTAGCGCGTCTCGGTGTCGGCGAGCCCGTGCCACTTCTCCGGCAGCGGCCGCAGCGACTTCACCAGCAGCCTCACGGCGTCCACGCGCACCGACAGCTCGCCGCTCCTGGTGCGGAACAGCGCGCCGCTCGCGCCCACCAGGTCGCCGATGTCCCAGCCCTTGAAGGCCTCGTAGGCGGGGCCGAGCGCCTCCTGTTGCAGGTACAGCTGAATCTGCCCCGTGCGGTCGGCGATTTTTCCGAAGCTCGCCTTGCCCATGACGCGCTTGAACATCAGCCGTCCGCCGACCGTCACGTGCGTCGGATTGGCATCCAGCCACTCGCCGCTGCGCTCGCCGAAGGAGGCGTGCAGCTCCCCGGCGAGCGCGTCGCGGCGAAAGTCGTTCGGAAACGCAGCTCCCTGCGCGCGCAGCGCGGCGAGCTTCGCACGCCGCTCCGCGATCAGCTTGTTCTCATCGCCGCCGTCGCCGCCGCCACCGGGCCCCGCAGCGTCCTTCCCCTGTTTCATGTCTTCAAACGCCCGCCTTGAGCGAGGCTTCCATGAACTGATCGAGATCGCCGTCGAGCACCGCGCCGGTGTTGCCCACCTCCACTCCGGTACGCAGGTCCTTGATGCGCGACTGGTCGAGGACATACGAGCGGATCTGGTTGCCCCAGCTCACATCCGACTTGGAATCCTCGAGCACCCGGGCGGCGGCATTGCGCTTGTTGACCTCCAGCTCGTAGAGCTTCGCCTTGAGCATCTTCATGGCGGTGGAGCGGTTCTTGTGCTGGCTGCGCTCGTTCTGGCAGGCAGCCACGATGCCGCTGGGCAGATGGGTGATGCGCACCGCCGACTCGGTCTTGTTGACGTGCTGCCCGCCCGCCCCCGAGGAGCGGTAGACGTCCACCTTCAGGTCCGCGGGATTGATCTCGATCTGGATGTCGTCATCGACCTCGGGCGAGACGAACACGGATGCGAACGAGGTGTGGCGGCGGTTGCCGGAATCGAATGGCGACTTGCGCACCAGGCGATGCACGCCGGTCTCGGTGCGCAGCCAACCGTAGGCGTACTCGCCCTGCACTTCCACGGTGGCGCTCTTGATGCCGGCCACTTCGCCCGGACTCGAATCGATCACCTCGCAGGCGAAGCCGCGCGCCGCCCCCCAGCGCAGGTACATGCGCAGCAGCATCTGCGCCCAGTCCTGCGCCTCGGTGCCGCCGGCGCCCGCCTGGATGTCGAGAAACGCGCTGTGCGAGTCCATTTCGCCGCGGAACATGCGTTTCAGCTCCAGGTGCCGCACTTCGGCCTCGAGGCGCTGCGCGTCGCGCTCGATGTCGCGCGCGGCGCGCTCATCGCCCTCGGCCTCGGCCAGTTCCAGCAGCTCGGTGGCGTCGCCGATACCCTTGGTGGCGCGGTCGAGGTCGCCGACGTCGCTCGTCAGCCGGGCGCGTTCGCGCCCGAGCTCCTGCGCCCGCGCCGGGGTCGACCAGACGGCGGGATCCTCCAGCTCGCGCGCCACTTCCTCGAGCCGCTCGCGCTTGCGGTCGTACTCAAAGAAACCCCCGTAACGAGGTAATACGTTCACCCAGATCCTTGAGTTGGCGCTTGAGCTGATTGACTTCCATAGAGGTCCTGGTAGCGGCGCCCGTGGACCGCGGCGCGCGTGCACCAAAGTGCGGCATGCTAACACCGCGGCGCGCAGCTTAGCGAGCGGCGGGCAGCAGGTGATCGATGAGCAGCTGCAGGCGCCGCTCGCCCTGGTACTCGTTCACTTCCAGTCGGTACACGAGCTGTGCCAGGCCCGCGGGCGGCACGAACTGCGCACCCTCCTCGAGGTGGTTGAAGGCCATCGCATCGAAGGCGCGACCGCTCGCGGGCACCTCCACCCACATCTTCACGTGCCGCTCGGCAATGACGCGCGCGCTGCGGATGCTGAACAGGCCGTCGAAACACGGCTCGGGGAAAGCCTGGCCCCACGGGCCGCCGGCCCGCAGGGCCTGGGCGGTATCGAGCGCGATCTCCGCCGGCGCGAGCTCGCCATCGGTCTCGATCGTGTCGGCGGCGGGAGCGCCGGCCGTCCAGCGGGCCACCTCCTCGTCGAACGCGCGTGCGAATCGATCGAGCTTGGCGCGCTCGAGTGAGACTCCCGCGGCCATGGCATGACCGCCGAAGCGCTCGATGAGATCGGGGTGGCGCGTCGCGATCGAGTCGAGCACGTCGCGGATGTGGATGCCCGCGACCGAGCGCGCCGAGCCTCGCAGGCTCGCCCGATCTGCGAGCGCGAAGGCGATCACCGGGCGGCGCAGGCGATCCTTCACCCGGCTCGCGACCAACCCGACCACGCCCTGGTGCCAGCTCTCATCGAACAGGCATACGCCGCTGCGCTGCAGCGCCCCGGGGCCGGGATCCGCCAGGCAGCGCACCGCCCCGAGTGCCACCTGCTGCATGCGCGCTTCGATCGAGCGGCGCTCCCGGTTGAGCTCATCGAGGCGCGCCGCGAGAGGCTCGGCGGTGGCGAGATCATCCTCGAGCAGGCACTGGATGCCGATGCTCATGTCGTCGAGACGGCCGGCGGCGTTCAGGCGCGGCGCCACACCGAAGGCGAGATCGCTTGCTGTGAGCTCGTGCGCCGGGCGGCCGGCGATGGCGAGCAGCGCACGAATGCCGGCCACACAGCGGCCGGCACGGATGCGCTTCAGTCCCTGCGCGACCAGCACGCGGTTGTTGGCATCCAGCGGCACCAGGTCGGCGACCGTGCCGAGCGCCACCAGGTCGAGCAGCTGCGCCGCCCCGCCGGTGGCGGGGAGCCCCGCCTGCTCGAGCCGGCGTGCGAGCGCCGCCATGACGTAGAACGCGACCCCGACTCCGGCGAGTGCGCGGCTGCCGAAGCGGCTGCCCCCGAGGTTGGGGTTGACGATCACGTTGGCGTCGGGGAGCAGCACGCCCGGCAGATGATGATCGGTGATCAGCACGTCGATCCCGCGCGCGCGCGCGGCGGCGACACCGGCGTTGCTCGAGATGCCGTTGTCGACCGTGACGATGAGCGTCGGCGCGCGCGCCGCTGCCAGGGATACGATTCCGGGGGTGAGCCCATAACCGAACTGAAATCGGTTGGGCACCAGGAAGCCCACCGCGAACCCGAAGCTCCTCAGGGCGCGCACCATCAGCGCGCTGCTGGTCGCGCCGTCGGCATCGAAATCTCCGATGATCAGCACGCGCCCGGCCGTGCGGTGCTGCAGCAGCAGGTCCACCGCCGCCGCAATGCCTTCGAGCGTGCCCACCGGCAGCAGCCGCGCGAGCGAGGTGTCCAGATCCGCCGCCGAGCGTACGCCACGCGCCGCGTACACGCGCTCGAGCACCGGATGCAGATCCCCGCCGAGCGGCGCGCCTTGCACGCCAGGGGCGCGGCGCACGACCCGCAGCCTCACGCGAAGCCCCGCAGGCCCGCGCGCGGGCGCCGCCAGAACCGTAGATGACTGCCGCGGCGCAGCGTGATACGGGTGTCGTTGGCGATCAGCGTCACACTCGCCACCTCGCCGCGGCGCAGCGCCTCGAGCGCCGGCGACACGAAGCGCGCATCGAGGCGCGCCACGGACCGGGCGAGCGTGTCGTTGGCGTCAGGCTGCAACTCCCGTCCCACCTCCACGACCAGCACCACCCCGCGGGCACGCTCGTCGGGGAGCACCTCCTCCAGCCGCCCCGGAAGAGCGCGGCACAGGTCCGCCTGCAGACGCCACAGACCGCTCACATACGGATCCGCGCCGAAGGCGCGCGGCATGGGGCGCGCCGCGAGGCGCTCGGGCTGCACCGCCCGCCCCTCGGCACCCCACGGCCACAGTGACGTCACCGGCGGCTCGCCGCGGCGCCGGCGCGCCTCGTTCAGCGCCTGCCCGTGCAGCCACATCTCGATCTCGGCCAGCAGGCGCCGCAGGGGCGCCGCGGCGGGCCCCTGAGGCAGGGCCGCGGCGAGGTCCCCGCCCACGCAGCGCGCCGGCTCGGTGGTGGCGACGGCGGCAATGCCGGCGGTCCTGAGGAGAAAATCCCCGCACGACAGCGGCGTCAGGGTGAAGCCGGACACGCCGAAGGTGTCCTGAAAGTCGGCGGCGAGCGTGGCGAGCTCGGCCGGCGGCAGACGCAGGACGCCGCGATGATCCAGAGCCAGGCGCGCAGCGCCCGCACTCAAGTGCAGCGGGGTGGCGATCCACGGCGTGCCGCTCGCGAGAGCGGCCGGACCCGCCGGCGCTACCTCGGCGGCGGCGACGCACGCTGGGGCGGCGCCGGCCAGATCCGCGCGGCCGAGCTCGTGCGCGAGCCACTCGCGCCAACCGTGCTCGAGCGCCGCGCGCTGCCCGAAACGGCCCGCGCTCTCGATTCCCGGGGCGGCCCCCGCTACGGCGGCGGCGCCGGGCGGCGCCCCATTGGTGCCGTGCGGCAGGTACAGGTCGGCGATCACAATGACGATCTCGCGCACCGGCGCTATCGTAACCGCCGCATGCAGTTCACGCTCGAACCGGGTACGCGCGCCAACCTGATCCGAGGCTACTCGGCTGCCGAGATCCGCATCGGCCAACACCGCGTGCAGCGCAGCTGCATCGTCACGGCGGACCGCCTGATCACCGATTGGGAGCCGGAGAGTTTCGCCGACCTGGCGCCCGCTCACCTCGAGGCGATTCTGGCGCTCACACCGGAGGTGGTACTGCTCGGCACCGGTGCGACGCAGCGCTTTGCGCCCCCGGCGGTGCGCGCGGCGCTGGCGCAGCGCGGCGTCGGGCTCGAGGCCATGCCGCTGGGTGCGGCCTGCCGCACATTCAACGTTCTGGTTCAGGAGGAGCGGCGGGTCGCCGCGGCGCTGTTTCTGCGCTAGCGCCCCGGGGCGCTAAGGGTGATCGGCAGAAGACACAAGGGGAGGCTCAACCAACCAAACAATCATTCGAAGCTGACAGACTCGAACAATTGCACTGTTTTTCTTGTTGCGGACCGTTATTGCTCTTGTCGCGACTCCCTCCACCCTGTGTCTTCTGCCGGTTACCCTTCCGCCTTTGGCTGTCGTCGTTAGGAGACAGGCGGCATGTTAAACATGTCGCGGAAGCCGGTGCAAGCTCTTTGAGGGACGAAGATTTTCTCGCGCCGCCTGCTGGGGCCTTTCCCCCATGCGTGCGCAGTGCCCGGGCCTTGAGTTTTGCCGGGCCTTTCCACCAGCACGACTGGAGTAATCAAGAAGTTACGATCCATATGTCACGTAAGTCCTAAGGCCGCTGGCGCCGCAGCCGCGCGCGCTAGCGCGCAGTCTGGCCAGCCGCCGGGAGCGTCGGCGGCAACACCGCGCCTCGCCAGATGCCTCCGGCGCTCCAGGCTCGCCAGGCAAAGCGCAGCCAACGTGCGAGCGCGAGCGCAATCCACAACGCCCAGGCGAACATGATCGTGCGGTACACCCACAGCGGCAGGCTGTATACGACCGGCTGCGGCAGCGTCGCAGTCGCACGATCGACGAACCAGCTGAAGGTATTGCCACCGGAGCCCGGCCCCGTCACACCCATGTCGGGCGAGGCTAGCAGCCCATACCGCACGCCGGAGAAGACGAGGCTCGTAACGGCGAACAGCGTGAGCGCCGCGAGCGCGCACTGCAGCATGTTGAACTGCCAGCGCTTGACATCGTAGGCGCCGCGCCACTGCTCGCGCCAACGCATCGCGAACAGCCATGCGGCCACCGTGACGAGCACCCGCCAGGAGAGAGTCGAGAGCCCCAGGCCGAGCACGAGCCACTCCGAGGTGCGCAGCGGGGACCACGGCCACCGACCGAGTAAGCTCGCTACCACGAGAAACACGAGCAGCTCACCCCAGTACAGAAACGCCGGTCCTACCCCGCCTCCGATCGCCATCAGAGGCCAGCGGTCGGCGGGCAAGGCGAGCGTCGTCATGACGTTGCTCGACGGTGCGCGCAGGTCCACGGTGTCAGGACGTGAGGCCATCGACGTGCCGTCCTTCGAACGCCACGCAATACGGACCGTGTGCTTGCCGGGCAAGAGCGACAAGGGTAGCTCACCCCCGTCAGGCCGAATCTGCGTTGGCTCGCCATCGACCGCCACTTGCGTAACGCTGCCCTCCTTGGGGAGCTGGATCGCATACCGGCCGCCCTGGGTGCTGCGGTAGCGCAGCTCGAGTTCGTGTTCCGATGAGTGGCGTCCGATGCGGGCACGCTGGTGCACTGCATCGATGGCGAGTGTCCGACCCGGTACGGCCGGGGGGCGGGTCACCGCGAGCTCGAGTTGCTCGCCGACGCGCGGGCGGTATTCGAACACCCACTGAGCGGCGGCCAAATCCTCCGGTAGCACCGCCGGAAGCCCGATGAAGTCCACGCGCCATTGCGGGCTGACGACGAACCGCCAGACCTCGGCGCGGGCTGGCGTCGCGGTGAGCCGCAGCGCGAGGCGCTCGCTGCGCGCGAGACTCGAGGTCCACTCGCGCTCGGCCTGGCCGGCCGCGAGCCCCGCGAGCGCGACACCGTCGCCTCGGACGTCAAGACCTTCGGTCAGCACCGACTCTCCCGCAACGAGCGGCACGGCCACCGTGAAGGCTGCCCATTCCGGGGCCACACGCTGAACGCTCGTCGCGACCGACCAGTCGAGGTCGAGCCGGAAATTTCGCACCACGCGCACGAACGCCGGGAAAGCCTCACCGGCTGCCGGATTCGCGGTCGTCGCGGTCGACCCGGCGCGCGGCTGGCGGGTGAGGTCCAGGGCACCGGAGACCAGCCGTCCCGCGTTCACGCCTGCGACATCCCAGCCCACCGCATCGACCGAGATCGTGCGCGGCACCAGTGGAAATGCCAGGTGCACGCTATCGCCCACGAGGCGCCCCTCGATGCGGATGGTGCGTACCCCGCTCTTGAGCGGCACCCACATATCATCGTCGGGCTCACGTGCTACCGTGAGAGTGGAGGCACCGTCGACGGCCACCGAATCGATCTGCCAGCGATCCCCTGCCGAGGGTACGGCCACAGCCAGCAGGGCAAGCGCGCTCGCTTTCAAGTCGATCTGCACCCGATCCGCGCTGACGTGGACTTGCGCCTGCATGATCTCGGCGCACGTCGAAGCGCACGGCGGCGCCTGGGTGAGCCGATCACGCAGCTCGTTGAGCAGTGCGGGATCGGGCGTGGACTGGGCACGCGCGCCATGAGGGGCCGCGGCGACGCACGCCAGCAGCACGGCGCCCAGCGCGCCGCCGGACTTGAGGAATCCAGGTAGTCGCACAGGCGTGCCGAAGCTCTGGCGCGCGAGCCGGATGAAGAACCACGCCAGCGCCGCCACACCGGCGATGCGCCACAGGGCCACCGCGAGCGGACCGAGCACGACGAAGCGAAGGGATTGATCCGGGTCGACCGGACCGGTCCAGCCGAAGGGATGCCCCCCGTAGTCCCACGCGGGTAACCCCGGCCCCGCCTGTAGCAGCGTTCCGGCGGCGTAGCGGGCGAGGTTCGGCTCCGCGGCCGAGGTCGCTCTGCGAGCGCTCACCAGGGCCGGCTCGCTGCTCAGAGTGCCGGCCCGGCCGGCAGCGCTGAGCGCCCGATCCTTGGCGACTTCCCCCCCGATCGCTGTCAGGATGGGCGGCGCAGCCGCTGGCGCTGGCGCTTCCAACTGCCCCGGCGCGGCGCGGGCAAGGGTGGGAGCCGCCCTCGTCTGCGAGTAGGCGCTGACTTCCAGCTGCGGATAGATCGCATGCCGCACCTCGCTCCAGGTGAACGGCACGAGCCCGAGAGCGAGTACCGCGAAACTCACCGTCCGGTAAACACTCGCGACACGCGCGAGTCGCCCCGGTGGGGCGGCGCGCGCCAGGGCGACCGCGGCGAGCAGATTGCCCCACACCCAGATCAACTCGGGAGCCGCCTGGTAGGTCAGAAACAGGCCAAGGCCGCCGAGCGTTGCGGTCAATGGTCCCGCGAGCCAGTACGAGAACACCGCGATCACCAGCACGCCGAAGAGGTTCCACAAGCCCCAGCGGTCGAGCCAGGCGGTCGGCGATACGTCGGCCCCGAGGACGGCGAGCAGACGATGGCCGGGGGGCAAATACAACTCGCCCGACACCTCCTCGAAGCTGTTGGTCCAGCCGGTTGCGGGAAGGGCCCCGTACGGGTGCGCGCTGCGCGCAACGACGCTCAGCTGCACGGAGGGACTGCGCAGCTCGACGCCCGTTTCCCCCTGGGATGCGGAGCTCGTCACAAGCAACGCCTCGGCGCCGCTGCGTGCGCTGGCGAGGCGGTAGGGCGCTCGCATCCCCAGGCGCCAGTCGCGCCGCAGTGTTCCGCTCACTTCGTCGACAGCGGTGAGACCGTCGTGATCGAAGTCGAGCCACAATCGACGTCTCAGGTGCAGCCGGTTCTGGTCCGTGTTGGACAGACCGCGGCTGCGCTCCACGATCCTGAGCTCCGAACCCGGGGCCATCCGAAACGCCGGGTACCGGCGCCACTCCTCCGGCACATTCGCCTGCGCCGGATCGATCCCCGCGACACCCTCGACCGCGGCGACACGCAGCCGATCGTTGGCCGCAAAGCTCCACACTTCCTCGCGCGCGAGGCCGGGTTCCCCGGGTGAGGACAGCGTCGCGGAAGCCTGAGCCTGCCGCGCGGTGAGAATGAGCTCGAAGCGACCGGCTCGCACCTGCACACGCAGTCGGCCGTCGGGCTCGAGCCGTGCGGGCAGCGCGCCCTGGAGCGACATCGGAATGAAACCGGCCGGGAGCACACGCGCGAGTTGCTCCTCGCGCGCGTCTCCGGCTGCGCGCAGCCGCAGGCGCGTCACCAGGCGCAGGGGAATGTCATCCTCGACCAGCCGATAGAGCTGCACATCGAGCCGGCGCGGTTCGGCGGCCGTGCCCTGGCGCCCGAGCGCGAGCCGGCCACCCGGCCGCTCCGGCTGCAGCACACGTTGCCCATCAACGAGCAGATCGAGCAGCGCGGTCTGGGTGGGAATCGCCAAGGTCTCGGGCCGCGCCTCCCACACGAATCTGCCACTCAGTGCGTGAGAGCCGGGCGTCAACCGCACGTAAGGCACGTCGCCCCGGGCCACCACAGCCGCGGGAGCGCCGTCGACCGATACCGCCTGCGGCCAGCGTTCCAGATCGCCGGGCAGTGCCACCCAGTTCTCCGTGTAGACCTGCCAGCGCTGGCTGAAGGTTCCGCCATGCGCGTCGAGGTTGAGCAGCAGGCGCTCCGGCCAGACACACCGATATGAATCCGCGGCGGCGATGTTTGAGCCCGCGAGGAAGGGACAACGATGAAATTCCTTGCCCTTCAGCACCCACCCCTGCCACTCCTCGAGGGCGCGGGGAATCAGGGGCTGCTGCGCCGTTGCGCGCGTGCCCGCCGTGGCCGAGAGCAGAACCAGCGCCACAGCCGCCAGTAGCCTCATGTGCACCCCTGCTGTTGAACGGAACTGTAACTGCCCCAAGCCGGTGGCGCCTCGCCCTCTTCTAGGCCGTGCCACCCAACAACGGCACGAAGGCCACCGCTCCCAGTGACTCGCGCTGCACCCCCTGCTCGCGGCGCGTGAACCGCACCAGTTCCTGCTCGCCTTCGGGGCCGACCGGAACCACCAGCCGCCCGCCTACCCGCAGCTGCTTCACCAGCGCCTCGGGCACCGTAAGCGGCGCGGCCGCCACCAGGATGCCGTCGAAGGGTGCGTGCGCCCTCCAGCCGAGCGTGCCGTCGCCGTGGCGAAAGCGCACGTTCCTCACCCCGAGCTCCCTCAGGCGCTCGCGCGCGCGCGCGAGCAGCGGTTCGATGCGCTCGATGGTGTACAGGCGCGCCACGAGCGGCGCGAGCACCGCGGTCTGGTAGCCGCACCCCGTGCCGACCTCCAGGACGCTGTCGGCCGCGCCCGCCGCGAGCAGCGCCTCGGTCATGCGCGCCACGATGTAGGGCTGTGAGATCGTCTGGCCGTAGCCGATCGGCAGCGCCGTGTCCTCGTAGGCGCGGCTGCCGAGCGCCTCATCGACGAAGATATGACGCGGCACGTTGCGAATACGATCGAGCACCGCGAGATTCGCGATGCCCTGTTCGCGCAGACGCTGCACCAGCCGATCGCGGGTGCGGGCGGAGGTCATGCCGATGCCGGACAGGCGCAGATCAGTCATTGACGCCTTCCAGCCAGGTCCCGACTGCGGACAGTGCCGCGTGGCGGGTGAGGTCGACCTGCAGGGGAGTCACCGAGACGTATCCCTGGGCGACGGTGTCGAAGTCGGTGCCGGGACCCGCGTCCTGCTGCGCCCCGGCGGGACCGATCCAGTACACCGGACGCCCGCGCGGGTCCTGCGCGCGCATGACCGGCTCGGAACGGTGGCGATAGCCGAGCCGGCTGACGCGAAAGCCCCGCAGCTGTGCGAACGGCACGTCGGGCACGTTGACGTTGAGAATGAGCTCGGACTGCAGCGGTCTCTTCAGCAGCTGCGCCACCAGCCGGCGCGCGACCTCGGCGCCGGTTTCGAAGTGAGCACCCCCGCCGGTGCCGGTGCACAGCGAGACCGCGATGGTCGGCAGGCCGAGGAAGCGGCCCTCGACCGCCGCCGCCACCGTGCCGGAGTACAGCACGTCGTCGCCCAGGTTCGCGCCGTCGTTCACCCCCGAGACCACCATGTCGTGCTCGAAGTCGAACAGGCCGGAAATCGCGAGGTGCACGCAGTCGGTGGGCGTGCCCGGCACGAAGTACACTCCCGGCTCGGCTTCGAACACCCGCAGCGGCACATCCAGAGTGAGTGAGTTGCTCGCGCCGCTCTTGTTGCGGTCAGGCGCGACGACGGTCACCTCGGCGAGCGTCGCGAGGGCCTCGCGCAGGCGGCGGACGCCCTCGGCGCGATAGCCGTCGTCGTTGCTGACCAGGATCTTCACTGCGAAAGGGGATCGAGCCGCCGAAAGTGCGGCTGACTATACTGTAAGAAAGACGTGCGGCGGAGCTGGCGTGATTTCCCCAGGCGATGACAAACCGGACGAGCAAAACGACGAGGTGCGTCTGTTCCGGGAGGCCGTGCGCGGTGTCAGGCCGCTCGGGTCCCGTGCCCTGGAGCCACGACCGCCCAAGGTCCGGCCGCGCGCGCGCTTCACCCGTGCCGACCGCGAGGCCGTGCTGCGGGAGAGCCTCGCCGGGGACAGCGCCGACCCGGCGCTGGCCGGCGGTGAGGAGCTCATCTTTCATCGCCCGCAGGTGCAGCCCGGGGTGCTGCGCCGGCTGCGCCGCGGCGAGTATCGCGTGCAGCGCGAGATCGACCTGCACGGCCTGACGGTCGCCGAGGCGAAGCACGCCCTGCGGCAGTTCCTCATCGACGCGCTCGAGCACGAGGTGCGCTGCGTGCGCATCATCCACGGCAAGGGCTTGCGCTCCGGACACCGCGGGCCGGTGCTCAAGGCTGCCGTGAATGCAGTTCTGCGTCGCACCGGCGCGGTGCTCGCCTACGTTTCCGCCCGGCAGGTGGACGGCGGAACCGGCGCGGTCTACGTGCTGCTGTCCGGGTGAGCTTCAGCTGCGTCCGGCGGCGGCCCTGCGTCCGGCGGCGCCTCGATCAGTTCGCGCAACACCGCGGTCGCAAAGCCCCCGCGCACCAGGCGAAACCTGAGCACCACCGCCTGCGCTTCGGGCTCGCTGCTGAGCTCGCGCACCGCGAGCCGCAGGCTGCGTCGCTCCTGGGCCATGCCTGCGGCCACGCACAGTGCACTGTGCTGCGCAAGAGCGGCGGCGAGGCGCAACTCGAGCTCGAGCACCCGCGCGAGCGTTGCGGGCGGTCCGGCTCCCCACAACGGCCCGGTCGGGTGAATCTCCAGCCGCTGGCAGCGGCCGCCGAGGGCGTCATCGGCGCCGTCCACCGGGAAGAAGCTGCCGCGACCGTCGAGGTTGGCGAGGTCGCCGGCCTCGAGATGCTCCCAGCTGCCATCGGTGACGCGCGCCGCCAGCACCGCATTGAACACGGCGCTGCGCGCGGCCGAGAGCACGAAACCCCGCTCCTGCGGCGCGAGACGGCGCAGGTCCTCGCCGGCGCGCGCGAGATTCGCGCCATCGCGACCGAAGCGCTGCGGGCCGAAGTAATTCGGTACCCCGCGGCGCGCGAGCTGCCCAAGGCGCAGGGCGAGGCGGTCCGCGAGCCGCGCGCCGTCACCGTCCATGGCGAGCAGGCGCACCACGAAGCGATTGCCGGCGAGCGCGCCGCGCGGGAGCTTGCGCGTGTGGTGATGAGCCTCCAGCACCTCGAGCTCGGGGCTGCGCACCTCGGACCAGCTGACGGCGGCGCGCGGCTGCGGCACCGAGAACCATTGGATGGCGATCGCCCGCCGATCCTTCAGGCCGGCATACCCCACATCGCCCGGCCGACAGCCCGCGAGCCGCGCCAGCTCGCGCGCCACCCACTGGGTGTTGGCGTTGCGCTTGCGCACCCGCAGCAGCAGGTGCTGACCGGAGCCGGCGGGCGCGAAGCCGAGATCCTCCTCGACCACGAAGTCCGCAGGCGTGGCGCGCAGCACCGCCGACGCCAACGGCGCGCCGTGCGCGCGCGGCGGAGCGAGCGCGGCCGCGCGCGCGCCGAGGCCTACCGCCGGCACGCCTACTCCTCGCTCAGCAGCACCACCGCCTGTGCGGCAATGCCCTCCGCGCGGCCGAGGAAGCCCAGGCCCTCGGTGGTGGTCGCCTTGATGTTGACGCGCTGCTCATCGACTTTCAGCAGCTGCGCGATCTGCCGCCGGATGGCCTCGCGATAGGCGGCGATCCTCGGCGCCTGCGCGAGCACCGTGAGGTCCACGTTAGCCACGGCGAGGCGTCGGGTGTGCAACAGAGCGAGCACGCTCACGACGAAACGGCGGCTGTCGGCGCCTTGCCACTGCGGATCGGTATCGCTGAAATGCTGCCCGATGTCCCCCAGGCCCGCGGCGCCCAGCAGCGCATCGCACAGCGCGTGCAGCATCACGTCCCCGTCGGAGTGCGCCACCACGCCGCGCGAGTGCGGGATGCGCACTCCGCCGAGCATGATGAACTCACCGGCACCGAAGGCATGCACGTCGACTCCGAAACCGATCCTCATGAGCTGCCCCCGACCGCCTGGCTGCGGCGCGCCGCCAGCACCGCCGCGGCCAGCACCAGATCCGCGCCGCTGGTGATCTTGAGATTCGTCGCTGCCCCTTCGATGAGCGCCGGGTGCTCGCCCAGCCACTCGAGCGCCTGTGCCTCATCGCTCGGGAAACGCCCCGCCGCGTGCGCCTGATCGAGCGCCGTGCACAGCTGGCGGTAGCGGAACATCTGCGGCGTCAGCGCTCGCCACAGACCCGAGCGGTCCACCGTCTGCGCCGTGTGCACGGTTGCGGCCTCGGCCGTGCTGCGCTCCTCGCGCTTGAGAGTGTCGGCCACGGGGGCCGCGAGCACTCCGCCGACGGGATGCGCGGCGAGCGCCGCGAGCAGCCGCTCGAGATCGGCTGCCGCAAGACACGGCCGCGCGGCATCGTGCACCAGCACCCAGTCATCGGGCCCGGCGCGCCCCTCGAGCTCCGCGAGCGCGCGGCGCACCGACTGGCTGCGCTGCGCACCCCCGCCGACCGAGGTGAGGCTGCTCCCCCGGGCGTGCAGGCGCGCGGCCACCTGCTCCCAGGCGCCATCCCCGCGTGCCAGCGCCACGACAACATGCGCGCAGCGCGCATCGGCGAGAAAGGGCGCGAGCGCCCATTCGATCACGGTGCGTCCTGCGAGCGGCGCGTATTGCTTCGGTCCGTCCGCGCCGAAGCGGCGGCCTGAGCCCGCGGCCGGCATGACGAGCCAGTAACGCATCGGCGCGCTAGGATCCCGCGACTTCAGCGAGCCGCTGCCGTGCGGGTCGGAGGGTGGCTGCTGTCGGCCGCTCGCGCGGGAACCACCTGGTAGAACGTCTCGTTGCGGGCGATCATGCCCAGATCGCTGCGGGCGCGCTCTTCGAGCGCGTCCATGCCGGTCTTGAGGTCACGCACCTCGGCGGCGAGTTGCCGGTTGCGTTCGGCGAGCTGCTCATTGTCCGCCCGCTGCGTCGCCACCGCGCGCTGCAGGCGCTCGACTTCGCGAACTCCGTCCGCGGAGAACCACACCCGGTATTGCAGCAGGATGAGGGCGACAGTCAGCGCAGCGGCGAGCCACTTCATGGGCTCGACAGCCTAGCAGACGGGGCGCCGCGCGCGAAGCGATCACGCCCAAACCCATGCCGCGCCGTGCGTGCCTGGCTGGAAGTGATGGCCCGCTGCGCCGCAGAGCGGCAGCGAGGGGGGAGCGGCAGGCGCCCTCAGATCCGGACCGGGAACGCTTCGCGACCCGCATAACGCACCTCACCGAGCTCGGCTTCGATGCGCAGCAGCTGGTTGTACTTGGCGATGCGATCCGAGCGCGACAGCGAGCCGGTCTTGATCTGCGAGGCGGCGCTCGCAACCGCGAGGTCGGCGATGGTGCTGTCCTCGGTCTCCCCGGAACGATGCGAGATGACCGAGGCGTAGCGCGCCTTGTCGGCCATGTCGATGGCGGCGAGCGTTTCGGTGAGCGTGCCGATCTGATTGGGCTTGATGAGGATGGCGTTGGCGATGTGCCGCTCGATCGCTTCCTTGAGGATCTTCGTGTTGGTCACGAACACATCGTCGCCTATCAGCTCGATCTTCTGCCCCAGCGCGCGTGTCAGCTGCGACCAGCCGTCCCAGTCGGACTCGCTCATGCCGTCCTCGATGATGAGGATCGGATAGCGCTGCGCGAGGTCCGCCAGGTAGCGGGTGAACTCGGCGGCTGAAAAGCGCCGCTGCTCGGACTCGAGCTGGTAGCTGCCGTCCTTGAAGAACTCCGAGCTCGCCGCGTCGAGTGCCAGGTACACATCCGTCCCCGGCCGGTAGCCGGCCTTCTCGATGGCCTGCAGGATGAGCTTGAGCGCGGCCTCGTTCGACTCCAGATTGGGCGCAAAGCCGCCCTCATCCCCCACGGCGGTGGAAAGTCCCCGTTCGGCGAGCAGCCCCTTGAGGGTGTGGAACACCTCTACGCCGTAGCGCAGCGCCTCGCGGAACGTGGGCGCGCCGACCGGAACGACCATGAACTCCTGGATGTCGAGGCTGTTGTTGGCGTGCGCGCCCCCGTTGACGATGTTCATCATCGGCACGGGCATGACCGGCTCGCGGGCGCCGCCGATCAGTGATCCGAGATAGCGGTACAGCGGCAGGCGCGCATCCTTCGCCGCCGCGTGCGCGTTGGCGAGCGACACGCCGAGTATGGCGTTGGCGCCGAGGCGGCTCTTGTTATGCGTGCCGTCGAGCTCGATCATGCGCGTGTCGATCCGCGCCTGGTCGCGCGGGTCCTGGCCCACGAGCGCCGAGCGCAGCTGCGTGTTCACGTGCTGCACCGCCTTGAGCACGCCCTTGCCGGCGTAGCGCTTGCTGTCCCCGTCGCGCAGCTCCACCGCCTCGCGCGTGCCGGTGGAGGCGCCCGAGGGCACCGCCGCCCGGCCGAGTGCGCCGCTGTCCAGGAGCACCTCGGCTTCGACGGTGGGGTTGCCGCGCGAGTCGAGGATCTCGCGGGCGCGGATATCGGTGATGCGGCTCATCGCCTCGACCTCCTCACAGCAGGGACTCCTCGAAGGGCACTCTCTTCACCGCCCGGTCGAGCTCGCACAGCGTGCCGAGGAGCGGCTCCATGCGCTCGAGCGGCCAGGCGTTCGGACCATCCGACAGCGCCTCTTGCGGCTTCGGGTGCGTCTCCATGAACAGCCCCGCCACCCCGGCGGCGACCGCCGCGCGCGCCAGCACCGGAATGAACTCGCGCTGGCCGCCGGAAGAGGAGCCCTGGCCGCCGGGCAGCTGCACCGAGTGGGTGGCGTCGAACACCACCGGGCAACCGGTGGCGCGCAGGATCGACAGCGAGCGCATGTCGGACACCAGGTTGTTGTAGCCGAACGAGAAGCCGCGCTCGCACACCAGGATCGCCTGATTGCCGGTGGAGCGCGCCTTGTCGACGACGTTGCGCATCTCCCACGGCGAGAGGAACTGTCCCTTCTTGATGTTGACGGGCTTGCCCTGCGAGGCGGTGTTGACGATGAAGTTCGTCTGGCGGCACAGGAACGCCGGGGTCTGCAGCACGTCGACCACCGCGGCCACTTCGCCTAGCGGGGTGTCCTCGTGCACGTCGGTCAGCACCGGCACGCCGACCGCGCGGCGCACGCCCTCGAGAACCTTGAGGCCCGCCTCGATCCCCGGGCCGCGGAAGCTGGCGGCGGATGAGCGGTTGGCCTTGTCGTAGGAGGCCTTGAAGATGAAGGGGATGCCGAGCCGGGTAGTGATCTCCTTCAGCCGGCCGGCGATCTCCTGGGTGAGGGCCGCGCCCTCGATGACGCAGGGGCCGGCGATCAGGAACAGCGGCCGTCCGGCTCCGACTTCATGTCCCGTCAGCCGCATGGCTCACGCGTTGTGCGGGCCGCGCCGCGCCGCGCTCATGCGCCCGCCGCCTGCGGCAGCTGCGCGGCGCGCTGCGCGCGCGCCGCCCGCACGAAACCGCTGAACAACGGGTGTCCGTCGCGCGGGGTGGAGGTGAACTCCGGGTGGAACTGCGTCGCCAGGAACCACGGGTGGTTGGGCAGCTCGATCACCTCCACCAGGTTATCGCGCGAGAACCCCGAGAAGCGCATGCCCGACTGCCGGTAGCGGTCGAGGTAGTTGTTGTTGAATTCGTAGCGGTGCCGATGGCGCTCCATGATCAGGTCGCGGCCGAAGATGTCGCGCGCCCGCGTGCCGGCCCCGAGCAGCACTTCCTGGGCTCCCAGGCGCATGGTGCCGCCCTTGGCGCAGCTCTCGTCGCGCGTTTGCGCACCGCGCACCTGGTCCTGCCACTCCGAGATGAGCGCGATCACCGGGTGCGGGCCGGCGCGGTTGAACTCGGTGCTGTTGGCATCGGCGAGTCCCAGCACGTGGCGGCCGAATTCCACGATCGCCACCTGCATGCCGAGGCAGATCCCCAGGTACGGCACGCCGTGTTCGCGCGCGTAGCGCACCGCCTGGATCTTGCCCTCGATACCGCGCTCGCCGAACCCCCCCGGCACCAGGATCGCGTCCACGCCCTTCAGCGCGTGGGTGCCACGCTGCTCGATATCGGTGGATTCGACGTAGTGGATATTGACGCGCGTGCGGGTCTTCAAGCCACCGTGCATCAGCGCCTCGTGCAATGACAGATAGGAATCGAGGATCTGCACGTACTTGCCGACCATGGCGATGTCGACCTGGCCGTCCGGATTGGACTTGGCGCTCACCACCTGGCGCCACTCGGCCAGATCGGTGGGCGGCACCTGCAGGCGCAGCTTGTCGACGACGATGTCATCGAGCGCCTGCTCGTGCAGCAGGATCGGGATGCGGTAGATATCGTCCGCGTCGACCGCGGAAATCACCGCGCGCTCCTCGACGTTGGTGAACAGGGCAATCTTGCGCCGCTGCTCCTCGGGCAGCGGATGCTTGCAGCGGCACAGCAGCACGTCCGGCTGGATACCGATGCCGCGCAGCTCCTTCACCGAGTGCTGCGTCGGCTTGGTCTTGATCTCGCCCGAGCCGCCCACTATCGGCACCAGCGTCAGGTGCATGAACGCGCAATTGTTGCGGCCGAGCTCGACACCGAGCTGGCGGATGGCCTCGAGAAAGGGCAGCGACTCGATGTCGCCGACGGTGCCGCCGATCTCGACCATGCAGACATCCGAGCCGTCGGCTCCCAGCTTGATGCTGCGCTTGATCTCATCGGTGATGTGCGGGATGACCTGCACGGTGGCGCCGAGGTAATCGCCGCGGCGCTCCTTGGCGATGACGCGCTCGTAGATGCGCCCGGTGGTGAAATTGCTGTTGCGCCCGGTAGTGGTGCGCACGAAACGCTCGTAATGGCCGAGGTCGAGATCGGTCTCGGTGCCGTCCTGGGTGACGAACACCTCGCCGTGCTGAAACGGGCTCATGGTGCCCGGGTCGACGTTGATGTACGGATCGAGCTTGACCATCGCGATCTTGAGGCCGCGGGCCTCGAGAATCGCGCCCAGCGAGGCGGCAGCGATGCCCTTGCCCAACGAGGACACGACGCCACCGGTGACGAATACAAAACGCGTCATATGTAAGTCGGGGAGTTCCCGTCGCACGAGGTCGCGCCCACAAGATCGGCGCAACCACGACGGGCCAGCAGGGTAGCACATCTGCCCGCCCCGATGTGGGCGGGTTCGATCAGGCTGCGCTCCAGAGCAGGCGGGCGCGCCGCCGGCTCGCAGCGCTCGCCTGCACCGACTCATCGAGCCATAAGTCCGCGACTGCAATCAGCCTCTCGGCGGCGAAAATCAGCGGCAGGCGCGCGCGCTGCGCCACCGGCACGCGCGCTTCCTGCAGCAGGCTCTTGAGCGCGCGATGGCGCCCGCCGCGCAGCGGTCGCAGGCGCTCGCCCCCACGGCGCGCGCGGATGATCAGCGTGGCGGGCAGTGCGTCCAGATCCAGCGGTCCGCGCGCATCGCGCTTCAGCGTGAGCCGTCCGCCCGGCCCGGGCAGCGCGCAGCTCCGGCGCCTGCGCCACGGCCAGCTGACTTCCTCGAGGCTCCCGGGCGAGCGGGCCCGAGGGGTCGCGTCGGGCTCGCCGCGCACCCGGTGAGCGGCGCGCAGCGACAGCAGATCCGCCTGGCGCTGCAGCAGCGCGCCCTCCCAGGCCACCACGGGGTGTGCATCGGCGCGCGCCTGCAGCAGCGGACCGGCGATTTCCTCGAGCCGGCTGGCAGGCGGTGGGCGGTAGCCGGCGGCGCTGATCCAGAACCGCAGCGCATTGCGGCGGCGTTCGGGCGGCAGTGCGCGCAGCCGCTTCGCCGACAGCATCGCACCAAAGCTCGCGCGCGCGGCATCGGTGGCACCCAGGGCATCGAGCAGCCGCTGCGCTTCCGCGGCATGGCGCGCCGCGCGCGCGACGGTGGTCGCGGCCGCGGGCCAACGCTCCCGGATCAACGGCAGCACCCGCGTGCGCAGGTAGTTGCGGTCCCGGCGCAGCTCGGCGTTGCCCGGGTCCTCGATCCACTGCAGCCCCTGCGAGCGCACCCAGGCGTTGAGCTCGGCGCGCGACCAGCCCAGGAGCGGGCGCACCAGAGCGCCGCGCGCAAAGGCTGCCCGTGGCGGCATGGCGGCGATGCCGGCGAGACCCGCACCGCGCAGCAGCTGCAGCAGCACGGTCTCGAGCTGATCATCCTCGTGGTGCGCCGTCAGCAGCGCTTCCTCAGGTGCGAGCGCTGCGGCGAGCAGCTCATAGCGCGCGGCACGCGCGGCGGCTTCGGGCGACTCGCCGCGCCGGCGTGCGAGCTTCGCGGTCCGCACCTGCAGCGGCACGCCCAGGGCGCGCGCCACCCGCCGGCAGTGCGCCGCCCAGCGGACCGAGTGCGGATGCAGGCGGTGATCGACGTGCAGGGCGCGCACCTTGAGCGGCCCGCGCGCGAGCTGCGAGAGCGCGGCGAGCAGAGCGGTGGAGTCCGCCCCGCCGCTGAAGGCGACGCACACGGCGACGTCGGGGAAGCCGGGCAGCAGCTGTGCCAGGCGCCGGCCAAGTGAGCGCGGCCCGAAGCCCTCGGTCCCGGGGCGCCGCGCGCGTGGCACGGCCTTACGCCGCGGTTTCGGCAAACACGCCGAAGCCGGCGATCTTTTCCGCGCGGGCGGCGCGCAGCTGGTCCCGCGGCACGGCGTCGAGCTCGTCCAGATAACGGATCAGCGCCGCCTTGAGGCTCGCGGCGGTGGCGGCCGGATCGCGATGCGCGCCCCCGAGAGGCTCCTCGATGACCTCATCCACCAGCCCGAGCTTGTGCAGGCGGTCGGCGGTGAGATTGAGCGATTCGGCGGCCACTTCCTTCTTGTCCTGGCTCTTCCACAGGATGGAGGCGCACCCTTCCGGGGAGATGACCGAGTAGGTGCTGTACTGGAGCATCAGCAGACGGTCGCACACGCCGATGCCGAGCGCGCCGCCCGATCCGCCCTCGCCCGTCACCACGGTCACGATCGGAATCCGCAGCACCGACATCTCGAACAGGTTGCGGGCAATGGCCTCGCTCTGGCCGCGCTCTTCGGCGCCGACGCCGGGGTATGCGCCCTGGGTATCGATCAGCGTCACCAGCGGCAGAGAGAAGCGTTCGGCGAGCCGCATCAGCCGCAGCGCCTTGCGATAGCCTTCGGGCTTGGGCATGCCGTAGTTGCGGCGCACGCGCTCCTTGGTGTCACGACCCTTCTGATGGCCAATGATCATGAGCGCGCGCTCGTCGATGCGCGCCAGCCCGCCGACGATGGCGCCGTCGTCCGCGTACATGCGGTCACCGTGCAGCTCGTTGAACTCGCGGCAGATGGCGTTGAGGTAATCGAGCGTGTAGGGCCGGTGCGGGTGGCGCGCGAGCTGGGTGATCTGCCAGGGCGTGAGACTGGCGAAGATGCTCATCGTGAGCTGCCGGCTCTTGGCCTGCAGCCGGCCGATCTCGTCCTGGATGTTGACTTCGCCGTCCGCAGTCACGTGCCTGAGCTCCTCGATCTTCGCTTCGAGCTCGGCGATCGGTTGTTCGAAATCGAGGAACGAGACGGCCATGCCTGCAGGGTATCCTAACTCAGCGGGCGTCGGCGGAGAATGACGGGCCCGGGCTCGCCGCGGGCGGCCCGTAGATCACCTGCAGCGCGCCGCGCCCGAGCACGCCTTCGAGCTGCTCGAGCAGCTCGCGGCTGGCGCGCACCGACCACTCGCCGCCGAGCGTGAGCGCGCCGCAAGCCTCACGGCCGGTGTATTCGATGGTGATCGGGCACGGCCCCCCACGCCAGGGCGTGAGCATCGTGGCCAGCCGCTCGCACAGCGCGGCAGCGTCGGCGTGCGTGCAGCGGATCACCAGGCGCTGCGCGCACCGCGAGAGCACCTCGTCGAGCTCGCTGATGCGCCGCGCGGACAGCCGCCAGGCGTCGCTGAACTCGTCGAAACGCAACAGCCCCTCGACCAACACCAGCGCGTCCTTGGCGATCAGGTCGCGGTGCTTCTGCCAGGTCTCCTCGAACAGCATGGCCTCGATGCGCCCGGTGCGGTCATCGAGTGTCAGGATCACGCGCGGACCGCGTTTCTTCACCTCATCGATGAGTCCGGCCACGGTGACCGGCCGGCCCGCGCCGAAGCGCCCGCTCTCGAGCCCGGCGACCGGCCGGTCACTCACCAGGTCGCCGATGCGGTGGGACACGAAACGCGCCAGACTCGACTCGCAGCGCGCGAGCGGGTGGCCGGTGAGATACAGGCCGAGTGTCTCGCGCTCCCCCGCCAGGCGCACCGCCTCGCTCCACTCCGGCAACAGCGGGCCGGGCAGCTGCGCCGCGCTCGCGCGCTCCTCGCTCGCGAGCCCGAACAGATCGTTCTGCCCCGCCGCGTGGGCGCGGCTGTTCTGATCGCCGAGGTGCATGGCGGCACTCAAGCGGTCCATGAGCGTCGCGCGGTTGGCGCCCAGGCCGTCGAGGCTGCCGGCGCGCAACAGCGCCTCCAGCACGCGCCGGTTGACCTTCTGCAGGTCGAGCCGCCGGCAAAGGTCCTCGAGACCCGAGTACACCCCGCGCGCGCTGCGCTCCGCGATCAGCGCCTCGGCCGCTCCCTGACCCACGCCGCGCACCGCGCCCAGCCCATAACGGATGCTGCGCTCGCCGCAGGCGGCGAACTCGTAGCCCGAGGCGTTGACATCCGGCGGCAGCACCGCGAGCCCCAGATCCGTGCATTCCTTGATGAGGGTCACGACCTTGTCGGTGTTACCCATCTCGGCCGACAGCACCGCCGCCATGAAGGCCGCCGGATAGTGCGCCTTCAGGTACGCGGTCTGGTAGGCGAGCAGCGCGTAGGCGGCCGAATGCGACTTGTTGAAACCATAGCCGGCGAACTTCTCCATCAGGTCGAAAATGTGCGTCGCGACCTGCTCACGCACCCCGCGCGCCACCGCGCCGCTGACGAACACGGAGCGCTGCTGCGCCATCTCTGCGGGGCTCTTCTTGCCCATCGCGCGCCGCAGCAGGTCGGCGCCGCCGAGCGTATAGCCCGCCAGCACCTGCGCGATCTGCATCACCTGCTCCTGGTAGAGGATCACCCCGTAGGTGGGCTTGAGGATCGGCTCGAGGCTCGGATGCAGGTAATCGATCGGGCCATCGCTCCTGCCGTGCTTACGGTTGATGAAATCATCCACCATGCCGGACTGCAGCGGGCCGGGCCGGAACAGCGCCACCAGCGCCACGATGTCCTCGAAGCAATCCGGTTGCAGCCGGCGGATGAGATCCTTCATGCCACGCGACTCGAGCTGGAAGACGGCGGTGGTGCGGCAGGACTTGAGCAACGCGTAGGTGGGCGCGTCATCCATGGGCAGCGCGCTCACCGTGAGGGGCGGTGACTGCGGCGGCCGCGCGCAGTTGATGAGCGCCGCGGCGCGCTCGATGATGGTGAGCGTGCGCAGCCCGAGGAAATCGAACTTCACCAGCCCCGCGGCCTCGACGTCGTCCTTGTCGAACTGGGTGACGACGTTGCCGCCGGAGGCATCGCGGTACAGCGGCGCGAAGTCGGTGAGCACGGAAGGGGCGATCACCACGCCGCCGGCGTGCATGCCGGCATTGCGGGTCAGACCCTCCAGCGAGCGCGCCAGGTCGATGAGGTTGCGCACCTCGTCCTCGCTCTGGTACAGGCGCTTGAGCTCCGGCTCCTTCTCCAGCGCGCCATCGAGCGTGATGCCGAGCTCGAAGGGAATGAGCTTGGCGATGCGGTCGACGTAGCCGTAGGCCATGCCGAGCACGCGACCCACGTCGCGCACCACGGCCTTCGCGGCCATGGTGCCGTAGGTGATGATCTGCGACACGCGCTCGCGCCCGTACTTGCCGGCGACGTACTCGATGACCCGGTCGCGGCCGTCCATGCAGAAGTCGATGTCGAAATCGGGCATCGAGACGCGCTCGGGATTCAGGAAGCGCTCGAACAGCAGGTCGTACTTGAGCGGATCGAGGTCGGTGATGCCTAAGCTGTAGGCCACCAGCGAGCCCGCCCCCGAGCCGCGGCCCGGACCCACCGGCACGCCGTGCGCGCGCGCCCAGCCGATGAAATCCGCGACGATGAGAAAATAGCCCGCGAAGCCCATCTGGCAGATGACCTGCAGCTCGCGCTCCAGGCGCTCGCGGTGAGCCGGCGGCGCACCGCCGCCCGCGCTGAAGCGGGCGCCCAGTCCGCGCGCGGCTTGCTCGCGCAGGAATTGCTCGGTGCTCACGCCCGCCGGCAGCGGATATTGCGGCAGGCGCACTTCCCCGAGTGTCAGCGTCAAGCTGCAACGGCGTGCGATCTCCACGGAGTTGGCCAGCGCCTCGGGCACGTCGGCGAACAGCGCCGCCATCTCCTGCGGCGTGCGCAGGTACTGCTGGCGCGAGTAGCGGCGCACACGGCCGGCATCGGCCAGCAGCGTGCCGTCGTGAATGCACACGCGCGCCTCGTGCGATTCGAACTGCTCGGGTCTGAGGAAGCGCACGTCGTTGCTCGCCACCACCGGCGCGCCGCTGCGGGCGGCGAGCGCGAGCGCGCCGGCGATGTAGGTTTCCTCGAAGGGCCGGCCGAGGCGCTGCAGCTCGAGGTAGAAGCGCCCGGGAAACAACGTGAGCCACGCGGCGAGCGAGCGCTCGGCGTCGCGCTCGCGGCCATGAATCAGCGCGCGGCCGACGTCGCCCTCGGCGGCGCAGGACAGGCCGATCAGGCCCTCGAGCTCCCCGCTGGACAGCCAAGCGCGCTCGATGCGCGGCGTGCCGCGCTCCTGTCCCTCGAGGTACGCGCGGCTGACGAGGCGCGCCAGGTTGCGGTAGCCCGCCGGCGACTGGCACAGCAGCGTGAGGCGCGTCGGCGGCTGCCGCTCGCCCTCCTCCGCGACCAGCAGGTCCACCCCGACGAGGGGCTTGACGCCCGCCTTGAGCGCCTCGCGGTAGAACTTCACCATCGCGAAGAGATTGCCCTGGTCGGTCACCGCCACGGCCGGCATGCCCGCGGCGGCCACCGCCGCGATGAGCTCCGGCACCCGCACCACGCTGTCGCTGAGGGAGTACTCGGTGTGCAGCCGCAGATGAACGAAACCGTGTGGCATCGGTTAGTCCTGGCGCAGCGGGCTGAACGAGCGGCGGTGCAGGCGCGAGGGCTTGCGCCGCTGCAGGGCGGTGAGGTGCGCGGGGGTGCCGTAGCCTTTGTGCGCTGCGAGCTCGAAGCCCGGATAGCAGGCATCGAGCGCTTCCATCATGGCGTCGCGGTACACCTTCGCCAGGATCGAGGCCGCGCTGATGGCCGCCACCCGCGCATCCCCCGCCACGATGGCCTCGAGCGTGCACGCGAGCGGCAGGTCGGCGAGGCACGGACAGCGGTTGCCGTCGACCCGCACGTGGGTTGGACACACCGGCAGCGCGAGCAGCGCGCGCCGCATGGCGAGCAGCGTCGCCTCCAGTATGTTCAGGCAATCGATCTCGTCGCGATCGGCCCAGCCGATCGCCCACGCCAGGGCGCGGGCACGGATGATGGGTGCGAGCCGCGCGCGTTGCTGCGCCGAGAGGACCTTGGAGTCCGCGAGTCCGCGGATGCGCCGCCGCGGGTCCAGGATCACCGCCGCCGCCACCACCGGTCCGGCGAGCGGCCCGCGGCCGGCCTCGTCGACCCCGGCCACGCGCGCGAGGTCAGGGCATTGCCGCGCCGCCATGCCCTCAGCGCGCGACACGATCCCCACCCGCGCCGCGCCCGGCGCACGCCAGAATCGCCTCCGCCGCCCGCGCGGCGCCGCCGCGGCGCAGGCTGCGATGCACCGCGGCGAATTCTTCCAGCAGCTCACGCACGTGCCCGCAATCCTCGAGCTCCTGCAGCAGCGCCTGCCCGAGCGCCGCGCCGCTCACCTGCTCCTGAAAGAACTCCGGCACCAGGCGCCGGCCGGCGAGCAGGTTCGGTTGCGAAAAGTATCGCACCTTCACCAGCCCCATGGTCCGCAGCAGGAAGGCGGTGAGGGGGCTGACGCGATACGCGACCACCATGGGCCGGGCGCTGAGCAGGCTCTCCAGGCTCGCGGTTCCGGAGGCGACGATGGCCGCATCGCAGGCTGCGAGCGCCGGCTGTGCCTGGCCGTCGAGCAAACGAATCACAGGCGCATCGGGTAGTTGCGCGACTTCCCTCGCAAAGACCTCACGCACCGCGGGGGACGCCATGGGCGCGATGAAGCGATACCCGGGCCGCCGCGCGGCGATGTGGGCGGCGGCGGCGGCGAACGGCGCCGCGAGCCGCGTGACCTCGTTGAGGCGGCTGCCCGGCAGCAGCGCCACCAGCGGGCCCTCACCGCGAATGTCGAGCGCGCGGCGCGCGGCCTCGCGATCGACGGCGAGCGGGATCTGATCCGCCAGCGGATGCCCCACGAACACCGCCGGCACCCCGTGCTGCGCGTAGAACTTCGCCTCGAACGGCAGCAGACACAGCACCAGGTCGCAGGCGGCGCCGATGGTGCGCACCCGCCCCTGCCGCCACGCCCACACCTGCGGACTGACGTACTGCACGGTGTGCAGGCCCGCGCCCCGCAGCGCGCGCGCCAGCCGCAGATTGAACTCCGGCGCGTCGATGCCGATGAAGATATGCGGGCGGGCGGCGCGCAAGCGCCTGAGGAGCGCTGTGCGCAGGCGCAGCAGGCGCGGCAGGTGCCGCAGCACCTCGGTGAGTCCCATGACCGCGAGCTGCTCCGCCCCCCACCAGGCCTCGCAGCCCGCGGCGATCATCTTCGGTCCCGCGACCCCGAAGCAGCTCAGGTCGGGCACGCGCTCGCGCAGCGCCGTGATCAGCGCCGCACCCAGCTGATCCCCGGAATGCTCGCCCGCGACGACGCCGATGCGCAGCGGCTGCGCGGTGGCGGCGCGCGCGCCCGGCGCGCTCATCGCGCCAGGCTGCGCGTGGAGGCGTGGATGAAGTCGACGAACGCGCGGATCTCGGGGCGCCCGTCGGCCTGCGGCGCGAGGCGCGCGAGCGCCTCGGCGAGCTTCAGATCCGAGCGGTACACGATGCGGTAGGCGTCGCGGATGTTGCGGATCTGCTCCTCGGTGAAGCCGCGGCGCTTCAGTCCCTCCGAGTTGACCGCGTGGGGAGCTGCGGGGTTGCCCGCGACCATCACGTACGGCGGGACGTCACGCGTGACGATGGCGCCGCCGGCGAGAAACGCATGCGCACCGATCTTGGTGAACTGATGCACGGCGGTCAGCCCGCCGAGGATCACCCAGTCGCCGATCTCGACGTGACCGCCGAGAGCTGCGCAGTTGGCGAACACGGTGTTGTTGCCCACCACGCAGTCGTGCGCGACGTGCGCGTACGCCATGAACAGGTTATCGCTGCCGACGAGCGTCACGCCCTTGTCGTGGGTCGTGCCGCGGTTCACGGTGCAGCTTTCGCGAAACACATTGCGGTCGCCGATCTGCAGGCGCGTCGGCTCACCCTGGTATTTCTTGTCCTGTGGGGCATCGCCGATCGATGCGAACTGGAAGAAGCGGTTGTCCGCGCCGATGGTGGTCGGCCCGTTGATCACCACATGCGGTCCGACCACCGTACGCGGGCCGATGCGCACCCGCGCACCGACGATGCTGAACGGCCCGATGCTGACGTTGGCCGCGAGCTCGGCCTCGGCCGAGACGATCGCGCGCGCATCGATCACCTCGAGGCCTCCGGTGCCACCATCATCTCGGCGTGCGCCACCTCGTGCGCGCCGACCCTGGCTTCGGTCGCGTAGCGCCAGATCCCCTTGAGGGTGCGCTGCAGCTGCGCCGTGAGGATCAGCTGGTCCCCGGGCACTACCGGGCGACGAAAGCGCGCCTTGTCGATGCCGACGAAGAAAAAGCGCGTCTTGGCGTCGGGGATCACGTTGGCGGTGATGAAGCACAGAATACCCGCCGCCTGCGCCATCGCCTCGATGATGATCACGCCCGGCATGACCGGGCGCCCGGGAAAGTGGCCGGGGAAGTACGGCTCGTTGTAGGTCACGTTCTTCAGTGCGCGGATGCTCTCGCCCGGGCGGCACTCGAGCACCCGGTCGATGAGCAGAAACGGGTAACGATGCGGCAGGCGCTCCAGGATGGCGTGCATGTCGAGTTGCAGCGGCTCAGTCATGATCCTCTTCCTGATCGGACTTAGGTCCGGCGACACGCTCCACAGCGCGCACGCGCTTCTCGAGCAACCCGCTGCGCTTGAAGCGGGCAACCAATCGGCGCCAGGCGTGTGCTTCCTCGACCGGCAGGGTGCCGGAATATACACCCGCTCTCGCGATCGAGTGCGTGACCGCCGAATAGCCGGTGATGACCACGTCGTCGGCGATGGTGAGGTGGCCGGCGAAGCCGGCGCCGCCGCCGATCATGCAGCGCTTGCCGATCGTGGTGCTGCCGGCCACGCCGATGCAGGCGGCGAGCGCACTGTGGGCGCCGATGTGCACGTTGTGCCCGATCTGGATGAGGTTGTCGAGCTTCACACCCTCCTCGATCACGGTGTCGTCGAGGGCGCCGCGGTCGATGGTGGTGTTGGCCCCGATCTCGACGTCCGCTCCGATGCGCACCGCGCCCAGCTGCGGCACCTTGAGCCACATGCCGCGCTCGGGCGCGAAGCCGAAGCCGTCGCCGCCGATCACCACCCCGGGCTGCAGCACGGCGCGCGCACCGATCTGCACGGCGCGGCACAGCGTGACGCGTGCCACCAGCCGCACGTCGGGGCCGAGGCTCACGCCTTCCTCGAGGCTGCAGTACGGACCGATCAAGGCACGCGCGCCCACCACGACGTTGGGCCCGATGAGCGTGTAGGCACCGACCTGCGCGCTCGGATCGATGCGCGCGCTCGCCGCCACCACGGCGCTCGCGTGCACACCGGGCTCGGGCTGCGGCAAGGGGTGCAGGATGGTGGCGACGCGCGCGAAGGTCGCGTAGGGGTTATCGCACAACAGCACCGCGGTCGGACACTCGTCGGCGCTCGCGGGGTTCAGCACCACCGCGCCGGCGCGCGTGGCGGCGAGCTGCGCCCGGTAGCGCGGGTTGGCCAGAAACGCGATCGAGCGCTCATCGGCGTTGCCCAGCGCCGCGACCCGCTCGACGCGCGTGTCCGGATCGCCGCGCAGCTCGCAGCCGAATCGCACCGCCAGCTCCCCGAGCGATACCAACATGGCGAGTCTTTCGATTAGCGCCGGCCGCGGTCCCTGGGGCAGCGCTAGTGCGTCTGCGGCTTGGGCTGCGGCGCCGGCTGCGGCGCCGGCTTGCCCGCCGGAGGCGCCGTGCCGGAGGCCGCATTGCGCGCCTGCAGCGCCGCCAGGACCGCCGGGGTGATGTCGAAGGCGGGTGCCGCGTACACGACGCCCTCGGTGCTCAGGACCACGTCGAAGCTCTGCGCCTTGGCGTACGTGCGCACCTCCTCGCCGAGGGTCTTCTGCAAGCGCGACATCTCCTCGTTGCGGCGCGCGCTGATGTCGTCCTGGAACTCGCTGCGCGCGCGCTCGAAATCCCGCGCGCCGTCGCGCAGCTCCTTCTCGGCGCGCGTGCGCTGCTCGTCGGTCATGGTGGCGCCGTCTTTCTGCAGCTTGTCCTGCTTGGCCTTCAGGGCCTGCTGCTGCGCCTGCAGGGTGCGCTCGCGCGGCGCGAACTCCGTGCGCATGGCATCGAGCATGGCCTTGCCCTGCGGGGACTCCTCGAGGAGCCGCTGCGGGTCGACGACCCCGATCTTGGGCTCGGCCCAGGCCGGCAACGCGGCCAGCGCGCCGCACACTGCGATCAACCCCACCGCCAACTTGGCTCTGATCAGACGCTTCACGGAAGTTCCACCTCGTATGTCATCGTTCGTGACCCGCTTCGGGCCCGAGCGGCGCCCCAGGCCCGATCGTGTAGTATCGCGTACAACCCGCCCGGGCGACTCGATTCTCTCAGAAAGCATTGCCCACCGAGAACTGGAAGCCCTCGGTCTCGTCGCCCCAGCTGCGCCCCAGCGGGTCGGCGTGCTTCGCGTTCAGCGGCACGCCGAAACTGAAGCGGAAAAGCCCGAGCGGCGCCAGCCACTGCACCGCCACGCCGACCGAGCGCTTCAGCGCGTTGGTGCTGAAGCGGTAGCTCTCGGGGGTGCCGGTGTCGGGACCGTAGAACTTGAGCTTGCTGCCGGTCTGGAACACATTGCCAATGTCGAAGAACGCGCTCACGCGCGCGGTCTGCGCCCATTTCGAGGGCATCGGGAAGATGAGCTCGTTCTGGCTGACGATGCGCAGATTGCCGCCATAGGGGTTACCGAACGGGGTGTCCTTGGGACCCAGACGGCTCTCGCGATAACCGCGCACCGAGTCCGGACCGCCGCCGTAGAACTGCCGAAAGGGCGGGATGGCGGTGGTGCTGCCGAGCGGAGCGCCGTAGTCCACGCCGTCGAAGAACGACAGCGCGAACGTGCGCCACAGCGGCACGTACTTCAGGAACTGGTAGTTGCCGATCCAGTACTTGACATCGCTCCCGGGCGCGGTGACCGAGAAGGAGAGCGACTGGCGCATGCCGCGATCCGCGAACAGGGTGCGGTTGCGCGTATCCCAGTCCCAGCCGGCTACCAGCTCGACGCTCTTGAAGTTGGTGCCGTAGAAGACTTCGAAATTGTTGGTGGTGTCGTCGTGGGCGAGGCGGCTGTAGGGATGGCCATTCTGCTGCACCCACTGCTGCGCCTGCAGCGCGCTGCTCGATTGGTTGGTGAGCAGCTGCGAGCTGTCGAAAGCGGCGCCGACGCGGATGTACATGGTCTCGGCGATCGGGTACGCCCAGGTGGGCCCGAAGCTCAGGGTGCGCGAGGAGAAGGTCGACGAGGACGACACGAACTGCGTCACGTCGCTGTAGGTGACCGAGATGGTGCGCTGCAGGTTGTCGATGTTGGTGTACGGGTTGGTGTGCGAGAGGCTGTACACCTTCTGGAAGGCGCCACCGTTCAGGTTGACCGCGATGCGCTCACCCGTGCCGAGGAAGTCGGCGTCCGCGTAGCTGCCGTTCAGCATGAACTTGTAGGTCTCGGAGTAACCGATGCCGCCGGAGAGCTGCGACGCCGGGCCCTCCTCGATCTTGTAGTTCACGTCCACCAGATCCGGGGATCCCGCCACCGGCGTGGTCTCGAACTCCACGCTCTTGACGTACGGCAGGCGCTGGATGCGCTGCTTGGAGCGCTCGAGCGAGGTATTCGACAGCCAGCCGCCCTCGAGCTGGCGCATCTCACGGCGCAGCACCTCGTCGTTGACGCGGTTGGCGCCGCTGAAGCTGATGTTGCGCACGTACACGCGGTTGCCCGGGTCGACGAAGAAGGTGAGCGACACCGTGTGATTGGCATTGTCGGCGGTGGGCACCGGCTCGACCTTGGCGAAGGCATAGCCGTCGCGCCCCATGCGATTCTGCATCAGTTCCTGCGACGAGGTGATCAGCTTGCGGTTGAAGGTCGCGCCCGGGTGTAGCAGCAGCAGCTGCTCGAGCTCGCGCTGCGGCACGACGAACGTGCCCGCCAGCTTGATCTGCGACACCTTGTAGACCTGGCCCTCGTTGATGTTCACGGTGATGAAGATGTCTTCCTTCTCCGGAGCGATTGCCACCTGGGTCGAATCCAGCTGGAAGTTCGCGTAACCGCGATCCATGTAGAAGTTGCGCACCTTCTCCAGGTCACCCTGCAGCGACTCGCGCGAGTAGCGGTCGTCCTGGCGGTACCAGGACAGCCAGTTGGGGGTCTTCAGCTCGAGCGTCTGCAGGATCTCTTTCTGGGGAAATCTGCTGGCGCCCACGATGTTGATCTGGCGGATCTTGGCGCGCGCGCCTTCCTTGATCTCGATCTTGATCTTCACGCGGTTGCCCGCCTCCTCCTCCACGTGCGAGTCGATCTTCACCCCGTACTTGCCGCGGGCGAAATACTGGTCGGTGAGATACTGGGTGACGTCCTCGAGCACCGAGCGGTCGAAGGTCTTGCCGGTCGCGAGCCCGACGTTGCGCAGCGACTTCTGCAGATCCTCGGTCTTGATGTCCTTGTTACCGGTGATCTCGAAGCTCTCGATGGACGGGCGCTCCAGCACCACGACAATGAGCGTGCTGCCGTCGCGGCGCAGCTGCACGTCGCGGAAGAAGCCGGTGGCGTACAGAGCGCGGATCGCCTCGCGCACGCGCTGCGCGGTGAGGTGATCGCCGATGTTCACCGGCAGGTAGTTGTAGACCGTGCCCTCGGAGACGCGCTGCAGACCCTCGACGCGGATGTCGCCGACGGTGAAGTCCGCCGGGCTCGGCGCCGGGCTCGGCGCCGTCTGCGCGAGTGCCAGCGCGCACCACGGCGCCAGCGTCAGGGCGGCAAGGGCACTGCGTGTTTTCATTCTCCGGCCACCGATATCCCCCTTGAGCGCGCCTCAAGCGGTGCGCCCGAACTCTTCCCTTGCGCTATTCGAGGCCCGGAGACTCACGCCTCCGGTGTGAAAACTCCGCTCCCCTGACGATGCGCTCGCGTCACGGTCAGCCGAACTGGCGCGCGATGTCGTTGTAGAGCGCGACACCCATCAGGACGATGAGCAGGGCGATGCCAACCTGCTGTCCCAGGGCCTGGGCCCGCTCCGACAACGGGCTGCCCTTCAGCCACTCCACCAGCTGGAAGACGATCTGTCCGCCATCCAGGATCGGAATCGGCAACAGGTTGAGGAACCCCAGCGACAGGGAGATGAGCACCAGGAAGCCGAGGAACGCCGCCACGCCCGCCTCGGCCGACTCGCCGGCGAATTCGGCGATCGACAGCGGGCCGCTCAGGTTCTTCAGCGACACGCGTCCCAGCACCATGCGCCAGAACAGCCGCGCCTGCAGCACGCTCATGGTCCAGGCTTCCCCGCCGGCGCGCGCCAGCGCCACCGCGGCGCCGAGCTCGGTGTGCCGCAGCATGCTCTCGGGGTAGCCCCTGCCGGGTGGCTGGGTGACGTGGATGCGCCCGATGCGCTTGCCCGCGACCTGCTCGCTCAGTACCTGCAGCTGCACGCGCTGCGCGATGCCGCGGCGGCGATAGTCGACGGTCACGCGCTCGCCGGGGTGCGCGCTGATGAGCGCGACGATTTCGCGGAAGTCGTGCACCGGCTCACCGTCGATCGCGACGATCTCATCGCCCGCCACGAGACCGGCGCGCGCGGCCGGCCCGTCGGGCATCACCTGTCCCAGCACCGCCGGCAGCGGCGGCGTCCAGAACTGAAAGCCGAGCCCGCGGAACAACTCCGCCGGTTCGGTGAGGCGCCGGCGCTGCTCGGCATCGGGCACGCGCAGTTTCGCGTTGCGCAGCTCGCCGCCGCTGCCGCGCACGCTCAAGGCAGCTTCGCCGCGCGAGCTCATGGCGTCCAGCAGGCCGAACACCACGTCGCGCTCACCCGCCACCGCGGCGCCGTTGATGGCGCGGATTTCATCCCCGCTACGCAGGCCGGCGGCGGCGGCTACCGAGCCCGCGGTCACCTCGCCGACCAGGGGCCTGACCTCGGTGACACCGTTCACCCACAACATGCCCCACAGCAGCAGCACCGCGAACAGGATGTTGAAGGCGGGGCCGGCGAGCAGCACCACGATGCGCTGCCAGGGCGGACGGCGCGTGAAGGAGCGCGCCAGCTCGTGCGGCGCCACCGGACCTTCGCGCTCATCGAGCAGCTTCACGTAGCCGCCGAGCGGCAGCGGGGAGATCCAGTATTCGTGCCCTTCGGGGTGGACGTACTTCCACAGCGGCTTGCCGAAGCCGACGGAGAAGCGCAGCACCTTGAAGCCGAGCCGTCGCGCGACCCAGAAATGGCCGAACTCATGCACCGTGACCAGCAGGCCCACGGCGATCACGAACCACAGCGCGTACCAGACCACACTCATGCGTGAGCGCCTCTCACCGCCGCACTTCTCGTGATGCCGTCGATTCGCTCGCGTGCGCGACTTCTGCCTTCCGCGTCGGCGGCCAGCACGTCGTCGAGCCCGCCGATCGCCCCCCCGGTGCTGCGCTGCACTACGGCTTCAATGACCGTCGCGATGCCCGGAAAGTTCAATCGCCGCTCGAGGAATGCCTGGACCGCGACCTCGTTGGCCGCATTCAGCACCACCGGATCGAGCCCGCCGGCGCGCGCCGCGGCCTGCGCCAGCGCGAGGCACGGGAACCTCGCGGTATCGGGGGCCCGGAACTCGAGCCGCCCCACTGCGAGCAGGTCGAGGAATTGCACCCCGGAGCCGATCCGCTCCGGCCACGCGAGCGCGTGAGCGATCGGCGTGCGCATGTCGGGCGAGGACAGCTGCGCGAGCACCGAGCCGTCGAGGAATTCGACCAGGGAATGCACGATGCTCTGCGGGTGCACGAGTACCTGCACCTGCGCGGGCGTCAGTCCGAACAGCAGGCACGCCTCGATGAACTCCAGCCCCTTGTTCATGAGGGTGGCGGAGTCGACCGAGATCTTGCGGCCCATGACCCAGTTCGGATGCGCGAGGGCGGCTTCCGGCGTGACGGCGGCGAGCGCCTCGCCCGGGGTGTCCCGGAACGGCCCGCCGGAAGCGGTGAGCAGTACGCGCTTCAGCCCCGCGGGCGCCACCCCCGGGGTCACACCCGGTGGCAGGCACTGGAAGATGGCATTGTGCTCGCTGTCGATCGGCAGGAGCGTCGCGCCGGAGCGCTTCACCTCTGCAATCAGCAGCGGACCGGCCATCACCAGGGCCTCCTTGTTGGCGAGCAGCAGGCGCTTGCCGGCGCGCGCCGCCGCCAGCGTGGAGCGCAGGCCGGCCGCGCCGACGATCGCGGCCATTACACACTGCACCTCGGCGGCCTGCGCGATCTCCTCGAGCGCCGCGCCGCCGGCGAGCACGCGCGTGTGCGCGGCCGCCCGCCCGAGCAGCTCGCGCAACTCACGCGCGGCCCGCTCGTCGGCCAGAGCTGCGTAGGCCGGCTGCCAGGCGAGCACCTGCTGCGCGAGCTTCGCGGCGTTGGTGTTGGCGGCGATCGCCACCAGCCGGAAACGATCCGGGTGACGCGCGAGCACATCGAGCGTGCTCTCGCCCACGGAGCCGGTGGAGCCGAGTACGGCGACGCCGATCACCGCACGACTCCGAGCAGCGTCAGCCCGAGCAGCAGCACCGGAGCGGCCCCGGTGAGACTGTCGATGCGGTCCATGACTCCGCCGTGCCCCGGAAACACGCGGCCGCTGTCCTTCACGCCGGCGAAGCGCTTCAGCAGACTCTCGGTGAGGTCACCGATGATCGAAAAGGCGACCGCGGTGAGACACAGCGGCAGGAACGCCGCGAGCGGCACGTGGAACCACCGGCTGCCCGCGACCGCGACCAGCGCGCTCAGCGCAATCCCTCCCAACACTCCCTCCCAGGTCTTGCCCGGCGACACCTCGGGCGCGAGGCGCACGCGCCCGAAGCGGCGGCCGAAAAAGAACGCGCCGATGTCCGCGACCCATACGAGCACGAACGCGAACAGCACCCATTGTGCGCCCTGCGGCAGCGCGAGGCGCAGGCGCACCATGGCGAGCCATGCGGGCACCAGCGCCAGCACGCCGGCGGCGGCCGCCGACCAGGGCGAAACGCGCCGCGGCGCGAACGCGATCCACAGCAGCGCCGTCAGCCACCACAGCACCGCCACGCCGAGCAGCAACTCGCGCCCCGCGGGCGTGGCGCACACGCGCCACGCGCCCGGCAGCAGCGCCGCCACCAGCAGCACGTAGGCGGCGCGCAGCGCCGCACCCGGCAGCAGCAGGAACGCGGACCACTCCCACGCCCCGGCCAGCACCAGCAGCGTCATCACGCCCACGGTCGCGCCCGCAGGCAGCCATAGCACGATGGCGAGCAGTACCACGGCCAGCACCACGGCGGTCGGGACTCGTTTGCGCAGCGCGTCCGTCACGTTGCCTTCAGGCCTTGGCCGCGGAAGCTCGCGCCACGGTGTGCCCGAAGCGCCGCTCGCGGCTGGCGAAGAACGCGAGCGCCTCCTCCAGGTCCGCCACCGCGAAATCAGGCCACAGCCGCGCACTGAAATACAGCTCCGCGTAGGCGATATCCCAGAGCAGGAAGTTGCTGACGCGGTACTCACCGCCGGTGCGAATCAGAAGATCCGCGGGCGGCACTCCCGCGAGCGCGAGCTGCGCGGCGAAGTGGGCCTCGCTGATATCCTCCGGCCGTAGTGCACCACTTGAGCATTCTTTCGCAAGCTTTTGAGTTGCCTGAATAATATCCCAGCGTCCACCGTAACTCACGGCCACCTGCAGCTTGAGCCCGCCGTTGCCGGCGGTGCGCGCCTCCGCGGCCGCGAAGCGCGCTTGCAGCCGCACCGGCAGATCGCGGCGCTCACCGATGAAGCGCAGCCGCACGCCCTTCGCGTGCAGCTCCTCGATCTCGCGCTCGAGCGCTTCCACGAACAGGCCCATGAGACTGCCGACCTCCTGCGCCGGCCGTCCCCAGTTCTCGCTCGAGAAGGCGAACAGCGTGAGGGCCTCCACGCCGCGGCGCGCGCACTCCTCGATACACATGCGCACCGGGGTGAGCCCGGCGCGGTGTCCGGCCGAGCGCGCCAGGCCGCGCGCCGCCGCCCAGCGGCCGTTGCCGTCCATGGTGATCGCGACGTGCCTGGGCGTGAGCTTGGAGGCGGGGGCGACCATCACACCTGCATGACCTCCTTCTCCTTGGCGGCGAGCAGCGCCTCGATGTCGGCGATGTGCTTGTCGGTGAGCTTCTGCACCTCTGTTTCAGCGCGCCGCTCATCGTCCTGCGAGACCAGTTTCTCCTTCAGCATCTCCTTGATGTCGTTCATGACATCGCGGCGCACGTTGCGTACCGCGACGCGGGCGCTCTCCGCGTCGTGCCGCAGTACCTTGCTGATCTCGCGGCGCCGCTCCTCGGTGAGCGGCGGCATGGGAATACGGATCACGGTGCCGGCGGTCATGGGCGTGAGTCCCAGATCGGACTTGAAGATCGCCTTCTCGATCGCCTGCACGCTCGCCTTCTCCCATGGGGAAATGACCAGCGTGCGGCCCTCCTCGACCGCGATGCTCGCCACCTGCTGCAGCGGCACCTCCGAGCCGTAGTAGTCGACCTTCAGGTGCTCGATGAGGCTGGGGTGCGCCCGGCCGGTGCGCAGCTTCTTCAGATCCGCCTGGAAGTTCTGTACGCACTTCACCATGCGCGTGGCGGCGTCTTTCTTGAGGTCTTCGAGCATGGGGCCTTCTCCTCGATGCAGCGCGGCTCACTCGAGCGTCACGGCCGTACCCACGTCCTCGCCGCGTACGATGCGGGTGAGATCCCCGGGATTGTTCAGATTGAACACCCGCAAAGGCAAGCGGTTGTCGCGGCACATGACGATGGCGGTGGCATCCATGACGTTGAGCTTCTCGCTGAGCACGCGGTCGAAGGTCAGGCGCGGGTAGCGCACGGCGGCCGGATTGCGCAGCGGATCCTCCGAATACACGCCGTTCACCTTGGTGGCCTTCAACAGTACGTCGGCGTTGATCTCGATGGCGCGCAGCGCGGCGGCGGTGTCGGTGGTGAAGAACGGGTTGCCGGTGCCGGCGGCGAAGATGGTCACGCGACCCTTCTCCAGGTGCCGCATGGCGCGGCGGCGGATGTAGTCCTCGCACACCTCGTTGATGCGGATCGCGGACATCACCCGGGCGTGCAGACCCAAGCCCTCGAGCGCATCCTGCATGGCGAGCGCATTCATCACCGTGGCGAGCATGCCCATGTGGTCGGCCGCGACCCGGTCCATGCCGGCGCGCGCCAGCCCCGCGCCGCGGAAGATGTTGCCGCCGCCGATCACCACCGCGACCTGCACCTCCATCTGCCTGATGTCCTGCAGCTCCCCGGCGATGCGCCGGATGACCGCCGGATCGATGCCGTAGTCGCCATTGCCCATCAGGGCCTCACCCGAGAGTTTCACCAGGATTCTCGAGTAGCGCGCCTTGGCTTGCGTCATCTCACTACCTCCGCCGATGGAAAAAACCCCGCGCGCGGCGGGGTTTGCGTCCTTGAGCAGTGCCCGCGCTTCAGTGCCTGACCGCAGGTCCGGTGCCCTCCGGTCTCTTCTCGATGCCGGCGCCGACCTCGAAGCGCTCGAACGCCACGACCTGCGCCTTGGCACCCTTTAGCAACTTCTCGATCGTCACGTCCAGGTCCTTGACGAACGGCTGGCCGGCGAGCGTGATCTCGCCCAGGGCCTTGCGCAGCCGGCCCTCGACCATCCTGGCGACGATCTCCGGCGGCTTGCCCTCGCCCTGGGCCTGCTGCGTGAGGATCTCGCGCTCCTTCGCCATGACCTCCGCCGGCACCTGGGCCTGGCTCAGGTAGCGGGGGTTGCTGGCCGCAACGTGCATCGCCAGATCGTAGGCGAGACCCGCCGCGCCACCCTTCAGCGCCACCAGCGCCGCGATGCGCGTGCCGTGCACGTAGGCGCCCAGGTGCTCAGGCGCGCTGAGCACCGCGAAGCGCCGCACGCTGATGTTCTCGCCGATCTTGGCAATGAGCGCGCGCCGGCGCTCCTCGATGCTCTCGCCGGAGGGGAGCTTCGCCTCCCCGAGCGCCGCCAGGCTCGCCGGCTGCGAGGTCAGGGCGCACTCGGCCACCGCCTGGGCGAAGGCGCGGAAGCTCTGCTCGCGGGCGACGAAGTCGGTCTCGCAGTTGATCTCGACCATGGCGGCGGTGCGCGCGTCGGCGGATCGGGCGACGACCACCACCCCCTCGGTGGCCAGCCGCGCCGCTTTCTTGTCGGCCTTGGCGTGGCCCTGCTTGCGCATGAGCTCGGCGGCGGCGTCCAGGTCACCCTTGGCTTCGACGAGCGCCTTCTTGCACTCCATCATGCCCGCGCCGGTGCGCTCGCGCAGCTGCTTGACTGCGTCTGCTGTGATGTTCATGGGCTAACTCTCGGCGCCCGCGGTGCCGCGGCCCTTGCGGCGGCCCGGCGCGGCGGTGGGCCGGCGCGCCACGGCCTCGGGCGCCGGGACCGTGCCGGCGGCCGCCACGGGCTCGACCGCCTCCTCCGCCTCGAGGTCCTCGTCCTCGGCGCCGAGCAGCTCCTCGGCCGCAACCGCCGGTGCCTTGACGGGCGGGAGCTTGCGCCGTGCGGGGGCCTTCTTGCGCACCGTCGCCTGCGGGCGCTGCCGGCCGCGCGCGGCCTTCTTGCGCGGGTTGCCCGCCTCATCGAGCTCGACGAACTCGTCCTCCCCGACCGCGACCTGCGGCACCGACTGCTTGCCCTCGAGCACCGCATCGGCAATGCCGGCGGCATACAGCTGGATGGCGCGCATGGCGTCGTCGTTGCCCGGGATCACGTACTCGATGCCATCGGGCGAGCAGTTGGTGTCGACGATGGCCACCACCGGAATGCCGAGCTTCTTCGCCTCGTGAAGCGCGATGTTCTCGTGCCCGACGTCGACCACGAACAGCGCGTCCGGGAGCGAGTCCATGTGCTTGATGCCGCCGAGACTCCTCTCGAGCTTGTCCATCTCGCGCCGCAACTGGGTGGCCTCCTTCTTGCCGCGCTTCTCCAGCGCACCGGAGGCGGCGAGCTCGGTGATCTCCCCGAGCCGCTTGATGGACTGGCGGATGGTCTTGAAGTTCGTGAGCATGCCGCCCAGCCAGCGCTGGTTCACGAACGGCTGCGCCGCACGCTCGGCTTCCTTCTGGATCGACTCGCGCGCCGAGCGCTTGGTGCCGACGAACAGCACCTTGCCGCCGTCGGCAATCACTGCCTTGATGAACTGCGCAGCTTCCGCGTACATCGGCTGCGTCTTCTCGAGGTTGATGATGTGGATCCTGTTTCGCTCGCCGAAGATGTAGGGAGCCATCTTCGGGTTCCAGAAGCGGGTCTGATGTCCGAAATGGACTCCCGCCTCCAGCATCTGTCGCATGGACACGCCGGGCATGTAAAGACTCCTGTGCGGGTTGAGCCTCCGCGCATCCCCGTGACCATCCTCAAGGCGGGCCGTGAGGCGCGTCCTTCAGGACACCCAGTCACCAAGGTTAACGATGCGCGTGTGGGTTGCGTTGCCAAAAAAGGCCGCGCTTTATACCATGAAGACCTCGTCGGAACAATGTCTTACGCTGCCCGCGACACCCCCTTGGCTTAAGGCGCCGCGACCCCATCTCGCAACCCATGCAAGTCACCATCAAGACCCCCGAGGAACAGGCGAAGATGCGCACCGCCGGGCGCCTCGCCGCCGAGGTGCTCGACATGATCGCGGCGCACGTGGTGCCGGGGGTGACGACCGAGGAGCTCGACCGGCTCTGCCACGACCATATCGTGAACGTGCAGCGCTCGGTGCCAGCGAACCTCAACTACCGCGGCTTTCCCAAGACCATCTGCACCTCGGTGAACCACGTGGTCTGCCACGGCATCCCGAATGACAAGCGCCTGAAGGCCGGCGACATCGTCAATATCGACGTCACCGTGATCCGCGACGGATTCCACGGCGACACCAGCCGCATGTACCTGGTGGGCAAGGCGCCGGCGCACGCGCAACGCCTCTCCGAGACCTGTTTCGCCGCCATGTGGCGCGGCATCGAGACGGTGCGTCCGGGCGCGCGCCTGGGCGACATCGGGCACGCCATCCAGAGCTTCGTCGAGGAGAACGACTACTCGGTGGTGCGCGAGTACTGCGGCCATGGCATCGGGCGTGTCTATCACGAGGACCCGCAGGTGCTGCACTACGGCGAGCCCGGCACCGGGCTCGAGCTCAAGGCGGGCATGACCTTCACCATCGAACCCATGGTGAACGCGGGCAAGCGCCACGTGCGCCTGCTCCCCGACGGCTGGACCGTCATCACCAAGGACCATTCCCTGTCGGCGCAGTGGGAGCACACCGTGCTGGTCACCGACACCGGGTTCGACGTGCTGACTCTTCCCGCGAACGGGGCGCAGCCATAGCTGCGCGCACCATGGGCGCCTCGGACTCAGAGCTGCTCGAGGAAACGCGCCCCGCCACGTCCCCCGCCGTCTCCTGGCCGCTGCTGGCGCGACTGCCGGCACAACTCGCCGCCGCGCACGAGCCGGCCGCCTGGCGTGAGCTGCTGCGCCAGGGGCACGAGGAGCTGAAGGCGCGCTTCATCGCCGAGGAGCCCGTCGAGCACCTGGTGCACGCGCGCGCGGCGCTCATCGACGCGGCGCTGCGCGAGGCCTGGCGCAGGCACTGCGCCGCGCAGGCCGGGACCCTGGTCGCGGTCGGGGGTTACGGCCGCGGCGAGCTGCACCCCGCTTCCGACATCGACATCCTGCTGCTCGTGCCGGCTGCGCCGGACGCGGCGGGGAGCGCCGCCATCGGCACCCTGGTGGCGTTCCTGTGGGACATCGGGCTCGAGGTCGGCCACAGCGTGCGCACCGTGGCGCAGTGCGCCGAGGAATGCGTCGGCGACGTCGGCGTCATGACCACGCTCCTGGAAGCGCGCCTGCTCGCCGGAGATGCGCAACTGCTCGCCGCCATGCGCAGCGCGCTGGCACCCGAGCGCATCTGGCCGGTGAAGCAGTTCTTCGAGGCGAAAGTGCGCGAGCAGGCCGAGCGGCACCTGAAGGCCAACGACACCGCCTACAACCTCGAGCCCAACGTCAAGACGGGCCCCGGGGGGCTGCGCGACATCCAGACCATCGCCTGGGTGGCGAAGCGGCATTTCGGCGCCGACAGCCTCGATGGCCTGGCGACGCACGCGTTCCTCACGCTCGCGGAGCTGCGGCGCCTGCAGCAGGCGCAGGCGTTTCTGTGGAAGGTGCGCTTCGGCCTGCACACCCTCACCGCGCGGCGCGAGGATCGCCTGCTGTTCGATCACCAGATCCGCCTCGCCCGCAGCTTCGGTTACGAGGACGCCTCCTACACGCTCGCGGTCGAGCAGTTCATGCAGCGCTACTACCGCACGGTCATGGACGTGAGCCTGCTGAACGAGCTGCTGCTGCAGCTGTTTCGCGAGGCGATCCTCTCCGAGAGCGAGCCGCCGCGGCCGCTGAATGCGCGCTTCCAGGTGCGCAACGGCTCCCTCGAAGCGGTCAGCGAGGAGGTGTTCGAGCGCACGCCCGCAGCGCTGCTGGAGCTGTTCGTGCTGCTGCAGCAGAACGAGGGACTGCGCGGCGTGCGCGCCTCGACCATGCGCGCGGTGGCGCGCAATCTGTGGCTCATCGACGAGGAGTTCCGCCAGAACCCGCGCCATCACCGCCTGTTCCTCGAGATCCTGCGCTCGCCGGTGGGCGTCACGCACGAGCTGCGGCGCATGAACACCTACGGCGTGCTGGGGCGCTACATCCCGGCATTCGGGCGCATCGTCGGGCGCATGCAGTACGACCTGTTCCATGCCTACACGGTCGATGCGCATACGCTGTTCGTGGTGAGCAACCTGCGCCGCTTCGCGATCCCGCGTTACGACCATGAGCTGCCGGAAGCCTCGCGCGTCATGCAGCAGCTGCCGCGCAGCGAAGTCGCCTACCTCGCCGCGCTGTTTCACGACATTGCCAAGGGGCGCGGCGGCGATCATTCCGAGCTCGGCGCGGTGGACGCGGAGGCGTTCTGTCTGGAGCAGGGCCTGTCCCCGTACGATGCGCGCCTGGTCGCCTGGCTGGTGCGCAACCACCTGCAGCTGTCGATCACCTCGCAGAAGCAGGACATCGGCGACCCGCAGGTCATCAACGCGTTCGCGCGCAAGGTCGGCGACGAGACGCACCTGGATTACCTGTACGTGCTCACCTGCGCGGACGTGCGCGCCACCAATCCGAAGCTGTGGAACTCCTGGAAGGCATCGCTGTTCCGGGACTTCTACCAGCGCGTGAAACGAGCCCTGCGCCGGGGGCTGGAGAGCCCGATCGATCCGGAGCACCTGGTGCGCGAGACCCAGGACGCCGCACGGCGACTGCTCATCGAGCGGGGCGTCAGCGAGGCCGACATCGCGGGCGCGTGGACGCGCTTCTCGGCCGGCTATTTCCTGCAGCACTCGCCCGAAGAGATCGCCTGGCATGCACGGCTCCTTGCCGAGCGTGACGCGGCATCCGATGAGCCCCTGGTCGCGCTCGAGCCGCGCAGCGTGCGCGGCACCACCGCGGCGCTGATCTTCACGCGCCCGCGGCGCCATGGTTTCGCGCGCACCACCGCGGCGCTCGATCAGCTCGGCCTCAACATCGTCGATGCGCGCATCACCCCGACCGGGGATGGCTTCAGTCTCGACCTCTATCACCTGCTGGAGGACGACGGCGCGCCGATCACCGACAACGACCGCCAGGTGGAGATCGAGCAGGCGCTGTGGGGGTCGCTGCGCGGAGCGGCGGATGCGCCGTTTGCGGTATCGCGGCGCGCGCCGCGCCAGGCGCGCATGTTCAACACGCCCACCCAGATCGCGCTCAGCGTGGATGAGCGCAACCGCCGCTCGGTGCTGGAGCTGACCGCCGGCGACCGTCCGGGCCTGCTGTGCGAGGTCGGCAAGGTGCTGATGGCGGAGCGCGTCGAGCTGCACGCCGCCAAGATCATGACCGTCGGCGAGCGCGCCGAGGACGTGTTCTACCTCACCGATTTCGACAACCGCCCGCTCGAGCCGGCGGCCGCCGAGCGGCTGCGCGAGCGCCTGGTGCAGGCGCTCGATGAGCGCCAGGCGGCGCTGCGCGAGCCGGCTGGCGGCGCGCTGCGCACATGAATCCGCGCCTCGAGGCCCTGCACGCCTATCCCTTCGAGCGCCTGGCCCGGCTCAAGGCCGGCATCACCGCGCCGTCGCAGCTTGAGCCCATCGCCATGTCGATCGGCGAGCCGCAGCACACCCCGCCGGCGTTCCTGCTGGAGGCGCTGCGCCGTCATCTGGATCGGCTGGGCAGCTATCCTGCGACCGCAGGTCTGCCGGAGCTGCGCGCCGCCTGCGCCGGCTGGCTCACGCGGCGCTACGGACTCAGCGCCGGGAGCGTCGATGCCGACACCATGGTGCTGCCGGTGAACGGCACGCGCGAGGCGCTGTTCGCGTTCGTGCAGGCGGCGGTGGATGGCGCGCGTGCACCGCTCGTCGCCATGCCCAATCCCTTCTACCAGATCTACGAGGGCGCGGCGCTGCTGGCCGGCGCACGCCCCTTTCTGCTGGATACCACGGACGCGAACGATTACCTTCCCGACCTCGCCGCGGTGCCCGCGGCGGTGTGGCGGCGCTGTCAGGTGCTGTTCCTGTGCAGTCCCGGAAACCCCACCGGCGCCGTACTGCCGCTGTCGCTGCTGCAGCAGGCGCTCAGCCTCGCCGATCGCTACGACTTTCTCATCGCCGCGGATGAGTGTTACGCGGATATCTACCTCGAGGAGGACGCGCCGCCGGCCGGACTCCTGCAGGCAGCCCAGGCGGCCGGCCGCGCTCGCTTCGAGCGCTGCGTGGTATTTCACAGTCTTTCCAAGCGCTCCAGTGTCCCGGGCCTGCGCTCCGGGTTCGTGGCCGGGGACCCCGCGATCATGGCGCGGCTGCTGCTGTACCGGACCTACCACGGCAGCGCCATGCCGGTGCCGACGCAGCTCGCCAGCGCCGCGGCGTGGCAGGACGACGCCCACGCCGCGTCCAACCGCCGCCTCTACCAGGAGAAGTTCGCGCGCGTGCTGCCGCTGCTGACCCCGCTGATGAGCCTGGCGCGGCCGGCAGGCGCGTTCTATCTGTGGCCGCACGTGGGCGGGGATGACGAGCGCTTCACGCGCGAGCTGTTCGCGCGCGAGAACCTCACCGTGCTGCCCGGCAGCTACCTCGGCCGCACGGGCGTGGCCGGCAATCCGGGCGCCGGGCGCGTGCGCATCTCGCTCGTGCCGGAGGTGGCGCGGTGCGTGGAGGCGGCGCAGCGCCTGCGCGAATTTCTGCAGACACACTGGCTGGCGCCAGGCGCGGGAACGTCCGCATGAGCGATCTCACCAGCCTCAAGTCCATCATCGACGCCGCGTACGAGCGCCGCGCCGGCTTGAGCGCGAAGAATGTGCCGCCGCAGCTGGAGGCGGCGCTGGAGGAGTGCCTGGCGCTGCTCGACAGCGGCCGGGCGCGGGTTGCCGAGCCGCACGCCGGCGGCTGGGTGGTCAACGAATGGCTGAAGAAGGCGGTGCTGCTGTACTTCCGCGCCCGCGATAGCGCGCCGATGGATGCCGGGTTCACCCGCTTCTACGACAAGGTGCCGCTGAAGTACGCCGCCGCCACCGAAGAGCAGTTGCGCGCCGGCGGCGCTCGCATCGTGCCGCACGCGCTGGTGCGCCGCGGCGCCTACATCGCGCCCAACGTCGTGTTGATGCCGAGCTACGTCAACATCGGCGCCTGGGTCGGCTCCGGGACCATGGTCGACACCTGGGCGACGGTGGGGTCGTGCGCACAGATCGGGCGTAACGTGCACCTGTCGGGCGGGGTCGGTATCGGCGGGGTTCTCGAGCCGCTGCAGGCCAGCCCCACCATCATCGAGGACGACTGCTTCATCGGCGCACGCTCCGAAGTCGTCGAAGGCGTCGTGGTCGAAGCGGGCGCGGTGATCTCCATGGGGGTCTTCATCGGGCAGAGCACCCGCATCTACGACCGCACCACCGGCACGATCCTGCACGGGCGCGTGCCGGCCGGCTCGGTAGTGGTGTCGGGGACGCTGCCGTCGGCGGACGGGCGCTACAGCCTGTACTGCGCGGTCATCGTCAAGCGCGTCGACGCACAGACGCGCGCGAAAACCTCCATCAACGATCTGCTGCGCGGCGTGGAGTAGCGAGCCCGTCCGGCATTGCGAGGGCCGGCGAGCGCTGCGGGCAGAACGCTGCGTGCGTTTTTCAGCCGAGTCTTCCGGTGATGTAGTCTTCCGTGAGACGGTGACGCGGGTTGGTGAACACCCGGTGGGTATCTCCGATCTCGATCAGCTCCCCGAGATGGAAGTACGCGGTGCGCTGCGACACGCGCGCCGCCTGCTGCATCGAGTGCGTGACGATCACGATCGCATACTGTTCGCGCAGCTCATCGATCAGATCCTCGATGCGGGCGGTGGCCACGGGATCGAGCGCCGAGCACGGCTCGTCCATGAGAATCACTTCGGGCTGCACGGCGATGGCGCGTGCGATGCACAGTCGCTGCTGCTGGCCGCCCGAGAGCCCGGTGCCAGGGCTGCTCAGGCGGTCCTTCACCTCATCCCACAGCCCCGCGCGCGTCAGGCTCGTGCACACGATGTCATCGAGCTGCGCGCGGCTGCGCGCCAGGCCATGGATGTGCGGACCGTAGGCGACGTTGTCGTAGATCGATTTCGGAAACGGGTTCGGTTTCTGGAACACCATGCCGATGCGGGCGCGCAGCTGCGCGGCGTCCTGACGCTGATCGTAGATGTCGCGGCCGTCCAGCCTGATCGAGCCGGTGACGCGCGCGCCCGTGATCGTATCGTTCATGCGATTCAGGCAGCGCAGGAACGTCGACTTGCCGCACCCGGAAGGGCCGATCATCGCCAGCACCTGGCGGCGCGCGACGTCCAGGGTGACGTTCTTCAGCGCCTGCTTGGCGCCGTAGAACACACTCACGTCGCGGCACGAGAACAGCGGATTCTCGATCGCGGCTTCCGCGCGGCCCGCCGCCGCGTCAGCCGACGCGGGCGCATGCATCCGGCCGCTGGGCTTGAGGTTCAGCCCACCCTCCCCGACACGCTGCCGCGCGACACTCTGCGGGGTGGCGACGCCGTTGCCGCTCCCCGCAGCCGCGGCGCGCGGGGGCGCGGGCCGTTGCGGCTCCGGCGCCGGCGGATCCTCAGCCGAATTTTCCGGTGACATAGTCGTCGGTGCGGCGGCTCCTGGGCGCGGTGAATATCTGCCCCGTCGGGCCGATCTCCACCAGCTCGCCCAGGTACATGAAGGCGGTGACGTTCGAGACGCGCGCCGCCTGCTGCAGATTGTGGGTGACGATGGCGATGCAGTAGCTCTCGCGCAGATTCTGCAGCGTCTCCTCTATGCGCAGCGTGGAGATCGGATCCAGCGCCGCCGTGGGCTCGTCGAACAGCAGAACCTCGGGGCGCAGCGCCAGGGTACGCGCGATGCACAGACGCTGCTGCTGGCCGCCCGAGAGGCTGCGCCCGTCCTCGTGCAGCTTGTCCTTGACCTCTTCCCACATGGCGGCCTCGCGCAGCGCCGCCTCCACCCGGTCGGCGAGCTCGCTGCGGGAAATGCGCCGCGACAGGCGCAGTCCGAAGGCCACATTGTCGAAGACCGACATGGGAAAGGGCGTGGCCTTCTGGAACACCATGCCCACTTTGAACCGCAAGCTCGCCACGTCGACCGTGGGGGCGAGAATGTCCTCGCCATCGAGCCGCACGTCACCGGTGGCGCGGTGACCCGGATACAGCGCGTACATGCGGTTGAACACACGCAGGAGCGTCGACTTGCCGCAGCCGGAGGGACCGATGAAGGCGGTGATCCGCCGGTCGGGCAGCGTGAGATTGATGTCCTTGAGCGCCTGCACGCTGCCGTAGTAGAAATCGAGATGCCGCACCTCGAACTTGACCGCGGTTGCCTCGCTCACCGCCTCGGGCCGCGCGCCGAACCGGACTTCGGATGCGCTCATCAGTGCCTGCCGCCGGAGTTGAGCGAGAACAGCACCAGGCGCGCGCTGATGCTCAGGACGAGAATGCTCAGCGTGATGATCAGGGCGCCGGACCACGCGAGCT